>NZ_QNRV01000075.1 GCF_003315195.1 Sutterella wadsworthensis | reverse complement strand
CAAAAAGAAACCCGTCCCGCGCACTGCTGCGAGAGACGGGTTCCAATTGCCTCTTTGCGAGGCTCCTTCAGGGATCACTCCCGGAAGGCCT
This sequence comes from Sutterella wadsworthensis, assembly GCF_003315195.1. Classification (GTDB taxonomy): domain Bacteria; phylum Pseudomonadota; class Gammaproteobacteria; order Burkholderiales; family Burkholderiaceae_F; genus Sutterella; species Sutterella wadsworthensis. Next base: position 946 of record NZ_QNRV01000075.1, on the reverse strand, counting down.
GTGGATGCGCTCCGAGAGGGCTTCCCGCCGCCCTTGGAGCACGACGGGAAGGAAGCCCGGGAGCGCTGCGCGCATCCTGACGGGCGGTCTCCGGACCGCCCGATCAGAACCGCGGTACAAGCCTTTTAGAAGGCGTAGCGGACGTTGGCGTTGAACGAGTTGTTCATGCGGTCGTCGGAGCCCACACCCAGCTTGTAGTTGAGGCCGAAGCCCCAGGCACCGTTCGTCGCGCTGACGCCGAGCGTGGCCTGAACCGGGTTGGAGTCGATGACGCGCACGGAGAGATCGTCCGAAGCCGAGACACCGGTGATGCCGAGCTTGAGATCAGCGTCCTTGTCGCCGAAGGTCGGAACGACCGAGAGGTCGAACTTCGGAGCAATCGTCCAGCCGCTGGTTTCGAAGTCGGCCGAGACCGTCACGCCGACAGGCATCTGGAAGATGTTCTGATCGTCGATTTCGGTGTTGAAGCCGGCCGTGAAGCCGTCGGTGGAAAGACGCGTGTAGCGCAGACCCAAGTGCGGAACGATGTTGACCGAACCGGCCTTGGTGAGCACTTCACCGCGCACGCCGAGCGTGAAGGCATTGACGTCTTCAGAGAAGTCGCCGAAGCCGTAGCCCGATTCCGTGACGTCGTTGGAGGCCTGGAGGTAGCCGATATCGCCGGCGACGTTCCAGATGTCCGCAAACGTCTTCGAACCGTAGACGGAGAAGCCGACGAGGTCGGAATCCATCGAGGTCTTGGCAGTGGTGCCTTCGCTGTCGGTGTCGGCCGTGCCGATCGTCAGCGCAGCGCCGAGCACGGCGCCGTTGGCGAACTGGTAGTCGGCGCCGAGGGTGCCGGCATAGATGTCGGACGAGTAGCCCGCACCGTCCATGACCTTCTTGCCTTCGAAGCGGCCGCCGTTGACGTCGACCCACACGTTGACGCCCTGAGCGCGCTGCGTGA
>NZ_QNRV01000074.1 GCF_003315195.1 Sutterella wadsworthensis | reverse complement strand
AAGTCGTGCAAAGCTCGCCTTAGCGACACGCGGCGCCCCTGACGTTCCCACGAACGTATATCCGAGAAATTTGGACTTCGAAGGACGAAAGAGGCCGCTCTTACTGCGATTCACCCGCAGTTTGAGCGTTCCCTCTATGAACTTAATCGTCTTTTCCAGTACACGTTCCCCGGCCTGCCGAGAGCTGACAAACAGGTTGCAGTCGTCAGCATATCTGCAGAAACTCAACCCTCGGCCCTCCAAGTGTTTGTCGAGCTCGTCGAGGACGATCAGCGACAGAATCGGGCTAAGGTTTGAGCCTTGCGGCGTACCTTCCTCTCGGGGCGAGACAAGACCGTTCTGCATGATGCCATTGCGTAAATAACGCCCAATTAGCTTCAGCAGGGCCTTGTCCTTGATCCGTTTAGTTAGGCGCGCCATTAAGCGGTCGTGGTTCACGGTGTCGAAGAACTTTTCCAAGTCCATCTCCACCACCCAGTTCTTTCCCTCCTTGATGTACCGAGAGGCCTGTTCGATCGCTTCGAGGGCGCTTCGGCCAGGGCGGAACCCGTAACTTGAGTTCGAGAAGTGGGGGTCATAAGCTTCGACAAGTATCTGAGCTATTGCCTGCTGTATCACGCGGTCCTGCACCGTCGGAATGCCGAGCATTCTCGTTCCTCCGTTCGGCTTGGGAATATCCACGCGACGCACCGGAGCCGGAATATAGCTTCCCGCCCTGATGTGTTCGGCAATGCTCCGCCAGTGTCTCCGATGGTGAGCTTCGTATTGGTCGACAGTCATGCCGTCAATGCCCGGAGCCCCCTTATTGGAAACCACCTGTTTGATGGCTCGCAGGATGTTTCTCCCTGAGAGCACCTGATCCAGTGTGATCACTGAATATTTCCTCCTTGCTTTCGTCCGCCTTTCATTCGCCGCTTTGGTCTCTGCCCATTTGCGCCTCCCTCAGAGTCGGGACTTCCGGTCCTTTCTCCTCGGCGGCGAGGTACTCACCTGAGATCCCTGCTGTTCGCCTTCGGCCACCGACTTACGCGAGAGTGAACGGCCTACT
>NZ_QNRV01000073.1 GCF_003315195.1 Sutterella wadsworthensis | reverse complement strand
GGCGGCAACTCCATGGCTGCCATGGAGGATTGGCGGGCCAGTGTGTATTTGCCGCATGGTCCTGCTCTGAAGAGCCAGCGCATCAGCGAAGTATTGAGCCGAGTTACGCCCAAGGACTTTGCGCGCTATTTCCATCTGCGGCATCAAAGCAAGATCGAAAGGATGTCCGGCGCAGACTGCGTGCACTATGCGTTGGACAACACAACGATTTCGTCATATTCGGCCACCATCGCGGATGTCGCCTACGGCCATGCCAAACGTGATCCGGAATTGCCGGTACTCAATTTCACTTTTGTTTGCGACCAAGACTCTGGGGACATTGTCTTCGCCCATGCCTATGAAGGCTCAATCCCTGATGTCACAGCCTTTGGAGAAATTGTTTATCGCATGAAGGATGCCGGTTTTGATTTCTCGAAAGTGATTTTGGTGACGGATCGCGGGTATCAAAGCCTAATCAACATCCAAAAGCAGATTGATCTGGAAGTGAAGTTCATACAGGGTATTCGCCTCAGCGAGGACATCGTGAAGCGCAGCTTTGACCGATATGACGCCTCGCTGCATAACCAGCGCTTTTACGACACTGGCGAACGCGTGTACGCCCATTCCACCACAGAAGCCTGGAAGCAATACACCGACTATGGATCACTCAACAAGACGCTGCATTTACATCTTTACCGCTTTCCTAAAGCCGATGAAGCTGAGATGGAAGAGCTTCGCTTACAAGTGCAGCAGGTGCTGGATCTGAAAAACGCGAACAAACAAGTACCGCCAGAAAAATGGCTGACTTATAAGCGTTTCGTTTGTGAAAGAACCACGGCGCAAGGACGCCGTTATTGGGATCGTGATGACAACGCCATTGAGGCCGCCTTACGCTATGCCGGCCGTTTTGCGATCCGAACCAATGCGGAAGCCAATCCGTTTAAAGCCTTAAGCATCTATCGGCTGCGCGGCCAAGTTGAGCAGGATTTCAATCAATTTAAAAACTGGGTCGATGGGAATCGACTGCGGTGTACGGATACGGCTTACTGGGGCAAATTGCTGGTGTGCACGCTAGCCACCTCACTGCGCATGATGGCCATTAAGGGAGCCCACGACCGTGAGCAAGGCAATCGCAAAATCCCCAATAACTCCATCGATTGTCTTTTCACGATCTTGAAGCAGATTCA
>NZ_QNRV01000072.1 GCF_003315195.1 Sutterella wadsworthensis | reverse complement strand
TATCGCAATCGCTGGGATCCGGAAAAGAAACAGTCACGCATTGAGAAACGATGCCATGTCGGGCGTTTGGATCCGCAAACTGGGCAGGTCCATCTCGGGCGCAAATTCCTCACGAATAACCCGGAATACGCCGGCAAGTTTTGGCTTTACGACAATAATCAGCTCATTGAACAAGAGCCGTTCGAGCAGCCGGATACGGACAACGAACCGCAGCCGTCTTGGCGCGGGGAAGATGTCGAACTGGGGTTGACTTGGGCAGCCTGGCAATTCGCTGTGGACCATGGCTTGCTCGAGGACTTACAGGAGACTTTTGGCGAAGATACGGGTACGGAACTGCTTCGCTTTGCCATCTATCGCCTCTGCGGGGAAGACAGCGGCATGATGAATTACGCGGATTGGCTGGCTTTGGTCTGGCTGCCGCAAGCCCAGCCTTTATCGAGCCAGCGCATTAGTGAGCAGCTCGCGGTGGTTGATCAGAGCCTGATGGACCGGTACTTCAAACGTCGACACGACCGTCTGCTAAAAGCACGACAAAAGGTCTCAGCTGCCGATATCCCGCAGTTTTTGGCTTTGGATTCCACCAGCATCAGCACTTACTCAGAGACCATCGCCTCGGCTGCCTATGGCCATGCCCGACAGGATCCTCATCTGCGGCAAGTGAATCTGTCTTTAGGGGTGGATTACGAGACGGGAGATGTCTGCTATGCCTACGAAAGCGAAGGCTCGACTAACGATAAGCAGCTCTATCTGGCTATTGTGCAGCGCATGATCGACCATCAATTTGATCTCTCCAACACCGTGCTGGTGACGGATCGCGGTTATCACAGCTTGATGAACATGCAAAAACTCATCAACCTGGAACTGAAATTCGTCCAAGGTGTAACTCGAGCTGAAGACTCTGTTCGGCGGCTCTTTGATCAGCACCGCGTTTCCCTTGACGATCCTGCTTTTACCGATGGCCGCTTAGAAGTGGCGGCGTACACCACGACAGAAATGTGGCAGGAAGACGGTGCAGCCGGACGCCAGCACATTCACAACACACTGCATTTGTATCAGGACGGGTGTCTGCGGGCCGAGCAGAAACGAGTCTTTCTAAAGAATCTCGATGAAACGATTGACCGTCTCAACCAAGGGAAAAAAGTGGATTCGGAGCAGCTCAGAGAAATGCATCGGTACCTGGTCAAAAAGGAGCCTCAGCACTGGATGCGCAATGCCGCGGCAGTGGCAGATGCGTGCCGCTACATGGGCAACTTTGTGATCCGCACGAACGTCGTCCAGGATCCTTTTATCGCTCTGAGCATTTATCGGGCCCGCAACATTGTCGAACAGAGCTTCCAGCAGTTTAAGAATCAAACTGCTGG
>NZ_QNRV01000071.1 GCF_003315195.1 Sutterella wadsworthensis | reverse complement strand
ATTACGGACGATACATGAATTCGTCGACAGCCTTTTCAAGATCAGCCGGACGTTCATTCTGAGCAAGACCGTGCTCGTAGGCGTAGGCGGCAACCGCAGCGCCGATCTTCACCGACACCGGACGGATGTCCGAAAGCGCCGGATAGAGCGAACCCTGGGCCAGGTCAGCGTCCGAGACGAGCGTTGCGAGCACCTTGGCTGCCACGAGGAACATCCCGTCGGGCATCCACTTCGAGCGGCTGAACACCGCGCCGAGACCGAGCGCCGGGAATACGTAGCTGTTGTTGCCCTGACGAGGCACAAACGTCTTGCCTTCGTATTCGACCGGATCGAAGGGCGACCCGGAGGCAAAGAGCGCCTTGCCCTTCGTTGCCGTGTAGGCCTGTTCGGCCGTGCATTCGGCCTTGGAAGTCGGATTCGAAAGCGCGAAGATGATCGGACGCTCGTTGAGCTTGGCCATTTCTTCGAGAACTTCCTTCGTAAAGGTCTGCGGCTGGCCGGCCACGCCGATGATGGCAGTCGGCTTCAAGGTCTTGACCGCTTCGAGGAAGCTCGCCGTATCCGGCGCATCGACGGCAAACGGCTGCTTATGCGCGGCCAGATCCGTACGAGCCTTCGTGACGAGACCCTTCGAGTCAAAGAGGTAGCAGTGTGCCAGGGCATCCTCACGCGAGAGACCGTCGTCGATCAGCGCATCGGCAAGCAGATTGGCGATGCCGCAGGCAGCCTCGCCGGCGCCGAAGAAGAGGAACTTCTGATCGGCCATCTTTTCGCCCTTGACGCGCACGGCACTGTACATGCCCGAGACGACCACCGAGGCCGTACCCTGAATGTCGTCATTGAAGCAAAGGATCTTTTCCTGATAGTCCGAAAGCAGCTTGAAGGCGTTGGCATTGCCGAAGTCTTCGAACTGGATGAGGACGTTGGGCCAGCGGCGGCGGGCTTCGGCGATGAATTCGTCAACGAGCTGACGATATTCAGGACCGCGGCAACGCTTCTGGCGCAGACCAAGGTACAGCGGATCGTTCAGATATTCTTCGCGGTTCGTGCCGACGTCGAGCACGACCGGCAGCGTCTTTTCCGGAGCAATGCCGGCGCAGGCGGTATAGAGCGCGAGCTTGCCGCAGGGAATGCCCATGCCGTTAAGTCCCTGGTCGCCCAGACCCAGAATGCGTTCGCCGTCCGTGACGACGATCACGTCGACCTCTTTGTTCGGGGCGCGTTCAATCACTTCGCGCACGTGGCCGAGGTGTTCGAGCGAAACAAAAAGGCCGCGCGGATAGCGGAAGATATGGCTGAAACGCTGGCAGTATTCGCCGACCGTCGGGGTGTAGACGACCGGCATGTATTCGGCGGTGTATCGCGTCAGCAGCTGGAAGAACAGATCTTCATTCGTGTTGCGGATGCTGTCGAGGAGGAGTGCTTTGTCGATCGGCTTCTCGAAGCGGTTAAGCATTTCACGCATGCGTTCGACCTGCTG
>NZ_QNRV01000070.1 GCF_003315195.1 Sutterella wadsworthensis | reverse complement strand
CCGCCTAGCTACCATCTATCGGACGAAAAATATTGTCAGATGCACCACATAGCGAATTACCAAGCGGAGGTTTCATTTCCAGGCATGCCATCGACTGAACGAGAGGGCCGCTCCACTAATCTCTTAGACCTGTTTCATGAATGCGGTGTCTGCGCATTCTGGCCAGAATGAACTTCAGAAGTCTTATCCGTGCCAAATAAGGGCGTATGCAAATTGCTGCAATCAGGACGGAATGGCTGTGGGATAAGCCTTTTCAAAGGGTTCTCATTCGTGACGATTAAGCCTGGAGGTCATCTTCCTCTACGCGGCAGATTCAGCCGCAACGTCGTGCTTAAGGGGCTTTTCCATAGCCGCAAGCACCGAGCGTGGTACGCCCGCTTTGTGACTGTCGAATTTTTCCCCGTAGGTGAGCAAAGCCCAAACAATCCGCAGCAGTTTGGCTGCAAGTGAAACGATGATTTTGCCGTACGGCTTTCCACGCTTGATTTGTTCGTGAAGCCACCGCCGCAACTGACATTCCGGCAGCATGTCCTTGCAGTACAGCATGTAGATCGTAGCTGCGCCTTGGATGATGAAAGATCGGGCTACTCTGTCGCCGCGGCGGGAAACTTTTCCCTGGCCTCTGCTGCTCACTGGCTTCAGAGCGCCGCGCTTGCTGGGGCTTGGCGTTCCGGAATGTCCGGTAATGATGTTTCGGGGAGCCAAGCCAAAATAGGCCACGTAGCTCCTTGGCATCGGGAACCGTTTAATGTCGCCCGTTGTGACCGCAAGGCGTGCCGCGGTCTGAGTTCCGATGCCCAGAACCGTTTTCATTGTTCGAGCCTGCTCGTTGGCCTCAACAAGCGCATCAAGCAGCTTGTCAAGTGCGTTGATTTGCTTCATGGTGAACTTGTAGGCATCCCGAAGGATCATCAAGCTCGATGTCACTTCTGCGCCAAGCAGCTTTTCAACGGCTGCGACTGCTTCCGCCATCTTCTTTGTGTTCGAGCTGCCTCGACGAATCACAATGCCCCAGCATTGGCACAGACTTTTAAAGCAGACTAAGGATTTTGTAGCCTGTGTCCGCAGTTGGATTCGGATTGCCTGGACACTGGCGATCCGGCACTCCTCAACGTTCTTGACGCGAATCGGCTGTAGATCATGATCGTAAAGAGCAAGCTTCGCCAAAGCCGTTGCATCGTTGAGATCGGTTTTCTGATTTGACTTGTGCGTTGCAATCCAGTTCTTGACTGCGTGTCCGGAAATGACCTTGACCTCGTGCCCCATATTTTGCAGGCGCAGGGAAATCTGACTGTAGCCGCAGCAAGGCTCCATCGCAAAGAGCGTAGGCTCAAGCTTCTCCGCTTGTTCAAACAGCGACTCGTAATCCATGCGGTCGATCAGCCCCAGCTCGTCATCGGAACAAGGCACCGCTGCAACGGCGCAGTCTGCCTTAGCAAGATCGAGGCCGATGACGGCGTACGAGAGCGACGTATCCAGCGCATTGCGTGTATTCTTCTTTGACATG
>NZ_QNRV01000069.1 GCF_003315195.1 Sutterella wadsworthensis | reverse complement strand
ACTTATTGGTTCATTTTCACGGGATTAGCTCAGCAAAACATCCGATCCTTGACCTTAATCACACGAGTTCGGGATCTGTTATCCGGGAGTTCCGGGAGCGGTGATTCTCTCTGGGAATCACCGCTTTTTTGAATGTTTTCGGAGCATATACGACAAAACCCCAATCACTATCTTCAAGTTTGCTGAGCATAATGCCTCCCAACGAATACATGTGACTTTGTTCTGATTGAGTAATGCATTGCCGCAGCTTGATGCTGCAGCAATCGTCGGACTCTTTCAAGAACAAGGCGCGAAATGAGGAGGAGATGGTGATGAAATTCACTCAGTCGATTTTTGCAGCTGCATTTGCCTTTGCCGCTGCGGCAGCTTTTGCCGCCCCGGTCACTACGCAGGGCGTGGGCGTCGGCAAGCACGGCGATATTCAGGTGGCCGTGACGTTTGACAACGGCAAAATTCAGAAAATCGACATTCTGAAGAATGCCGAAAATCCGGTGCTTGCTAAAAAGGTCTTCACCGATTTGAAGGATCAGATCGTTGCTGCCAACTCAGTGCAGCTCGACGGCATTTCCGGAGCAACCTTCACGTCGAAGGGTTTATTCGCTGCTGTTGAAGATGCGGCTAAGAAAGCGGGTGTCACACTCGGTCAGGCCGATAAAAAGGCTCTCAAAGCTGCGGTCAAGGATCTGCCGAAGAATGCTTCCTATGACGTCGTAGTGATTGGTGCGGGCGGCGCAGGGTTCTCTGCTGCCATTGAAGCCAAGAACGCCGGCGCCACTGTAGTGCTCCTCGAAAAGATGCCGCAGGTGGGCGGCAACTCGCTCATTTCCGGCGCGGAAATGAATGCCGCCAAGAACTGGGTGCAGCCTAAGCTCGGCATCACGGATGACTCGCCTGAGCTCCATGCCAAGGATACGTACCTGGGCGGCGACAAGAAGGGCGACATGAAGGTCATCAATGTGATGACTCACAACGCCTTGGCCGGCGCGGAATGGTGCCGCGACTATCTGGGCGTTCGTTTTGAACCGGACAATCTCTTCTTCTTCGGCGGTCACAGCCGCAAGCGCGCGCTGATTCCGGTCGGGCACACCGGCACAGAATTCATCACGAAGTTCCAGGCGAAGGCCGATGAACTCGGGATTCCTGTCATTACCAATATGAAGGCCGAGGAGCTCATCAAAGATAAGAGCGGCCGCGTTGTAGGCGTCAAGGCGACGATGAACGGCGCCGAATACACGTTCAACGCCAAGGGCGGCGTGGTGCTGGCTACGGGCGGCTTTGGCGCGAACCCCGCGATGGTGAAGAAGTACAACCCGAAGATTGACGAACGCTTTAAGACCACGGACGCTCCGGGCACCACGGGCGAGGCCCTCTATATGGCTCAGCGTGCGGGCGCAGAACTCGTCAACATGCAGTACATCCAGACCTATCCGATCTGCGACCCGATTTCGGGCGTGATTGAACTGATCGCGGATGCCCGCTTTGACGGCGCCATCATGCTTAACCAGGAAGGCAAGCGCTTCGTTGAAGAGCTCGGCCGCCGCGACGTGCTCTCCGAAGCCATTCTCGA
>NZ_QNRV01000067.1 GCF_003315195.1 Sutterella wadsworthensis | reverse complement strand
CTGCCGAAACCAACGCCAAGGGCTATACCTACATCAAGGCCTACCAAACCAAATGGGACCCGGTGCGCAAGCGTTCCCACAGTTTCAATCGCCGTCATGTCGGCAGACTGCACGATGACGGCCGTGTCGTGCCCAGCAAAGCATTCCTTGAGCAATTTCCTCAGTACGCAGGCTTCCCGCTTTTTTATGGTGCCGACAAGCGTTTGGTCGATGAAGAGACCTATCGCCGTGATTTCCCAGAGCGGCCGGGACCGGATCGAGATATTGAAGAAGCCCTTAAAGACGATGTGCTTAACGTTGGTGCCGCTTGGGCTATTGAGACGCTTGCCGAAGAAGCTGGGCTTTTTCGTTCATTGGCGGATATCTTCGGTCACGCACAGGCACGCGAACTGCTTCATCTCGCCATTTACAAATTGGATCAGGGCGGCAGTATGGCCGCTTATGGCGAATGGTGGAAGGAGGTCTATCTTAAGAACGCCAGCCCGCTTAGCGATCAGCGTATCAGTGAGCTGCTTTCTGCGGTCAGCATCAAGGATTTCGAGGAATTTTTCAGGCTCCGTCATGCAGCCAAACTCGATAAAGCCAAAGCGGAAGACGTCGAAAGTCTGACCTACGCTTTGGACAACACATCCATCTCCACATACTCCAAAACGATTGGTGATGCGGCGTATGGTCATGCCAAGAGGGATCCCGATCTCAAACAGATCAATTACACCTTCGTATGCGATCAAAAAGACGGAGAAATCGTCTTTGCTTATACGTATGAAGGCTCCATCAATGACGCCGCAGCTCTCAAAGAAATCATTTACCGCATGCGAGCGGCAGATCTCGATCTTTCCAACGTTACCTTGGTGACGGATCGAGGTTATTCCTCACTGCAGAATGTCCAAAAAATGATCAATCTCGAACTGAAGTTCATTCAAGGCGTTCGCATTGTTGAAGACGTCATGAAGCTCAGATTCGATGAATACCGAGAATCGTTTCGCGATATTGGGTTTTACGACGCAGAGACTCGTGCCTATGCCCGAACGGTTAAGGAATCGTGGAAGCTGGAAACCGACAGCGGAACGCTTAACAAGGAGCTCTTCGTACATCTGTACCGCTTCCCCGGTGCTGATGAAGACGAGATGACTGAATTGGCTGCCAGAGTTGCAGAGATTCTCAAGTTCAAAGCAGAGAATCGAGAGGTGCCGCCTGAACTTTGGCGTACATACAGGCGCTACATCAAAGAACTGCCGGCAGCCGAGGGCAGAAAGAAACGTTGGGACCGCAATGATGAGGCCATTCGTGAGGCAGTCCGATATGCCGGGATGTTTGTCATTCGCAGCAATATCGAAAGCGATCCTTTTGCTGCGCTGCAGGCATACAAAAAGCGGAACATTGTTGAACTGGACTTCAGCCAATACAAAAATTGGGTAGACGGAGATCGTCTGCGCTGCACGAACAAGAGCTGCCTGGGCAAGCTCTTTGTCTGCACGATAGCGGCCTCACTGCGGCTCATGATGATGAGTCGTGCTCAGACCAATGCCAAGACTGCGGGTTTGAAAATTCCCAAAGATTCCATGGATGTGCTGATGGCAAAACTGCGCGGCATCAAAGCTGAGAAGCGCAGAAACGCCAATGCTTGGGTGGTGCGTCAGTTAAGTAAAAAGCAGCGCGATATGCTCGCGCTGCTTGGATTGAAACTGCCGCCTAAAACTCTCCGCTGATTTATGGATCAGTTA
>NZ_QNRV01000066.1 GCF_003315195.1 Sutterella wadsworthensis | reverse complement strand
AAAAATAGGCCACGGGCTTTCGTTTTTGTGTTAACATACTCTATAACTATAATGTGCAGAGCATAAAGATGGAAAATTCTCCAAAAAGCGGCTTCCCCTGGAACTTTACGACGGTCCTTACAAAGGACGGTTATCGATATGTAAAGGCCTACCGAATGAAGTGGGATCCGGTTCTCAAGAAATCCAAGCGCTGTCTGCAGCGCCATGTCGGCCGCTTGTTTGAAGACGGCCGTATCAAGATTTCGCCGAAATTTTCAGCGGACTTTCCCGAATACGCCGGCGATGATTGGTTCTGGGGAATTGACAAAAAGCCCGTGCCCGAAGCTCAATACCGTCAGGACTTCCCGGAAACTCCCGGCCCTGCTCCTGAGGACGAAGCGGCCTGCCAACAGCAGGAGACCCTGGATGTCGGCCTGACGTGGGCGGCTGTTACGTTGGCGGAAAAGAACGGCATCCGTGCACACCTTCACGAGGTTTTCGGGAAGGAAATGGGAGAAGAGCTGCTCTATTTGGCAATCTTCAAGCTCGCCGGCGGCGGATCCATGATGACATACGATTTGTGGCGTCAGAAAGTTTGGCTGCCTAAATGCAAACGGCTGACCGGACAGAGCATTTCAGAAATTCTGGCTGCTGTTGACGGTGAAAAAGTCGTTAAGTATTTTCGCCTTCGTCACAACCGGCAGGACGCTGTTTGGGAGGAGATCTACAAGCGGAATCCGGCGCTTCGAGGCCGCCCTATCGAATACGCTCTGGACAATACGTCGATCTCAACCTATTCAGACACCATCGCTGAGGCACAGTTCGGTCATGCGAAGCGTGATCCCGACTTGAAGCAAATCAATTACACGGTGATTTGCGACCAGTGTTCGGGCGATATTGTCTTTGCGCACATGTATGAAGGCGCTGTCAATGACGTCACTGCACTCTCCGATATTCTTCATGCTATGACGAATGCCGGCTTTGATCTCGATAAAAATATTCTCGTTACCGATCGAGGATATTCGAGTTTGGAGAATATCCAGAAAATGATCAATCTGGATCTTAAATATCTTCAAGGCGTCAGATTTGTCGAAGATTCATTGAAGCAAAACTTCGAGAGACATAAAGAATCTTTGCGAAAGAATGCTTTTTTCAGCAGCAAAGAGAAGGCTTACGCATTCACTCTGAAAGAGCCGTGGTCTCAGAACACGGACTACGGGCGCCTCAAGCTGGACACGTACGTTCACCTGTTCCGTCTTGTTAACCGCGAAGACGAGACGGCCGTATTCCTCAGCGAGAAAGCGGATGAAATTATTCGTTTGAAAAACGAAAACAAGTCTATTCCACAGGATCTTTGGAACAACTACAGGCGATTTGTTGATTCAATTAAAGATTCAAACGGGAATAGTAAATGGGTTCGAAAATCAAGCAAAATCGATGAGGCGGTCGAAACGGCGGGGTATTTTGCTCTTAGAAGCAACAGCATTTCCGATGCGTTTGAAGCGCTTTCCGTTTATCGGCAGCGCGGGATGGTTGAGCAGGATTTCAATCAACTGAAAAATTGGCTCGATTGTGATCGTCTGCGTGTCGGCGCCGTTTCGGTACAAGGGAAGCTTCTGGTGAGCACGATCGGAACCGCCTTGCGGATGATGATGCTCAACAGTGCAAAACAGATGGAAGACCGCAAGGCAAAGCTGGTCATCCCTGGGAATTCCATGGACCGGCTGTTGGCCGAACTGACGCTTGTGCGGGCTCATAAACGAAACAACGCCAACGCTTGGATCAGGAACAGTATTCCTGCCTCGCGTCGGCGCTGTTTTGAATTGCTCCAGCTTTCTGAACCACCGCGGCGATTCGAAATGTAGAGCAGGTAACCCGTAGTTCAGG
>NZ_QNRV01000065.1 GCF_003315195.1 Sutterella wadsworthensis | reverse complement strand
GTTTTTATTAAATAAAAACAATGGATTAGGAAGAATAAATAGGCCGACTTTGCGTCAGATCAGGACCTCCCGGAGCTAGTCTCCGGGAGTTTGGGCGTTACTTATCCCGTCCAAGGTCATATCGGCGAAGTCATTGTTAATCCCTATAACGTTGCGCCTTTGACGGCCGTGATCCGCGACGGCGGTTATAAGCTCGATGACGTCACCGTCAAAATTCTGCCGAAACCCAACGGCCGCACGATCGAATACAAAGTCTCCAAACGCCAGCTTAAAACGCATGCAGGCGTTCCGGTGTTCGGTCTGTATCAGGACTACCTCAACACGGTGGAAGTGAGCTATACGCGAACCTTCCAGGGCAAGGCTGAGAAGTTCACAGACCGCTATCAGTTCTATGCGCCGTCCATTTATACCCGTTCAAACGGCATGCCTAATCAGCGGCGTCCCTTTACGGTCGAAGTTCAGAAGGTAGATCCGGAATTTGCAGACCGTCTTTACCTCGTTGACGCACAGTTGAACAGCGTTGCGCCGCAGGGCGCCCGCTTCACCTGGAATAATCCCTCGGGCGGTGCGCTGGAATGGGCTTACAACTCGAATGTCGGCATCATCGATACGGCCGGCGAAGTTCGCTGGTGGCTCTTTGATACGCTGATTGGCGATCCGGAAAACCCGTGGTACTCGGGCTACTTTATGGGCTTCCAGCAGACCAAAGACGGTGCGCTCACCTGGGGCTTCGGTCAGCGGTATGTCAAATACGACCTCATGGGACGCGAGATCTTCAATCGCCGTCTCCCCTCGGGCTACAGCGACTTCAGCCATTCGTTTGACAACGCCCAGAACGGCAACAGTCTCCTTCGCGTCGCAGCGTTCGACTACCGCCGCGCCGACAATAAGCGCGTTCACACGGTGCGTGACGTGATCGTTGAAATTGACCCGAATGGCGGCGTGGTCGATGATTGGCGTCTGGCTGAAATTCTCGACCCGTATCGTTCCAACGTCATTAAGGCGCTCGATCAGGGTGCGGTATGCCTCAATATTGACGCTTCCAAGGCCGGCCAGACCCTTTCGGCCGAAGATCTTGCCAAACAGGAGCAGGAAGGCGTCTTCGGTGACGTCGCCGGCGTGGGACCGGGCCGCAACTGGGCGCATGTCAATTCGGTTGACTACGATCCGACTGACGATTCCATCATCATTTCGTCGCGTCACCAGTCTGCCGTTATCAAGATCGGCCGCGACAAGAAGGTTAAATGGATTCTTTCTTCTCCCGAAGGCTGGCGCGAAGGCTGGGCTGATAAAGTCCTGACGCCGGTGGATAAGGACGGCAAGCCCATTAAGTGCGAAGGCAGCAAGTGCGAAGGTAGCTTCGACTGGAGCTGGACGCAGCATACGGCCTGGCGTATTGACGAAAAGTCCGACAAAGACACGGTCTACATTACGGTATTCGATAACGGTGATGCCCGCGGCATGGAGCAGCCCGCATTGGCCGAAGATAAATACACGCGCGGCGTGATCTATAAGATCGATCAGAAGAAGATGACGGTCGAACAGATCTGGGAAGTGGGCAAAGATCTCGGACACGAGTACTACAGTCCGGTGACTGGACTCTGCGGCTATGAGGCCGACAAGAATTCTGTGACGGTCTTCTATTCGACGGCTGGATTGAGCTTCCAGAAGAAGAAGGGAACGGCCGCAGCAGCCACCTCGCCGCATCCGTATCTCTATGAGTACCGTTGGGGTGAAACTCAGCCGGCAGTTGCGCTGAAGTTTACCGATGTCTTCGGTTATCAAGCCTTCCCGATCAGCGTGAAGAAGGCCTTCACGGACAACTAACCTGGGTTTGATCCGCTCTAGGCAATAAAGCGCTGAGAGCCGCAGTACGTCTGTGCTGCGGCTCTCATTATTTTGTGCGCCCGGCAGCGCACGTGTGATTGTGTGGTGAAAGTCCACTGTCCGCCCGGTCGCGGGAAGGACTAGCAACTCGGCAGAGTCGAGGAG
>NZ_QNRV01000064.1 GCF_003315195.1 Sutterella wadsworthensis | reverse complement strand
ACCCAAACTCCCGGAGTACTAGATCTTTAAGGGGTTGAGGCTCATCAAATCAGCCTTGAATGTTATTTAGCTCATTCTGAAATTCCTGCAATTTTTCTTACGTTGAGATTGCAGGAATTTTTATTTCATGTATAATAGATACATCTTAATCAGGCATATCTATCATGGCTAAATTACTGGATTCCGAAGGCAAACTCTGGGCGCTTATGTCCTCCAAAGACAAAGCTGGCCGCATCTACATCAGGGCGTACCGCAATCGATGGGATTCAGTGAAGAAACGTTCTTTCGTTGAGTCAAAGGTGCAAGTCGGCCGGCTGCTCGACGACGGTTCCATCCGGCTTTCAAAGAACTTTGTTGATAAGTTCCCGCAATACGCTCATCAAACCGTGTTTTGGGGCGATCATGAACTGATTTCTGAAGAAAACTTCTCTGAAGCTTTTGTGCAGAAGCCGGAATCGACCGACATCTCCTGGAGCTGTGACACCGTGCGCATCGGTGTGTCGTATGCCGCCTGGCAGTTTGGCCAAAATACCGGTATTTACGAAGATCTTCGAAGTGTGTTTGGCGAACAAACCGCACGAATTCTGTTCGCTCTCAGCGTTTATAAGCTGGACGGCGGCGGGGCAATGATGACTTTCGAGGATTGGCTCCCGCAAGTCTGGCTGCCTGAAGTTCAGCCGCTTGACGGCCGGCGAATAGCCGAAATGCTCTCAAGCATAACGCAGCCGCAGCTTGAGCGTTATTACAAACTGCGCTACGACCGCGCGTGCAAACACAGCGACTCGGCCGTTACTCTGTCTTTTGACAGTACGAGCATCTCCACATATTCAAACACCATCAATGCGGCAGCTTGGGGACATGCCAAACAGAATCCGGAGCTCCGGCAAGTCAACTATATGACGGTATGCGACCATGCCACAGGAGATGTGGTCTTCGCCTGCAGCTACGACGGATCCATCAACGATCAGACAATCCTCCCGGAGATTTACCTGCGCATGAAGTTTGCCGGTTTGGATCTAACCAACAACATTCTGGTGACAGATCGCGGCTTTCAGAGCATTTACAACACACAGACGGCCATCAACCTCAATTTGAAGTACATCCAGTTTCTGAGCCTTAAAGAAGGAGCTGTCAAAGCTCACCTGAAGCGGCACAAACAGGCTCTGTGCGATTCGATTGCACATAAAGATCCTGTCTTAGGGATCTCTGCGATTGCAGTTCCTGACGAATGGAAGGAGAACACGGATGCTGGTCCTATTCCGGTCAAGGCTTATCTGCATTTGTATCGTGATCCCGTAATGGCCGAGCTGCAGACCAATGAACTGTACCGTGATGTTCTGAAAGCACTTGAACTCAAGAATGAAGGGGCGGCAAAGATCCGACAGATCGAAAGTGAAACTCTGAAATCCATTGAAAAAGCTGCTCAAAAAGGAGAGGCCGCCGTCAAAAGGGTGAAAGGCAGTGCGGCGGAACTCGTCAGGAAGCAGGAGGAGCAGAACTCAAAGCTCATTGACCCGGTGCAGTGGAAAAAGATCAAGCGGTTTCTTTACGAAAACCGTAGAGCTAAGGACGACGAACCTGTTTGGAGCATCAAGTTCGATGAGCTTAAAGAAGCCGTCGAGTTCAAAGGCTGCCAAGCCATTCGCAGCAATGCTGAGTCCAATCCGTTTGTCGCTCTGAAACTTTATCGTCAGCGCCAGATCATTGAACAAGGCTTCAATCAACTCAAAAATGAAGTCGGCGGTTCACGATTCGAAGCGACGGAAGCCGCGTATCGAGGAAAACTGTTTGTTTATACGCTTGCTCAGGCTCTGCGTATGAGTATGCTGAGCAAAGCACGAGAAGTGCATGCAGTCCATCCGGAGCTGAAAATGCCGGAAGAATCAATGCGCAAGCTCATTACCCAGCTTCAGTGCATGCAGGCTTATAAACATCGGACAACCAACGCCTTTGTCCTTGGCACTGTCGCTAAACGCCATCGGGATCTGCTGGCTCTGTTGGGAATAACAAAACTCCCGAAGACTGTTTTCCGTTTTAGTTAGGATCTAGTCATTCGGGAGTTCAGGT
>NZ_QNRV01000063.1 GCF_003315195.1 Sutterella wadsworthensis | reverse complement strand
TAATTTTTCCTAAAAATTTTTTTTTTTTAAATAAAAAAAAAAAAAAAAAATTTTTATTTAAAAAATTTTTTTAAAAAAAAATTTTTCTTTTTTAAAAAAATTTTTTTTTTTAATTTGGGGGGGGGGGGGTAAAAACCCCCCCCCCCCCCCTCCCTTGTTAACATCATTATTTATTACCTTACGACATCAATAGGCTTGAATATCTCATCAGGAACAATAACGTCAAGAGATAGTGGTGTCTTTTTATCGTTTTCAATCTCCCATATACGCAAAACCTTTGCTTCACTTACATCGAATTCACATGAGCATTCAGCAAAGCTATATTGCTTTTGATTTGCTCGAGCATGTCCAAATGGTTTAACCTCCATCATTCCTTTTGATGCCAATTTATTGCCTTGATAAAAACCTATTTCAATCTCTAATGGATTATCGAAAGGATCACTTGCCATTAGGCTAAAAATATAGGAACAATAGCCTTGACCAGCTAAGCTTATGTCTATGTTTCGCATAAAAATACGTCGATCGTCTGCATGAGCAACGCAGACGGTAAGAAACAGCAGAGAGCTAAGCAATATTTTTTTCATTATCATCTTCGACCTTTTCTTTTACTTCAGAAATATCAGGGTTTGATTCAGGCTTAGGTAACAAGGATAAAGCTAATTCTTCACGTCGTTTAGCTTGTTGACTTCGAATATATGATGGCATTCTAAATAGATCCCACAACATCCAAATGCAAGTAATAGCCAAAAGAATAATGCCCCATATAATGTCGTCACCTTCTTGCTTATTTCCTCCTTCCCCAAATAGGGCAGAACCCAAACCAGAGAATAATTCGAACCACCCTAAAATACCAATTATAAGTCTAAGTATTCCTGTTTTAACTTGTCCAAGATAAAAGCAATGAATTGCCAGTGTGCCAAACATAAACCATAAAAGGTAAGCAACACCTGCCGACTTTGTTTCATTCCCAAGTCTAGCTTCTATTGACAATTTCTGATTGGTAGTCAAAGTATCATATGCACTCATTTTAACCTCAAAAATATAATTAACACCTTTAATTACTTCATTAAATCTGATAGATTAGCTGTCCACCAAATCCTATCAATTCCTAACTCAATTGCTACATTTCTCAAGCCCCTATTGTATACTTCATAATTTCCATTGTTTAATTCTCTTACAGATAACTTTTGATTTTCCAATTTAAAGATGTATGCATAAGGAATTCGAGGGGTATCTGGGAACCCTGCAGCAGCTAATCTCCAGCGAAGATTACTTTCCAAAATATTGATTTCATCAACGGTATCAACTTGAATTTTTCCGCAATATAAAATGCCAGGATATGCAGTTTCGTGGCAATTAAGTCGACCTCGTTCGGCTAAAGTTAGCTTTCCAGTTTTGCCAAATTCTCTTACAAAATTACTACTATAACTCTCATTGCCAACGACATATCCATTAAATGGCTTCCATTGCAAGTTGGTTAATTTTTCGAAATCCTCACCCCATTGCCTGTCTTGCTCTAGTTGTTTTCTATATCTAGTTTGTATTGCAACAATTCTATCGTCTTCATTTGGGAATTTGCCGCGTAAGCTTCCGTCCTTTTCCAAGGAATCCATCAATGCTTTTTGTCTATTTTGAATATTTAGATTAAATTTATTCGCAATATCTTTATCAAATATTTTTCTACATACAGACAAGAATGATGTATAATTTTTTACGTCATCTTTTGTAAGATTGGTTTGAGTGCGACATTTTTCTATTACAGGAATAAAGCCACCAATACTTGTATCTTTAATTTTTTCTATATTTGTACAAGTTAGATTAGCCTCTTTCAGATTGGCATATAGTTCTTCACTAAGATACTGTCTATCTTCTTGTTTGAGTCTTTCAACCAGAGTGGTGCAGGATGCCTCTCTAGCGGCTTTTTCAGCTTTTTTCTTTTCTGCATCAGCCTTCTTCTTGGCTAACACAGCATCGACATTCGCCTGTATTGCCTTGATTTCTTCTTCTTCGGTTCTAGCAACTTTTACTGGTTTCGTTGTCTTAATTTGTTTTGCTGTCTTTGTTTGATCAGCGGATTTTTTAGTGCTTGCTTTGACAGATTCTGTTTTCTGAGTAGTGGGCTTCACTGCTTCAGTAGCTTGCGCATCATCTTGGATGCCTAAGAAATTACGGCTATCAGCCACCATTCCATCAATAGTCGCACATCCGACGGTTATCAATCCTACAGATGCAGCCGTACTCCATATAGCAACTTTTTTTAACATTTCAGATCCTCATAAGAAGATTATGATGATTGTTAGAATGCCTCCTCCCACTATATTTTGTAGATGAGGTTACCCTAACAAAAAAATGTCCGTACGTCGATTGTAGGTGTCGTGTCAATTTTCTTTTGGTGGGTGCTTTGGTGGGTAAATTCATCAAGCACATGTAGATCCCTTATTTCATAAGAAACTTGCGAGGCCTCTCCTCCGCCAGATTCAAATCCGATGCTGTTTTATGCAGCATCGGATTTTTTATTTGTGCGCCCGGCAGCGCACGTGTGATTGTGTGGTGAAAGTCCACTGTCCGCCCGGTCGCGGGAAGGACTAGCAACTCGGCAGAGTCGAGGAGG
>NZ_QNRV01000062.1 GCF_003315195.1 Sutterella wadsworthensis | reverse complement strand
GAAGCCGCTTTTTGGAGAATTTTCCATCTTTATGCTCTGCACATTATAGTTATAGAGCATGTTAACACAAAAACGAAAGCCCGTGGCCTATTTTTTCAAATAAGATCACGGGCTTGATAAAGATATTGACGGAACTGCCCTTGTTTTAGTGAGCAGGCATCCCGTAGTTCAGGTTTCTGAGGTTTTTTTTCTGCTGCTAAGGCACTAAGCGGGAGAGGAAAGCCTGCCCTTAAACCGCCGCAGAGGATCCCTTCGGCTGAACGTCGGCGGGCGCATCGTCATCAGCATGCGGATCGAGCATCACCACTTCCAGACGGTTGTAGGGAATGCGGATGCCTTCCTCGCGGAAACGACGGACAATATCGAGGGTAATGGCTGTTTTGATCCCGACGGAACCATTGACCGGGTCGGCCAGCCAAAAAGCCGCCTTCAGATTAATGCCGCTGTCGCCGAAGCTGTCCACATAGGCCCAGGGCTTGCGGCCCTTGACAATGCGCGGACGATCGCGCGAAACCTCTTCGAGCATGACGGCAAGCGCCCGATCCACATCCGCATTGAAGTCAATCGTCACAGCGACATACTGCGTATTGGCTTCATCCGTATACGAATGATTCAGCACAGCTGACGTCACGAACGCTTCATTCGGGACAATATTCTCAATACCGTCGAGACTGCGCACCACCGTAAAGCGCGTATTGATTTCCACCACCTTTCCGCGGAAGCCGCCCACCGTAACCAGATCTCCGATTTTGATGGATTTGTCCAAGAGGATGATGAATCCAGAAACATAGTTGGAAGCGATCTTTTGCAGTCCAAAGCCCAGCCCGACGCCTAAAGCGCCGCCGAAAACCGAAAGAATCGTCAAGTCGATGCCGACGGTTCCAAGACCGATGATGACCGCCAGAATCAGAAAAAGAACGGTGACAATGCGCGAAAGCACTACCTTCAGGTTGGGGGTCAGATTCTGCGCCCCCTGAATGAACTGATTGATGATGGCCGAAATCCAATTGGCAACGGCCAGCGTGAGCAGCACCGAAATCACCGCCATGAAGGCCTTCCAAACCGTCATGTCCCCCTTGCCGATGGGGATTCTCAGCGCATCAAGATAGTCCACCAAATCCGACAGCACGCCGAAGAACTGCAGCACTGCAAAGCACCAAAAGATGACGGTGACTGCACGCTGCACACCTCGGGTGATGATGCTTCGTCCAATGCTGGCCTGCACAAAGGCCATCACAACGGAGAGCACCGAAAATGCATAGAAGATCGAGTAGAAGATCCTGCAGATAACGAGCGACCGAGAAGGCTCATCACCCAGCGTTACGATCAGCCAGGCCGCAAGCGCGAGGGACGATCCTGCGATGAGGCCGAAAGACACATTCTCAAGAAGCCCGTAAGCCAGATGCTTGATGTGATTGACTACACCGAAATCATCTGCACTGGGGCGCCTCTTTTCGAGCCACTCCGTAAAGGCGCGAGACCCCCACCAGCCGAGAATGAAGGCACAGATCACTGCAAAAATCTGCAGCAGCAGGCTCGACCAGGTCATTCCCGCCGTAAGCGTTTCAAAAAAACGCGTGAACCAATGCGTCGTATCAATCACTGCATCTGCAGCTGCGGAAAGGCCTTCATCAGGGCTTGGGGCATTGGCCGCTGCCTGAAGGTGATCCGCCGCTTCTTCAGCCATCGCCTCGGCGGCCTCGGTATGTGTCGTCATAATGAAAATCTCTGCGGGCCTCCTGAGCCCGAAGCAGGGTTAGGGAAATTTAGAAACGAGCTTGAGCTGAGTGCTTGCGCCCTCGTTCCTCGGCATGCAGTCTATGCCGTTGTCGGCTGTTTGGCCGGTCGCTGCTGATCATATGATGGCTGCCGTGCGGCCATCAGTCGGTTGTCTCGCCGCGGCTGTCAGCTTCAATAGGAGCGGCAAACAAAGATAGTTGCTGTGCGGATTTCATGGTTAACAGCCTTGAAATGCTGACTAATTCAGTGCGCCAGCTTGCAATTTTCAGTTATAAAGTTGCTTGTATTCATAAAAGAGCTAATGATTAGCGGGACATATTGCTATGGACGCAACGGCAACTGTCAGCTTCCGCATGGACGCGAAGCTCAAAAAAAAAATTTGAGTCCATCATCCAAATGATGGGGCTCAACATGACAACAGCATTCACCGTTTTTGCTATCCCAGTCGTCAATGAAGGGCGGATTCCCTTTGCAATTAAGGCCGATCCGTTTTGGTGTGCCGAGAATCAGGCGCGATTGCGTGAAAGCATTGCTCAATTGGAATTAGGCAAGGTCAATGAGCACGATCTGATTGAGGGCGGCAGCAGGACAATCGCAAGAAACTGACCAAAGTAAATGCTTTAATCAAGGACATCAAGCACAACGGCAATAGCGGGCTAGGGCTGCCGGAACCCTTGACTGGCAATTTATCCGGCTTTTGGTCTCGCAGGATCGATGCCAAAAACCGTTTGATTTACCGCATTTCCGAAGAAGACGGTAACCGGACATTAGAAATTGTGCAATGCCGCACTCATTACAACGAAAAATAGTTCAAAAGCCGCCCTGCTTGCGTGAGGCGGCTTTTTTGTAGGTCTGGGATCATCCAAGTATGTCGGCGGCAGGGGCGGAGAGGTGTGCGCCGTTGCTGCGGCGAACACGATCAGAACGTGTCCCAAATGCGAAGATGTGTCGCCTCTGAATCCTTCAGGTTCTGCTGTCGAAAGTGCGGTTATGAAGGCGACGCCGACGTCGCGGACGCCAACAACATACTCAGGCGCGGGCAGCGCCTAAGAGCCCGTGGGGAGCGGCTGTGCACTGCTCGAGCTCAAGTTAAGCGGCCTTCTCGCAAGAGTCGTGCCGGTCAGCAGCAGAAACCCATCCGAAGAGATCCCTATGCGCCTAAAAACGCATAAGGACTCCGCAGGGAATCTCCGTCCTAATGACATGGACCACCCACCTACCCAGTGCGTCACAACGAAGCGCTGCGCGATAATGGGTGTATATCAACCCCGTAGGAGGTCCATGCCATGTCAAAGAAGAATACACGCAATGCGCTGGATACGTCGCTCTCGTACGCCGTCATCGGCCTCGATCTTGCTAAGGCAGACTGCGCCGTTGCAG
>NZ_QNRV01000061.1 GCF_003315195.1 Sutterella wadsworthensis | reverse complement strand
CAAAAGGCTTCAGAGTTATAGGATCAAGCGACTAAGTGTATGTGGTGGATGCCTTGGCGATTACAGGCGAAGAAGGACGTCGCAGCCTGCGAAAAGCCGTGGGGAGCTGGCAAGCGAGCACTGATCCACGGATGTCCGAATGAGGGAACTCACCCGCAAGGGTATCTTGAAGTGAATACATAGCTTCAAGAGGCGAACGCAGCGAACTGAAACATCTAAGTAGCTGCAGGAAAAGAAATCAACCGAGATTCTGAAAGTAGCGGCGAGCGAAATTGGAAGAGCCTGCAAGTGATATTGAATTCGATACTGGAACGGTCTGGAAAGTCCGGCTACAGAGGGTGACAGCCCCGTACGGGAAATTGGGTTCAAGGTACTGAGCTTGCGAGAAGTAGAGCGGGACACGTGAAATCCTGCTCGAAGATGGGGGGACCATCCTCCAAGGCTAAATACTCGTAATCGACCGATAGCGAACCAGTACTGTGAAGGAAAGGCGAAAAGAACCCCGGGAGGGGAGTGAAATAGATCCTGAAACCGCATACATACAAACAGTAGGAGCCCGCAAGGGTGACTGCGTACCTTTTGCATAATGGGTCAGCGACTTACGTTCAATGGCAAGCTTAACCGAGTAGGGGAGGCGCAGCGAAAGCGAGTCCGAACAGGGCGATATGAGTCGTTGGGCGTAGACCCGAAACCAGATGATCTATCCATGGCCAGGCTGAAGGTGTGGTAACACACACTGGAGGGCCGAACCGACTAGTGTTGCAAAATTAGCGGATGAGCTGTGGATAGGGGTGAAAGGCTAAACAAATCTGGAGATAGCTGGTTCTCCCCGAAAACTATTGAGGTAGTGCCTCGTGTATGGCTCCAGGGGGTAGAGCACTGTTATGGCTAGGGGGACATGGCGTCTTACCAAACCATGGCAAACTCCGAATACTTGGAAGTCTGAGCACGGGAGACAGAGCACCGGGTGCTAACGTCCGGACTCAAAAGGGAAACAACCCAGACCGCCGGCTAAGGTCCCTAATATTGACTAAGTGGAAAACGAAGTGGGAAGGCTAAGACAGTCAGGAAGTTGGCTTAGAAGCAGCCATCCTTCAAAGAAAGCGTAATAGCTCACTGATCGAGTCTTCCTGCGCGGAAGATGTAACGGGGCTAAGTCAATAACCGAAGCCGCGGATTCGCAGCAATGCGAGTGGTAGGGGAGCGTTCTGTAAGCCTGCGAAGGCGGATCCGCGAGGACCGCTGGAGGTATCAGAAGTGCGAATGCTGACATGAGTAACGTTAAAGCGGGTGAAAAGCCCG
Organism: Sutterella wadsworthensis; assembly: GCF_003315195.1. Taxonomy (GTDB): domain Bacteria; phylum Pseudomonadota; class Gammaproteobacteria; order Burkholderiales; family Burkholderiaceae_F; genus Sutterella; species Sutterella wadsworthensis. The sequence continues at coordinate 1,841 of NZ_QNRV01000061.1, read as the reverse complement.
CTCGCCGCAAGCCCAAGGTTTCCTGCTCTACGTTCATCGGAGCAGGGTGAGTCGGCCCCTAAGGTCAGGCTGAGAAGCGTAGCTGATGGGAAGCTGGTTAATATTCCAGCACCGATTTCAAGTGCGAAGGGGGGACGGAGTCCTGAAGGTCATCCGGGTGTTGGACATCCCGGTTTACGAGCGTAGGAGGTTGACAGGCAAATCCGTCAACGGATCTCCAAGGCGAAGGATCGAGGTTGAGAGATCAACTGAAGTGACTGAATGGGCTTCCAGGAAAAGCCTCTAAGCATCAGCTTGGAATTGACCGTACCGCAAACCGACACTGGTGGGCGAGCTGAATATGCTCAGGCGCTTGAGAGAACTCAGGAGAAGGAACTCGGCAAATTGACACCGTAACTTCGGGATAAGGTGTGCCTTTGTAGTGTGAAGAGAGAAACACTCCGAGCATGAAGAGGCCTCAGAGAATCGGTGGCTGCAACTGTTTACTAAAAACACAGCACTCTGCAAAGATGAAAGTCGACGTATAGGGTGTGATGCCTGCCCGGTGCTGGAAGATTAATTGATGGGGTGCAAGCTCCTGATCGAAGTCCCAGTAAACGGCGGCCGTAACTATAACGGTCCTAAGGTAGCGAAATTCCTTGTCGGGCAAGTTCCGACCTGCACGAATGGCATAATGATGGCCACACTGTCTCCTCCTGAGACTCAGTGAAGTTGAAATGTTTGTGATGATGCAATCTCCCCGCGGCTAGACGGAAAGACCCCATGAACCTTTACTGCAGCTTTGCATTGGACTTTGAACCGATCTGTGTAGGATAGGTGGGAGGCAGTGAAGCTAGGACGCCAGTCTTAGCGGAGCCAACCTTGAAATACCACCCTGATTTGTTTGAGGTTCTAACCTAGGAGCGTAATCCGCTTCGGGGACCGTGCATGGTAGGCAGTTTGACTGGGGCGGTCTCCTCCTAAAGGGTAACGGAGGAGTGCGAAGGTACGCTAGGTACGGTCGGAAATCGTGCTGATAGTGCAATGGCAAAAGCGTGCTTGACTGCGAGACCGACAAGTCGAGCAGATACGAAAGTAGGTCATAGTGATCCGGTGGCTCTGCATGGAAGGGCCATCGCTCAACGGATAAAAGGTACTCTGGGGATAACAGGCTGATACCGCCCAAGAGTTCATATCGACGGCGGTGTTTGGCACCTCGATGTCGGCTCATCTCATCCTGGGGCTGTAGCCGGTCCCAAGGGTATGGCTGTTCGCCATTTAAAGAGGTACGTGAGCTGGGTTTAAAACGTCGTGAGACAGTTTTGTCCCTATCTGCCGTGGGCGTTGGAAGATTGACGGGGGCTGCTCCTAGTACGAGAGGACCGGAGTGGACTCACCTCTGGTGTACCGGTTGTCACGCCAGTGGCATCGCCGGGTAGCTATGTGGGGAAAGGATAACCGCTGAAAGCATCTAAGCGGGAAACCTGCCTGAAGATAAGTCTTCCTGGAGGCTTTGACCTCCCTGAAGAGTCGTTCGAGACCAGGACGTTGATAGGTTGGATGTGCAAGCGCTGTGAGGCGTTGAGCTGACCAATACTAATTGCTCGTGAAGCTTGATCCTATAACCGTGAAGCCTTGAACAGAAAAGTTCAGAGAAGACTTCAAGCGAATTGGATAGTGACTGCATCGCAGCCCGAAAGAAGAGTGCTTTACTTTTCCGCCCCTTTTAAGCCTGGTGACCATAGCGTGGCGGTCCCACTCCTTCCCATTCCGAACAGGACAGTGAAACGCCTCTGCGCCGATGATAGTTGGTTGTATTTCCAGTGAAAGTAGGTCATCGCCAGGCTCCCTATACGAACCCC
>NZ_QNRV01000060.1 GCF_003315195.1 Sutterella wadsworthensis | reverse complement strand
ATAGGTACGCCCATCGGCATCCGTGTACGTAGAGAAAGACCAAGGTTTTGGCGAAGATGGCATGATGTTGTCTATATTAAATAACTATAGACTATAATAAAGATAAAGCAAAGGCTTGTCAAGTTTTTATTAAATAAAAACAATGGATTAGGAAGAATAAATAGGCCGACATTGCGTCATATCAGGACCTCCCGGAGCTAGTCTCCGGGAGTTTGGGTTACTCGAAACTCCGCTTAATGCGGGGTTTTTGCTGTGTGCTTGCCAAACGAACAAAGTCGTCGGCAGTTTTCAAAATTCTGGGATTAAAAGCTGCCGTTACTTATCAAAATGAAGCTTGCTTCGAAGCAGGGCAATGTCTGGCAAGGTTTGATTGGTCAGTTTGGATTGTTAGCGGCAGTGTGACAGGCTGTATTCTTTTCGACCCATGACGAAAAGCAAAGTGACTGCGTGAAACGGGAGAGCGGCATGCTCTGCGCCGAGCGGAATAATGTTTAGACACTAACAAAACATGTTGGAGGTTCTAATGGCTGAGTTCATGTACGCCGACCGCATTCCCGCTGAAATTCTCGCGTGGGGAAATGAGCTTGCGCAGATACGGCGCGACATTCATCAGCATCCCGAACTTGGGTTCGACACTTCCCGCACCTGCGGCGTCATCGCCACAAAACTGAGCGAATGGGGTGTTGAATTTGATGACAAGCTCGTCGAAGGCGGTGTAATCGCCGTCGTGAACGGGAATGCACCCGGCCCGACGGTGGCGCTTCGCGCTGATATGGATGCGCTTGCCATGCCCGACGAATCTGAAAATGCCTGGAGAAGTGAGACTTCACAGCGTTGTCATGCCTGCGGCCATGACGGCCATGTGACTTGGCTCTTGGGAGCGTTACGCGCACTTCATGCGCATCCGGATTTTCCCGGCCGAGTTCTGGCTGTCTTTCAGCCGGCCGAAGAAATCGGCCGAGGCGCCAGAAGCGTTGTTGCCGCCGGCGTGCTTGAAAAATATAAGCCTCTCGAAATTTACGGCGCTCACGCTTCGCCGGTCTTCCCGAAAGGACAGATCGGTATTCAGGCTGGCCCTGTTCAGGCTTCCTGTGACTTTTTCTACATCACGCTCAAAGGGCGCGGCGCGCACGCTGCGAGGCCGCATACGACGCTCGATCCCATCCCGACGGCTGCGCTTCTTTCTGAATCACTCCAGACGATCGTTTCGCGCAAAGTGAACCCGATCGAACCCGCAGTGCTTTCAATCTGTGCCGTGCAGGCGGGGAATCTCCGGGCGCCGAATGTCATTCCGAATGAGCTGCAGCTTTCCGGCACGATCCGTACTTTCAATCCGGAAGTGCGGGCGCTTATTGAAACCGAAATGCGCCGCATGACGGAACACATCGCACTTGCGCAGGGGCTTGGGCATGAAGTGAGGATCGATCATCTCACGCCGCCGCTTATCAATTCGCCTGTTTGTGCCGATGCGGCGAAGCGTGTCGCTCAGCGTCTTTTCGGACCGGGATGCCCCCAGCCCGTGCCGATGTCGATGGCCGGGGAAGACTTCGCCGAATATGCCAATCGAATTCCCGGCATTCAGACTTATATCGGCATGGCCGATGAAACCCATCAGGCTGCCATTCACAACCCGAAGTTCGACTTCAATGACGAGATTCTGCCGTTGGCCGTCTGCTTCCTCTCAGAAATTGCCCGCAGCCGACTCACCGAGCTGACGCACTGATGCCCGTGAACGTGTTTCACTTCTGACCTCAATTTAATAAGCAATATGTCACGTACTTTTTTATCTAAATTTGCGCTGAGCTGTCTGGCCGCCTCTGCTGCCGCCGGTACGCTCGCATTTCCTGCGCCCGCTGCCGCCCGCACTGTCACGGTTGCTGTCTCGGCTTCGTTCACGTCGCTTGATCCTTACGATGCGCCCGACATTTTGACGCGCCTCGCTTCGAAATCGTTCTATGAAGGTCTCTTTACCTTCAATTCCAAGATGGAGCCTGTGCCGGAACTTGCTGAAGGCTATGAAACTTCACCCGATGCGAAAGTCTGGACGGTTACCTTGAAAAAGGGCGTCAAGTTCCATGACGGATCCGAGTTCACGGCCGACGCCGTCAAGGCCAACTTTGACCGGCTGCTTAATCCCGACAATAAGCTCTCGCGCTACAACGTCTACAAATTCATCGAAAAGGTCGAGGTGCTCGATCCGTACAAGGTGCGCTTTACGCTGCAGGCTCCGCTCGCGACTTTCGTTCGCCGTCTAGCGATGACGAACCCGCAGATGATCTGTCCAAGTCTCCTCAAGGATGCGCATGGCCTTGAGGGCAAGAAAGTCACGGCCTTTAATGCCTGCGGCACGGGGCCCTATACGCTGGTTTCCTTTAATCCCGCAGAAGAGCTTGTCGTCAAGAAGAACCCCAATTACCGAGATCCGTCGCTGCCGAAGCTCGACGGCATCGTTTGGAAGCCGGTGGTGGAAAACAGCACTCGTGCGGCGATGCTGCATACGGGTGAAGCGCAGTTCGTCTTCCCCATGCCTAATGAACAGATCGCCACGTTTAAGGGGGATCCGAAGTTCCGTATTGAAGAGGTGCCTTCCATCATGCAGCGCTATCTCTCGATCAATACGACCGTTAAACCTTTCGATGACGTTCGCGTGCGTCAGGCGATCAACTATGCCATCAACAAGGAGGCACTCTGCAAAGTGGCCTTTGCAGGCTACGCCGTACCTTCCGCGACGATCTATCCGGCAGAGATTCCCGGCGCACTGAAGCTCGGCCCCTGGCCCTATGATCCGAAGAAGGCTCGCGAACTGCTCAAGGAAGCAGGCTATCCGAACGGCTTCACGACTGAAATTTGGTCTGGATACTCCAACAGTACTTCGGCGAAAGTCGTTCAGTTCCTGCAGCAGCAGCTCGCGCAGGTCGGCATCAAGACGACAACCCGTATGCTTGAGCCGGGCGTTCGCGCGCAGATCGTATATGGCGTTAAGGATCCGAAGGAAGCAAAATCCCGCCTTTATTACATTGGCTGGGCCGACGGATCAATGGATCCGGATTGGGTGCTTCGCCCGTTGCTCGATTCGCGGCAGGCGCCTCCGAAATTTATGAATACGTCCTACTACAGCAACCCAAAGTTCGACGCGCTGCTCGATGAAGCCATCAGCACTACGGATGAAGCCAAGCGTACGGCGCTTTATCAGCAGGCCCAGAAAATGGTTTGGAACGATGCGCCCTGGGCCTATCTCGTTTATGAGGTCGGCACTGCCGGTGCGGATGCACGGCTGAAGAATTTCCACCTTCGCGCCGATACGGGAATCGACTTCCGTGAGGCCTATTGGGATGAATCGGAAAGCGGCAAATAAGGCGTTCTGATCAAACCTTTGAAGAGCGGCCGGAACTCCCGGATAACTGATCCCTAATTTTTCAGCACCCGGGGCGGATTTTCTAAGCCAAGCAGCGCGAGCATATCGCGCTGCTTTTTCGTA
>NZ_QNRV01000059.1 GCF_003315195.1 Sutterella wadsworthensis | reverse complement strand
CTTGTGCCTCATATCCGATTCCTGTTTGTCAGGCTGGCGGTTTGCTATCGGCTTCCTTCATCGATTCGTTGCCTCCTCGACTCTGCCGAGTTGCTCGGTCCTTCCCGCGACCGGGCGGACAGTGGACTTTCACCACACAATCACACGTGCGCTGCCGGGCGCACCATGAGAAAAGCACTCGGCAGCGCAAACCGCACGAGTGCTTGAAGAGAGTCCAGATCGTCGGAGCCGACGGTTTTTTCATGACGACCGTACGGCTCCAGCAATCCTTGCCGATAGTTATTCCTCGACGATGGTCTTCACTTCCACGCCGTACTTATCTTTGACGGTGGTGTGGATGTTGAGAAGCACCATCCAGCGGCGAAGGACGCCCACGATCACGAAGAGCATGAGGCACATCACGAGCGCCGAGAGGAAGGCCAGCAGATACTGACCAGACGGCAGATACTGATTGATGATCAGCCAAATACCGGCCCAGAAAGTGATGAAAGTCATCAGAATGCCGGGCGCACCAGTCGTCCACGCATACTTGACATGATTCATGCGGATGATGACGGTCGTACCGATCAGAAGCGTCACAGAGGCAAGCAGCTGATTGCAGATACCGAAGAGCGGCCAGATCGAACCGATGTCTCCCGAGTAGACGAGGTAGCCCCATGCGCCGGTAAAGACCGCAGAGGTGATGATGATGCCGGGCCACCAATCCTTATCAGCGAAGCGCGGCCAAACCTTACCCACCATCTCCTGCAGGAAGAAGCGGCCCACACGGGTGCCGGCATCCACTGCAGTCAGAATGAACACGGCTTCAAACATGATGGCGAAGTGATACCAATAGGCCATCAGGCTTTCCATAGCCGGGATCTTCGAGAAGATGTGAGCCATGCCGACGGCGAGCGACACAGAGCCGCCCGGACGGTGCATCAGGTTTTCCTGAACCTCTGCTTCAAGCGTCGGGAGTTCAACAACATCCATGCCGAGCTTGGCAAACTTTTCTGCCGGAGCATTGATGGCGAAGTAGTCGGCCGGAACGAGCACGCAGGCAGCAACGAGCGCCATGACGGCCACGAAGCCCTCCATCAGCATTGCGCCGTACCCGACAAACAGAACATCCTTTTCATTGTTGATCATCTTCGGCGTCGTGCCCGTGCCGATAGTGGCATGGAAGCCCGAAAGCGCACCGCAGGCGATGGTAATGAAGAGGAACGGAATAACCGGACCGCCGATGATCGGGCCGCCGCCGTGGATGAATTCCGTAATGGCCGGCATGTGGAACGTAGGCATCACGAAGGCGATGCCGATGGCCAGCGCGCCGATCGTGCCGATCTTCAGGAAGGTGGAGAGGTAATCGCGCGGAAGGAGCAGGAGCCACACCGGCAGAACCGAAGCGAGGAAACCGTAAGCCGGGATGATGAGGCTCATCTCAGGCTTATCGATGTCGAGCCATCCGAAGTACTCGGGGTGCGAGGCAACCCACGGGCCCGAAAGGATGCAGAGGAAGAGCAGTACGACGCCCATGATGGTCGCGCCGCGCACGTCGCCCTTACGCCAAACCTGCATGTAAAGCCCCATCAAAACGGCGATAGGAATCGTGCAGAAGACGGTGTAGGTCGACCAGAGCGAATTGTGCATCGCGTTCACGACAGCAATCGAAAGACCTGCCAGCGTGAGCAGCAAAATGGCCAGCACAGCCCACGCAGCAACGCGGCCCGTAGTGGTGTCAATTTCCTGCGAAGCGATGTAGGCCAGAGACTTCCCGCGGTGGCGAACCGAGCAGAAAAGCACGACCATGTCGTGCACGCCGCCGGCCAGCACGCAGCCGATCAAGATCCAAAGCAGACCAGGCAGATAGCCGAACTGCGCTGCCAGCACCGGACCGAGCAGCGGACCGGCAGCCGCAATGGCGGCAAAGTGATGCCCGAAGAGCACGTATTTATTAGTGGGGACGTAGTCTTTGCCGTCCTCAAAGCGGTTTGCAGGGGTTTCGCGCGCCGCATTGATGTTGAGCACCTTTTGCGCCACCCACAAACCGTAGAAACGGTATGCGATGGCAAAGATGCACAGCGCCGCAAATACGATGGTGATTGCATTCACCCCGTTTAGCGATTCCATGACGATCTTCCTTAAGTGGGTTGATGATGCGTTGGAATTGCCTTGGATCTTGATGTCCCTTAAAACCTAAGTCGAGCCATCCTTTGCGGGTGTTCGTGCCTCTGCTTACTCAGAGCTTGATTGTGTTTGCTCAGGTCTTCGGTGATTTCCAACTTCTAACGAGTGTATCGATAGAATCCGGCATAGGGAAACCGACTTTTACAAAGTCAACATCAACATTTGATCAGACGCTGATATCTAAGGGTTATCGAGCATTTAGGATAAATGACTAGTTCATTTGACCTAAATTTCTACTCAGAAGGTGGGTCTATAAGGCGCGGAGAGCTCCAAAGACTTACGGGAACCCGAGAAGACGCCGGACCAGGCGATCATCAGTGTGATGTATTCCGCCGGACTCATCTTTGTGCCGCTGCGCGCGAGTTCCTCCTGCTGCTCAGTGAGCAGTTTGAGCGATGTGAGATACGCATCCAACGTACGGCGCACCACCGCTTCATCATCGACGTTCTCGAAAACGTCATGTCCGGCATAGGCACAAACCGCTTCTCGAAGATTTTTCGTCAGTGCACTCCCCGCCCAGCCGTTCGGCGCAACACGATCATCGCCGCCCTGTCCGAGGAAGAGGTTCGCGATGTCGTCGAAAAACTCTTCAGCCTGCTCGGCCGCATCTTTGCAGTCATCCGACTCCGGTGCATTGGCTTCAAGCCAATCACGCTGCATGGAAGCGATGCCGAGTTCTTCGAGCATCAGGAAGACGGTGCTCTGGTCGGTCAAATCAGCGGGACCATGCGGTTGGGTTTCTTTGGCAGCGGGAAATTGTTCCATCGCACAGCTCTCTAAGATTTATTGGCGGACTTTTTGGAATACCGGACCGACTTCCAGCCTATCGTCCGGCAAGGCTTTTTCTGGAAGAGCCGAGGCAAGATTTTAGCCTCGAGCCGTTTGCAAGGACCTTAAGAAAAGGCTTTTCTCAGTTCATTGGTTCAAACCAATCTTTTGGAAGCGCCAGCACGTCAATGCCTTCGGCGCGCAGTTCCGCTTCCTCTCGCGGCGTGCATTTCCCGCGTACGGATTCGCATGCAGCAGCTCCGCTCGCCATTGCACGCACCGTTTCCGGAAAACCCTCGCCGACATCGCGGGCTTTCATGGCGGCATGACGCAGTGCCGTCAGCAGTTCAGAAAGAGACGCAGCAGGAGCCGCGGATTGGGAAGAAGCGGAGGCTTCTGCCGCTTTCACTGCAGGAGCACTCGGCAATCTTGAAAGAACCAATGAGCCGCAGACCGGGCATGCGCTTGGGCCGACATCCTCTTCCGAACGCAACCATGCCTCAAACACGTGATGGTTTTCACAGCGATAATCAAAGATCTTCAATGACATGCTGATCAGCTCCGAAAACACAAGACGGGAAATTTCAACTTTCGCCGTCTTTTTTATTCAGTCACTCGTGACAAACCTTTCGTTCTTTGGTATATTCCTGCTTCTCGGTTTCGGGCACCTGCCCAACCTGCAGCAAAGCCTTCACCACGGCGCTGCAACTCACAGCCGAGCACATCATGGAAGGATGGCAGAGTGGTTGATTGTACCGCCCTGGAAAGGCGGCATACGGAAATTCCGTATCGAGGGTTCGAATCCCTCTCCTTCCGCCAGATTCCAATCCCAGACAGTCTTAGGACGTCTGGGATTTTTATTTGTGCGCCCGGCAGCGCACGTGTGATTGTGTGGTGAAAGTCCACTGTCCGCCCGGTCGCGGGAAGGACTAGCAACTCGGCAGAGTCGAGGAGG
>NZ_QNRV01000058.1 GCF_003315195.1 Sutterella wadsworthensis | reverse complement strand
TATAGACTATGATAAAGATAAAGCAAAGGCTTGTCAAGTTTTTATTAAATAAAAACAATGGATTAGGAAGAATAAATAGGCCGACTTTGCGTCAGGTCAGGACCTCCCGGAGCTAGTCTCCGGGAGTTTGGGATCGGATGCCGGGCGTTGATCGTTTAGCGTCTCACTTCCGCGCGGTGACGATCAGGCTTTTTTGCCACAGCACTGTTTGTACTTTTTGTTGCTGCCGCAAGGGCAGGGGTCATTGCGCCCCACACGGGGTTCATTTCGGCGGACAGGGCGGTTCGGCACGAGCAGGGTCTTAAGCGTAAAGACTCCCTCGACCATCTGGTATAGCGCTTCACCTAAATCCTTAGCGGGCTTGACGTCGGCTTTAGCCGCTTCCCAGAGAGTGCGGGTTTCATCATCAAGCTCATCACCCTCGGCCGCCATGCGGGCTGCAATGGGCAGCAGCGCTGCCTGGACCTCTTCATCTTCAATGGCAGCATCAGGCCACTGCTGAACGCCCATCATGAAGCCTGCACACCAGGGGACGACGGCTTCAATGCCATCGCCGTCGAGGATTTCTTCATCGTTTTCGTCAACCAATGGGAAGATCACCGGATCAAGGCCGGCTCCTGCATTCAGCGCAGAGCGGATTTCGCGTGCGCGAAGTTTAAGGAGTTCGAGCAGTCTGTCGTCATTAGGAAGCGCCGCTGGGTCACCAGAGTCGCTGAAAATAAACGGCAGGACATCGTCGTCCTCAGGCTTCAGGGGATTAAGCGCCTGTGCCGTCAGGTAGCCGTCGAGCACGCCGGCATCCATCGCCTGATCACTTTCAAGCGCTTCGATACGGTCTTGAAGCTCTTCAATTTCGGCGCTGTCGATGAGCTTGGCGTCGTTGTCCATGTGGGTCGTCTCCGAATGAGGTAGGTAGCGGATGCGTTTCCTAAAACGCATTCGCCGTGATCATAGCGCAGGGACAATGGCGTCAAAAGAGTGAATGAATAGTATCGGCCTGTATCGCCGCCGCGTTTGCAGCAGTATTTTCTCGGATAATGAGCACTTTCGTTTGATAGCAAGATTTTACATCGTGGATTGGCTTTATCTTCTGCAGGCTACTGTTCTCGGCATTGTCGAGGGTCTTACCGAATTTCTTCCGATCAGCTCGACCGGTCATCTCATTATTGCTTCTGATCTGGTGGGATTTGCCGAAACACCTGGGGCCGATGAATTCGTCGTGGCAATTCAATCGGGTGCAATTCTGGCTGTCTGCTGGTACTACCGCGAACGCATCTGGGCGGTGCTGCGAGGGCTTACATCCAGCCCCAAAGAACAGCGTTTGGCCGTCAACACCGTGGTGGCATTTCTGCCGGCTGCTGTGATAGGGGTCTTTGCGGCAGGGTATATCAAACACTATCTTTTTAACCCTACTGCGGTGGCCGTTGCGCTCATTGTGGGCGGCTTCATTATTCTTTGGGTGGAAAATCGCATTGTGCGCCTCCGTATCCCCCCGCGCGTAGCGGCCATGGATGATATGAGCTGGAAAGACGCTCTGCTCGTGGGGTGTATGCAGTGCCTTGCGATGATTCCAGGGACGAGCCGCTCGGGCTCAACCATTATTGGCGGCATGGTTCTTGGGCTGTCCCGCCGCGCAGCAACGGAATTCTCGTTTTTTCTGGCAATTCCCACCATTTTCGGCGCTACCGTCTACGATCTGTGGAAGGCCAGAGATGATCTAGCGCTCGACAATCTGCCCGGATTGGCGCTGGGAACGGCGGTGTCTTTTGTCAGCGCGCTTTTGGTTGTGCATTGGCTTTTGCGTTTTGTTGCTGCGCATGACTTTAAGGGCTTCGGCTGGTATCGAATCGGCTTCGGAATTCTGATCCTTGCTGCTTCTGGTTTTGGCTGGATCGAGTGGCGCTCAATCTGATGCCGCTTAACGCGTAAAAACAAACAGGCTGCCTGAGCATGGATGCTTAGGCAGCCTGATTTTTAGGCGTCTTGACGCGTTAGATCCGCGTGAAGACCAGATCCCAAATGCCGTGGCCGAGACGCTCCCCACGGGCTTGGAACTTTGTTTGAGGCCGTTGGGCGATGGGATTGCCCATTACAGGACTGAAACCATCATAGAGATTTTTCAGTTTGGGTTCGCCGGAGAGCACTTCCACCATCTGCTCGGCATAGTTTTCCCAGTCAGTGGCGCAGTGAATGTAGCCGCCGAGACTAATTTTGTTGACAAGCATGCCGATGAAGGGCTGGGCGACCAGACGCCGTTTATGATGACGAGCTTTGCGCCATGGGTCTGGGAAGTAGATGTGCACGCCAGCCAGAGAGCTGTCAGGAATCATGTCGCGGACGACTTCGACCGCGTCGTGGCGAATGATGCGCACATTCGTGAGCGATTGTTCGGCCAGGCGTTTGGCGAGTGCCCCGACGCCGGCGGCAAAGACTTCGCAGCCCAAAAAATTCACTTCCGGATGTGCGGCCGCAATGGCTGCTGTGGTTTCGCCCATGCCGCAGCCGATTTCGAGCACAACAGGCGCTTTGCGACCGAAGACGGAGGCAAAGTCAAGCGGGGAGGCAGAGTACTCAACGGCGTACTGCGGGAGCTCTTCTTCAAGAGCGCGCTTTTGCGCATTGGAGATATGGCCGCGGCGCAGTACAAAACTGCGAATATGGCGGTTCTTGAGCTCTTCGAGTTCTTCTGGCGTGAGTTCTTTCTTTTCCATGGGGAGTCTGGGCAATCGAGCGTTCCGGAAAGCGCGCGATTCTAACACGATGCCTTTACGCGTGATCCTGATAAAAATAATAAAGGCGCGGTGCCCTAACTGAGCGACCGCGCCTGATACCGATTCAGCGTCAATTATTTGTGAGAAAGGCGACGCACAAGGTAATCGCCCATTGACTGAATGCCCTGCACGAGAATGATCAGCACGAGCACTACGGGCCACATTACTTCAGGCATGAAGCGTTGGTAGCCGTAACGGATGCCCAAGTCGCCGAGGCCGCCGCCGCCCACGACGCCAGCCATGGCGGAATAGCCGATGAGGCTTACCACGGCAATCGTCAGACCGGCCAGAATACCCGGGCGAGCTTCCGGAAGCAGAACCTTGCCGACGATTTGCAGATTCGTGGCCCCCATAGCCTGAGCGGCCTCTACCAATCCCTTGTCGACTTCACGCAAGCTTGTTTCAACAATGCGGGCAATGAAAGGAGCCACAGAGATCGTGAGTGGAACGATGGCGGCTGCAGTACCGATTGAAGAGCCGACCACCAAACGAGTGAACGGAATAATCGCTACGAGCAAAATGATGAACGGTACCGATCGGGTAGCGTTGATGATGATCGACAGGACAAAGTGAAACTTAGGCATCGGCAGGAAGCTCTTACGGTCTGTAATGAAGAGCAGGATGCCGAGCGGGATGCCGATCGCGGCACCGATTCCGCCCGAGATCAAAACCATGATGATGGTCTCGACGAACGAGGCCGAAATCATGTTGATGAGCTGACTAGACATTGGGAATCTCCTCAACGAGGACGCCGCGTTCACGGATGTACTTCACGGCTTCTTGATAGACGGCGACCGGTGCTGTGACGAGCAGCGTGAGCGTGCCGAGCGTACGACCCTGAAGGTCATCGACGGTGCCACGCAGAATGCTGAAGTTGATGTTGAATTCACGTGAAGCTGTCGAAATGACAGGTTCGGCTACTTCGCTGCCAATAAAGGAAAGATGCAGAAGATGCACATTGTCGTGACCTTCCTTGGCGCGGGCGCGTTTGACCGTGTCAATAATCGATTGCGGCAGGTCGCGATCCATCACTTGGCCGATGAGCGCACGCGTGGTTTCGGTCTTCGGCTGCGCGAAGATGTCGATCACATCACCTTCTTCGACGACTTCGCCTAAATTCATGACGGCGACACGATTGCAGATCTGCTTCACGACATTCATTTCATGCGTGATCATCACGATCGTGACGCCGAGCTCTGCATTGATTCGCTTTAGCAGCTGCAGCGTAGCAATGGTGGTTTCAGGATCGAGCGCCGAAGTGGCCTCATCAGAAAGCAGTACTTTCGGATCATTGGCCAAAGCGCGAGCGATGCCGACGCGCTGTTTTTGGCCGCCCGAGAGCTGAGAGGGATATTTGCCGACGTGCGCATCGAGCCCAACAAGATGAATAAGCGGTTCAATCTTGCTTCGGATCGCGTCTTTCGGGGTGCCGACAAGTTCGAGCGGGAGTGCAATGTTGTCGTAGACCGTTCGGGAGCTCAGCAGATTGAAGTGCTGAAAGATCATGCCAATGGAACGGCGAACATTGCGAAGATCTGTGTCGCTGAGCTTCGTCAGATCCTGACCGTCAACGATGACGCTGCCGCGGGTAGGGCGATTGAGCAGATTGATGCAGCGAACGAGCGTGCTCTTACCGGCGCCGGATCGACCGATGATGCCAAAGATTTCTCCTGGGCGGATCGAAATCGAGACGTCCTTGAGCGCTTCGAAGACTTTACCGTCGTTGCCGACGTAGGTCTGCGTGATGTGTTCGAGTTTGATCATGAGGGCATCAATGGAAGTGATATAAGCGAAATGTCTGAAAACACAAATTGCCAGCAGACTTCGCGTCAGTTTGTTGTAGGAGAGTCTATCGATTGGAGTGTGCTGCTTGGGGCTGAATAAGGTACCTATTCAAGAGCTTCCTGAGGTATTACCTCGCACCTTGAGAAAAAGACGGCAGAAAGCAGCCCCGATCGCTTATAGGGTGTCCAAAAAATCCATACCACTTCACAGAAATCTTCTCGGCCAACTCATCGGTTTTGATTTGCGCCGGCGTCGTCTTCTGTGAAGCGTAAAAAGTGCTGCGGGACAGGCCCATCAATCGA
>NZ_QNRV01000057.1 GCF_003315195.1 Sutterella wadsworthensis | reverse complement strand
GTTACGTTGAGTTCTACAACAACGAGCGCCCGTGCTCAGTAATTGATAACCAAACGCCTGCGGCGTATCGCATGCAGTTCTACGGCCCTTTCCTGCGGACTTGACGCGAACATCAGGCAGTGACAAGTAACGACTGAGCACGTTGAAGCGTTGCACATTGCATAGCAGTGACCGATCGCAAGGGACGTTTCCAATCACCACGTCGATAAATTGAACAGGCCAAAACGCATTTAAAATTTGCTTTTTCAACCTGTCCAAAATTTCAATACCAGTTCAAATCTCTCTAAGTCATTCAGGTCAGACTAGAGCTCACCAGCGAGATCGTTTTCTTCAGCCGTCCCCTCATCAGCCGCTAAGCCGTGCGGACCTACAATAGCTTTAAAGAAGAGCTTTCCTAGAGGACTCCCCATGCGCATTCTGCTCGTTGAAGACGATCCAATGATTGCCGACGCCGTTAAATCCGCGTTGGCCGACGAAGCCCATGCCGTTGACCATGTGTCTTCAGGGCGCACTGCGCTCACTCAGTTGGGTCTCTCGGACTATCAGCTTGTGCTTCTCGACCTTGGCCTTCCTGGATTGGATGGTATGTCGGTGCTTCGCACGCTGCGCGGAGAGGGGTCAGCAAAAAACGACATTCCCGTCATCATCCTCACAGCCCGCGATGCGCTCGAAGACCGACTGAACGGTCTGGACGCCGGTGCGGATGACTATCTCGTTAAGCCCTTTCACATGAGTGAACTGCTCGCACGCATGCGCGCAGTGATGCGGCGGCGCAATGGCGCTGCCGCCAATGTGCTCTCCAATGGCGACCTCTCGCTGAGTGAAGCGGCCAAGACGGTCGAACGCGCAGGCCAAACCTACACGCTCACCAAGCGCGAATACGCACTCCTCTCAGCCCTCCTCGCCCGCCCGGGCGCCATTCTTTCGCGCCGCGCGCTTGAAGACCGCATTTATGCCGTTGGCGAAGAACCCGACAGCAATGCCGTGGAATATCTCATTCACGCCCTGCGCAAAAAGCTCGGCGCCGATGCGGTAAAAAATGTCCGAGGCCTGGGCTGGATGGTTGCCGGCCGCGACGCCAAACCCGAATAAGGCAGGAGCAGTCCTCATGGCACGCATTCCGCGACGCTTTTCCGCTGCGGTTTCCCAAGTTCAGGATAAGCTTGGCGGTTTCTCTGAGCGCTTCACGGCCTCAAAGAAACCGCAGTCGGCTGCTGAGAGCGGTGCCGGCGATTCCGCCCCGCAGAGCAGCCGTACCAGTGAGGGCGGCGCCAATCCCTGGCAGTTCACAAAATCGTGGTTCGCGAAGTTCTTTCGCCCGGACAACCCCTCCATCACGCTGCGCGTCAGTCTCTCGGGCGCCCTGGTGGTGCTTCTCTTTTCACTCACCTCCGGCGCCATCACGTTTGCCGTCTCCTACGAGCAGGCGCAGGAGGCTCAGGATGAGCGTCTGGAAGAAGTCGTCGGCATGCTTGCCCGCACCAAAGCTGCTTTCTCACGTCAGCCGCCCTCTTTCCAAGCATTCTTCATGGATGACGATGTCTTTGAGCGCCAATGGCTGCTTGACGAAGACGACCCCAGAGCCGGACTGCCCGGCGGCTCCGACGTCATCATCCAAACGCTGCATAAAAACGGCCGAGCGGTGCATGCACGCTTTCGGAATTTTCTGCCCGACGGCTATCACACCATGACGCTGCGCCGCCATCAGGAGTACCGCATTCTGCTGCGAACGCTCAAAAACGGTGCCCACGTCATTGCAGCTGAACGCACCTCCGCCGTCTTCAACGCAGCGACCGCCAACAGCTTCAACCTCGTCATTCCGCTCACGCTTTTATCGCTCTTCCTCGGTTTTGCCATCGGCTGGATCATCTGGCGTACGATGCGCCCTGTAAAAACACTGGCCCGAGAAATCGGAGAGCGCAGCGGTCAGACCTATGCGCCGGTGAGTGAATGCGGCGTGCCGAACGAAATTCTGCCGCTCATTACTGCCTTTAACGGACTCTTGAAACGCGTTGACGCGCTTCGAGGTCAAGAAGCCCGCTTTGTTGCAGATGCAGCGCATGAACTGCGCTCCCCTCTCACCGCACTGTCGCTGCAGGCCGAAGCGCTGGAAAAAACCAATCTTTCAGCAGAAGCACGCGAAAAAGTGCAGACACTGCGCTCCGGTATTGATCGCGCTGTGAGACAGGTTAGCCAGCTGCTCGCTTTGAAGCGGGCGCAATCCGGCGCGGCTTCGCCCAATGCCGCTCCGCCCCATGCTTCCATTCCGCAGACCATTGGCGAAGCCGTCGAATCCGTCTATTGGGAAGCTGAGCGCCTGGGCATCACGATTGAAGTCGAAGGGCTTGAAGACTTGCCGGTCAATGCTGATCCATCGTTTGCCATGAAGCCCGACGACCTCTTCACGATTCTGCGCAATCTTTTGGAGAACGCCGTACGCTACTCGCCCAAAGGCGGCACCGTCACGGTCAAGCTCGCGCAGATCGAGCCGCCGGTGCTCTGCGTCATGGATGAGGGCCCCGGCATTCCTCAAGAAGACCGTGCCCGCGTTCTGGAACCCTTCTACCGTCGGCTCGGCACCAATGTATCGGGTACCGGCTTGGGTCTGGCCATTGTTAAAACGATCTGTGACCGGTGGAAACTTAACCTGACGCTCTCCGACGCTCGCCCAGAAAATCAGGACGCGCCAGGGCTCTGCGCAACGCTTAAAAACTCGTAAACCAATCGCTGCCCGGCTCATATAACCGAGCGGTCTGCTTATGGCTTCCGGCAATAGCGGACGTCTATTTATACGCCGTCTTTTATTGATACAAATTAGCAAACCCAATCAAGTTCGCAGCCGCTCAGTTCATCCGTATGATGACATTCCCTCGTACCTTCTATTCAAAGGACTATGACGTTCCCCAACGAGAAGACGCCGGCTGCAGCATCCCAGAGCGCAGCGGCGCCCGCAGATGCAGCTGCCGCTCACTCAAAGACTGGTGCCGAAGCACCCGCAGCCTGTGCCGGCTGCGTTCATGATGACCCGCACGTCGACCGCACCTCTACGCCCTGCACGACTGCCACCCGGCGTTTGGCCGATGTGAGCCGAACCTTTAATCAATGGCTCACCTATGGTCAGGCAGCCGCGCTGATTGCGATCGCTGTCGCCGCCATCGGCGGCATCGGTCAGGCCGGCTGGGAAATGATTGCCGCCCGCTCCATCAGCCTCGGCGACCTGCTGATGCTGTTTCTCTATGTAGAGATCCTCTCCATGGTGAAGGGCGCAGCCCTGGGCACCCGTGAGATTCCAATCCATACGCCGATTGCACTCGCCATCGTGGCGGTTGCCCGCTATATCGTCGTGGATGTGGAACACATCTCGCCCAACTACATGCTGTTCACTTCGTCTTCCATCCTTGTGCTGGTGCTCGCGCTCTGGCTCATCCGCAAAGCGCCGAACAACACTAATCCCTAAAAAACGATGAAGACTCGGTGAGTCTGACTGCTCAGACGTTTGCAGAGCTCCAAAAAGACAAAGTCCCGAAAGACAGCGCATCTTTCGGGACTTTGTCCGCTTCAAAAGCCTTCAGCAGCGCTGCTGGCTTTTGCTGAAAATCTTAGTCAACCGCAACCATCACGCTCGAAGCCTTGATGACGGCATAGGCCTTGCCGCCGACCTTGAGGCCGAGGTTCTTAGCGGATGTCGTGGTGATCGACGAAACGATCTTTTCGCCGGCGGCGGTTTCAATCGTGACTTCAGTCGACACCGGGCCTTCGTGAATTTCAACGATCTTGCCGACGAGCGTATTGCGTGCGGAAATCTTCATTTTTGTTCTCCAAAACAAACATAAGTAAGCCCGGGATTGATCCCGGGCATGTCTAAATACTTTACCCTATATAGCTCTGCATCGAACAGTTTGCAAATGCAAAATCTTCCGTTAGGAGTAACGGCGGCAAAGACCGCGAAGCACCCCTTCAATTTCAAACTGTTCCGTCGACTTCGGACAGATCACCTTGTAGCGGGCCGCTGCATTTTCAGGATGAAGCTCCGGACGGCCGTCAACGATTCTCAAGCGTTTCACCGTGATATTGCCGTCATAGAGTGCAAGCACAATATCTCCGCCGCGAGGCTGAGCATCACGGTCGAAAATCAGCATGTCCCCGTCACAGATGCCCGCATCAATCATCGAATCACCTGATGCCTCCACGATGAAGGTGGAATTGGGCTTGCGAACCAGCCAGGCGCTCAAATCGATATCTTCGGATTCATAATCAGCAGCGGGCGACGGGAAACCGCAGGCCGCACGCATGCCGATCCGCTTCATGCGGAATCGGGCGGGTGAAGTCGCAGGACGATAAATCTGCCCAAAGTCTTCCGGGCGAATCAGTGAAGCATCGATGCCGTCGGCTTCAATCGTCGATTTGTTGGCGCAGCGAACCGGGCGAGGCTGCAGCAGATGCTGTTCAACGAGTTCACGCACGAAGCTGCTGCCGCCCTTTTGGCGGCAAAGTTCAGCCATGCTGGGGCGCATGCGAAGCGTAAAGACAACGCTGAAAGGATTGTCAGCCTTGGGGCGGCCGCGCTTACGCTTGGGCGCATCTTCGTCGCGGTCACCGTGCTCCGCAGCGGCCTCTAAAGCGGCTTTGCGCAGGCTGCCCTTTCTCCGCGGCGGCAGCGTCGGCTCGAGTTCATTGAATCCTTCGAGCCCGTCATTTTGATCAGAAATCTCCGAACTGCCCATCGTCTCTGTTGTGCTTTTTGTTTTCAGCATGGCATCCCCTGTAGTCTTTTGAAATGCTTTGATGTTGACGGGTTGAGAGTTCTCTAATTGTATTACATTTCCGCAATATAATAAACGTCTATTTTGCCGGTGAAAGCTTTTCATCCGCTGCCTTTCGCCCGCTTCATCTGTTAAACCGCCATGGCGGCTCCCGTCTTTGCGCTGAGACCAGATCTCAAACCTATGCTTAGCCGCATTCCAACAGCAAGCAAAGCTCCGGCAGAAAAGCTGGGGTTTTATTTTTTAGAAACGACGGATGAGATCCGATGAGTCAGCAATTTTTGTGATTGAGCCTCTGCTTCCCGCAGAGATATACTTTGGAACCTGCAAGATCATTTTACGATCCTGATCTGCCAATCAATCAGTACTTTCTACTTATCATTTCATTTGCAGATGCTGTCAACTACCCCGGCCTAAAGGCCGAGGCTTGTGAAAGCAGGTCTGGTTGACCAGCCTAAGTTTTTCGAGAACTACGTTGCAGACAGGTTCAAGACCCACCTCGGAATGCTTCCTCAGTTCC
>NZ_QNRV01000056.1 GCF_003315195.1 Sutterella wadsworthensis | reverse complement strand
CGCCGGAATTGAAAGATTTGATTTGATCTCTTCTTTCGGCTTTCGAGAAGTGCAAACTTCGTAAAATTTTTGAGTCTCCGGATCGTGAAATCCGGCGCCTCTTTCGAGGACTCCTCAAGTTTCCGACGTTCACACTTATCGGTTCGTTGAATCTGATTTTTAAAGAACTTCGCTGAAGAATTTCGTTCAGCGCAGAAAAAGAAGTTTATCTAATCTTTTTCTTCTTGTCAAGGCCAACCTTAAACTTTTTGTCGTTTATTGTCAGCTATGACATGTTTTCCGCCCCGTTTTCGGAGCAGGATGCGAATTATGCAGAGTTCACTCTTGTTTGTCAAGTATCACGAAAAATCGTTCTAGACTCCTATTCGCCTCATCCATAAGCAGGAAGTTCCATGCTTCACTATCTCATCACACCTCATGTTAACCGCCACCGCTACAGCGTTCAGCTCGTTCTGCCCGTTCCTTACGACAACTTGCTCAAGCTTGCATTGCCAACGTGGACACCTGGAAGCTATGTATTAAGGGAATATGCCGGACGCCTCACAAATATCCGTGCATACTGGGAAGAAAATGAACTTCCCGTACGCCAAGTCAGCAAAGCTCAATGGGTTGTAGACGCCGCTGAAGCTCCCGTCTCCGCCACATTGCGAATCGAGTGGGAAGTCTTTGCCTACTCTGTTGGAATTCATGATGCGTACCTGGACGATGACCGAGGCTTCATCAATCCCAGCACTCTGTTTCTGCATCCCTTCAATACAAACGAACCTGCCGAGGTGTTTTTTGATGCTCCCGGCTGGAATGTTCAATGTGCACTTCCGCTCAGAGCCAATGCTTGGCAGGCTCGCAACCTTGATGAGCTCCTTGACAGTCCCTACACGCTGACGCCTAAAGATGGCCATGGGTCTCATATCTGGACCGTAGAGGTCTGCGGCGTTTCGCATCAAATCGTCATCACCGGGGCTAACTCATTGAATCGCGACCGTGTGAGTTCCGATTTACGGAAGATTTTTGAAACAACGATTGCCTTTTGGGACCCTGCCGAGAAGAAACCTCCTTTCGAGCGTTATCTGCTGCAAATGCACCTGGGTGCCGGCCTCTACGGCGGCCTGGAACATGCTGCCGGCACTATGCTTCTTGAGGATCCCAAAGTGCTTCCCGCCGAAGGTGAAGCAACGCCTCCAAAGGATTACATCGAGTTCCTCACCCTGGCGGCGCACGAATATTTCCATGCCTGGCTCGTCAAACGTCTGAAACCCTCTTGTTTTCTCCCTTACGATTTATCTAAGGAAGTTTATTCTCACGACCTTTGGATCTTCGAAGGCTTCACTTCACTTTACGAGTCAATCATTCCGTTGCGGGCGGGCTTGATTGATGAAGCCGCCTATTGGGAACAATTTGGTCGACGATTCAACAATGCACTCGGTCGGGAAGGATTCGATCAAATGACGCTCGCCGAATCCAGTTTCAATGCCTGGATAAAGCTCTATCGACAGACAAAGGACTCCCCTTACTCACAAACTTCTTACTACGCCAAAGGGGCTCTGGCTGCGTTTTTAATCAATGATGCGCTCGAACAGCGCTCCAATGGAGAATGGACTCTCGAGCATGTACTGCAAAGTTGGTTCCTCACCGTTCGAAGCAAGATTACTGACCGTACCTGGTCCGGTCTGCCTGATGGTGGCTTTGCCGAATTGGTATTTGAACTTACTGGCCTTTCTATTGCTGACGTCATTGAGCACTGGGTGAGCAAGCCCAATGTTGACCGCTGCGAATGGATTGCCGCCTTCAGCACTGCTTTAGAGCACCGCGGGAAAAAACTCACCCTTGACGCAAACCAAAATCAGGCTTACGCACTCTCTGGACTGAAGCTTCGCCGTTCCGGTGCAGACCTTGAGCTCGACTATGTGCCGTCCGCATCTCCGGCGTTTGAAGCCAGTCTTTTTGCCGGAGATGTGCCGATTGCTCTTGATGGCATGCGAATAACTTTTGAACGGTTTGACCGCATGGTGGAAGCTTGTGCTGGCCGAGTTGTCGAAATCGTATTCTTTCGCGGAGACCGACTTATCGTTCGTCAATTAGATCTTGCATCCCCGCGATCAAATGCATTCTTGCTGCTGCTTCCGCAGCGCGTGATTGACCTCAGTTAAAAGAGAACCGGTTGCTGCGCGGCGCCCATCCAGTCAATGGGCGCCTCACCGCGAGCCTCAAGCCATGCATTGGCTTTATGGAAACAGTCGGACTTCATAAAGGCATCATCGCCTCGAGTCGCCGATAAGGGAGATGGGTGACTCGATGCAAGCACCAAGTGGCGGCGTTCATCGATCATCGGCCGAAGACGCTGTGCTGGTTTGCCCCACAGGAAAAAAACAAGTCCATTTCGTCCTGAAGAAAGTTGAGTAACGAGCCGGTCGGTCAAAGTCTCCCACCCCCATCCAGCATGAGCCAGAGGTTTTCCCGCTTCCACCGTCAAAATCGTATTGAGGAGCAATACGCCCGCCGCAGCCCAATCGGAAAGATCGCCTCGCGTGCGACGTATTTCATTCGACGCAGCTATTACTTTGAAAATATTTTTCAAGGAAGGCGGCAGTTTTTCTCCTGCTGGCACAGAAAAAGCTAACCCACAAGCCTTACCGGGCGTGTGATACGGATCCTGGCCGAAAATGACCGCACGAACTTGTTCAAAAGGCGTCTCTTCAAGCGCTCGGAACGGATGAGGAGGGAAAACGTCAGCAGTACAGCTGGAGATGCGGTCAACAAGATTTTGTCCTTCCGGCGAAGCCATGAAATGCTCCACCGTAGTCCGCCAAACGCCTGTAAGAGATTCCGTTGAAAAATCAGGTTTCATCAATGGCGCGCTTCCGTCAAATGACGATTCGTAAGAATGCTCGTTCTGAGTCGATACCAATTGATTTGACAAGCAAGCTCGGCATTATCTTCAACCAGCCGACTGCCTTTCGTCACCGTGCTCACGAAGTCACATTCACGCTTTACGAATGTATCAAAGCTCTGACCAGATACGATGAACTTATTCCAACGAGTACGCCCTCCAGACGGCTTGTCCCACGCTTTTGCAAGCGAAGCGACCTGCTCAGTAACGGTCTTGTACTCACTCTGGGCATACGCAAGATCGAGCTTGAGGCAGCTGTTCTCCTTCGAAGGATCTCCATCCGCTTTCGCCCAACAGGCCTCAACATCTGCTGCTGTCGGTGGTTCTGATTGCTCTGCTGCAGCATAAGCTCCGGACGCGACAAAGGAAAAAACGACTGCCGTCAGTAAGTATGAGTATGTCAATCTCCGCATTTGCGGCTTCCTTGTTGAGCGAGGAGCTCCTCGCAAACTTCTTTTACGGACGGAAAGACTTCATTGAAGCCAGCAGTCCGAGCCCATTCCTTCAGCGGAACACCTTCGTTATAGCCAGACTCAACCAGCATCGCACGAATGCCGGCTGCACGAGCTGCAAGTGCATCATTACGACTGTCGCCGACCATCACTGCTTCCGATGCCTCTGCACCAGCACTGGTTATGGCCTTAATCAGCATGTCAGGCGCAGGTTTGGGATGCGCGCAATCGCCGGCGGCAACCAATCCATTAAAGAGTGCATCAATGCCTCGCTCGCGCAAGAACGCTTCCGTCAGTCCGCGCTCCTTGTTCGTCACAAGCCAGACTGAAATACCAGCTTCCTTCAGACTCTGAACACCAGCAAAAGCACCTGGGATTTCTCGAATCAAGTCGCCAGACATGCCAGACCAGATCGCAACCAAACGCTGAAGCGTTGATTCAAAATCCGGCAACTCCTTCGCACCAGCTCCTTGCCACCAGAGAAAGAGACGGTCAATCAACACACGAACTCCGCCGCCGATCATGTCGCCGACAACCGCCTCGGGCGGCACTGGCGCTCCGAGCTCTCGCGACAACATTTCGACGCCCTTGGCAAGCTCTGGGAGAGAACTAACCAGCGTACCGTCCAAATCAAATAGCGCGGCGCGGATCATGCAAGTACCGCCACTGCTGACTTCATGCTGCGAATGACTTCAGCATAACCCTGAGCAGATCCCGCTCCAAAGACAGCCGACCCTGCGACGAAGGTATCGGCTCCGGCTGCTGCGATGCGTGCAATATTTGCTGGTTTCACACCACCGTCAACCTCCAGAGCGATTTCGCGTCCGGTCTGAGCTTTATACGCATCGAGTTTTTCGCGAACACGCGCGAGTT
The DNA here is from genome assembly GCF_003315195.1 of Sutterella wadsworthensis. Lineage (GTDB taxonomy): Bacteria > Pseudomonadota > Gammaproteobacteria > Burkholderiales > Burkholderiaceae_F > Sutterella > Sutterella wadsworthensis. Next base: position 3,561 of record NZ_QNRV01000056.1, on the reverse strand, counting down.
TTTCTATCGTTGATTCAATAAAACTCTGCCCGCCGAACCCGGGATTGACACTCATCAGAAGCACCACATCAATCTGATCAAGTTCGTAATCGAGATAGTCGAGCGGCGTTGCAGGATTGAATACCAGCCCAGCTTTGACGCCGCCTTTACGGATCAGCTGCAGCGTGCGATCAACGTGCTTCGTCGCTTCACAATGAAAAGTAATGATATCGGCGCCGGCTTCAATAAAACTAGGCACCAGTGCATCGACCGGCTCAATCATCAAATGCACGTCGATCGGAATCGACACATACGGGCGAATAGCTTTCAATACCAACGGCCCAACCGTTAGATTGGGGACGTAATGATTGTCCATTACATCAAAATGAATCCAATCAGCGCCGGCAGCGGCAACGTCCCGCACCTCCTCGCCCAAGCGAGCAAAATCGGCGGAAAGAATGGATGGTGCTATGCGGCAGGTTCGCATGGTAGATCTCTTCAAGAAACCGTGAACAAGTTGAATATTGAGCCTCAGTATATCGACCTAGCCTGAGGAAACCACACCACGGCATTGAGACGTCTAGACTTGAAGTCAATTTTCTCTTCAGCGACACTTCTATGATCCCCGCACAGCACCTCTTTGCTCGCAAGATCGCCGGCGCCGCACTTGCGACTGTCGTAGCTCTGCTTACAGCCTGTACGACAACGCCGCCTCCAAGTGAACCCATACCGCCTCCGGCAAAGAAAGGAATTACGTTTACTCGCTCGGATTATGCCGACCTGCCTGCTGTTGATGGCCATCGGTGGGAGGCTGCGCTGACAGCTTTTCGACAAAGCTGCTCAAGAATACGCATTGACGCAGTTTGGAGCGGTTTGTGCAGCACGGCGCTATCCCTGCCCAACAGCGCTCCTGCCGCCGAGAGTTTCTTTCGCTCGAATTTCACCCCGTGGGGAGTGGAAATTCCTGCGAAAAAAGGGCGCACTTCGACGGGACTCATGACCGGCTACTATGAACCGCTGCTCTACGGAAGCCGTGTTCGACAGCCGCCCTATGTTCACCCTATCTACGGCATCCCTGACAATCTGCTTACGATTGATCTCGGAGAACTCTATCCCGACTTGAAGGGGCGTCGCCTGCGCGGAAAGCTTGACGGCCGCCGCGTCGTTCCTTACGACAAACGCGGCGCCATTCAGGAGAAAGAAGCGGAGATGGCTCGATGGGCCATCGCATGGGTGAGCGATCCCGTTGACGCATTTTTCCTGCATGTACAAGGTTCAGGCCGAATTGTGCTTCCCGACGGAAGCTTCATGCGAGTGGGCTTTGCGGATCAAAATGGCTGGCGATACCACTCCATCGGTCAGTGGCTGATAACGCATGGACACCTGTCCGCGCATGAGCTTTCGATGCAGCGCATTCGCTCCTGGGCAAAGGCCAATCCGTCTAAGGTGAAGGCTGCCCTCGCGCAAAACCCAAGCTACATCTTTTTTGAGGAACGCAAAAGCGACACCGAACTCGGTCCCATTGGTGCCGCCGGTGTGCCGCTTACTCCAGAAGCCTCCGTCGCCGTTGATCAAAAATACTGGAAACTCGGCACACCTTTCATTGTTTCCATCTCTCAAGAGCGGCCTGCATTGGCGTTTACCCAACCGGTGATTGCTCAGGACACTGGCGGTGCCATCCAAGGAGCTCTTCGCTTTGACTACTTCTGGGGATTCGGCGATGACGCCGGCGCTGCAGCTGGACGGCAAAAGAGCGCTGTTGCTGCCTGGCTTCTGGTTCCCAATGGTCTGGCTCCCGAGGAAGTGCTCCCCAACGGCGCCCATGCACCACGTTAAACCATTCGTAAACAATGCGCCGCTCAGAATTATTCCCTGACGGCGCTTTTTGAGAGATTTAGATCGATCAACTTCCGTTCGTCGGTTGTTCGGCTAGGATGCCTTCAAATTGTTCAGCCGAAACAGCTCCCGTCATGCGGTCGCCGGTTGGGAAAAAAAATGTCGGCGCGCCGCCGATGCTGTAGCGCCCAGCAAGCTTGAGATTTCGCGTCAAAACGGAACTGTCGCAATTCTGCGGTGCAGCTGGCGGCGTAATGCCGCGCCGCATCCAGTCGGCCCAAGCCTTAGAGGGATCCTTGGCGCAAACGATCTCATAGTTGTTTTGCTCGCCGCGGATGAGCGGCGTAATAAACGTCCACACCGTCAAATTCCCAACGGTTTCAAACACCCGCTCCATTGAACGACAGTACGTGCAGTTAGCATCTGAGAAAACAATCACCTCGCGCTGACCTTTTCCAAACACTTGCTTAACCGCATCTTGGCGAGGCCACTTTGACCAGTTCTCACGAGCGAATTCGCGCAGACGTTCCTGCGTTTTGTTCGTTTTTGTCTTGGTATCAATAATCGATCCCGAAAAGACATAACCCACTTTGTCGTCGACATAGAAAAGCCGATCCTGAATAAAGACCTCCCAGAGTCCAGGAATCGGCGACGGCTGTACGCTTTCAGCTTTAAGTCCTGTGTTTTTCATGAGCGCTTCGCGCACAGCTTCAGCATCAATGGCGGCCGCCTGTACCTGTGCAGCAGCGATAGTTAAAAGCGGAAGCGCGGTGGCGGCAAGTGCGCGCAGACTAGAAATTGCGGCCATGGTGTGGCGGAGCCTCTTTTAAAGAAGTTGGGAAGATCGATTATCGCGGCTTCAGCTTGCGGATAGATGAATTCCTTCATCATCCAATACCGCATACACGGTATTTTAATATTGAACAAAGCACGAGAGGTCAACGGTTTCTTGCAAACCAACGAATGGCTCTATACAATCCGTGCTTCGACCTTTCAGGGCGGCTAGGTAGCTCAGTTGGTAGAGCAGCGGATTGAAAATCCGCGTGTCGGCGGTTCGATTCCGTCCCTAGCCACCATTCAGATCAGTCGGGGAAAATTAATAGCGGAAATTTGACGCTGTTTCTCCTATAGGTTGCTCTGAAGTACTGCTTAGGCGAACGGCTAGGTAGCTCAGTTGGTAGAGCAGCGGATTGAAAATCCGCGTGTCGGCGGTTCGATTCCGTCCCTAGCCACCAAAGATTTTTCTGGGTTTGCACTCACGCAAATCCAGTCATTAATGCCCGCCAGCCTCATTAAACAGCTTGCGGGCATTTGTTTATGTTCATCGCACAGCGCAGTTTTTCCCCAAAACTCCCGGGGATGTACCTAGTCCCGGAACACCCGCGGGGGCAAGGGCAAACCTAAGAGGGTAAAGAGATCTCGGATTTTTTTCGGGATCTCTTTTGTTTTCCAAGCGTTGCGATCAGTTGGTTTATTGGCCTTCAGATAACGCAGCTGCATGAAGGCCTTCGTCAAAGAATTGTTGGGCAAACGGTTCGCTGCCGTTTCGTTGCGTCGACATGCCATATGCATCATCAGGCGCAGTGACTGGGCCAATACCTGGACAAACAGCTTGCCCATGTAGGTGCTTGAGGTCGCGTAGAGGCGATCCCCAGCAGTTTGATTCTTAAACTGCTGGAAGCTCTGTTCGACAATATTGCGGGCCCGATAAATGCTCAGAGCGATAAAAGGATCCTGGACGACGTT
>NZ_QNRV01000055.1 GCF_003315195.1 Sutterella wadsworthensis | reverse complement strand
GTTTTTATTAAATAAAAACAATGGATTAGGAAGAATAAATAGGCCGACTTTGCGTCAGATCAGGACCTCCCGGAGCTAGTCTCCGGGAGTTTGGGCTGAATATTTAAGGCTCGGGAAGACCTTCCATCACCGGACAGCTATCTACAATAGAGAGCTGTCCGGTTTGTTTTTTTGAACTGCAAAATCAGCAGTCACTGCTTCCACGCCGCTATGGTCCGCTTATTCATCTGCATTCTGCTTCTCGGCATCTGCGCCGCGCAGTACCAGCTGTGGCTTGGGCGGGCAAGTTGGAGTAGACTGTCTGAGTTGAGAGTAGTACTCAATACGCAGCGCGAGGAGAATGAATCGCTTCGCCGAACCAATGAAGCGCTGCAGGCCGAATTCAATTCGCTCGCCAACAATCAAGATGCCATTGAAGAGCGCGCCCGCCGCGAGCTCAATATGGTCAAGCCCAATGAAATTCTCTTCCGCATTGAGACGACGGAAGAAGCGGCACGCAAATCCGATGCAGCAGCATCCATGCCGGACGTCGACGCTCCGGACATTGCCGCAGGGGCTAAACCGACCTTTACGCCTAAGAAGTCGGATCTTTATTCCGCGCCCAAGAACCAGCGTGCGCCGAAGGCTCGGGATCGACGTCAGTAGATTGACGCCCCGGGCAAAACAAACGGCGCGGAGCCATCCCCGCGCCGTTGGTGAGCATTCTTAGTCTCAGAAAGAACGAACGTTATGCCTTCTGCGTCTGCACGCCCGGCGTGAAGAGCGCTGCGGCGTCGATGGCGTCGTAGTGCGCTTTGGCGCCGCAGAAGCGGCAGGCGACGTCAAGAGCGCCTTTTTCCCGGATGATGGCGTCGACTTCTTCGCGGCCGAGTGAACGTACCAGATCGTCGAAGCGGGCTTTAGAGCACGTGCAGGCAAAGTGCGGCGCCGCTTCGTGCGTGACGAGCGGAGACTCTTCCCAGAAGAGCCGGCGGTTGATGTCTTCGGGTGAGAGCGTAAGCAGTTCGGCGCTCTTCACCGTGCCGGCAAACATCGTGAGCCGCTGCCAGCCTTCCGGGTCATAGTCAGCGGGGAGTTTTCCGCCTTCGGCGGGCATTTTCTGAAGGAATACGCCGCCCGCCGTCTTGTCGTCGGCAGCCAGCACGAGCTTCGTGTCCACCTGCTCGGAATGGCGAAAGTAGTTTTCAAGCGCTTGGGCAAGCGTGTCGCCTTCGAGCGCCACAACGCCTTGATACGGCGCCTCATCGGCCGGGCGATGCGCTCTGTCGAGAATGAAGGCGCAGCGGCCGCGGCCGGAGACATTGACGAGATCTTTGAGCTTGGCGTTGGGGTCGAGCTTCGCCGGATCCGTGCCGGCCGCAAGCTCCACCATCACGCGGAAGGCATAGCCGGGGCGCACTTCCGCCAAGGCACGGCGAACGGGACCGTCGCCCTCAATTTGCAGGGCAACTGTCCCGTCAAATTGCAGCGCGCCTGCAGTGAGAAGCGCTGCGGCGGCCATTTCGCCCGCGAGGCGGCGGGCCGCAACGGGAAGGTTTTGATTGACGACGGCCTGTTCAAGGGCGTCGCCTAATACAACCGTTTCACCGCGCACATTTGCGCGCGGGAACAGCAGTTTTTGGAGAGCATCCATGACAATGACGAAACCTATTAATGAAAAACCTGAGGTTCATTATTTTAGCGGTGCGGCTAAATCGATAAACTTTTTAGACCGCAACGCATCTGCCTCAATTGAGGCAAAACGTGTCCAGTCTTTCAAGAGCTTTGTCGTGACTATTGATCTGCATATGCATTCCAATGCGTCGGACGGAATTCTTCCGCCCGCAGAAGTTGTTCGTCTTTGTGCCGGCAACGGCGTAAAGCTGATGAGCCTCACCGATCACGACACGATGAAAGGCATTGAGGAGGCTCGTGCAGAAGCCGAACGCCTTGGCATCGCATTCGTGCCCGGCATTGAAATTTCCACGCGCTGGGGACAAAAATCGATTCATGTGGCGGCCTATAACCTCAATCCGAATACGGAAGCCTTCAAGGCTTTCTTCAAAGGCGTTGACAAAAAACGCATTGAGCGCGGGGAACGGATGGGAAAACTCCTTGCGGCCTGCGGCTGCAAGGGGGCCTTTGAAGGCGCAATGGCGCTTGCCGTTCATCCGGGATCGCTTTCCCGTACGCACTTTGCACAGTGGCTTCTGGATGCCGGCTATGTGGAGAATTACGCCCAAGCCTTCGATAAGTACCTCAAGCCCGGCAAGCCCGGCTACGTGCAGATTGAATGGCCGGAAATCCGCGACGCCGTGCGTTTTGTGAAAAGTGAGGGCGGCACGGCTTCTCTCGCTCACCCCGGGCGCTACAACCTCAAAGAAGGGTGGATGATTGACGAACTGCTGACGGCCTTTCAGGGAGCCGGCGGAGAGGCGATTGAAGTGGCCTCGGGTTCGCAGACCCGCGATGATGATGCGCTCTTTGCGGCCAAGGCCAAGCAGTACGGGTTTCTCGCGAGCACCGGGTCAGACTGGCATTCGCCCCGCTCGCCCCGTCCGACGCCGGGGAGTCAGCCGCAGGTGCCGGCTGATCTGACGCCGATTTGGACGAAGTTCGGCTTCCCAAAAGATTTCTGCGGTCAGCATTGATCGCAGCAGCACTTCTCCCAGCGGCGAAAATAAAGCTGCCCCCGAAGCATTGAGAAATACTTCGAGGACAGCAGGAAGATTGGTGTATCAAGCCTTAATTTTGATGGGCTGTGACTTCCAGACCCGCGATGTGTCCAAAGACCAATAGGTCGGTGAGCGCATTGCGCCCGAGGCGATTGCCGCCGTGGATGCCGCCGGTGATTTCACCTGCGGCGAAGAGCCCCGGAATCGGGTTGCCTTTGTCGTCAAGCACCTGCGTTTTTTCGTTGATGCGCAGACCGCCCATCGTGTGATGGATAGTGGTCGTGAGCGGAACGGCATAAAAGGGTGCCTTTGTCACAGGCATGCCAATCAGAATCTTCGGAACCGAAAGCCCTTTGGTGTCTTGAGCTGCTGCGGCAGCGTTGTAGGCCTTCATGGTCTGGGCGAAGCCCTTTTCGTCAATGCCGGCGGCTTTGGCCAGATCTTCGAGGGTATCGGCTTTATAGGCATAGCCGTGCGAGAGGGCAATCTGTATCAGATCGTCACGCACTTTCTTTTGGTTGATGGTTTCCTGATCGAAGATCGAGTAGACCACCTGACCGGGCTGCTCAAGGATGCCGTGAGAAATTTCATCGCGCCGGCCCGTTTCATCCACGAAGCGCAGTCCGAGCTTATTCACGTAGGGCGTATCCTGCGGACGGCCGGCAATGGCGGATTCGAGTTCTCCGTTTTTCGGATTGCCGTGAGGATGGATCTGAATCCACTGCATGCCTTCGAGCGCAGCGCCGGCCTTGACGGCGGCTTCAAGCACTTCGCCCGTCGTGCCAGGCTGGTTCGAAGTAGCAATAACGGAGATGTTGTTGTACTTCTTCACCATCTGGAGATTGGCGCCGTAGCCTCCGGCGGCGAGGATGACATTTTTACCCGAGAAGATATGCGGCGCACCCTTCACATCAACGGCTTTCACGCCGGTCACTCGGCCCGACGGATCACGTTCGATCTCGGTCACCTTCATAGAGGTGTAGATCGTGCTGCCCGCGGCTTTCACTTTTTTCGCGAGCGGAGCGATGTAGGCATCGTAAGTAGAGATCGGTGTTTTGCCGTCAGCCTGACGCGGCCACTGTCCGCGGGGGTAGAGGCCGCCGATGCCCACATCAATCCAGTGACGCGGGACGTGGAACCACGTCATGTCAGACTGTGATTCCAGCCAATTCATAGCGGCTGTGGCGTTTTGGGTCATTGTCAGAACAAGCTTCGGGTCGCTGTGGCAGTCACCGCCCTCGATCGTCTGCAGCGCAAAGAGTTCGGGCGAGTCGAAGATGTACTTTTTACCGGCGGCATCATGCGCGGCAAGCTGCTTTTTCACCGTTTCCTGAAGGTCGGCTACGGCCTTGCTGCAAGGCTTCATCGAGGTGTACTTTGTCACGATGTCGCGAACGGCCTGCGTCATGTCAAGAAGCTTCTCGGGATTAGGATCCATGGCGGACATGTTGCCTTCAGAGCGGGCGGTGTTGCCGCCCAGCATGGCCATCTTCTCGAGCACGATCACCTTGGCGCCGCGCTCGACGGCGGTGGCTGCAGCCACCATGCCGGCTCCGCCGCCGCCCACAATGATGACATCAGCTTGTGTTTCCAGCGGCAGCGCTTTGTCTGAAGACTTGGCGTCGGTTTTCTTTTTAAAGAAAGACGCGTCGGCGCCGGCCTGCTTAAGCGCTTCGCTGACGGCCTTGATGATGGCGTTGGAAGTCATCGTTGCGCCGCTCACGACATCCACCGAACTGGTTTGTTGGGCGACTATCGCGGCAGGGAGCGCTTCAACAGCAAGCGACCCGATGCCCGGCGTTTCCTGCTGACGGACGACTTTGACGGATTCGATGCGGTCGGCGGAAACCTGCACTTCTACGGCAAGTTCACCGTTGCGGGCGGGCACAGCGGCCGAGTAGACGCCAGGCGTCATCGCTGCGGCGGAAGCGGCTGCAAAAGTAAGAAGAACGGCGGCTGCCGCGGCGGAGAGTACGGGTTCAGAAGGATGAATCATTGGCCGAATTTCCATAAAACGTGGAATTGCTCTAAAGAAGTCGGACAAATTCTAGGGATAGCGCTGTCTTCGGAAAATGAGGTAATTTACGTGTTTGAATGTCAGATTTCGGAGCCAATCAATGTCGGAACCGGTTCTTAGTCGGAAACGCCAAGGTGCTCAGGATGCCGTCGATACGCTCGAGACGTTCGAGGCGTTCGAGGCGTTCGAGGCGTTCGACAAGCATGGTCTGCCGGCCTTTGTCCGCGGCGTGGATGCTGAAGCGCTCTATTTTTTTCTGGCGCTTTTTCGTACCGGAACGCTTCCGCGTGCGGCCGAGCAGCTCGGCATCAGTCTCTCGAGCGCCAACCGCATGCTCGCGAAGCTCCGCACCTATTGGGACGATCCGCTTTTTGTGAGAAGCGGGTTTCTGATGCAGCCGACCACAGCTGCCAAACGCCGTTATGACAAGGTGCTTTCCCTCATGCATGTGCTTGAGGATCTGCGGCGCGACGACGAACTGGATCCAAGAACTCTTTCGCGCACCGTTCGCACGGCCTGCTACGACAATGCATTTGCGCTCTGCATTGCCTCGATTTTTGCTGACTTCACGGCCCGCATGCCGCATGTGCGGCTGCGCGCCATGCAGGCCGATGAACATCTCTTTGATTATCTGCGTGAAGATCTGCTCGATCTGGTGTTCTTTGCCCGGCAGGGACTCCATCCAGATGTTCATTCTGTGGCGCTTCTTACCACGCCGTACGTCTGTCTGGGGCGGCGCGGACATCCTCTCTCTGAACGTGCTGCGACTTTGGGGCCTCTTGAACGCGAAGATCTTGAAGCCTTCCCGCAGGTGCTCATCAATGCCCAGCCCGACCGCTACCGTGCTCCCAACAGTCCCGGCAACGGCTGGTTTAATCCCAAAAATCCAGACCGCATCGCACTGGTGACGCCCTTCTTTCTTGCGGCATCACTTTGTCTGGAAGAGACGGACTGCTACGCGATTGTGCCCAAGGCAACGGCTGAACTTGCACTCGACCCGCGACGCACAGCGATGCTTCAGCTTTCTGATGCCGCGCCAAAACTCACCGTTCGATTGGGCTGGCACGAGCGTACGCACGCCGATCCGGGATCGCAGCTGATCCGCGCGCAGCTCTTGGCGCTGATTCAAAAGCGCTTTGGGCGGCCGGTAGGAGAGTAGCTATGCTGCATTCGCTATGGATTCTTGCGGCCACTTTTTTTACGGTGCTCACCTATGTGTTCGTGAAGTGGGTGCCGCCGCAGTACGAAATTTGGGACATTTTCTTCGTCCGTTCCTGCTACATGGCTTTCTTTGCCGTTCTGATGGCGGCGGTTGCTAAGACGCCGCTCAAAACAAAGATCCCGAAGGCGCATATCGGCCGAGCGATATGCGGCATGCTCGCTTTGCTGATCAACATCGTGACCGTACAGCATCTGCAGATCGGCACGGCTGAGACGCTCTTTTACACCATGCCGCTTTTCGTTTCGCTCTTTGTGATCATTGAAAAGATGCGTCTTGGCGAGCGCACCGACTGGGTGCTGGTCGGTTCGGTGCTTTGCGGTTTTGCGGGCATTTGCATGGTGCTGCAGCCTTCCTGCGGAAGCCATGAACTGCCCTATGCCGTGCTGGCTGTGCTTTCGGCGATTTTGGCGGCAGGTTCAGCGATGTTCTTGAAGCGTCTCGGCGCGGCGGGCGAACCGATTTTCCGCACAGTCTTTTGGTTTTCTGCGGCAAGTCTGGTCATTTCTGCCGTGGCGGAGGCGTTCTTGAGCAGAGCCTCTATGAAGGACCTTTTTACGGACCCCATGCTTTTTGCCGTGGGCATCTGCACGATGGGCGCTCAGCTCGCACAGACATTAGGATGGGGACGCGGCCGGCCGCTGCTTTGCGCCTGTCTGCAGTTTTCCGCCATTTTGTTTGCCGTCTTTTTCGGCTGGCTCTTTTTTGACGAGAAACTCGAGTCTTTCGCCACGGTCGGCATCGTGATCATCATCGCTGCTGAGCTCGCTGCTGCTGTTATCGGTTTGCGCAGCCGAGCGCGTCGCGGTTCATCAGCGTGAACAATCTAATGAAAAACGCCGCAGACGGCATTGGTCTGCGGCGTAGATGACCAGCATGTCAGAACGCTAGTGAGAATGCTTTTTTACATAAAGAATGATGCCGAACAAAATGACCGGCATAGCAACCCCTGTGACTAATGTCGCGATCCAAACAGTCATTTCATATACCTTTCACGCAAGTAGACGACAGCAAATGCTGAAATAAGCAGCACGCCGCCAATAAACCACCCTAACAGCACACCGTTAAAAAGCCCAACAGCCATTGAGGCAACCGACAAATTCACCAGCCAGGCTCGCATCGTCTCGGCGTACGGTTTTAAATTATTCAAACTGAATTGCATTAACACCTCTTGAACCCATTATACAAAAGGTTAATTCCCCTCAGACTTATCGCTTCGAGAGAAGAAGAATCGCTGGGATTGCAATGATGAAGAGTCAGCTATGCTAATGCTTGGCTTGAAATGACTCCCTGAAACTCTCCGCGAATATGTGGATCAGTTAGCCGGTGCTGGAGCCGGAACTCCCGGATAACAGATCCCGAACTCGTGTGATTAAGGTCAAGGATCGGATGTTTTGCTGAGCTAATCCCGTGAAAATAAACCAATAAGTTTTTACGGGATTTCTTTTTTCCGCTAAAATGATACCTATGTTTAAATTAGGTATCTGTTAGCGGGATTGATGATGAAAAAGGCTAGCGACAAGTGGTATTTCACCAAGGAAACCAATGCCAAGGGCTTGTGCTACATCTACGCCTATCAAACGCAGTGGGATCCGGTCGCCAAGAAATCAAAACGCTCAGCCCGCAAGTATGTCGGCCGCTTAGCAGCTGATTCCGTCGTCAATATCACCGCCAAATTTCGTACTGACTTTCCTCAGTACGCCCAAGGGACCTTTTATTTCGGCCTGGATAAGACGTTGGTCGATGAGGCAGCCTATCGCCGAGATTTCCCGGACGCTCCCGGCCCTAAACCAGCGGCTGCCGAAATGGATTCCGCTTTGTGCGATACCCGCAGCTTAGGGTTCACTTGGGCTTTGGAACAGCTGGCAGCGCAGTCACAGGTGCTTGAGCATCTGCGCGAGATCTTCAAAGAGGATGCCCGCAGCCTGCTCAA
>NZ_QNRV01000054.1 GCF_003315195.1 Sutterella wadsworthensis | reverse complement strand
TATTCCTGCCTCGCGTCGGCGCTGTTTTGAATTGCTCCAGCTTTCTGAACCACCGCGGCGATTCGAAATGTAGAGCAGGTAACCCGTAGTTCAGGGATCTACGGTCTTTTGTTCTGTGCTCAGTCTGCGCGCATTGTTTCACGTGAAACATTCGATTCTTTACCGACAGGATGTTCCACGTGAAACATCATGACTGAACAATCAACGAATACCAAGATTGCATCAATCGGTTCTGAATCACTTCTTCTTTTTCTTTTTTGGCCCGGGAAGCATGGGCGGCATATTCGGGCGAACAAGTTCACCCGCAAGAATATGCGGTGCAGCAGCATACTCTGCAGTCTCAAACATCGTGCTTGCTCGACCAACAATCAGCGGATCAATGGGGCCAATGGCTTTCAAGTCTCTCTCCGCATACGGAATGAGATGCAGAACGTATCGCATGGCATTTAACCGAGCACGCTTCTTATCGTCAGATTTGATCACTGTCCAGGGCGCTTCCGGCGTATCGGTGCCAAAGAACATTGCCTCTTTGGCGCGAGTGTAATCATCCCATTTATCAAGTGAAGCCAAGTCAATCGGCGAAAGTTTCCAACGCTTCAAAGGCGAAACTTGTCGTTCACGGAAACGACGCTGCTGTTCCTTCTGACTTACTGAGAACCAGAACTTAATGACATATGTGCCGCTTCGAACCAAATTGCGTTCAAACCCAGGGACTTCCCGCATAAATTCATAGTATTCAGCGTCCGTACAAAACTTCATGACGCGCTCAACACCTGCTCGGTTGTACCAGGATCGGTCAAAGAAAACCATCTCACCTTTGGTGGGTAGATGTGTCACATAGCGTTGGAAATACCACTGCCCAGACTCCTCTACGGTGGGTTTATTCAAGGCTACAACTCGTGCACCACGAGGATTGAGATGCTCCATGAAGCGCGTAATTGTGCCGCCTTTGCCTGCAGCATCGCGTCCCTCAAAGATGACAATGATCTTCTGTCCTGTTTCCTTCACCCATGCCTGAAGTTTTAAAAGTTCAACCTGCAGGCGAAATTTCTGCTCCTCGTAGTTTTTACGCCGCATGCGATTGACATACGGATAAGCACCTTTCGCCCAATCTGGATTGAGGCGGTTCTCCTCAAGGTCTCGCTCCTTACGGCTTTTTTTGCTCTTAGTTGTAAGCTCTGCGAGCAGTTGACTCAGAATCGCCTCACGATCTTCGCGCGCCTGCCCGCTCAGGATGTCTTCAATCAAATCCTGCTTGCGTCGATAGGCGCGCTCTGTCTTGTCAGACTTGATGTGTTCCAGCACATCCTGCACATTTTGGAAGCGCGGAGCTCGGTCAATATGTTCGTCATTGAGTACCGCTTCACGCGTTTCGTGGCTCTTCCGTTTGACAGACTCATCTGTCTTTTCATTATTGGCCATGGGTAACGTTCCTCCATTGAAGGGTCGAACTGAAAGCGGCTGTCGGGTTAGCCGATTCCACCCTCCGCTGCTAATTTTTATTCGGCTGCATCGGTCTCTTGTGCTTTACGCATGACCGTCAGCCAGGTGTAGATCTCCTGCCGCGGACGCCCCGTCAGCTTAGCGGCGATAGCCGCCAACCGCGAAGACGGAAGCTCTGGAGCGAGTGCTTTGAGCCATGCTTCTTCTTGAACAGAAAGCGTCTCCTCCTTCATAGGTTCCTCATCTACAAGCACAACATACTCTCCACGGGGTTCATGCGTCTTAATCCATTCCGAGAGATCTGCAGCAGTAAGAGAAGTGATCGTCTCAAACTTCTTCGTCAGCTCACGCGCTACGACAATGCGCCGTTCTGGCGTAAGAGCTGCTCCCAAATCTTCAAGCAACGCGAGAATACGATGCGGTGCCTCATAGAGAACGAAGGGGCGCTTACGATGCGCGAGCTCTTCGGCCGACTGATGACGCGCCTTAGGCTGCGGCGGCAGAAAACCGATGAAGTCAAAACCTGTACCAAGCAGCCCGGCAGCAGACAAAGCAGTGATTGCCGCTGATGCACCGGGAACAGGAATCACACGCCGGCCAACGCGGCGCAAGTACTCAACAGCACGCGCCCCCGGATCGGATACCGCCGGCGTACCAGCATCAGTGACTAATGCGACGCGCTGCCCCTCTGCCAAGAGCGCATCAATTTGCTCAGCTCCGTGTCGTTCGTTATGCTCACGAACGGACAATAATCGAGTATCGATGCCGAACCGCTCAAGGAGCTTCCTCGTCTCTCGGGTATCCTCAGCAGCCACAGCATCAACGCTCAAAAGCACCCAAAGGGCCCTCAGCGTAATATCGCCCATGTTGCCGATGGGGAGTCCAACTACATAGAGCGCCGCGGCCGGGAGTTCCTGATCGGGAAGTCCTGCAGCCAGCATCAGCGCATTATCAGTCCAAAGATTTCGTAGGGAATTCATGCCGCTTTCTCGTCGTTCTCTGATCGCTTGCTTTAGTGGAGTCGTGGTCGGTAGTTTAAGCGCCCCAAGCATCGTGCACGCAGTGGAAACTTTAGGGACAGCCGCAGGAGAAGCGCCTAGCATCTCGGCAGCTTCGCCAGTTTCATCTCTTCGCCCGCTGCGCATCGCCATGCTAATGCCGCCCGATGACTCCCCGTTTCTCGCAGCCGCACGCATCGTCGCCAACGGTCTTGCCGCATCTAACGCCCACATTGACAGCCCGCAAGATCGTTCCGCTGAGATTTTTCTAGTGGAAAGTTCGTCACAAACAGCCAGTCTTGATGCTGCACTGGATGCCGCACTCGTGAGTGGTGCCGATATTGTCGTCGGGCCAATCGAACGCAGTGCTGTTGAAATGCTTGCTCGGAAAAAAACACTTCCGCTTCCAGTCCTTGCCCTCAATGTACCGGATAACACAGATTTATCGGCTGTACCACAAAATCTAGGCCTGATTTCTATCAGTACGGAATATGAAGCGGAATGGATCGCCCAAGCAGCAGTGGCAGCGCTACCGCATTCCATCAACAATCTGAGCAGACCCAAAATTGCCGTTATAGCGGGTTCTGCAGCTTGGCAGATGCGTGCCCGCGATGCCTTCGAGAACGTACTCGCGCACGCACAGATTGACTATGAAGTCATCAGCTTCTCCCCGGAAATCCTTGATGATTTGCAGACCAAATTCGAACCCACGCTTTCTCCAGAAGAGGCCGCGCAATTCGATCAGGAGCTGCGCGAAGCGCTCGCCAAGGCCGAATCGTCACAACAGCGAAAGCTCATCACAAAACGTGTTCACGCTGCTCGACGTGCGCGTGTCACACAAAGTGAACCGCCATTCCAAGCAGCGCTGCTTGCGCTTTCTGCCCAAGAAGCAGCCCTCGTACGCAACCGCTTCCCGCGCGGCACGCGCATTTGGGGAACATCGGCCATCAATCCTGGCGACCCTGACTTGAGTTCTGCTGCAACAACGCTCTCGTACGATTTAGATGGCGTGGCGTTCCCCGAGTGTCCGTTGGTGGTGCAGCTCAAACCCGCAGATTTCGAAGCTCGCTTTGGCACCTCAATGCCTTATTCACTCTCGGCCAAACGTCTCTTTGCCTTGGGAGTTGATGCCCGCACCACAGCGCTGGCCTGGTCTCAAGGGCGATCTCTGCAAGGTGAAGCTGGAGAAACCGGCACATTGACCTTTGACCGCTCGCATTCACCGCTCGTTGAACGTACTCCTCAAGTTGTAGTTGTGCAGCAAGGGCATCTTTTGCAAATTCCCCGTGAGCTCGCTGTTCGCACAGTGCTGCCAACCATCGAACCGCCCAAGCCAACTGAACCCATTGCAATGCCAACCGTCAAAGAAGAACTTAACGCTGCGCACCGTGAAGATGTCAAAGGCGTCGTAGTCAATGATCTTGGGGCTGATCCCGATCCTACGCCAATGATCCCAAAAACGATCAGTCCGGCCTCTTCACCCTCACCAGCAGCTTCCGGCATAAGCATTACGCAGTAAGACACTGACCATCCCTCTGATCTCTACAATTCCATACACTCCCTTCGCGGAAGACGTTTTTCACTAACCGTCTTCCGCCATTTCTTTTCTTCTCCACGCTATGGCGCTTATTACTCTCATCGACGCTCATCTTGCTTATGGTGATTTGCCGCTCCTCGACGAAGCGAACATTTCGATTGAACCCGGTGAACGTGTGGGGCTCATCGGCCGCAACGGCACTGGTAAAAGCTCGTTGCTCTCAGTGTTGGCAGGAAAGACCATGCTCGATGACGGTCAGCTTCAACGCATGGACGGACTCACCATTCACTATGTTGAACAAGAGCCGCAGCTCCCCGATGCGCCAACGCTGAAGGAGAGTCTCATTCTCCGTGGGAAATTAGATGAAACAACTGACGAAAGGGAGAAATGGCGTATCCTCGCAAAACTCGACGAAAACCTTTCGCATTTCGAGCTCAATCCTAATGCGGATCCAAAGCTCACTTCCGGCGGTGAAAAAAAGCGTGCCGCACTTGCTCTCGCCTTTACACTCGCTCCACAGCTGCTGCTGCTTGATGAGCCAACCAATCATCTTGATATGCGAGCAATACGACTTCTTGAAGCTCGATCGCAAGATGAACTCAAAAATCAGCGCTCACTCGTCGTCATCACCCATGACCGTGCGTTCCTTGACAAAGTAGCCACTCGTATCGTTGAGCTCGACCGCGGAGTACTGCGATCCTATCCCGGGAATTTCGCAGCCTATGAGACTCGAAAAGAAGAGGAGCTTGCCGCTGAAGAACTGGAACGTCGACGCTTCGATAAATTCTGGGCACAGGAAGAGGTCTGGATCCGTAAGGGCATTGAAGCCCGACGCACGCGCAACGAGGGCCGTGTCAAGCGGCTCGAACAATTGCGTCGCGAACGGGCCGCCAGACGTGATCAGATGGGATCCATCCGCATGTCGATCGATGCGGGCGAAAAAAGCGGCAAAATTGTCGCTGAAGTAAAAGGGCTTTCAAAGTCATTCGGGGACTGCGTCATCGTAAAAGACCTCGATTTCACCTTAATGCGTGGGGATCGTCTCGGTCTTATCGGCAGAAACGGCGCTGGTAAAAGTACCTTGATCAAGCTGCTTTTAGGAAAAATTCAACCCGATGCCGGCACGGTCAAACTCGGCACAAACATCAAACTTGCATACTTTGATCAACTTCGTGAACAACTTGATCTTACAAAAACCGTAGCCGAAACAATCTCTCCGGGTTCTGATTGGGTAGAAATCGGCGGTGAACGCAAGCACATCATCGCTTATCTGGGCGATTTCCTTTTTCCACCCCGCCGTGCAAACGTTCCCGTGAGTTCCCTCTCGGGCGGCGAACGCAACCGCCTCCTGCTTGCTCGCCTTTTTGCTTTGCCTGCGAATCTGCTCGTTCTCGACGAACCGACAAACGATCTGGATATTGATTCACTCGAACTGCTTGAGCAGACTCTCGCCGTCTATCCAGGTACGATCATCCTTGTCAGTCACGATCGTCGTTTCCTTGACAATGTCGTCACCGAAGTATTGGCTCCCGAGGGTGACGGCAAATGGCGTGAATATGTGGGCGGCTATACAGAATGGTTTACCCAGCGCCAACAGGAAAACGATCCGTTTGCCGCAGCAAAGACAGAAAAGAAGGCAGAAAAGCCAGCAAAAAACGAAAAACCTCGTGATGTCATCCCACAAAAAATAAAACTCTCCTGGCGGGAAGCCCGAGAACTTGAAGCGCTCCCTGAAAAGCTCGAGGCCATGGAAAAAGAACAGGCCAGCATCATCAATGCAATGAGCGCCTTCGACTATCACTCAAAATCCGTTGAGGACATCAAGGCTGATAAATTACGACTTGAGGAATTAGAGAAATCTATCGCTGACGGATGGACGCGTTGGGAAGCACTTTCAGAGAAGGAATCCCTTTCGACTGGAAAATAGATGAACGTAGATGCGCCACTTTCACGCGCATAATGAGCATCTTCCCTACTGCTACAACGCAATAAGCCCGTTTTTGGAACCTCCAAAAACCCTGAACTCCCGGATAGCTGATCCATATTTATACTGTATCGCTCGCATTTAGGGCGTTCAGAGAACCATTAGATCAATATCAAATTAATTGATTTTCTAGCAAAAATGGAGTGACAATCTCACTCCATTTTTGCTAAAATTAGCGTACCTAATAGGTTTCTCGCGCGTTGCAAAGAAATGACTGAAAAACCCGACTACATCCTGACGTTCGATCGTCCAAAAAACACCGAAATTAAGAAAATCGGCAACAACTGGTATCTATATGAACGATTCAGCAAGTACGATCCGACGATCAAACGCAGTCGAAAGGTTTCCGGACGCTGTCTGGGCAAAATTACGCCCGATGGACTGATTGCTACCAAACGCCGCTTGACGCCGGCAGAACGTCCGGCAGCCGTCCTTGAAGAGACGGTAGAAGTCGGAGCTTCTCTCTTCATGTGGAAACGTACTGAAGATCTGCGTAAACGTCTCCAGGTGCATTTTCCTGATCAATGGCAGCAAATCTACGTTGCGGCTCTCCTGCGGCTGCTCAGAGAACCTCGTTTTAAGCGCCTTCAGCTTCACTTCGAAAACAGCATCTTGTCGCATGTTTTCCCGAAACTGTCATTCACCGCTTCCGACAATGCAGCCATGCTTCGGACTTTGGGTAAAAAACGTCAGGCAATCAGCAGCTTTATGCGTGAAGACATAGATAAGAAGAGCGCATTTATTTTGTTTGACGGGCATCGACTGATTACATCTTCCAAGACGATGCCTTTTGCTGAACTAGGCTACGACTCCAAGCAGCGGTACATGCTGCAAATCAACCTGCTCTATATCTACAGTTTGGACGAAAACAGGGGAGCCCCCGTCTATTACAAGCAGTTTATCGGCAGTACACCGGATGTTTCAGCATTCGCAGACGTTCTGACGGAAAGTACTCTCAGGCACTCGGACTGCACGATCATTGCCGATAAAGGATTCGCCAGTGAGAGTGATTTTGAACTGCTCGATTCCAAAAATCTCAAATATGTCATTCCTCTTCGCCGCGGCAGCAGATTCGTTAAAAGCAAACTGCCTTTGACGCCGATGAGTTACGAGAACATGTTTCCTTTCAACGGCCGTGCGATTCAAGCCTTGAAGATCTCAGAGGCCGGATTCAATGTGTTCGTCTTTTTCGATGCTCAGCTCTATGCCAACGAACTGGCCGATGCTGTCGAACGCGGCGAAAAAACAAATAACACCAATGCGGTTAAATTGGACAGCGAGATGAAGCGCCGTGCCAAGGGAGCCCCCAGACTAACCAATGAGGAGCTCCAAGCCCTGCAACCGCAAGATCTGATGGAAATTCACAATGAAATTCCGGAAATGGGAACGGTGACGATCCGCACCAACCGTACGGATCTCAACTGCATGCAGGTCTACAGGGTATATAAGCAGCGACAGGCCATCGAACAGTTTTTCAGGACTTACGGAGCAAGTTTGGACTTTGAAGCTTCCTATATGCGCACTCAGGCAACACAGGAAGCATGGCTGTTTCTCAATCACCTCTCGTCCATGATGGGAATGGACTGCATTACCGATATCGCCGCAATGAATGAGGACAAGAATATCTCCCTTGAAGACCTGAAACAAACGCTGGGAAAGATCATGGCAACCAGGGTACAGGGAGAGTGGCTGGTCGCTCCGGAGAAACGGAGTGTCGCAAAACTGTTGGACAAATTCGATTTCAATCCATCACCGGAGCTGATTGAGGAACTCCTCGCGGAGGGTACGCCGCATTAATGCACAGCGTACCTATTCTCGAGCGATACGGTTTATATTGATCAGCATCAATTTTGGCTATTCTTCGGTTCTTAAAGCCTGGTTTTCAATATCTTTGGAAGCCAGGCTTTTAAATTCATGATAAAATGATCCATACCATATAAATATAGAGCATTAGGGGGCTTCATGTCCGATAGTCAAAATTGGTACTTCACTGCCGAAACCAACGCCAAGGGCTATACCTACATCAAGGCCTACCAAACCAAATGGGACCCGGTGCGCAAGCGTTCCCACAGTTTCAATCGCCGT
>NZ_QNRV01000053.1 GCF_003315195.1 Sutterella wadsworthensis | reverse complement strand
GTTTTTATTAAATAAAAACAAGAAATTAGGAAGAATAAATAAGTCGACTTTGCGTCAGATCAGGACCTCCCGGAGCTAGTCTCCGGGAGTTTGGGTTATCCCAAAAAACAAACTCCCGGGGATGCACCTAGTCCCGGAACTCCCGCGGGGTCAAGAGCAAACCTAAAAGGGTAAAGAGATCTCGGTTTTTCTTCGGGATCTCTTTTTCCCAAACGTTGCGAATTTGGGGTTTGCGCAGCTATCCATTGCGTCAAACAGCTGTTGATGCGTCGGCGAAACGAGCATGCTCACTCCAGGACGCCCAGCCCTGAGCCCGCAATTTACACGCCGGACATTCTCCGCAACCGTATCCCCAAACATGACGATGCTGGTGATCACCCATGTAGCAGGTATGAGTTTCGTTTCGCACTAGTTCGACAAACGGATCGCCGCCGACATGCTCGGCAAGAGCCCACGTCTCAGCCTTGCTGAGCCGCATCAGAGGCGTTTCAATGATAAACGGCATATCAAGCCCGAGATCGAGCGTCACCTGGAGGCTTTTGAGCGTATTGTCGCGGCAGTCCGGATACCCCGAATAGTCCGTCTCACACATACCTCCCACGAGCACCCGAAGCCCCCGTCGATATGCGAGCGAAGCGGCAAGCGTAAAAAAGAGGAGATTTCGCCCAGGGACGAACGTATTAGGCAAACCTGACGCTTCAAAAGCAATGCGGCGCTCATCTGTGAGCGCACAGTCGGCAATTTCCCCCAACACCGGAAGCTTGAGGAGATGATCATCTCCGAGTCGTTCTCCCCATTGTGGCTTAAGCTGCGCCATTTTTTCGCGCACGCGAACGCGACACTCCAATTCCGCCTGATGCCGCTGTCCATAGTCAACACCAATCGTTTCCACTCGTCCAAAACGCTCGAGCGCCCAGCCGAGGCAGGTAGTCGAATCTTGCCCTCCCGAAAAAAGGACAAGGGCGGCCATTTCTCGGCCAACTGATGCATATTCAGTAAATTGCGTCATGGTATTTCAGATGATGATGGTGCCGTCAGCAATGCACGCACCTGCTCCCGAACACGCAGACATTCTGCGATGTGAGCATCTCCCAAGCGTACTACTGCCCAGAAAGAAAGCGCTGCAGCAGCGCCCTGACCGGCAATAGGCACCCACTTTGCTGCACGCCCCGCCGCCCAGCGAGCCCCAAGCTGTTTGACGGCTGTAAGCACCACTGCATTGGTCACATAGCGACCGGCAAAAACAGCACCCACTTGAGAAAGCGCCGAGAGCATAGCGATCCGCTCATCAGTATGCAGACGCTCGATCTGCCCCGGAGAAAGCGCAAAGCTGCGGTTGATTTGATTGAGCATATCGGCAAATGCAGCCAAATCCACAGCAATATCAAGTCCCGGTATCGGCAACACCGCCGCGGCCGCAGAGAGTGCCGCGCGCCGGCGAACCAGACGTCGAGCTTCACGAGCTCGTCGAGCAAGACTCAATGCAGTTTCAGCGGCAATATCACCGGAAGCAGCTGGCTTATTCATGCTGGGAAAAGGAATCAATCGCAAAAACTCTTGGCAGATCAGAGACCTGCCGTTCTTAAGGCTTAGGAAACAATCCGCAACCTATAATTCGCAAGCCTATAAAGAATAACCTTTTTCCGTCCCGGTGCCCCCCGGACTCGGGCTCTCACTTTTTAGTCTGCTCAGTCCCGCCCGTGACGGATGCCCCATTTGCAATGCAGCTTCTCGCCTTAGGTCTCAACCACACGACCGCTCCGCTTGCCGTGCGCGAACGCGTCGCCTTCAGTCCGGATGAAATCACCGATACTATCGCGCATCTGCTTGAGCGATGCGGCGCAGCGTCCCAGGGCGGCATCCATGAGGCTGCGGTGCTCTCGACCTGCAACCGCACTGAACTCTACACGGCCTGTGAGGATCCCGCCGCAGCTCGTGCCTCAGTGCTCTCATACATCGCTAACAAAAAAGGGGTTCCGCTCTCGGAACTCGAACCGCATATCTACGCTTTCGAACAGGAAGAAGCTGCCCGCCACACTTTCCGCGTCGCCTCGGGCCTTGATTCGATGGTGCTTGGCGAAACTCAGATCGTCGGCCAAATGAAGAAGGCCGAGAAGCTCGCACACGATTGCCGCGGACTCGGAGTGATGCTCAACCACCTTTTTCAGTCGACGTTCACCGTCGCTAAAGAGGTTCGCACGGCAACTGCCATTGGCGCCAACTCCGTTAGTCTTGCCGCGGCAGCCGTTCGTTTAGCGCTCCGTCTTTATGGCAATCTCAAGGATGAAAACGTTCTCTTTGTCGGTGCCGGCGAAATGATTGAACTCTGTGCGGCGCATTTTGCCGCTCAGTCTCCAAAGAGCATTACGATTGCCAACCGCACAATGGAAAAAGGGCAGACGCTGGCGCGGACCGTCCATGCCGAAGCCATTCGTTTGGCAGACCTCCCGGAAACTATCGGCCGCTACGATATTGTCATTTCCTGTACAGCCTCGGCGCTGCCGATCATTGGTTTGGGCATGATCGAACGAGCCATTGCAGAACGCCGTCACCGTCCGATGTTCATCGTTGACCTTGCCGTGCCCCGTGACGTTGAACCTGAAGTTGATCGTTTGGACGACGTTTATGTCTATACCGTCGACGACCTCGGCAAAGTCGTGAGCGAAGGCAAACAGTCACGTCAAGCTGCTATCAGTCAGGCTGAAACCATTATCAGCCTGCGCGTAGGCGACTTCGTCGACTGGCTGCGCCTACGTGCAGCTGTACCGACCATTCAGTCACTGCGTGACAGAGCAAATTTCATCCGCGATGATGAACTCTCGAGGGCACTGCGTCACCTGCATCATGGCGACAAACCTGAAGAAGTGCTTGAAATGCTCGCCCATGGGCTCACCAATAAACTTCTCCATGATCCAACCATTCTGCTGCGCAACGGAGAAGGTCTTTCAAACGATGACCGTGATCTGGTAGGCCGCATGCTCGACCGCTTCTATCGACGTCACGATCGATAAAAATTACTAATTCCTAACGCAAACGGGATCCATGCACAACGCAAGGATCCCGTTTGCTTATGAATACCTTCCGGCACGGACGGACTGCACAAAACCCGCTATCCTCTAATGCTTATCCCAGCAGTCATGTATTCCTGCTGCCTTTTGCAAAAACAACACTCAAATGCTTACCGACAACGTCCGCTCGAAACTCTCTGCGCTCTCGCGCAGACTTGAAGAAATCGACCGCATGCTTGCCGCGCCGGAAACGGCCGCCGACATGAATCTCTTTCGTGATCTTTCGCGTGAACGCGGCGAAATTGAACCTATTGTCGGCCGTCTCCATGCTTATGAACGTGCTGAAAGCGATCTTGCAGCCGCACAGGAACTGGCTGCTGATCCGGAGATGAAGGCATTTGCTGCGGAGGAAAGTGCTGCGGCAACTCATGAATTGGAACGAATTGAGCAGGAACTTCGTATAGCGCTTCTGCCCAAAGATCCCAACGATGACCGCAACATTTTTTTGGAAATTCGCGCCGGCACGGGCGGAGACGAATCAGCACTCTTTGCGGGTGACCTGCTGCGCATGTATCTGCGCTATGCCGAAGGGCACGGTTGGCAAACGGAAATCGTCTCCAAGAACGAAAGCGAGCTGGGCGGATACAAAGAAGTTATCGTGCGCATTATCGGCCGAGGCGCTTATTCAAAACTCAAATTCGAGTCTGGCGGCCATCGCGTGCAGCGCGTCCCGGCTACTGAGTCGCAAGGGCGTATTCACACTTCAGCCTGCACAGTAGCGGTACTTCCTGAACTCGATGAAATCGAAGAAGTTAAGCTTAACCCCGCTGATCTCCGCATTGATGTCTTCCGTGCTTCCGGCGCAGGCGGTCAGCATATTCAAAAAACCGACTCAGCTGTTCGTATTACACACCTTCCTACCGGCATGGTAGTGGAGTGTCAGGACGAACGCAGTCAAACGCAAAATAAAGCACGCGCAATGGCAGTGCTGGCAAGCCGCCTCTATGCACAGCAGGTAGCTGAACAACACGAAAGAGAAGCAAGTGAACGCAAAAATCTCATCGGTTCGGGAGACCGATCAGAGCGGATTCGAACCTACAACTATCCGCAAGGCCGCGTTACCGATCATCGCATTAACCTCACCCTCTATCGACTCGAAGCGATCATGAACGGCGATCTCGAAGAAATCATTACAGCGCTCACCACCGAACATCAGGCTGCAGCACTCGCCGAGCTTGCCTAAACTGACTTAATCACTATTCGAGGAGACGCATAGACCATGGCTGACGTGCAAATCGGCCCCAGCATCCGCGCCCAACTCGGTAAAGCTTCCCCCGTCATTGGTCGATTCGAGGCAATGATTCTGCTTGGCTTTGTCATTGGCAAACCTCGCGAATATCTGATAGCCCATGACGAAGCAGAACTCACTGAGGACCAAATTCTTCAATTCGACATGCTCGTAGACATGCGTGCCGCGGGAACACCCGTACCGTATCTCACAGGGAGTCAGGAGTTTTTTGGTCGTCACTTCCATGTCACAGATGCCGTGCTCATACCGCGCCCGGACACGGAGGTTCTCGTCGAACAGGCGCTTCTTGTTGTGGCCGGAAATCCAAAAGTGCTTGACCTAGGTACTGGAAGCGGCTGCATTGGCATTACGTTGGCTTTGGAAATCCCAGGCGCCCAAGTGACTGCCACAGATGCATCAGAGGCTGCGCTTGAAATTGCGCGCGGCAATGCCGCCGAACTTGCTGCCAAGGTAGAGTTTCGCGAAGGATTTTGGTGGGATGCACTTGTACCGAACAGTCAGTTTGACCTTATCGTCAGCAATCCGCCATACATTCGCCCAGATGACGATCATCTGCGCAATCTCGAGTATGAACCGCTTCAGGCCTTGACCGACGGTATTAATGGACTCGAATGTCTGCAGGCAATTGCAGACGGTGCCATTGCCCATCTGACTCCGGGCGGATGGCTTCTTCTTGAGCATGGCTATGACCAGGGTGCTGAAGTTCGAGCAATGCTCGAACAGGCTGGATTCGCTGCGGTCCGCACTAAAAAAGACTATGGCGGCAATGATCGCGTAACGATGGGAAGACGGGCAAAGTAGCCGCCTTTTTCGTCAAGCTTGCAGCGTATGCCTCAATTGCAAGTTCCAAACCTTGCCCCCAGAGAGTGAGATGACTTTCTGGGGATTTCCATATCCAAAATGATCTTGGCAAATCAAGTCTGGACGTTGCCTGCACAGGGGGCACGCTCCCGTACTCCGGCGAACCACTCAGGCGTCAGATTTTAGATAACCATATGAAATATAAAAAATCCCGAACCGCTAAAAACGGCTCGGGACTGAAATTTGGTGCCCCTTAACTGACTCGAACAGTTGACCTACCGCTTACAAGGCGGTTGCTCTACCAACTGAGCTAAAGAGGCGAAAGAGTGCGGATTATACCGAAATTTATTACTTAATGCGCATCGGGCGATGAGGCTGTGGCGCAGAAACTGTTTCTGCAGGCTTTTCCTCACCAAGAATTTCCGCGCGCAAATCCGGATGCGTGGGTTTCACCATGAAGGAAGCACCTTCTTCCGGCGTTTCCGCCGGGGCCGCATGCACAATTCGATTAAGCGGAACGACCACCTGCATCGGCTCGACTGAATCACCAAATCGAGCTTCAAAGGTGAGGAGCTCATCAGTAAGTTCAAGTCCTCGCACGGCCTCATCGTCCACATCCAGAATGATCATGCCTTCTGTCACATATTCGAACGGCACTAAGCAGGCGTCATCAACGTCTACCCAGATGTACGGGCGAAGGAAGTGCTCAGCGCAATATTCGCGGACGGATTCGATGAGTTTGGCACGAATCGAACGAAGTGGCTGGGTCATGAAAAATCTCGCTCTCAAGAAAAAGGGGATACGTCCGGGGGGAGCTCACACTCCCGCCCCAAACGTTACTGGCGCATCGAACGCTCAGCAGGCGTCATCGAATCGATAAAGGACTGACGAGCGAAAAGGCGCTGCGCATAAATTTCAAGCTTAGCCGCCGTAGACGGAAGCTCAATGCCCCAGAAAGGCACACGCCACAGAATCGGAGCAAGCACCACATCAACCATTCCGAATTCGTCGGAAAGGAGGAACTTCGTATCGCCCACTCGATAGGCAAGAACGCCCAGACTTTCGCTCAGGCGCTTGCGAGCATGTGCTTTTTTCTCAGCAGGTGCCGCCGAATTTTCCAGTGTACGCACATGCGGGAAAAGTTCACGGGCAAGTACGTGCAAAAAGAGTCGTGTGCGAGCACGTCCAACCGGATCCGACGGCATCAATTGCGGATGCGGGAATCGCTCGTCAATGTATTCGTTGACGACATAGACGTCGTAAAGGAAAAGATCGCGCTCCGTAAGAACCGGAAGCTCCCCATAGGGACTCATCTTCACAACGGCAAGATCGGCCTCACTGGGCCCAACGCCCTCGTAATCGATGGACTTGATTTCAAATTCGCATCCCTTCTCATTGAGAACGATGCGGCTCATGTGGGAGAACGGGCAGCTCGGGCCCGAGTAAAGAATCATCATGGAGTGAGCGTAGCCTTCTGTGACGGGTCCATTTGCACTGCATGCGCAGTGAATTGCCCGTGACGTCTGAGTGGAACACTGGGGCGACCAGAGAAAAAATCCGCCCCAGCACAAGCCGGTATGGCGGAGACGCGTCAGTGACAATTTAGAATTTTACATCAGCGTCAGTATGTTACATTTAATAAAAACAGCAAGAATCCTGTTTTTTACTCTGCGAGAATCAATTCAGTGTTTGTTTCAATATGTTTTGCGACTTAATAAGCCGCACTATTGTCAAACAGGATTATCCTGCGGCACATATTCAATCTCAAGGTCAGGGAAAACCTTCTGCAAGTGACGTCCTAATGCTTGAATACCGAACTGCTCTGTTGCCGTATGGCCGGCAGCTAGATATGGAACGCCCGATTCTATGGCCTCAAAAGTGGTATGTTCACGAATTTCTCCGGAAAGGTAGAGATCACACCCTAAGGCGGCAGCAGCCGCGAGTTCATCTTGGGCAGCGCCAGAGCACCATCCGATGCGCCTGACAATTTTTTGCGCATCGCCAACAAGAAGCGGGGCTCGACCAAGCGCTGCATTAACTCGTTGGGCAAAATCGGCTGCCAGCATCGCTCCCGAAATGATCTCTCCAACATGTAGGAGTCCATACTCACCATGACGGCTTTCAATCGTAAGACCGAGTACGCGAGCGAGTTCTGCGTTGTTGCCGACCGTTTCATGCGCATCAAGCGGCAGGTGATATCCCACAAGATGCATGCCGGACTGCATCAAATGTCTGATTCGACAACCCTTAACACCAGCAATTCGTGGTGACTCACCCTTCCAAAACCAACCGTGGTGTACCAACACCACATCGGCGCCACGGCGTGCAGCTTCATCAATAAGCCCTAACGAAGCAGAAACACCGAGCACGATGTGTTTAACCTCCCGAGTACCCTCAACTTGCAGGCCGTTCGGGGCATAATCATGAAACTCTCCAGCACGCAGATACGTGTCAAGATATTCCGTTAATTCCTGAATCCGCATCTCATCTCCTCAGTCGTCATTTTTAAAAAATGGCCATCCCTGCTCAAGAAGCATCCGTCACACAGTCGACAAAGCAGAATCATCCCGGTACTCTCCGCCGCCTTTGGCTCCTTTTTGCCCAAACAGCAACGGTTATTATGGGGGTCGCCCTAGGCCTCAAAGCCGCCGGTATTCTGCCCGATGACGCTTCACAAAAAGTGGATCCGCTTTTCCTGGAGCTCTCAGCTATCAGTCGCCAAAGTGACTTCAGCGGTGCCGTCGAACGCGCTGCGCCCTCTGTGGTGAACATCTTCACACGGAAGTCCGCAGCTGCGCATTCATCCGATGCAATCGGCGTCAACTGGGACGGCGATCCCGAGACGCACATGAAAGCACTGGGCAGCGGCGTTATTGTCTCCGAGCATGGGGACATTTTGACAAATTACCACGTGGTTGACGGCATCTCCAATTTGAGCGTAGCACTGGCCGACGGCCGTACATTTGAGGCCAAACTGCGGGGCAAAGACGTAGAGACTGATCTCGCGCTTTTGCAAGTGAAAGCTGAAGGACTGACCGCCGCCGTTTTGGGCGACGCATCCAAGCTCAAGGTCGGCCAGACTGTTCTTGCCATAGGCAATCCCTTCGACGTCGGTCAAACCGTCACAGCCGGAATCATCTCCGCGCTTGGGCGCCATGGCTTTGGGCTCAACAGCTATGAAGACTTCATTCAAACCGATGCTGCAATCAATCAAGGCAATTCGGGAGGGGCTCTGATCAACCTTCAGGGCGAACTTATCGGCATCAACAGCGCGATATTTTCACCTGACCGAACAGAAGCTTTTGTAGGTATTGGCTTTGCCATTCCGAGCTCTATCATCAACAACGTGCTGCCGGCACTGCTCGCAGGCCGCAATATTGAACGAGGATACCTCGGTCTCGTTCCTCGGCAACTCTCCCAAGAACTCGCTCAGGACTTAAGCCTCGGCGTTAGCTCAGGCGTGTTGATCAAACGGGTTTTGCCCAACTCTCCCGCTGCCCACGCAGATCTTCGCAGCTTTGACGTCATCCTTGAAGTAAGCGGCACCCCCGTGCGCCGAGCCAATCAGCTGCTGCAGATCATCGCAAGGCTAAAGCCCGGCACCCCCGTTGAGGTGAAGATACTTCGTTCGGGGCGAGTGCTCACCAAACGTATCCTCCCGACTAAGCGGCCACGAGGCTCTTTAGAAAAAGAGGCGCTGGTGCCGCCGCCGACGATTGAAGGCGTCGACATGTCTGGGTCTTGAGTGAATCGGGTAGAGAGCGGATTTGCACCTCGTTCCCTCCCACACCACCGGACGTGCCGTTCGGCATCCGGCGGTTTCTAAAGTTAGGTTGTGGATTCAGTGGTCAGGCCTTTGACAAGAGACTGTAA
>NZ_QNRV01000052.1 GCF_003315195.1 Sutterella wadsworthensis | reverse complement strand
TCGCGGCGAGCTGCGGTGGAGCCCCGCTCGAAAAGCTCAAGGCCTATATCGAAAGCCAGAATCGGCCTGATTGAGTCCGTTTGCACTTGCGCGCGCCGCCTTATATCCCCGTCATGAATGACAGGGCTTTACGACTCGTTTTGGTAAACTGTTTGAACGCCGACAAGCAGGAATCAGAACACATATATTGAAGGTGCGCCTGACGCGATTCGCCGAGCGTACCTTTTTCTTTTCTATGATTCCTTCCATTCTTGTCTGCGGAGACTAATCCTATGGCCGCTCAGCGAAACGTCCAGAAAAAGAAGTCCAAGCGCAAAAACACCCGCCGACAAAATCAGGACGGCAATCCGCGCTCGGAAGCGCCTTTCCTTCAAGAAGCGCCGATATCTTCTGCGGTTGCCGAAGCTTTGAGAGCAGAAGCTGCCGCGCCGACTGACCATGGCGCTTTGGAGGAGCCGGAAGCATCGGCACCCAAGGAATGCCTGACATCCGACGCATCAGCGCAAACGGATGCAAAACCGGCGGCTGTGACCGCCGCTGCAGAACGGCCTGCGGAAACACCTGCTGGCGAGCCCTCTGAAGAAGAAAAAGCGGACGAGCGCTCTGCAATCGCCCCTTCTCCAGAGACGGACCTGACCGAGGGCGTAGATGCGGTCTCTGGCGCCGCACCGAGCATTGCGCCCTCCAGGGCGCCGAACTTTGTCCTGGGGGCAGCAACGCCGCCGCCGGAAACGGCTGTCGAACGCAAAACGAGAACGGCCGACACCAGCCCAATTGCACCGGCACCTGCAGAAACACCTACCGTTTCCGCAGAACCTGCTCCGCTTGCTGCAGCGAACGCAGAAAAAAACACTGCTGACGAGGAGAGCGCTCCGCCAGCTGCGGACTTAGACCATGCTCGATCACTTCGCCCCTTCGGGATGATCATCGGGAGCTGGGCAATCCTTCTGCTCTCGGGCGCACTGCTTGCATTTGCAGCTGCAAATTGGACCGTCTGGTCCGATACGCTGCGGCTCACGATCTTTGGCGGCGCCGCACTGCTGAGTTTCCTCCCAACCGTTTGCTGCAAATACATCAGCCGCACGCTGCAGGACTGCTCTGCAGCCCTGGGCGGTCTCCTCACGGCGCTGCTATTCGTTGTTATTGGGCAAACCTGGCAGACCGGGGACGATGCCGCGAGCCTGCTCCTTGGCCTCTCAGCCATTCTGACGCCCTGGCTGCTCGTTATCCGGCGGCCGCTCATATTTACGCTTTGGTACGCCGCCTTAGCGGTCGGTTTGGGGCTCAAGGGCTTTGAGCGCTTTGGTGAAGCCCCTGATATCTTCACGCCGATGCTTATTGCCGCGGTTTTTGCCTCGGCGGCTGCCGTGGTGCTTGGCCTGAGTCTGCGGCTGCGGCCAAGTCCGGGACTTCGTGCCTCAGCGCTCCTCCCAGCACTTAATTTCTCAGTGCTCCTCGGCCTGCTGCCGCCAGTCGCCTTCGCCCTGGATAATGCCGGGCTTGAATCGCTCGCCGGGCTGGCACTGCTTTTTCTTGCCGGCGCTCTGATCGGCTCCGCTGCACTCTGGAGCTCACGGCTGCCGGAACTTCGTGCGTTGGCGATGCTGACATTAGCCGGGTGGGGCAACGCACTCCTCATCCTATTCATGCACCCGTATCTGGGCCATCTTTCGAGCACCAGTCTCGGATATGCCCTCACGCTCCTCAACGGCCTAGTCTGTCTCGCAGGGACCTTGAGCGCGGCTCGTTTTTCCCGCCGGCGGACAATGCATGCGAAGGCTCAAGACGCATCATCACGGCCCGACACGGGTCCTGAAAAATCCTGCGCAGCTTCTCATTCACTCCGAGCCTCTCTGGAAAAAGCCGTGGCGTCAGCCCCATCGGTTGCGGCTGGCATTCTCGGCGCGCTCGCGATTACGTTGGCGATATCGACGCTCCTCATGTTCGATGTCAGCACCTTTTTCGTTGAGGTTCTCTTTCTGGTCATCGGTCTGACGCTGGGAGGCTGGGCGGCAGTACAGGCTCGGCGCGCGCAGAAAACCAATGCCGTCAAGGTATTGTCGGCCTCGGGCATCACACTGCAGACTGCGGGACTGCTCTTTGCCGCTGTCGGCTGGCTGATGCTTGCTTCTGATTTGAGCGGCCAAAGTCCATGGACCATGATCATGCCGGCGGCAGCACTCCTATGCGCCTGGCTTTTCCCCTGGCGAGCGGTGCTTTTTGCTGCGCTCCTCTCTCCGCTTTACGTCAATATGCCGCTCCCCGGCGCCGTTGCCTGGAGCGATGTGCTCTTCATACTCACGCTGCTCACGGGATTAAGCGTGCTTTTCGGAAAGTCTGCCGCGCAGCGCGCTGAATCCCTGCTTCCGGCACTCCTTGCCGCGGCCTGGACGAGCGGGCTGCTGCAGCCCGAGAGTTTTGTGCATCAGCCCGTACCGACAGGGCACTTTGCTCAAATGCCCTCCATTGGGTTTATGGCCGCCGCCGCACTTCTTCTTATTGTCTGCCTCCGCGGCTTAGCGGCAGACCGGCATCGAAGCGTTTCGCTTCAGCGAGGCGCCGCTTTTATAGCCGCCGCTGCAGCTGCCGTCGCCGCTGTATGGATGCTGCCGGCAGCATCCGATTTACTCCTTCTTTCTGCCGCCATTTTGTCCGCTCTGTCACTTGGCGGAAAACGACTCGCTGCGGCAGCGTTCATTGCCACCGGCGGCCTCTTATTCTGCGCAGCAGACCTTTTCTGGACAGCCGCAGCCCCCGGCGTCAATCCGCTCTTGGAAGCGGCAAAAATCTACGGCGTCATGGGGCTGGCATTTGCTTTGAGCAGCCTGGCGCTCTGCCTGCGCCGATTCTCCGGCTCAAGCGTCAAAATGTTTGGTTTTGGCCTGCAGCAGGGCTTTGCTTTGGCCGCACTGATGATCACCGCAGCCGCAGTCGCCTTCACCGCCTTGAACCGCATTGACCTGCTCGAGCATGGCCAGTCCCGTATTGTGCGTTTGGTGCCAGCCGACCCGAGAGACATGCTCCTCGGGGATTTCATGGCATTGCGCTACGCATTTGATGATGAGGCCCTGCAGGTGCGACAGTCAGCCGATGCGGCAGTACACGTCGAAGGCTTCTGCCTCAGCATGCGGAACACTCAAAACCCGCCGAACGATGCTTCTGCGCTGAATCAGGCGGAAACAGCAGACAAACTGGATCAATGGGTCATTGTCGGCGCAAAACTTCGCCGTGACGGCACCGTTTCGGCCTGTCCCAAGGGAACGCAGTGGGAGCTCGCTGCACTGGCGGGCGAACCAAAAGTCCCGCGCCGGTGGTTCTTTCCGTCCGGCGAAGCGCATCGCTATGAACCTGCGGCGGCAGCGGATTTCCGCTGTCTCGGCCGCAACTGTATTCTTGCCGGGCTGCTTAACGCCAACGGGGAACCCATTGCCCGCCGCGCGGAATAAGTTGTCCGGCCATTCTTAAATTGACGCTCCTCGGGGCCCAGGCATCTTCCGCCAAAGGCTGCTGAGAACCCAAAAACATTTTTAACTGCTGCCATGAGCTTTCGATTTCCCTCCGCCGACATCTTTTGCCGCGTAATTGACAATTTCGGCGATGCCGGCGTCTGCTGGCGTCTGGCTTGCCGACTGAAGTCCCTCGGCATCGCCGTGCGCTTCATCACAGATCGTCCGGACGTGCTGCAGCTCATCGCCCCTCGTGCCGCAGAGGAAGCCCAAATTGCTGCCTGGGATGATTTTGCAAAAGCAGCCGCTCAGCCCGACTTTCAGCCGTCAGAGCTCATCATTGAAACCTTCGGATGCCGGCTCCCCGAAGCTTATGACGAAGCGGCGGCCAAGCTGCGGGCTCAGCGTCTTGCTGCGCGCCAAACACCGCCCTTTTACTTCAATCTTGACTATCTTTCCGCAGAAGACTGGGTGGAAGGAAGCCACAATATGGTCGGTCTTCACCCGCGTCTGGACCTGCCGAAACTTTGGTTCTTCCCCGGCGTCACCGACCGTACCGGCGGCGTACTGATTGAAGACGACTATGAAAAGCGTCAGCAGGCATTTGCACTGCAAAAGAAGGATTTTCTCCTTGAGCTCGGTGCTGATCCTCAACGCACCACCGTCTTTATATTCACGTATCCGGTGAACGACCTGCAAACCGCTGCCGCAGCCCTTCGGCAGGCGGCCGCCAATCGGCCGTTGAATGCATTGCTCGCACCCGGTGAAGCCGGCGACATTCTTGAGAAACTCCTCTCCGGCGCGGGCAGTGAACTCCGTACAGTGCGCACGCCCTTCGTTGCGCAAAAGGATTTCGATAAGCTCCTGTGGGCTTCGGATACGGCCATTATTCGCGGTGAGGACAGCTTCATACGCGCGCAGCTCGCAGGACTGCCCATGCTTTGGTCTACTTATCCGACGGAAGATCATGCGCATCGCGTGAAACTCGACGCTTGGCTCACCCGTTTTGTGCCCAAACTCGCGCCTTGGGGATTAAGCGCTTCGTACACAAAGCTCGCCCAAGACTGGCTCGAAGGTTCGGCAGCGAGCGAGGACATCTGCCGCTTTCTGCTTGAAGCCCGTCGTTATGCCCCCGGATTTGACGTCTGGCGCACAGAGCTCCTCGAGCGAGGTGATCTGGCACAGCATATGCTTGAACGTGCAGAACTGGGCATGTGAAACGGCGATATACAGCGAAAGCCGCTCCCCGGAGATTTCTAAGCAGCGCTGAGTCGGCTATAATCAGCTGCTTAAAGATTTTTCGTCCTTGCGCACATTTCACAGCGCCGGGGCTCGCAAACTCTGCTACAGGGAATTTATTCAAATGAAAACCGCACAGGAACTGCGCGTCGGCAACGTCTTCATGGTCGGCAAGGATCCGATGGTCGTCGTTAAGGCTGAATACTCCAAGGGCGGCCGCGGTGCCTCCACCGTCAAGATGAAGATGAAGAATCTTCTGACGAACGCCACGTCCGAAACCGTCTTCCGCGCCGACGACAAGTTCGAAGACCTCGTGCTCGAACGCAAGGAAGTCACGTACTCCTACTTCGCTGATCCGCACTATGTCTGGATGGACGAAGAGTACAACCAGTACGAAGTCGACGCCGATGTGATGGCCGAAGCCCTCAAGTACCTCGAAGACGGCATGCCCGCCGAATGCGTGTTCTACGAAGGCCGTCCGATCTCGATCGAACTCCCGACGATCCTCGTTCGCGAAGTCACGTACACGGAACCCGCCGTCAAGGGCGATACCTCCGGCAAGGTCATGAAGCCCGCCAAGCTGGCTACCGGCTTCGAACTCGCCGTTCCGGCCTTCGTCAACACCGGCGACAAGATCGAAATCGACACCCGCACGAGCGAATATCGCAACCGCGTCAAGTAATGCTGCTTGATTAGCAAAGAGCGATTCCGTTCGTGAAAGCCCGATCTATTATGGATCGGGCTTTTATTTTTTTTGTCGCCTGTCCGGTCTTCCCAATTCATCTTGAAAAGCCTTTTGCATCACAGGCATTACAGCACATATAAGGCATGCTGCTTGCGGCAAACAGTGTCTTATACGTTGGATTCAGGTTTGCCTTAGTGACTTAATTGCAACGCAATTCGGGTTTACACCATGCTCCCAAAAAGCCTGAACACGAAGAAATATGAAGGTTATAGGGTTACCCCCCCCCCCTATCAAAATAATTATCAGCTAGGCAAAGGCAAGGACAATGATCTCTGTTTTCACGCTGCAAAGCAGTCTTATGAAGGAAATGAGATCATGAACGCGAATTATCGAGTTGTATGGAGCGCCGTCCGCAAAGCGCTGATGGTTGTGAATGAACTAAGTTCAACAGGTCATGCAGGCTCCGTTGCCGCGGCTGCTTCAGTTGCTGTGATGCTGGGGACTGCAGCATTTCCGGCTCAGGCGGCTGTTGATTTGACAGAGGTATGCCCAGACGGGAAATGCGTGCTTGAAAACATCACGGAAAACGGCTCGCCGAGCTTGATACTGCAGGGGCCGAATACTCCCTCAAATCCGTCAGCCAATTATGCTTCCATTATTTTGTCAAATAGTTCGTTCTCTAACGGGAAAACCGGTTATGCCGTGCAATTTTCCGGATCTCAGACTATTGCAATCACCAATACGAAGTTTGAAAAAAATACTGGGGCCATTTGGTTCGGGGGACATATCGCAAAAAATAAGACTGATGCAACGAACTTTGCGGCATCCGATATCACACTGACTAACGTCGACTTCGTCAATAACACGGCAACAGGTTCCGGCGGTGCAGTCTATGCATACGGCAAAGCGAATGCACATATGACCGGCGGCAGTTTTGACGGGAACAGTGTTACCGAAACTCAAGAGAACGGTCAGGCACATGGCGGCGCAATGGTTGTCAAATCCGGAACCTGGACATTTGAAAACGTCGCCTTCAATAACAATGTGGCAAAGGCAACCGGTGATCAAGCCATTGCAACGGGCGGCGCAATATTGGTCGATATCACGACAGGTATCCAAGAACATGGATCCAACAGCGTCGGCAAGGTCATTTTTGATATTTCAAAGGACATGACTTATTCCGGCAATAGGGTCGAGTCTGAAAGCTCTAATCCAGGCAATACTTATAAATGGTATGCCTACACGAGCGGCGGGTTCCTTTTCTTGGACCGCGCGTCAGAAGGCACCTTCAAGATTGCCGAAGGCAGCACGCTCACTCTCGGACTTGCAGACAGCACTGGCGAAGATGATTCGATTGCAAGTGCTTTGCCGAACTCCAACAAACAGGATTCTGCCTATTCAACTCTGACTAAAACGGGGGCGGGGACCGTTCAGCAGAATTCGTCCATGGACAACTACTACGGCATTTTCAATGTCGAAGAAGGGACGTGGAACATGGCGAAGACTTGGAAGAGCCGTGCACACACAACCGTCAGCGGCGGCACGCTTAACCTTGCCAAGGGTTTGATTCTTGATAATCTGCAGTCGACCATAGCTTCGACCTATTACCAAGCCGGTCAGCTCACCATCAAGAGCGGCACGGTTCAGACCACGACCCTGACAATCCAAAACAGTGCCCAGGCTACCGAACCAAGTGACAAAGCTTCGCTCACTTTGTCCGGCGGCAACCTCATCGTAACCGATGCGCTGAAGGTCTCGGATGGCTCTTTCGAAATGACTGGCGGCATGCTTACGACCGGCATTGCCAATGTTTTCACCAATGAAACAGCTAACGGTTCGTTGTCAGGCGTGACTGCCTTGCAGACCGGGCTCACTATTACGGGCGGAACACTGAACTTTACGGATTCGGGCGAATATGCTTACGGCCTGCTCAGTCAGATGGCAAAGGCGGTCAACGATGAGGACGTTACCTACAAGTTTGAAAATGCCGTTCTGAAAGTTGAGTCCACGGATATCACGGATGGCAAGCTCGCTGTAACAGAGAACTTCACAACGGATGCCATTGACATTCAGGATGCTGATGTTGAAGTTGACGTTCAGGCCAACCTCACGCTTACCGGAACTGCAACTGCAGCAGCCGATACTCAAAAGCTCGTCGGAGAAGCCGCGAGCATTGTTGTTGCTGCCGACAAAACACTGACTGCCGGCTCTTCCGAGCAGGAGATTTTTGCGGCCGAGCTCCCGAAGGTGACGCTTGCTGGCACCAGCCGCTTCAACGTCCTCGGCATTGACCTGAATGTTGCCGAACTTGCCGGTTCCGGTACAACTTCAGTCGGCGACAGCACTGCGGCGGGTCGTCTGACCGTTGAAAAACTCTCCGGCACCGGCGTCATTTTCGTCGACCCGGCTTGGTCTGATACAGAAGAACTTAATGTCGTCGGCAATGCTTCTCATCTGGCCATTTCCACGATTAATGACGACAAACTTCAGGCGAAGCTGATTGCCGGTCAGAATGCTCTCATCGCATTGAATGCATCTTCTGCAGCGGCTGAAGATGCGTTTGCACGGTTGGCCGCCCAGAATGAAGATCTTGTTTGGGGTCCCGAAGGCATTACCGCAGCCCTTTATCTCGGCAAATCTCTGACCCTCGACAATGGCGGCGTGCTGGTTCAAGGCGGCACCGATAAAGATGGTACGGGACAGGCGACGGCGTCAAGCTCTGTTGCAACCAGCAGCGTTACCGTCGCATCCAACGGTCTCCTGATGATTAATCAGAGCGGGCTTTCGGGGGCAGCGATTGACGGCAACCTGAATCTGCAGAAAGACAGCGTCCTTGGCGTCATCAATGCCGACGGCAGTTCGATCGAACTTGCGACAGGCACCGTGACAGACGGCGGCACGACAGTTGTCACCGACAATCAGTTTGTAGCTGCTGAGCTCAATGCGGCATCAAAGAGCATCGTCACGACCGTTAAGAGCGGCGAACTTGCGGCTGCTGCGGCTTCCATGGGTCTTCAAGCCATGGCGCAGCGTGCGGATTCGATTCTTGCAGACAACATCGCGGAACGCACATCGAGCACGGTCACCGACTTGGGACCCGCCCTCTGGGTCAATGTAGGCGGCGAAAGCTACGAGACAGATAGCCTCGGCAGAGGTGCAGCGCTCAAGAGCGATATGGGCTGGGGAATTTTCGGTGCGGATGTCGGCATCACACCCAATGACCGAATCGGTGCTGCCGTCCAGTACGGTTCTGGCACTGCTAGAAGCTCGAATTACGGTATTCGCAATGAATTCGACAATGTTGGCTTCACTCTCTACTGCGTGCATGCGTTCACGGACAACATCAAGGTAACGGGAGAACTCGCTTACCTTCACGGTTCGAACGATGTAACAGCACGCGGAGATACGAAGTTAAACAACAGCGCAAGTGTGGATGTGCTCAGCGCCGGTATGCGCGGAGAACACCGCTTCCAAGTGGGTGCCTTCAGCATCGTGCCGAGCCTGGGTCTGCGCATCTCCCGCGTCAAGACGGATTCATTCACTGTAGGTGCCGTTAAGGTTGATTTTGACGATCAGACCATTGTGCAAGTTCCGTTGTCGGTGTCTCTCTCCGCTGACGTGCTTGACTATGAGGGTTGGAAGATCGCTCCGTTTGCCAAGGTCTCCTATGCGCCGATGTTCGGTGACAAAGAAGCAACAGTGTACGGCGTGGATCAAGACGTCTTCAGCACCAACCTCGTTACCGGCAGCCTCGGTGCAGCAGTTGAAAAAGGCGCATTCGCCTTTAAAGCTGCGGTAACCGGCGGCACTGGCAACAACGGTGCTTCTGTGATCGGAGGAAAGGTCGGCATTTCCTATTCCTTCTGATCTCATTAACACCCTGTTGAAATAGGCACCTTGAACGCTTGGATAACTGATTCATAAATCAGACGAGCGTTTTGGGCGCCGACCTCAATCCAACCTGAACTCCCGGATAACTGATCCATAAATCAGCGGAGAGTTTTAGGCGGCAGTTTCAATCCAAGCAGCGCGAGCATATCGCGCTGCTTTTTACTTAACTGACGCACCA
>NZ_QNRV01000051.1 GCF_003315195.1 Sutterella wadsworthensis | reverse complement strand
CTGAAGGCCAATAAACCAACTGATCGCAACGCTTGGAAAACAAAAGAGATCCCGAAGAAAATCCGAGATCTCTTTACCCTGTTAGGTTTGCCCTTGCCACCGCGAGTGTTCCGGGACTAGGTGCATCCCCGGGAGTTTGGGGTGCATGGTGTGGACTCTGTATGTGTCCAAAAAATCCATACCACTTCAAGCTTGATAATAAAAAAAGCCCGACCGCATGGCGGACGGGCTTTCTATGAATTGGTGGGAACGCAGGGATTCGAACCCTGGACCGACGGATTAAGAGTCCGCTGCTCTACCAACTGAGCTACGTTCCCAAAGTCGGACACACTAACTAAAAGATGCTGACTTTAGAAATTTTAAGAATTTGGTGGGAACGCAGGGATTCGAACCCTGGACCGACGGATTAAGAGTCCGCTGCTCTACCAACTGAGCTACGTTCCCAAATTCATTTCGAACACTCTTGGTGGGTCGTGCGGGATTCGAACCCACGACCAACGGATTAAAAGTCCGCTGCTCTACCAGCTGAGCTAACGACCCGCTGCGGTGTGCTCAATGGCATTTGCATTGGAGCGTTCGTTTGAGGAGAAGGATTTTGCCTGAGTCCTTAAAGCTTGTCAAGCTTCAATTTGAGACGGTTGCCCATTTTTATGTTCAGCATGATTGTCAAACAATGCCCCGACGGGGACCTATTTATTAGAAATGTTAGGGTAACCACTAACAAATGAGACCATTGCATCTGCAGTGAATGAATGCTATTGTTCCATCAACGCAGATGAACTGCATAATAATTTTCCTAAATAATCATTGCACTAATGGATCATATTTGCTAAAAGGTGCAAAAAATGATCCTGATCAGAATTATCGATCAAAATTCGATCTTTGATAGATATTTACTGGTTCGGGTGCATCCACATTTTGAAGAAGAGACACGGATATGGCCGCCAAGACTACGCGCAAGGATCCCGTTGAACGCAAAGAAGGCGATGAACGCAAAAAAGCATTGGACGCCGCGCTTGCGAGCATTGAAAAGCAGTTTGGCAAAGGCGCAATCATGCGCATGGCCGACGGCGTTGAACAACAGAATATTGAGGTTGTTTCAACCGGTTCGCTGGGTCTTGATCTCGCGCTTGGCGTGGGTGGGCTGCCGCGCGGCCGTATTGTTGAAATATATGGCCCAGAGTCTTCCGGCAAGACGACGCTTTCGCTTCAGGTGATTGCTGAAATGCAAAAGATCGGCGGCACCTGTGCTTTTGTCGATGCCGAACATGCACTGGATATTCAGTATGCCCAGCGTCTTGGCGTCAATGTGCCGGAACTGCTTCTTTCTCAGCCAGATGCCGGTGAGCAGGCACTGGAAATTGTCGACGCGCTGGTACGTTCGGGTTCCATCGACTTGATCGTAGTGGACTCGGTTGCTGCACTTACGCCGCGTTCGGAAATTGAAGGTGATATGGGAGATGCGCTTCCGGGGCTGCAGGCTCGTCTGATGTCTCAGGCGCTGCGCAAGCTTACGACCAGTGTCTCGCGTACAAAGTGCTTGGTTATCTTCATCAATCAGATTCGTATGAAGATTGGCGGCTACGGCAATCCAGAAACTACTACCGGCGGCAACGCATTGAAGTTCTATTCATCTGTGCGTCTCGATATTCGTCGAGTGGGCGCCATTAAGCGTGCAGACGAAGTGATCGGCAACGAAACCCGAGTCAAGGTTGTGAAGAACAAGGTTGCTCCTCCGTTCAAGCAGGTGCAATTTGACATCCTTTATGGCGAAGGGATTTCGCGTTTGGGTGAAATCATCGATATCGGTACGGATTTGAAGGTTCTTGAAAAGTCCGGTGCTTGGTATTCCTATGATGGTCGTCGCCTCGGCCAAGGCAAGGAAAAGGTTCGCGATCTGCTTGCAGAAAATCCGGATCTTGCCAAGGAAATCGAAGGCAAGATCCGAGAACTCAAGGGTGTTCATATTTCGAGCATTTCGGCTGTTGACGATGAAATGCCGGATATGGATCAAGCGGAGGACAGTGATGCGCCTGTGATGCCGCCCGTACCTGAAGATACGCCTGCGGACGTTGATCTGTAATTTCATCATTAGTACCAACTTTGAGCCCGCACTGGACCATGACGTGTCTTGTGCGGGTTTTGCCGCACGATGGAAATACTCTTTGAAGAAGAGGATCTGGAACCCTCGCAAACTGCGTCGTTGAGTAAAGATCCGCTCAAGAAAACGGCGCGACGACATGAGTCGAGTGAGTTAAGCGCCGATGCATTGCCTCAAACTGGTTCACTTTTCGGTGAGTTAGAGGATTCGATGGGGCTTGAGCCGGTATTCGAACCCGCTCCAATACAAAACGCGGCTTCGGATAGAGCTGCTCGATTATTCGGTGAAAAGCCTGCAGATACGCCGCAATGGTTCGATGATGCAGATCGTCCTGAAGCAGTGCAGCTTCCGGACCTCGATGCACGTCCTGATGTAGATCCTTTTGGAGAAATGCTTCTTGCGGAAGCATCTGTAAAAGGGAATCGTGTCAGATCTCAAGCAAAGGAGATGAAGCGCGAAAAGGTTCCAGGGCGGATGACGCAGTCCCGAGGCAGATCAGTGAAAGCCTGCACAAAAGCGGATGGACCGCAGATTATCCGAGATCCTGCAGATGTTCCCAGCTTTACCAGAATCCGTGAGGACGGCACCCTTCTTGAAATAGATCCGTCTACGTGCACCGATCCGGCCATGTTCGCCGAAATGCAGGCAGCTCGATCTGCTGGGAAGCCCAAGAAAGCTAAAAAAAGCTTGATGGCGAGAGCAGTGGATTCGCTCTCGCGCGTTGAACAGCCGCGTCGTGAGTTGGAACGCCGTTTGATCAAGGGGTTGGAAGACAGCGAAACGAAAGAAGACGTGAAAGCCGTTCTCGATCGCCTTGAAGAGATGAAGCTTTTATCGGATCAACGTTTCGCGGAAATGAAGGTGCGTTCGGCTGCTCCGCGCATGGGCGACCGTAAGCTCCAAGCGGAATTAAGGCGAAGCGGCGTTGATGAGGCAACTGTGAGGGCAGCGATGGAACAGCTCGATGAGCCGGAAGAACTTCGCTGCTGGCGCGTTTGGTGCCGCAAGTGGAGTGAACTTCCCAAAGACTGGAAAACGCGCGAAAAGATGATTCGTTATTTGAGCTACCGCGGATTCGGCATGGGGGCTATCCAAAAAGTACTGCGCGGTGAGGTTGAGCTGCCGGAAGAAAATGCAGACGGAGAGTTCTAATTTTTTGTCTGACGATGACCTTGTTTCAAGTGCGGCTATATAGAATGATTGCTTCATAACACTACCCTATCTTTAGGAGAAGAAGACCGTGGAATACATTTGGGATCTGCTCGTCAACCTGCATTGGGGGGCTGTGGGCCAGATCATCATGATCGACATCCTTCTTGGCGGCGACAATGCTGTCGTTATCGCCATGGCCTGCCGAAATCTTCCTCATGAACAACGTGCCAAGGGTATTTTTTGGGGCACAGCGGGGGCCATCGCACTTCGGGTTGTGCTCATCACTTTCGCGGTAATGCTTCTTGATCTGCCATTTCTTAAAGCAGCCGGCGGCCTTCTGCTCCTTTGGATCGGTGTGAAGCTTTTGATCCCTGAGTTTGATTCTCACGAGAAGATCGAAGGCAGTTCAAAACTGCTGGGAGCTATCAAAACAATCATCGTGGCGGACTTTGTCATGTCGTTTGACAATGTGATTGCCATTGCCGGTGCTGCTCAGCAGGCGCATGAAGCTCATCAAACACTGCTCATTATCTTTGGCTTGGTTGTGTCCGTGCCATTCATCGTTTTCGGCAGCCAGATTATTCTGAAACTTCTCGATCGCTTCCCAATCATCATTTATTTTGGCGGCGGCCTTTTGGGCTGGATTGCCGGCGGCATGATGGTTTCGGACGGCTATGTTGCTACGCATTGGCCGGAATTCAGCTTCACGGCACACTATCCTGCCTGTGTTGTTGGGGCGCTTCTGGTTATCATCATCGGGCACTTTATTGCCAAGAAGAAACGTGCCGAACATGAAGCCAATCTCAAGCTTCACCGCATTGATCGCAGCAGCGCAGAAACTGCAGGCAAAGAAGCGTAAAGTGTTTTAGGCTCTGCAAGCAAACACATATAAAGCGGGTGGTATTCATCGGAATGCCGCCCGTTTGATTTAGCTTCGCAGAAGTTCAGCGTTCAACGACATCAATAAATCCGCCGCCCAGACATACGTCACCTTGATAAAGGACGGCACTCTGACCAGGGGTAGCAGCCCATTGAGGAGAATCAGTACAGTCAAGCGTAAAGGCTTGCGCCCCAACTGCGGCGAGTCGGGTAGGTTCGTCAGGCTGTCGGTAGCGCGTACGCACGGTTACCGGAGTATTCGGTTCAGGCGCATGTCCGCTGATCCAGCTTGGTCGAACGCAAATCAATTCATGGGAGAGCAGCCAGGGATGATCATGCCCCTGGCAGATCCAGAGCGTATTGGTTTTCAAATCTTTTTTTGCCACAAACCAAGGTTCGCCGGTTGAATCATGCTGGCCGCCCACGCCGATGCCCTTTCGTTGCCCTAAGGTATAAAAGGCTAGCCCAACATGTTCGCCGACGACTTTGCCGTCAGGCGTGCGGATGGGGCCGGGCTGAGTGGGAAGATAGCGATTTAAAAATTCACGAAACGGTCGTTCGCCGATAAAACAGATGCCAGTGGAATCTTTTTTCTTGGCGTTAGGCAGGCCGATTTCTTCAGCAATTCGCCGCACGTCTGTTTTAAACATATTGCCAACAGGGAAGAGCACGCGGGCAATCTGTTCCTGACTTAGCCGATGAAGAAAGTAGCTCTGGTCTTTGCCAGGATCAATGCCGCGGAGGAGTTCCGTCGGACCGTCAACGCCTTCTGGCCGCTGTACGCGGGCATAGTGTCCGGTAGCAATCCAATCAGCCCCCATGCGCATGGCATGATCAAGAAAGGCACGGAATTTGATTTCAGAGTTGCAGAGGATGTCTGGATTGGGTGTCCGGCCGGCAGAATATTCTTCGAGAAAATTTGAGAAAACGCGGTCCTTGTATTCCTTGGCGAAGTTGACTGCTTCGATATCGATTCCCACCACATCCGCGACGCTTGTCGCATCAATAAAGTCCTGACGCGAAGAGCAGTACTCTGAGTCGTCATCGTCCTCCCAATTTTTCATGAAAAGGCCGATCACTTCATAACCCTGCTCTTTGAGGAGCCAGGCGCTGACGGATGAATCAACGCCTCCGGAGAGGCCGACCACTACTTTTCCTTTGGACATTTGCTCGGTAGTCCCGCTTAGAATGCGGGCATTCAAAAAGTTCAACATTGATGTTGGGCAGAATTTTAGCGAAAGGCGCCTGTGCTCCCGGGTTTGGAAGAATGGAAAAATGACTGAAGTGAATGTTGCTCAAGAAGTGCTTGCGGCCGGCCAGAAGCGAGCACGCGATTTTGCGGCGCTGCTCGGCATAGAGCATCCTGTTTTGAATGCACCGATGCCTGTTGAGGCGGGAGTCGAACTTGTCGCCGCCGTGAGTGAAGCGGGTGGGTTGGGCGTTCTTTCATCAGCCGGACGAACGCCGGACGAATTGAGTAAGACCGTCGCAGCCATACGTGCTCGAACAAACAAACCTTTTGCTATTCATTTGGAATTGCCTGCTAAGTCTTTGAATTCGCAGGAGCTTGATGCAGCCAAAATGCTTGCAGAGGGTTTGGCGCCGCTTTTTGAGTCGCTCGGTCTTCCCAACC
This sequence comes from Sutterella wadsworthensis, assembly GCF_003315195.1. Classification (GTDB taxonomy): domain Bacteria; phylum Pseudomonadota; class Gammaproteobacteria; order Burkholderiales; family Burkholderiaceae_F; genus Sutterella; species Sutterella wadsworthensis. The sequence goes on along the minus strand of NZ_QNRV01000051.1, from coordinate 3,828 downwards.
CTACAAGTGCAAACGGTGCCGAAATCTACGATTTTTCGGGAGAGCGGCGCCGCGCACACGTTGAAGCGGTTTTTGAGCGGGTTCTTGAACTCAATCCCGCAGCTGTCGTGGCAACGTTCGGCGGTCTCCGGGAACCGGAGGCGGATGCGCTGCGGGATGCCCGCATTTTCAATATCGCAACTGCCACAACGCTGCATGAGGCTAAGGTGCTTCGTGCCGCACATTGTGACGCCATCGTAGTGCAGGGTAGTGAAGCAGCCGGGCCGAGAAGCAGCTTTGAAGATGCCGATGACACTGAGGTTGGCCTCAGCTCGCTGATTCCAGCGGTTGCGGCGGCTACCAAACTTCCGGTGATCGCTGCCGGCGGGCTCTGCTCGGCTGAGCAGGCCCTGGGAGCGGTGCTTATGGGGGCAAGCGCCGTGATGGCCGGAACCGCATTTCTGACAACGGTTGAGGCTCACACGAGTGCTTACAGCCGAAGCGCTGCACTGTGGGCAGCCCCGCAGCATCTTGTGCGTACGAGACTTTATTCTGGAAGGTTGACGCAGGCGCTCCGTTCGCCGCTTTTAGATGCTCTGACTGATTACGCTCCGCACATGCCCCCATGGCCAGCGGCGACAGGAATGATGTCTGTTCTACAGCAAAAAGCTGTAGAGCTAGGGCGCAACGATTTGGAAGCCGTGTATTTTGGCCAATCGGTTGGCCGCAGTGCAGCGCATTCAGCAGAGGATATGGTGCTGACGCTCGCACGGTTTATCAGTTGATTCAATGCATTTCATGCAAGCAAAAAGCCGCAGGCGCTATACGCGCTGCGGCTTTTTGCGGGGTGGTTGTACCGTTAGCGGCCGAGGAGTTGCATGACAGGGAAAGCCAACAGCGGGGCCAGGAACGCACTGATGATGCCGGAAACACCCATGGCCAGACCGCCAAAGGCACCGGCGCGGTTGCTGATCTGGAATGCAGCGCCCGTGCCCATTCCGTGAGCGGAGAGCCCCAAAGCACATCCGCAAACGGGTTCAGATTTGATGCGCAGCAGTTTGAAGAGCGGACGACCGATGATGGAGCCGGTCATACCCGTGAGCACAACGAGAGCAGCGGTGAGGTCCGGAAGGCCGCCGAGCGATTCGGAAATGCCCATAGCAATCGGCGTCGTGACAGATTTCGGGACGAGAGACATCAGCGTCTCAGAAGAAATGCCGAGCGCCCCGCCGATCAGGATGACGCTGACCATCGCGGCGGTACACCCTGCGAGCAGCCCTGTCAGCAGCGGCAGCCACAGACGGGCAAGTTTTGAGCGTTGTTCATAAATCGGCACTGCAAGCGCCACAGTAGCCGGGCCAAGCAGGAAATGAATGAAATTCGCGCCAGAGAAATAGGTTTCATACGGCACGCCCGTTGCCACAAGGAAGGAGATGAGGCAGACCACCGAAATGATGATCGGAGAAAGGAACGGGTTGAATTTGGCCGCCTTGAAAATCACCTGACCCAAAACATAAAAGGAGAGCGTCAGGCAGAGCCAGAAGGCCGGGTTCTTTTCAAGGTGCGCAAAAGCGTCAAGAAAGAGATCCATCATGTCAATCTTCGTCTGAAAGCTTGAGCCATTTCTGCATCAGAATGATCACGTAGGCCGTGACAATCATTGCGATGACGGTGGAGACGACAAGCGCAATCATGATTGCTACGCCTTCATTGAGAAAGCGTTGTCCGTGGCGCATGATGCCTACGCCTGCCGGCACAAAAAGAAGCGACAGATTCGCAAGGAGCACACCGGCCGAGGGTCGGACTCTATTGATTAAGTTGTCTTTCACCAGGAAAGACAACAGCATGAGAACCATGCCGATCACAGGACCAGGCACAGGAAGACCAGAAAGTCTGCTGATGAGCTCACCCACGACCTGATAGCCGAGGATGATCGCAATGGAGGAAAGCATTTCACGTACGCGCGGGCGGTGATCCGATCAATAAAGGGGTGGAGAACCACCGCAGGCGAACTAAGGGTTAATTTGGAGCATGCATTCTGTCACGATTTATGAGTGTTGGGATCCTAGGAGCACTGATTTGCGATAATTACAAGTCAGCATAATGCTGTTAACACGAAAGAAATTACAAATGAAACAAGAGGTTCAATTCGCTCTTAAAGGCGAATACATCACACTTGACGCTCTCATGAAAGCTGCCGGCTTAGCCGGCACGGGCGGAGAGGCCAAAGTTCGCATTCAGGGCGGTGAAGTGAAAGTCAACGGCGAGGTGGAAACGCGCCGCGGACGTAAGCTTCGCGGCGGTGAAATGGTTGAATGCAACGGCACTGCCGTACGCATTTCGGCCGAAACCAAATAGCGTTATATAGTCTGCCGGCCGGTGTGCAGACTCCTGCCGGAACAGTAAAAAAGGAGAAGACCATGGCAGGAATTCCGCCACTTAATTCTGAAGTTCTGAGCGCTGTTGAAAAGTTGGCAGCCAAACCTGAGGTTCGGGCCGCTTTTACTGAAGCCGAGCGCGACGTCGATCGTGCAATGCGCGAGCAAATTGAGCTCTGTGAAATCGAAGCGCCTACTTTTCACGAAGAAAACCGTGCCAGGCGTGTGGCTGAATTGATGCGCACTTACGGTTTGAAAGATGTTGTGATAGATCCGATTGGCAACGTTGTTGGCCGTCGACCTGGCCGCGGCAATGGGCCGGTGCTCGCGCTTGGCGCTCATATGGACTCAGTTTTCCCTGCGGGAACTGACGTCAAGGTTCGTCAGGAAGGCCGCATTTATCATGCACCAGGCATTGGCGACAATTGTTCTGGACTGCGCGCATTGCTGCAGATCCTTCGTATGTATGAGGACAACCATATTGAAACCGAGGGTGACTTGCTTTTCGTCGGCACTGTTGGTGAAGAAGGCAACGGTGACATTCGCGGATCCAAGGCGCTTTTTGACGGATCACGGCATATTGATGGCTTTATTGCTATCGATTCCACTGATGTCGGCCGTATTTTGAAGGGGGCGACGGGTTCGCATCGTTGGCGCATCTGTGTTGATGGCACGGGCGGACATTCCTATGCTGACTTTGGGCATGTGCCGTCAGCCATCCATGCTATTTGCCGTGCAGGGGCAAAAATTGCCGACTTCAAAGTTCCAGAGGATCCGAAAACCACTTTCACAATCGGCACAATCAAGGGCGGCACAACCGTTAACTCGATTGCTGCACACTGCGAGGTGGAGGTTGACATGCGTTCCGTTAACAATGAAGCGCTTTTGCAGCTTGAGGCGGCTGTGCTTAAAGCTTTCGACGAAGCCGTGGATGAAGAAAACCGCTGTTGGAATGTGGTCGACGAGGCGCTTAAGCTGAAGCTCACCCGTACTCAGATCGGCAATCGGCCGGCCGGTATGCGTCCGGATGATTGTCCCGTGCTGCAAGTTTCGCGCGCCGCGCAGAAATGCCTGGGTATCGAGCTTTCGAAGTACATCTGCTCGTCAACGGATGCCAATGCACCGATGAGTCTCAACATTCCCTCGACATGCCTTTGTTCTGGCGGCCGCGGCATGCATGCACATTCTCTGACCGAGTACTTTGAAATGGTTGACACGCATCTTGGTCCGCAGCTTGTCTTCCTTGCTTCTGCAGCTCTAGTCGGAGCGCTTGGTGAAAAGCCAGTGTTGCCGATTCGGCATTAATGAAATAGCTCTTTTGTGAGCATTGCTTAACAAGGGAAAGGCCGCTTATAAAGCGGCCTTTCCCTATTGGAACCTGAACTCCCGAATGACTAGATCCTAACTAAAACGGAAAACAGTCTTCGGGAGTTTTGTTATTCCCAACAGAGCCAGCAGATCCCGATGGCGT
>NZ_QNRV01000050.1:9235-9656 GCF_003315195.1 Sutterella wadsworthensis | reverse complement strand
CATCCGTGTACGTAGAGAAAGACCAGGGTTTTGGCGAAGATGACATGATGTTGTCTATATTAAATAACTATAGACTATGATAAAGATAAAGCAAAAGCTTGTCAAGTTTTTATTAAATAAAAACAAGAAATTAGGAAGAATAAATAAGTCGACTTTGCGTCAGATCAGGACCTCCCGGAGCTAGTCTCCGGGAGTTTGGGCTTGCAGCCGATCTTGCCGCACGAACGAGTACGTGCGGGAGATCGGCTTTATTTTGTGCAAAATATTAATGCGGCAGTAACGAAAAAGCCCGCAGCAACACACCTGCGGGCTTTGGGCGTCATATTGGCGTCCCCACGGGGATTCGAACCCCGGTACCGACCGTGAAAGGGTCGTGTCCTAGGCCTCTAGACGATAGGGACCCTAGAAACTTGGTGGAGGA
>NZ_QNRV01000050.1:0-9137 GCF_003315195.1 Sutterella wadsworthensis | reverse complement strand
TTGGCGTCCCCACGGGGATTCGAACCCCGGTACCGACCGTGAAAGGGTCGTGTCCTAGGCCTCTAGACGATAGGGACCCTAGAAACTTGGTGGAGGATAGCGGGATCGAACCGCTGACCTCTTGCATGCCATGCAAGCGCTCTCCCAGCTGAGCTAATCCCCCAAGAGAGGGTTCGGATAATATCAGAATTCTTTCGAGACTGTGGCGTCCCCACGGGGATTCGAACCCCGGTACCGACCGTGAAAGGGTCGTGTCCTAGGCCTCTAGACGATAGGGACCTCGAAATTGGTGGAGGATAGCGGGATCGAACCGCTGACCTCTTGCATGCCATGCAAGCGCTCTCCCAGCTGAGCTAATCCCCCGGGAATTCTAATTTTCCGATTGGGTTGGAAAACCAACCCCTTCATAAATAGCCAAGCCCGCATAAAGCGGGCTTTAACTGTGGCGTCCCCACGGGGATTCGAACCCCGGTACCGACCGTGAAAGGGTCGTGTCCTAGGCCTCTAGACGATAGGGACCCTAGAAACTTGGTGGAGGATAGCGGGATCGAACCGCTGACCTCTTGCATGCCATGCAAGCGCTCTCCCAGCTGAGCTAATCCCCCCTGAATTGAGAAAAGAGATTATGCCGATGGAATCTATTTTTAGCAAGAAAAATAATGCATAAATTTACAATTTGTTTCATACATCTATTAACAGCCCCTCCACGACCTCTCGCACAGAGAGCTGACGGATTCGCTACGCTTGTCACTGCATATTGATGCGCAGACAGATGAAGGAATCATGCCGCAGCAGACCCAAAAACCAGCCGTCCCGCCGACAACCGCAGCAGCAGCCGATGCCGCACCGGCCATCCGTATTCGCGGCGCCGCGCAAAACAACCTCAAGCACCTCAATCTCGATATTCCTATCGGCAGCTTCACGGTAGTCACCGGTCTCTCGGGCTCCGGGAAATCATCGCTTGTCTTTGACACGCTTTATGCAGAAGGACAAAGACGCTACGTTGAAACTTTCAGCCCCTACGCCCGACAATTCCTCGACCGCATGGACCGGCCGAAAGTCGATGCCATAGATGGTGTCCCGCCCGCTATCGCTATTGATCAAAACGCTGTTATCCGCACATCACGCTCGACCGTTGGCACGATGACAGAGATCAATGATCGCTTGAAGCTTCTGTTTGCCCAAAAGGCAGAGGTTTATTGCCCTCACGACGGTGCACATGTTGCGAATTTCACACCGGCGAAAATTTGGGAAGATTTTAGGAACCGAATAAACGCCGAGGGGCTTTTGGAAGCCAAAGCCGCGGTAGCTTTTGAACGCCGCGTACCGCACTCCATGCCGCTCGAGGAAGCCCTCGCCGCCCTTTCTGCGCAGGGTTTCACACGCATCCTCACACAAAAAGAAACCCCGGACGCGGTAACGCTTACCGTTGCCGCCGATCGCTTCCGCCCGAGCACTGTCGAACGAGCGCGGGCCATGGAAGCGCTTGAAACCGCTCTGGAGAAGGGAGCGGGCGAAGTCATTTTTTGGGTTGAAAAAGAAGGAATCTGGACGCCTGTTGGACGCTGGCGTCGCGGACGCATCTGCCCGGAATGCGGTGAAAAATTCCATGCTCCCCGTCCTTCGGATTTCAGTTTCAATTCCCCCGTCGGGGCCTGTCCCGTTTGCCGCGGATTCGGCCGAGTGATCACCACCGACCTGAATCTCGTCATCCCAGACCGTACCAAGAGCTTACTCGAAGACGCCGTCAAGCCTTTTTCCACGCCGACCTTCCGCGAATGCAAGGAAGAGATGCTCAACGCCTGCCGGCTAAACAACATACCGCTCACTCAAGCCTACGAAGATTTGTCTGAAGATGCGCGCCGCTTCATTGAAGAAGGGGACCCGCACTGGTCGGGGGACTGGCAGCATCAGTGGTACGGTATTCGCCGTTTTTTTGAATGGTTAGAAACCAAAAACTACAAAATGCATGTTCGCGTGCTGCTCGCCCGTTACCGCAGCTACCACACCTGTGAAGCCTGCGGCGGCGCACGCCTACTTCCAGAAGCATTGGTCTGGCGATTAGGCACGATTGACGATCGTCAGAATGCTGCCGCCGCCCTCGGCAGCGACATGCCTTCCGTGGAACCCATCGTGACTGGCCAACAGCTTTCCCCAGCTGCTTACAAACGCCTTCCGGGTTTCAATTTCCACGAGCTTATGCTTTTGCCTGTCAGCGAGCTGAGACATTTCTTGGAACGTCTTGCCGGCAGACCGCACGATGAGGCTGAAGATCTCGTGCTGCGCGAAGCTCTCTCGCGAACACAGTTCCTTTGTGATGTAGGTCTGGGTTATCTAACGCTCAATCGGCAGGGGCGTACGCTTTCCGGCGGCGAAGTACAGCGCGTAAACCTTACGACGGCTCTGGGCACCAATCTCGTCAACACGCTCTTTATCCTCGATGAACCCAGTATTGGTCTCCACCCTCGAGATATGGACCGTGTCAACGCAATCTTGCGGCGCCTGACATCGGCCGGCAATACACTCGTAGTGGTTGAACACGACCCTCAAGTGATGCTTGCCGGCGAGCGACTCATTGATTTAGGTCCCGGGGCTGGAGCTAATGGCGGTCAAATCATTTATGAGGGATCGACCCGCGGCGTACTCTGCGCCGCTACAGAAACTGGCGCTTATCTTTCGGGGAAAAAACGCATTAGCCGCAAAGCGCTTCCCATTGACGATCAGACGCCTTTTTTCTGTATTGCCCACGCCAAGCTCAACAATTTGAAGGACATCTCTGTACGCTTCCCTGTTGGGCGGCTGATTGCTGTCGCCGGCGTCTCCGGATCTGGGAAGTCATCGCTCATCGCCGAAACGCTTGTTCCCCTTATGGCTCGCACGCTGGGAACGGCCAACAGTGCCGCGAGCAGCGCCGGCGAAGACGCGGGCGATATTTCTTCCGCCGTTCTTTCCGGCGATCTGCCGTCCTCCGTGGAATTTGTTGACCAGAGCTCGCTCGGCCGTACAGCTCGCGGCAATCCAGCCAGCTACACAGGCGTATTCACATCGATACGCGAATTTTTCGGCACCAGTTCAGAGGCCGCAGAGGCTGGAGCCTCACCCGCGGATTTTTCCTTCAATTCCGGCAAAGGACGATGCCCGCACTGTGCGGGAACGGGATGGGAGCACGTTGAGATGCAGTTCCTGTCCGACATTTACCTTCCCTGCCCCGTCTGCCGCGGCCGTCGCTGGCAGGACTGGATCCTTGCCGTTCGTCCGGAGCTTGACGACGGGGTACGGCGTTCGATTGACGAAGTGCTGGATCTTACGGTTGAAGAAGCCGCCGCTGCCTTCGCCAATCATCCGGCCATTATTAAGTCTCTGTCGCTGCTGTCACTCACTGGATTGGGATATCTCAAGCTCGGGCAGCCGCTCTCCACCTTGTCGGGCGGAGAAAGACAACGCCTCAAGCTTGCTGCGCGTATTGCCGAAGGCATCCCGCAAAAACATCGCCGTTCAGATGCAGCATGGAACGGACCGCTTTTTGTTTTTGATGAACCGACGACGGGGCTGCATTTTGCCGATACGGCGAAGTTGGTCGACATCTTTGACCGACTGACGCATTTAGGTGCCACCGTTATTGTGATCGAGCACAATCTTGACGTGATCGGCGCAGCCGATTGGGTAATTGAACTCGGCCCCGACGGCGGCGCAGCCGGGGGCAGCCTTATTTTTGCCGGAACCCCCGTCGACATGACCGCTCAGGGAACTCTCACAGGAAAGGCCTTGTTTGCCTGGCGAAGAGCACAAAACGGCGATCAATCGCGTGAAGATTTTTTCAACTTGCCGCCGCTCAATCCGACCCGGAACGCCGATACGCTGGCAAGAGAAGCCAGCGCCATCGTTATTGAAGGCGCTAAAGAACACAATCTGAAGAATCTTTCCGTAGACATCCCTCGCGATGTCTTTACGGTCATTACAGGCCCTTCAGGATCGGGCAAATCGACGCTCGCCTTCGATATCGTTTTTGCGGAGGGCCAGCGCCGATATCTTGAAAGCTTGAATGCCTACGCACGTTCCATGGTGCAGCCGCCCCCAGAACCCGATGTTTCCAGCATTCGGGGTATTCCGCCCACTGTAGCCATTGAACAGCGCACAACACGCGGAGGACTGCGCTCTACCGTCGCTACGATGACGGAGATTTATCATTTTCTTCGGCTTCTCTATGTCAAACTGGGCACCGAATATTGCCCAAACTGCGGTATTCCTGTTGAGACACAGACGCCCGGATTGATCGCTTCTCGACTAAAAACGCAGTTCCGCGAGGGACGAGTTGCACTCCTCACGCCGATAGTGGAGTCCCGCAAGGGCATTTTCCAAAAAGAGCTTCTGACACTGCGCCAGAAGGGCGTAACGACCGTTCGCGCGGACGGCCGATTTCTAACACTCGATCCCGAGTTGCCGAAACTCGCCCGCAACAGCCTCCACACCATCGAAGCGCTTGCCGGCTTTGTGGATGCAGCCGCCCCGGCCGCCGACATTGAAGAAACACTCCAGACAGCGCTTAACCTTGTCGGAGCAACGCATCTTTGCGTCGTGCGTGCAGAACTGGTCGCACCAACACCTGCGGGCGCTCCCGCACTCACTATCCCTGCCGCGGACACTGCCTTCTATTCGCTCGATCGGGCTTGTCCGAAATGCGGGCTCAGTCTTCCCGAACTCGACCCTCGGCTCTTCTCCTACAACTCTGAAATGGGCGCCTGTCCCAAGTGTTCCGGTTACGGCATCATCACCGATGCCATTCGAAAGGCCATTCGCAAGGGAGAGGCAATGGGAAGCGAAATGCACGCCGCTGACGAGACAGAAATCATCTGCCGCGCTTGCGGAGGTACGCGCCTCAACCCCATCGCAAGGAATGTCCGCTGGGCCGGCAAAACCATTCCAGAGGTCTGCGCCATGACAGCTCAAGAAGCATCGTCATGGTTTGAGAATCTAGAGCTCGACGATCGCAGCCGAACCATTGCCAATGATGCACTGCTTGAAATACGTTCCCGGCTCAATTTCTTGACTGAAGTCGGACTCGAATATTTGACGCTTGACCGCAGCGCTCCCACGCTTTCGGGCGGCGAAACACAGCGCATTCACCTGGCCAGCCAGCTGGGTACGAATCTCCGCGGGGTCTGCTATGTCTTGGATGAACCGACGATTGGCCTGCATCCTCGCGACAACGCGATGCTCCTTTCTGCCATTGAACGATTAACCCAGAAAGGCAACACGCTTTTAGTGGTTGAACACGATGAAGAGACCATCCGCCGTGCAGATCACATCATTGACATTGGCCCTGGTGCCGGCATTCGCGGCGGGCGTCTGATGGGCCAAGGCACGGTTGAAGACCTCGAAGCCAACCCCGATTCACCCACCGGGCGAATGCTGGCACATCCGTTGCCCCATACCGGCACTCCCCAAAGACGCGTGAAGTTAAACGATCCAGAATTGAAAACGCTCGTCTTCCGCGGTATCCAAGCTCGTAATCTGCAAATTGATGAAATCACCGTGCCGCTGCAGCGCTTCACGGTAGTTACCGGAGTATCCGGCTCAGGAAAATCTACCTTCTGCCGTGAAGTCCTTTTCGCGAATCTAAGCCGCCGCCTTAAAGATGCCCAGGCTCCGTTGGTGGGCACCGATCAGCTGACTGGATTCGAAAATGTCGGTCGCGTATTAGAGGTTGACCAAACGCCAATCGGAAAAAACTCTCGCTCCTGCCCTGCTACTTATGTCGGCATCATGACGGCAATTCGCGATCTGTATGCTGCCACCAATGAAGCTCAGGCTCGAGGTTACGATGCCTCACGCTTCAGCTTCAACAAGGCTGTCGGCGCGTGTCCTGTTTGCGCCGGACAGGGACTGAGAACCGTGGAGATGAACTTTCTCCCTGACGTCAAAGTACTTTGTGAAGCCTGTGCAGGGAAGCGATTCAATCCGGAAACGCTGGAAGTGCTGTGGCGCGGCAAATCCATCGGAGACGTATTGGAAATGGAAATTGACGAAGCTGTAGATTTTTTTGCTTCAATGCCGTCAATTGCCTATCCGCTCAAGTTAATGCAGGACGTTGGACTGGGTTATCTAACCCTAGGGCAGCCTTCGCCCACCCTTTCTGGCGGTGAAGCTCAGCGACTCAAGCTCGTCACTGAACTAGCCAAAGTTCGTACAGACGGATCGTTTGCTGCACGTGCGCCGCACACGCTCTATGTCCTTGATGAGCCCACGGTCGGACTGCATATGACTGATGTGGATCGGCTCTCCAAAGTACTTTCACGACTTGTAGATGCCGGCAGTACTGTTGTCGTCATCGAACACAATCTCGACATAGCGGCTGACGCCGACTGGATCATCGACCTGGGCCCTGAAGGCGGCGCCAAAGGCGGTAAGGTGGTTGCTCAAGGATCGCCGAAAATGATTGCCCGAAAAAACACCGCTACCGGCATTGTTCTAAAGGCTTTCCTTGCCGAGCATAAGCCAGTCAAATCGGCATAGCCTGTCAGGCGCTGGCAGACGAACCGCCTATTGCCCAGATGGCAATAGGCGGTTCACAAAAGCTTCTGAATCAGCGGCGCTCAAGCCACCAAAGTGAAAGCGCTGCGGCAAAACACATCAATATAGAAGGCAGAGCTGCCATCAGCGCAGGCGGCATGCTGGATAGAACACTCAGGTACAGGAAAATGTTGTTGAGCGCGTAAAACGCAATACCTACAAGTACGCCGCAGAAGATCTTTACGGCCATACCACCCGAACGCGCGTTCATATAAGCAAACGGCATAGCCACCGCGAGCATCACGAGACAGATGAATGGATAAAAGGCTTTAGACCAGAAAACGGAAACATAGTGCTCAGTGTCCTGATGCACCTGATCAAGATGCTCAATAAAGCGGTTAAGTTCATCCATTGACATGCGATCAGGCTTTGTCGTCATCACGCTGAGAATATCGGGATTAACGGTAGATGTCAGCTTCAGCGCGTCGACGTGTTCTGTCGTCACACTTCCCTGCTGAGGCGCATCCTTCGTTGCCGTCACCGCAGGGTAGTGAATGATCACTGCGTTGGTAAGCTCCCAGCCCGTACCCGTCCAACGACCGCTTTCGGCACGAACCAAGCGGAGCAGCCGGCCATCGTCACGATTGAATTCAAACATACGCCAGGCCCCCGTCAGCTGCCGATCAGAGGCTGAGAGGTTGCGTACGTTGATATAGCGTTCAACCCGACCGTCCTCGGGCGAATTAATAACGTCTCGTACCCAAGCACCAGATGCAAATCCGCGGATCGACAATGATGCATTGGTTCCCGAACGCACTTCTTGAGCAAAACGCTGAGCTGCAGGGGCTACGATCTCGCCTAATCCGTATGTCGCCAGCACGCAAATAACCCCCGGAATAAGCAAGGACCGTGCAAGGCGCCACGGAGAGCATCCGGATGCGCGAAGAACAGTGAATTCTGAAGTGGATGCCCACTTTGACATCGTATAAACCGATGCAAGCAAAACTGCGAGCGGCATCACTTCATAAGCACGCGACGGCAGCGTCAGTGAAGTCGTCAAAAAGGCTCTGCCAATGGTGTAGTCCGCGCCCAAATCATCCAATTGCCCAATCAGATCGAAAAACGCAAAAAGTGCAATAAGTACAATCAGTACAAAGATCGTTGAAAGCAAGATGTCTTTGGCAAACTGCCGAGAAATGACGCTCATGCTTCACCTCCCTTGGAGCGGTGAGCCAGCATTTCTCTAAGCCGCCAAGCAGAGCACCAGCTCGGCAGCCAACGAGTCATCCAAGTACGGCGTATAAAAAGAACGACCGTCAAAATCAAGAGACTTCCGTTCAGTACTGTATAACCGCTCCAGAAAGTCAGCGCCTGCTGCTCAATCTTTGTTTCGACAATAGAAAGTGCATTCAAATAGAGAATAAAAACTAGCGCAGCCATCAACAGATTCAGACTGCGTCCTGCCCGCGGTGAAGTACAAGAAAGCGGAATAGCGAGAAGTGCAAGCAAAAGTGCGGCTACGGGCCATGAGAAACGCCAAAGCAGTTCTGCTTGATGGTCTGGTGTCGGAGATGCGATTAAAAGCGCAATCGGCATGGAACTGGTTTTGGTAGAGGCAAATGCACGATCAATGCGAATATCCAGACGTACACCGTAACTGCCAAACTCAACAATTCGTGTTTTGCCAGAGTCAGTTTGGGCCTCATAACGACGACCATTGCCAAGAACGACGTAGCGATCCCCCTCCGCATTCACCTCAATAGTGCCTTTTTCGGCAGTAACGACGGATTCTTTCCCCCAATCGCCTTCAGCCATAAAGACATTTCGGACTTGATTTCCGCCTTCCTCGGCGGACTCTACGAAGAAGACGCGTTTGCCGCCCATGGCTTCAATAAAGCGTCCAGGCGCAATAGCATTCACATCTTCACGTGCAGATACGCTGTTGCGCAGCCGATCGGTTTCAGCCCGAGCCCAAGGCGAAATAACAATCGAGAGCAGTGCAATAACAACAACGATCGGAAGCGCAAACTTAACTGTCGGTTCGATCCAAGACAGAATAGAACGGCCACCGGACGAAAACCAGACGACCATTTCATTGTCTTGCCAAGAACGCATCAGAGTCATCAGTGTCGCAATGAAGAGCGAAGCTGCAAGCAGCGGAGGCAAATTCACTAATGCGTTGTAAAGCACTAGCTGCACAACCGTTCCATGCTCAATAGAGCCGCCAGCGGCCATATTGAGAAATCTAACCATGGCGACAGCAAGCACGATCGTGAAGAGCACCGTGAATACGGCACCGGCGAGGTTGGCTAATTCAGCAATCAAGGAGCGCTTGAAAATCATCTCGTCTACTTCACCATCAGCGCACTATAAATACATGAATCCAGCATCCGACAATCAAGGTGTGAACGCCGATTCAAGCAAAGATATTGATTGTATAGGGCTTCCCTGCAGAACGAAAGTCTGACAGTACCCTCTTGACAATGCGTTTCTTAAATCCATAGCGAAAACCCCTGCAGACCGAAATCTGCAGGGGTTCGTATAGGGAGCCTGGCGATGACCTACTTTCACTGGAAATACAACCAACTATCATCGGCGCAGAGGCGTTTCACTGTCCTGTTCGGAAT
>NZ_QNRV01000049.1 GCF_003315195.1 Sutterella wadsworthensis | reverse complement strand
AAGCGCCAAACGGCCAACGCATGGGTGACCCGCACCATTACGAAAAAGCAGCGCGATATGCTCGCGCTGCTTGGCTTAGAAAATCCGCCCCGGGTCCTGAAAAATTAGGGATCAGTTATCCGGGAGTTCCGGAAAATACTTGTGTAATCATGAATACGTTAAATAGAAAACCCGCCCGGAAAAAAATCCTAGCGGGTCTTCTTTTATGTGCCAACCTAGCCGGTATATCCAGTTAGTCTGCGCAGATGTTGAGCTGCTATTAGGCAGCCTGAATCTTAGGTTTGCGACGGCGCATATTGTGAAGCACGATCACTGCAACAATAAGGAGCCCCAGAGACGTGCCAAACGAGAGCCAGAGATTCCCGCCGGAGAGACCTGCAACGAGATATCCCACCGCCGAACAGAATGCAACAAGCAGCGCATAAGGGAGCTGTGTTGAAACATGCTCAATATGATTGCAGCCGGCACCTGCAGACGAAAGAATCGTGGTATCTGAAATGGGCGAGCAGTGGTCGCCGAAAACCGAACCCGCGAGCGTAGCAGAGAGAACAACAATCGTGAGCGTGGGATCAATACCCTGAACCACCGGCACAACGATTGGAATCAGGATGCCGAACGTACCCCAGGCAGTACCCGTCGAAAAGGCGAGAAAAGCCGCGATGATGAATACCGCAGCCGGAAGGAACACTGAAAAGTCCCCGCCTGCCGTAGAAACCAAAGATTCAACAAACTGCGGCGTTGACAGTAGGTCTCGGCAGACACCCGAAAGCGTCCAGGCAAGCACCAAAATGATATTGGCCGGAAGCATGAGCTTCATGCCCTCCACCAACCCCTGCATAAAATCGCCAAAAGGCACCAGCCGACGGGGGACGTAGAGCAAAAGCGCAACGAGAACAGAACCGAAGGCTGCCCACACCAGCGCGGCAGCAGCCGACGAATTGCCAATGGATGCAGCAAAACTGTGGTACGCCGGATCCGCGCCCCAATAGCCGCCCGAATACATCAATGCCAGAACAGCAAAGATGATCAGTGCAGTGATCGGAACCAGCATGTCCATTACCGTTCCTCTCGGGTTGGCTTTGGGCGGTTCAGCGCCGCCGCCCTGAATGCCGCCGACATTCCCCTGAAGCGCCTTCTCTTCACTCGTACGCATGGGCCCAAAATCGAGTCCTGTGAAAATGATGAAGAAGACCATGAAGATCGACAGCAGCGCATAGAAATTCCATGGAATCGATGCGATGAAAGCAGCCATGTCGGACTCAAAGACAGCATTGCCTTTAAGTGAAGAGCCCACCGCGGCAGCCCAAGACGACACCGGTGCAATGATGCAGACCGGCGCGGCTGTCGAGTCGATGATGTAGGCAAGTTTTGCGCGCGAAACGTTGTAGCGATCGCAGAGCGGACGCATCACAGTGCCCACGGAAAGGCAGTTGAAGTAGTCGTCAATGAAGATCAGGATGCCAAGACCTGAAGTCGACATAAGCGTCGCACGACGCGATTTCACACGCTGTACAGCCCAGTTGCCGTATGCCTTTGTACCTCCCGACATGCCGACGACATAGACCAAAGCGCCCAAGAGCGACGTGAAGATGAGGATATTGAAGTCCACCTTATCCCCCATCAGCTTGAACGTCGTTTCGAGCGTTCCCATGATGATGTTGGCGTCGGTGCCGATCGCGTAGATAAGCGTGCCCGTAAGGATACCGATCAGAAGTGAGGAAAGCACTTCCTTCGTGAGCAGCGCAAGTGCAATGGCAACGATCGGCGGAACGATCGAAAGCCAGCCAGCGGCGTAGGGTTCCATGATTCTTTTTGTGTGTTTCTTCCGCCTCAGGACTGCGTAAGCAGCCTCAAGGCAGTGAGGCGTTGCGGAATTGGAGCGAATGCGAAGTCCTTGCCGAGCACAAAGACCTGAATATCGTGTTCGCCCTTCATATCAAGCTTCGCATTATGCAACAGGATGCTTCAATCTACCTGCAGTCGTATGCCGTCAATTCGCCTTAGCACACAGCAAGGTAAAAAAACGAAGCTTCCTATACAGATATTTCCCCGAAATTGCAACGATTTTCTTAGCGCTCTGCCTGCAAAACTTTGCTTCCATCCGAGCTGCATCAGAACGGCCGGAAAAAACAGAACAGAAGGATTTGAGCCAATATGACGCACGCAACTGCACTTCAGAACCATCGTCTCATGCTCGGCGGACGAAGCTTCCTCCCGCTGATGCTTGGCGGCATGGGTACCAATATCTCCACAGCCGAACTGGCTTTGGCCGTTGAACGGCTCGGCGGCATCGCGCACCTTTCCGACGCGATGCTGATGGACCTTTCGGATCGTCTATTCGGTACGCGCTTTACTGCCGAAAAGGCTAAACGCACGGCCTCCGAACGCGACAACATGGATAAGAGCGCCGTGACTTTCAACCTTGACAATGTCAAGGAAGCGGCCCGCCGCTATGTGAGCGACGTCATGAGCCGCGCTACCGGACATGGTCTCGTCCTGATCAACTGCATGGAAAAGCTCACGATGAATGCGGGGCTCGAAACTCTGCGTGCACGTCTGACGGCCGCACTTGACGGCGGCATCGACGGAATCACACTTTCGGCCGGTCTTCACCTCTCGAGCATGAAACTCATGGCCGATCACGCGCGTTTTAAAGATGCGCTCATCGGCATCATTGTTTCCTCTTCGCGGGCGCTGAACCTCTTTTTAAAAAAGAGCGCCTCCACAGGACGACTGCCGGATTATGTTGTTGTTGAGGGACCGCTTGCCGGCGGCCACCTCGGCTTCGGCATGGACTGGGCAAACTATTCGCTTGCCGACATTGTGAAGGACGTGAAGGCTTTTCTCGCCAAAAGCAGTCTCAATATTCCGGTCATTGCTGCTGGCGGCATTTTCACCGGCGGGGAAGCCGCCGAGATGATGAGCGATACCGGCTGTGACGGCATTCAGGCTGCAACCCGTTTTGCCGTTGCGCAGGAGAGCGGCCTGCCCTATGCCGTCAAGCAAGCCTATTTCAATGCGAAGCCTGAAGACATCGTCGTCAACCACCTTTCACCCACTGGCTACCCGATGCGCATGCTTCGTCAGTCTCCGGCCATAACGGGTGACATTCGGCCAAATTGTGAGGCCTACGGATATCTTCTCAATCATGGTGACTGCAGCTATCTGAAAGAATGGCGTCTTCGTCAGGAAGCCGCTGCCAACGGTACACCTGCATCTGAAATGCCGGCCAAAGAAAAGTGCTGCCTCTGCACCTATATGCGCAACTACAAAGTATGGACGTGCGGCACCAGTGCCGCGCGCCTTCATGAAACATCGGTCAGACAAGATAACGGCGAATGGATTCTGCCAACTGCAGCCGACGTTTTTCACGACTACATGCAGTCGACAGGCAGCGAAATTCTGCTTCCGGAAGCGGCGCGAGAATACCTTGCCCAGAGCCGTATTCCAGAAATGATCGCCTCCGGTGCACAGCTGCTCTCCGGCGTGAACCGCACTGTGGCAGCGTTCTGACCGCTCTATTTCTGTTTCCTTTCGTTGCTTTGAAAAAGGCTTGGGCCAGTTCAACGTTCTTAGAATGAACACTCATCGCACCGTCAGCGGGTGCTTTGCCGCCCGCACGGTTTGACTGCGACCTATTTCAAGGAGACTAAGTGATGACAGAACTTACTGCCGGCATGGAAGCACCGGACTTTACGCTCGAGAGCGACGCCGGTACGCCGGTTTCGCTCTCGGCCCTGCGCGGCAACGGCGTCGTGCTCTATTTCTATCCGAAAGACAATACGGCGGGCTGCACGACTGAAGCTCAAGGGTTCCGTGACCATCTCGCCGACTTCAAGGCTCTGGGCTATGAGGTGCTCGGCGTCTCGAGAGACAGCGTGAAGAGCCATTGCTCGTTCCGCGACAAGCAGAACCTCAACTTTCCGCTGCTCTCCGACAAGGAAGAAACCGTCTGCAACCTTTATGGCGTACTCAAAGAAAAAACGATGTACGGCCGCAAGTGTTTCGGGATTGAGCGCTCCACATTTGTCATTGATCCTCAAGGCAAAATCATTCATGCCCTGCGCGGCGTCAAAGCCAAAACGCATGTGGATGAGCTGCTTGAACTCCTCAAACAGGCCTAATTGATTTGGAGGCTGACTGCCTGAGCGGAAGTTTCTTCGGCGCACAGCTGCTGTCGAAGGCTTCCGCTTTTTTTTTCGTGATTGAAGCTCTAGTGAATATCCCAAATGCAAAAAATCCCGCGGGCCGCACGACCTGCAGGATCTTTTGGAAAGGATGGGGTGGGAGATGGGACTCGAACCCACGACAACCGGAATCACAATCCGGGACTCTACCAACTGAGCTACACCCACCATCCTGAGCAACAAAAATCGAATGGGGTGGGAGATGGGACTCGAACCCACGACAACCGGAATCACAATCCGGGACTCTACCAACTGAGCTACACCCACCGTTCGAATTTTTGCGCTCACATTACTGTGAGAAAAGAGATTTTACGGAAACCCGCCGTTTTGTCAAGTAGCAAAAACCAGTTTCAGGCGGCCTTATTTTCAAGAGAACCGGCTCCTGCACTTCTCACCGGTTTGTTCACTTCACTGCTGCGGGAGCTTTTGGAGCTCCGGCGGAGCAAACCGATTGTTCTCGAGCACAGGAAGCACACGTCGAGAGGCTTCGACCTTGCACGGATCCAGATCAACCATGAGCAATTGCTCGTCAATCCCGCACTGTGCGACAACCACGCCCATCGGATCGACCACTTTAGAGGATCCTACGGTTGCCGGCCCGCATTCGCTCACGCCAATGAGATAGCAGGTATTTTCAAGCGCACGCGCCCGCAGACAGATATCCCACTGCATTTCCTTCAAAGCCCCCTTAACCCAGGCGGCTGAAACGACGAGAAGCGTTGCACCTGCACACGCCAATGCCCGCGTCATTTCCGGAAAACGAACGTCATAACAAGTTAGAAATCCAACTTTAAATGGTCCTATCTGAAGCACTTGCGGCAGGACATCGCCCGGGGCAGCATAGCTGCTTTCTTTGCCGCGAAAAGCGTCGTACAAATGTATTTTCTGATATGTCAGCCGTAACTCACCGTTCTGAATGACCAGCAAATCGTTGGCATAGCGAGACTCGTTTGCAATTTTTGCCTGCACGGTACAAACCACTGTCACGCGACGGCCGCGCGTTGCTTCGCGCAGTCCGCTCACAAAAGGGCCGTCTAGCGGTTCAGCATGTTTTTGTCCCCAATCGGGCATGCCCAGCTTTCTCGCAATGATGCACTCTGGGAGCACGAGCAGATCGGCGCCTGCAGTCTCCGAACGTTCAATAAGTGACCGTGCGGCGGCGAGATTCTCTGTGCTCGTTTCCTTCACAAAGAATTGTCCCAGCGCTGCGCGGAATGTCTGCTGTGGTGTATTGACGATCAATTTATTGTTCTCCTTGGGGCTGCCTTCGGCTGCAAAGATATGCCTCCAGAGGCATGCACCAAAATCCTATCCATCAAAGCGTACGCAAATATTTTCCATCCAGCAGCACAGCATTGATCCTAAGCAAACACCCAGCCTTTTGCGGTCAATCATAAATAGACAACACCCTTGAAAAAACTTGATTTTATTGGGTATTCCTTCTGTCTATACCGCTCCAGCTTCATGGATTGAGAAGCTGTCCGATATGACAGCAGAAACTCTAAAATTTCGCTTTAAAGATTGGTACGCGGAACTCATGCGCTTGGTCCCCATTCGCTGCCGAGCGAGCTGGTCACCGACGGCAATTTAAAAAAGACAAGAGGAGAAGACTTCCATGGCACTGCAGAAATATGTGTTCGCCTACGGCCGCGGCACACAATCGTTTGAATACGACGACGCCGACGTTCTGAAGGTCGTACGCACGGAGCCTCAGCCCGTACTCGAAGACGTCAAAGGGCACCTGCTCGACATGCTCGAGCACCCCATCGGGCTCCCGCCGCTCAGCGAGATTGTGAAGCCCGGCGACACCGTAGCCTTCATCTGCAATGATCCGACCCGCGTTGCCAACAGCTTTGTGTTCATGCCAATCCTCGTCAATGAACTCAACCGCCTCGGCGTACCCGACGCCAATATGCGCATCGTCTTCGCGCTGGGCACACACCGGGCGATGACGCATGAAGAGATGGTTGAGCAGGTCGGTGAAGAGGTTGCCGGCCGCCTGCCGATGTTCAACAGCATCGCCACCAATGCGGATGACTTCCAATACTTCGGCAAGACGACGCTCGGCACGCCGGTCTGGATCAATAAGCTCCTTTGCGACGTTGATCATGTGTTCCTGACGGGCACAATCGTCCACCATTATTTCTCCGGTTACGGCGGCGGCCGCAAAGCCGTGCTGCCAGGCTGTGCAGCCATGGAAACGGTTCGCATGAACCACAGCCACATGCTGTCAGACAAGGCCGGCCTCGGACTGATGGAAGGCAACCCCTGCTACGACGACCAGATGGAAGGGGGCGCACTCTTTGCCAAGGGACGCTCGCTCTTCCTTCTGAACGCCATCCTTAATGCTGAGCACCAATTCCTGCGGATCTTCACCGGCGACTACGTCAAAGCTCATAAAGAAGCCTGTAAGTTCGTCGATGAGGTATACGGGAGCAAGATTCCGCGTGAAGCCGATCTCGTCATCGCTTCCTGCGGCGGCTGGCCCAAAGACATCAACGTCTATCAGATGCAAAAGACCATGGACAATGCCGCCTGCGCCGTTAAGAAGGGCGGTGTAGTCATTCTCCTGGCCGAATGTATTGAAGGATCGGGTTCAGCGAAACTCGAAGAAACCTTCAATCGCCTGACGACGCCGGCAGCCATTAAGCACGAGCTTGAAGAAAACTTCCAGATCGGCGCCAACAAAGCTTTCGCCATTACGCGGCCGCAGCAAAAAGCGAAGTTCATTCTGGTGACGAAACTCAACCGCAGTCTTGCCAAGAGCATGCACTTTACGGCAGCCGTCGACACGGTGGACGAAGCCCTGAAACTCGCTCACGAGCTGCTCGGCGAGCACCCCGCCACCATTTTGATGCCGGAAGGTTCGCTCACCGTGCCTCGCGTTGCCAAATAAATGTTCGGCGCTCTGCCTAGTGAGTGACATAGCGCTGTGACTGCACTCACAGCACCCAGCGAAATGACTGAGCAATCCCGCTCGACTCCGCTCAGCTGCGAAGCCGAACGGGATTGAATCATTTTTTGCCAATTTCGGATCTGCAGTTCCAACTCCGAGAGTTTTAGCATTTCCTTTCCATCACCAAACCGCGGCTCGATCCCGGCCGCACCGCAGCCATGACTCCGTCAGCACCCGTGAACTTCTTCACTATCCCCGAAATTGTCCGTCTCAAAACGGTACTTGAAGAAATCGCACCCGAACATGAAATCTGCGTAGCTTATTCGGGCGGCCTAGACAGTCGTTTCCTCTCCTTTTGCGCAAAGAAGCTCGGCTTTCGCGTGAACCTCCTTCACATCATCGGACCGCAGATTGCGCCGGATGAAACGGCTGACGCCCTGAAGGATGCGGAGGACCTTGGATTGGAACCCATTCTTGTGCCGGCGGCTTCGCTCACGCTTCCTGAACTTGCCCGCGCGGGCGTCAACCGCTGCTATGTCTGCAAAACGCATCTCTTCACAGAACTCATCGACATTGCCCGCAAATCCGGCTGCCTAGGCCCCATCTGCGACGGCACGAACACGTCGGACCTCTCCGTCTATCGTCCCGGCATCAAAGCCCTCCGTGAACTCAAAGTGGAATCGCCTTTGGTCAAGGCCGGCATCAGCAAACCCCGTATTCGCGAAATCGGCAGGATCGTCGGATTTCCGCACCCTGAACAAGCTGCCCGCCCCTGCCTGCTGACCCGCTTCCCTTATGGCGCAACGCCGCAAAGCAGCCAGCTTGAAGCGATTGCCGATGCTGAACTTCTCGTTGCCCAGGATCCGGTTGGCCGAAACCTCCGCTTCCGGATCCGCATGCCCAAAACTGGCGATACCAGGCTTCACATTGAACGGGCTTCACTCGAAAAAACGCCTCACGCAGAAAAGGAGCTCGAGCGTATTGCAGCGATACTGCGCAAGCAGTTTGGCCAAAAGCTCCCCGGTCTTCGCGTTGAAGTGCTCGAAAAGCTCTCCGGCTACTACGATCGACTGCAGCAGCCCGAAGGCATCGAAAACTGATGCTGCGTCTATTCGCTGCCCCCAGATAGATCACTTCACATGCAGACAGTCTCCGAAACCTTTGCCGGCACCATCACCGTCAATCGGCAGATGCGTCTTGCGCTGCCGCGCATGGCAATGTCGCTCCTCATCATGAGCTACCTTGTGGCTGACGGCGTGCTGATTTCACGTTTCGTCGGCACCACTGCGCTTTCAGCACTCTCGATGAGTTATCCGCTCACAGCACTGCTGATCGCCGCGGGCTTCATGATCGCTGCCGGCGGCGGGGCGGTAGCGGCTCGTGCTTTGGGCGCCCAAAAGCATGAAGAAGCGTTAAGAGCGTTTTCGACGGCTCTTACAACCAATGTCATGCTCGGATTAACGCTTGGGCTGCTGGCCTGGTTCGGACTAGACTGGGTTTTCGAACTGCTTGGCATCTCACCCGAGCAGACTGAATTTGCCCGCGACTATCAGCGCGTGCTGCTCCCGGCGACACCGCTTTTCCTCGCAGCCGTGACCTTTGAAGTCTTCTACACCACTGCCGGCCGCCCCAAAGCCGGACTTGCAGCTTCCGCAGCGAGCGGCATCACCAACGTGGTCTTTGACATTCTCTTCATGGGACCTTTAGACATGGGCATGACGGGGGCTGCCTGGGCTACGGCGCTCTCATGGTTCATCGGCGCCGCCTGCGGGCTCTGGTACTTTATGCGGGAGAAGTCCCCGCTCAAGCTCGTGCTTCACCTTCCCGACCTGAAACTGCTGCGAACGGCAGCCGGCAACGGTCTTCAGGAGTTCGTTTCCAATCTTTCCTACGTGGTTGCCATTTGGCTCTACAACCGTGTTTTTATCAGTCATTTGGGTACGGCTGGCGTAGCAGCGCTCACGATGTGCAGCTTTACCGTTTATACCTTCAACTGTGTTTTCCACGGCTTCTGTGCAGCCTCGTCCCCCATTCTCGGCTTCAAAGTCGGTGCAAAAGAGCCGCATCAAGTTCGCCGTGTCTTTCTTCAAAGCTATGCGCTTGCGGGCCTCCTTTCTCTGGCGTCCTATCTGCTCACGCTTCCCTTTGCCCGCAGCGTGCTGGGATTCTTTTCCAATGAAGGCGGCGAAGCGTTCGAATTGGCAGTGGAGTCATTCCCCATTTATTCACTCATGATCCTAATGCTCTGCACCAATATGCTCTCAAGCAGTTTCTTCGCAGCAGCGGGAGACAGCCGAAGCGCTGCCATTCTCGCGTTTGCCAGAACGCTTATTTTTCCGTGCATCGGCATTCTCATCCTGCCGGAACTCTTCGGCACTGCTGGTTTATGGATGGCGTCACCCGCCACTGAAGCGGCTGCGCTGCTGTTGAGCTCTGTGATGTTCTTTCTCAGCCGGCGAAAATTTGGCTTGGGCAGAATTTGACGCCCCCGCATTGTCACAAAAGATTCACTTCATTGAAATCGCTTCGTTACCTTCGGCTGACAGAATGCTCGTGTCGACGAAGACAATGAAATGCCGCGGTCGGAATGTGCTTCCGGACAGAGCTGGTCTTTCGTCGAAACCTGTACCTTTTCAAGCGGGAGTTCGCACAGCGTCTTCCGCTTTTGTTTTTTATTCACCCATGCTTTAAGCAGGCTTCGGATCAATCTGCCATTCTCTAATTGTGGTGACCTGAACTCCCGAATGACTAGATCCTAACTAAAACGGAAAACAGTCTTCGGGAGTTTTGTTATTCCCAACAGAGCCAGCAGATCCCGATGGCGT
>NZ_QNRV01000048.1 GCF_003315195.1 Sutterella wadsworthensis | reverse complement strand
AGGCGCGGGCAGCGCCTTAGAGCCTGTGGGGAACTGCAGTCCACTGCTGCAGTTCAAGTGAATCGGCCTTCTCGCAAGAGACGCGCAGGTCAGCAACAGGAACCCATCCGAAGAGATCCCCAAGCGCCTGAAAACGCGTAAGGACTCAGTAGGGAATCTCCGTCCTTGGGCGGAGAGGATGTCAACGAATGATTATCGAACAAGATGTACTGGAAGCATTGGAGCACATGCGCCAAATTGGTGCTGATACTCAGCACTGGGAGGTTAAGGAGGCCGTTGTTGATCTCCCAAAGAGCTTGCTTGATACCATCTCCGCTTTTTCAAATATGCATGGTGGAACCATTATTCTTGGTGTTTCTGAAAAGAATGGTTTTCATCCAGCCAAGAGTTTTGATGCTAATAAAACTTATACGAAGTTACAGACTGTCGGTGATCGTTTAACACCCGTCGTTCGAATGGAGATCGAAAAAATGATCTTCGAGAACCAGATGATTGTGGTTGCCTATGTGCCAGAGTTGCCTAAGAATCAGAAGCCTTGTTACATAACGCAGAAAGGTCGTTATGAGGGGGCATTTATTCGTTCCGGCGATGGAGACAGACGTTTGTCGCCTTATGAGGTTGATCGACTGGCAGAGGGGGCATTCCAGCCGCATTATGATATCGAACCGGTTGCAGCGGCAAGTATTGATGATTTAAATAAAAATACTCTAACAGCGATCATAAGAAGAGCCCGAGATATTTTTCCAAGAGTGTTTGCGACACTACCTGATGAAACAATATTAATTCAACTCGGTGTGCTCACGAAGGTTGATGATCGAATTTGCCCGACTTTATCAGGGCTTTTAGTGGCGGGAATATTCCCTCAGCGATTTTTCCCTAGATTAGAGGTTGTTTTTACAGTTTATCCTGGCGTTAGTAAAACAGGCAACGAAAAAAAAACTGGGGTTCGTTATTTGGATTCAAAAGAAATTGTTGGATCTATTCCCGACATGCTTGTTGAAACACTAACGATGGTTCAAATGCGAATGAATACAGGCGCATTCCTTGAAGATGCCTTGCGGAAGGATGTGCCTGATTATCCGTTAATTGCGGTTAGAGAGGCTGTTGCTAACGCATTGCAGCATAGGGATTATTCACCTGAGGGACGGGGAACTCATGTAGAAGTTAATATGTATTCAGATCGTCTGGAAATTACAAATCCAGGAGGTCTTTTCGGATCAACAACTATTGAAAGCCTCGGCAAAGAGGGAATTTCATCAAGCCGTAATGAACATTTGTCTAGACTCTTGACTTGTACGCCGTTTGAATCTGGTTATGTTGTCGAAAATAAGGGAACCGGATTTATGGTGATTGAGTCGTCATTGGCTCAAGCCTTGATGCCGCTGCCAAAAATTCAAAACTCCTTGACATTTTTTAAGCTGACTTTTGAGAAACGTCTCTGGACGATGATGAAAATGTCAACTCGCTCTTGTGAAGTGATTGATGAAGCCATTATTGTGGAACTGACTTCACGTGGAAGCTGCTCGATTAAAGAGCTGATGGCTATGTCCGGGTTGTCTCGAGCAACTATGACAAGCCATATTAGAAAACTTGTACGTACGGGAAAAGTCGAACCTACAGAAAATGCTCGAAATCCAAAGCAACGATATCGAGTTGTTCGAAATGATCGCGATTCGTTTTAATTTTCAAGATTCTTCATAGTACTTGTTAATTGAACTGTAAACCGTTCGCAGCAGTAAATAAAAAAAGGCGGAACCACACTCGAGGAAGGGGTTCCGCCATGAGATTTACTGCAGAAGATATTGCTTTCGCTTTTATCTTCTGCAGAGATCTCTGAGAGAGGCATTGATGCGTTCGAGCGCTTCTTTCTGGCCGCTGGTATCGATCGACAGGAAGCAGGCGCTGCGGACGCTGCATGCCATGGAGAGCTTTAGGAGATTGAGGAGGAAAAAACTTATACCGGAGTAAGCATCAGAGAGTTGAGCTGGCCGGCGTAGAGGATGAAGAGGCGCAGGCACATCATGCCGGCAACTGCTGCAAACCCGGCGGTCCAAAAGCCGGCAGCCGAACGAGTGCAGCCCGTCATGCCGAGCGCAAACGGCACGCCGAAGCCGACACCCACAGCGCCCACCCAGAAGACGGCGGCCCAGACGCCCGTCGTGAAGGCGGTGACTGCAGCCTGAGCCCCGGCCATGCCGAAGATCATCGCCATGGCGATCATGAAAATGCAGGAGATTTCGGCTGCCATCATCGGCCATTCGGCCAGATGCAGGATATGCATCGCATGCGAATCGCGTTTTTCACCGAATACCGCAGTTGCGAGGAGCTTGGCTGCAGCGGTGCCCGCCGAGACGCCGGACGCTACGAAGAGCGCTGGCAGCACGGCCGTATTGATGAGCGGATAGCGGATCAGTGCGGAAATCAGGAAGCCGGTGTAGGCGCAGATACCGAATGCCAGAAAGAGAACGATCCAGGTGATCGGGCCTCTGGCTTTATTGAAGATGTCGCCCAATTTTTCCACCAAACCGCCCAGACCAAACGGCAGCCACTTCAGACTGTGCCGAAGCACAATCACCGTGAGCACCGCAGTAAGCGGGATGTAAAAAAGCAGCATCATCACGCCCACGCTCATGACGCTCGTCGGGTTGTAGAAGACGAGAATGCGCCAGAAAAAGAGCGGATCGGTCAGATCGAGCACCAGGCAGAGCATGCCGAGGAGAATCGTTGCCAGCGCGATCGACGAGGATGCTTTGAGGAGCGGCAAGTCGCCCGAAAGCCCCCGAAGCTTCATCATCGTGAGTATTACGCCCAACGAGCCGCCCGAGATGCCTGCGAGGAAAAGGTACACGGCAATCGGCCACGGCCAGGCGACGCCTTCGGTGAGACCGATTGAAAAATCAAGAACGCCGTCCATTATCGAACTCCGGTTTTAACCACGGGGATGTACCGCAGGGTTGGTTCAGTGCCAAGCCACGGACGAATGCGCACCGTGTCCTTCGCCTTGAGCAGCTTCGAGACGAAGGAGTTGGGATCATTGAGGTCGCCGAAGGAGAGCGCATGAAAGCGGCAGTGCGCTACGCACCCGGGAAGCTCGCCGGCGGCGAGGTTCTTGGAATGCAGGCAGAAGTCGCAGTTGTCGGCAACCTTGGTTTCCGGGTTGATCCAGCGGGCGTTGTAGGGGCAGGCTGCGATGCAGTATTTGCAGCCGACACAGCGGTCCGTATTCATCGTGACGATGTTGGTTTCCGGATCGTGGTGGCAGGCGCCGGTCGGGCAGACCTTCACGCAAGGCGAATCCACGCACTGCTGGCAGGAAACGCGGATGTAGTGACGTTCTGGGCCCGGCATGCGCTGCAAAAGCACACGCGAGCGCCCTGGGGGGAGGTGATTTGCTTCGTTGCAGGCGCGTTTGCATTCGCCGCAGCCGACGCATTTATTCTGGTCGAAGACCATCACGTAGTGCGGACGCTTCTTGCCGTCGACCGTGTCGGAGGTGCACCCTCCGAGCGAAATGACGACAAGTCCGCCGGCGGCTGCCGTGAGGAAGCTTCTCCGGTCAATGTTTTGGGTCACTTGGATCTCCCTAGCGGTAACGGGCGGCAGCAAGGCTTTGCGCCTGATGTCCGCCTGAAGCCGCAATAGGTGAAATGAGGATCGTTCGGGGGATTAGATCCTCCGAAGCTGAGTCAATGGCGTTACTTGGCGGCCTTCTTCTCAGCGGCGCGTTTGTCGGCAGCGGTCTGGTAGCCCCCGTTGTCGACGATGGCCTGAGCGCGCACGATGTAGGCGGCGCCGGACGTCACGCGATCCAAGAGGTAGCGCGGCGCATGAACGCCCCACGAACCGTCTTTTTTCACCTGGTCGTAGATTTCCTGAGCTTTGTCGAGCATCAGGTGGACTTCGGCGAGTTCTTCGGGCGTGAGCTTTGTCACTTCCAGAAGCTGCTTGATGCGTTCGAGCCCCTTTTCGATTTCAGCAAACTTGGCTTTGACCGGTTCCTGCCACTTTTGGATTTCGTCATAGATCGCCTGCTGAGTGCCGTAGCGCAGACCCTCGTCAAGCGTGCTCGTTGCAGGACTGTGGCAGCCCTGGCCGTCCCCTGAGAGCGTGTAGTCGCCGGGCGCAGCGCGGCCGCAGGACCAAACGATGTCAACATAGGCATGACCCTTCTTGTCGAGCGCATAGGTCCAGAGGCGTTCGCCCGAACCTTCCTTCGCGTCGGAGCGGATCAGCGTCTGTGCGGTCGGGTCCGTATTGATGCGGTAGAGGTGCGAGCGACGAACGGCCGAGTAGTACTGCTCAACAGCGTCGGGGCCGGTGAAGTCTTCGGGCGAAGGGATGTTAGGCATATGGCAGGCCACGCAGGTGATCTTCTGATGCGTATCGGTCTTCGCAAAGACGGCCTTCTGCGTCTCATGGCAGTCGCCGCAGTTTTTCTTCATTTCCGGGGCCGTCACGGAGGTCATCCAGTCGGGGCCGCCCACGCGCTGCTGATCGTGGCAGGTCACGCAGGTAAGCCCTTTTTCATAGTGCTTCGTAAGGGCGTGCTGCTCGGTTTTTTCGTTGAAGATCTTGGTGAGTTCAGCCTTGATTTCTTCTTTTGTCTGCGGCCCCTGGTGGCGCGCGGGGTCGAGCTTAAGCGAATCAACAAAGGCCTGATGCTCGGGCAGATCAAACTTCACGGGCGGATAGGGGTCGGCCGCCTGTTCCGCCGCCTGTGCGGCGCCGGCGAGAAAGACCGCGCAGGCAAGGGCGCCGGTCGTGAAAATACGGGTGTTCATTTGGGGAATCCTTTTCATATCGTGCGTGCGGACCGAAATCTGGGCTCCGCACGCAGGCCTCATGAGGCATTGGAGTCATGTAAAGCCGCACTGGGCGGGTCGCCTGAGATGCGCAGAGCGCCTCAGGGACTCATCACCTGGTCGACGTCGAGGTACTGCGCGAGAAAGTCCGCATAGTCGTCTTCGAGGTACTTGTTCGAATAAAGGAACACGGTGCCGAGCGAAGAAGTGGTGAACTTAATGTCGCTTTTCTTCGGATCCTTGGGGAAGGACTGCATCAGTTCCTGAAGTTCTTCGGGCTTCAGATTGAAGGGCTCTTCCTGGAAGGTGCCGATCGTCACCGGACGCGGATAGATGCGCGAGTGCTCGCGAACGAGGTCGCAGATCATTTCGGCGGGGTTGTTCTTGGCCGAAAGAATGCGGGCATAAGAGGCCGAAAGCAGCGGGCGATAGTGGAAGTATTCCTTCTCGTCCCAGGAGGTCAAGTTTGCGACGCCGCAGTCGCGGGCGAGCGCAGTCTCCACCACCTGGTTGAAGTACGCTTCGGTAATCTCGCGGGGTTCGGGCGCCTCTTGGGCTTCGGCGGCTTCCGCTGCGGCGTTTTCACGCTCAATAGCTTGAGCCGTTTCAGCAAGCCGCCCTTCGAGCAGACCGCGCAGCAGTTCGCGCCTCGTGAAGGCTTCGCGCTGATCGCGCAGCGTCGGCACCTTCAGGCGATTGGCTTCGCGTTCTTCGCGGTTCTT
The DNA here is from genome assembly GCF_003315195.1 of Sutterella wadsworthensis. Lineage (GTDB taxonomy): Bacteria > Pseudomonadota > Gammaproteobacteria > Burkholderiales > Burkholderiaceae_F > Sutterella > Sutterella wadsworthensis. The sequence continues at coordinate 5,721 of NZ_QNRV01000048.1, read as the reverse complement.
CGTTTTCGGAGGCACGAAGGAAACCGTGCCGGGCGCACGGTTATACGTGCTGTCCATCTGCCGGTCGGCATCTTCAAGAAGCTCGTGGGCCTTGGGGATCGGCGCGGCTGCAGCTTTTTCGCGGAAAGCCGCGAAAAGCGCAGGGCGCTCGATGAGTTCGACCCGGCGGCTCGCGTCGGCGACAAGATCCACAAGGATCAGGACGTCGGCGTCAAGCCGGGAGAGCTCATCCAAGGTCGACGGGGTGTTTTCCTCGATGACGGCCGCACTCGATGCTGCAAGAGACGCCTGAGCGGCTCCCTCGGCAGCATTCATGTCGGCACAGATTTCTGCTTCGCGATTCATGACTCAATACCTCTTGTCGGCGCGCAGTTACATCAGACCTTCCTGCTTCATCGTCGAAAGCGCGAAGTCGAGGCCGTATTCCTTAAGGGACTTTTCAGTCGGAGCGCCGGTCTTCACATCGAAGTCCATGAGACCGTAGAAGAGGTCGAAGCTCTTTTCGATGTCGGAGCGTTCCATGCGGATCGTGCCTTTGGTGAACGGCGCTTTGCCCTTGGGATCCCAGAAAATCCATTCCGGATACTGGTCATGATCCTGACGGGGATTGCGGCTCTTGAGCTGACGCATCGTGTAAAGGCGCTGCAGGATGAAGGCGCGAAGACCGGCTTTGTCGAGGTCATCCTGGGTCATTTCGATGCCGGTGACGGCGCGGAAGACCTTGCTTTCCATCTCGATGTCGCCGATGTAGCCCTTTTCGCGCAGCGGCGAGACTTCCCACGGAGCCGTCCACGAGCAGATGCCGAGCATGTCGTGGAGTTCCTTGCGGGCGACAACCCACTGCAGACGCTTCATCTTGTAGATGTTGGTCGGCGTGTAGTCACCGATCGCATCAACGGTATCCGGACTCCCCCAGAACTTCTCGCCGATGCGCTTTTGCACATCGATCGGCAGGCCGCAGCGGGTGAAGTTGATGTGGCCGTGGCTCATCGGATCGCGGTTATAGAGCGAATTGAGCACGCAGCCGATCTGACCGTCGTCTTCGTTGGAATGGTGCTTGGGATGGCCGTGCGCCCAGTAAAGCGTATCGTGATCCTTCTGCCAGGCCGATTCGGCAAGACCAAAGTGTTCGAGAATCTTCGGCGTAGTTTCACCGAGCCAGCGGCCGAATTCGCCTTTGCGGTAAGCAATGCGCGGGAGAATGTCCTGAAGCGCGCTGGGATCGGGATTTTCAAACTTGTCCCACGGAATCTGCTTGTACTCTTCTTCGGAGAGGTACTTTTTCCAATACCCCTTCTTGAGGAAGTAGACGAAGTCACGGTGCAGCTGACCGTAGTTGCACCAGATGCCGAGGTCGTCGAGCGTCTGAGAGCCTACGAGGCAGGCTTCACGCGACACGGGCTTCTCGAGGTCGTTGATGAGGCTCGGGAAGAACCAGCGGCCCCAGAGCGCGAGGCAGGTCTGTTCGGTGATCGGGTCAACCTTATATTTGGCGGCAGTTTCTTCGTCGCGAATGACTGAGTAGCAGCGAATCGGGCAGGCGTAGCAGCCCGTTGTGCGGACGTGGTACTTCCAAAGCGACGGCCCGAGGTAGAACTCTGCCGAGCAGGTGCGGTAGGCGATGTGGTTGACGTCGCGAATATCGCCGTTGATGACCACCGGCGGGTTGGCCGCGCCCCAGACACGGCCGGGCAGACCCGACCAGCGGCTCGAGGGGCTCGAGTACTCAAAGAGCGGCGACGGGACGCGGGAAACGACCGTTTGGGTGTGGGCGCCGAGGATTGCGCGGTGGCTGTCCATCAGCGCTTCCCATTCCTGCGGTTTGGCGTGAATGTGAATCGCCTGATCGCCGCGGACGACGATAGCCTTGAGGTTCTTTTTGCCGAAAATGCTGCCCACGCCGCCGGCGCTGTGGCTCTTGTCGAACATCATGTTGGACATCGGCACAAGATTTTCACCCGCCGGCCCAATCACGCCGATGCTCGCGTCAGCGTTCGTTTCCTGAGCGATCATCGCGTAGGAGCGCTTGGTGCCCTGGTTCCACACGAAATGCGCATCGCGCAGTTCGACGTGATCATTGTGAATGTAGAGGTAGCAGGGCTTCTTGGCTTCGCCTTCAATGATGATGAAGTCCCAGCCGGCATACTTCATCTTGTGCGCGATTTCGCCGCCCACGTGCGCGCTCGCAATCAGCGACTGAGGCCACGAAGTCGGCCAAAGCGTCGTGAGTGCGGTGCGGCCCGAACAGATGGCGCCGGTGCCGGAGAGCGGACCCGGGGCGATGACCACTTTGTTTTCCGGGGAATAGCAGTCCGTGTCAGGCGGAACTTCGTCCCAGAGCACGCGGTAGCCGAAGGCGGTGCCGCCGATTAAGCCGTTGAAGCGCGGGAAGGTCGGTTCAACCGTGAACTTTCCCGTCGTGAGATTGACGCGCAGGCCCTTGCCCGTATAGCCGTATCTCTTCTTGGTTTCAGACATTTTTCAAGCTTCCAGAACAATGGGTTAGCGGTGGCAGATGCTGCATTCGGCAGCGTTCTCACGGGCGAGATAGCCGTGCGGGACGCGGCGCGCTTCTTCGTGAGAGCGGTCGGTCCAGGGGATGTAGCGGATGGCGGCGGCCGGGCAGGCTTTGACGCACTTCGGGTCGCCGTTGCAGAGGAAGCACTTTGACGCTTTGTTTTCTTCGTCGTCGAAGCTCATCATGTCCCACGGGCAAGCCTTTTCGCAGAGGTGGCAGCCGATGCAGCGTTCCTTGACAACCACGCGGGCGCCCGTCTTCGGGTCAACCTGAATAGCGCCTTGCGGGCAGGCATTGGCGCAGGGAACCGGGTGCGGGCACTGGCGGCAGGTGTCTTGAACAACCAGACCGTTGCCGTGCACGCCGAAAGTGGGCGGAATGGGGTTGGTGCCCGAGGGGCCGAACATGACGTTGCGGGTGATCTTGATGCGGGCAAGGCGTGGCGTGGCTTTGCCGTCGTTGAATTCTGTGCAGGCGAGCTCACAGCGGTGGCAGGCAACGCACAGATTGGGGTCGGCGATGATGAGGCCCTTGGCCGTTTCGAGAATCACGTACGGCCGCACGCCGTTTTTGGCTCGCGCATCGTTTAAGAGCCCGAGCGCGGCAGCGGCCGAGGCGGCCTTCAGGAAGCCGCGCCGCGTGAGGTCCTGCGACAGCGACAGCTTCTCGAGAATGTCATTGAGTTCCATGTGGAGTCTCCCTTGCGTTTTTTTCGATGCGGCGGGCGGCGGAGCCCCCGCGGGCCGCTTCGTCCGCAGTGCGTCCCTGACGCCTGCGGTGGAATGACGCTTTCATTCGAGCGGGCTGCGTCCGCGAGGAGACTCAGCGGAAAATGCGGATTGAACGGCAGTTTGATTCGCTGCTCGATTCCGATTGGGCGAATTTATGAAGCCGAAATTATTAAAATTTTCAGCCGATTACTCATCTGCTTCTCGTTCCTTGTCCTGAAGCCGGCAGATGAAAATGGCGAAATTTTTTCCTGCACTTTCCGATAGAGCTATTTTTTCGGGGTCGCGCTCTTTCTTCGAAAGCAAGGCGATTTTTCCCGCAGGGGACCGTTAGGTAGATTGACTTTTGTCAGATGCCAATAGGGGGGAGAGACCCCAGCTAAAAACAACCTGAAGGAGATGGGGGCTAACCCTTGAGGGTTCTTGTCTAGTCTGAAAATGCCTGCGGCAGAGTGATTTAAGAGATACTTGGCATTAAAACATTCAGCCGGACGATGTTTATATCGTTATCGGGATACTAGTGAAACCCCTAATAAGCCGGATGAGAATGATTTCTATTTTGTCGCTATGAAAGAAACAAAATCGATTGTTGAATGAATGAAGCCGATGATCTCGACTTAATGACGATCAATCTCTTATACTTTGATCTGTCCTGATGGGATGTCGGATTGCCCGCCATCCTCCGTTCCGAAATTTTTTTATTGAGCGACCCCTCGCTTCATTGACGCTATTCTACAAGTGAATAACGAAAAATGAAAGAGGGGCAGTCCGCTTTTTATTTCGGAATTTATTCACTATGTCCGCCGCCTTCGGACCTCACTCATCATCGGGCTTTATCCTGCGCCCTGTTGCACTTCCGCCCGTTTGGTACCACCCCGAGCCAACGCTCATCAGGCTTTGTGATGCGCTTGGAGCAGAACTGCAAGAGGATGTTTTTGCTCCAAACGATGTCCCGTCCTACGACCTTGCCCTGCGTGACGGCTGGGCCGTGAATGCGTCGGAAGCCGGACACCGAAAAGTGCTCGATGATGTCGTCGAAAACGGGCGTACGCCGCCCGATCTTCCGCCGATGTCCGCGATTTGGGTGAATACCGGCGGACCTATTCCTAAAGGGGTAACTGCCATTATTCCTTCCGCAGACAGATCCGATTTGGCGGATGCACAAAAAGCAGCGGAACCGGAAAACGGCATCATGCGGCGAGGTGCTGAATGGTGTGTGGGGGACCTGCTTCTCAAGAGCGGCGTGCGCATCGGGGCGGCCGAGACGGCGCTTCTTTTTGAAGCGGGAATGGATGTGGTGAAGGCGCGGTCCCTCGCCTCGGTCGGCATCATTGCGACCGGATCGGAACTGCGCGACTTCGTCTGCCGTGCGGAGGGACCCACCCGGGTATCGAGCGACGCAGCTTATCTGCGCTCACTGCTTCTGGATGCCGGTATCCGCGATGTATGGGCGCGAAGTGCAGCTGACGATTCTGCGGCCATTGCGGCCGCACTCACTGGACTTGCGGTGCGCTCTGACGTTCTGATTACGATCGGCGGAACCGGCCGGGGTTCGAAAGATCTCACCCGCAGGGCTATTCTTGAGGCCGGCGGCAAGCTGCTGGACTCACAGGAGGCGGATCGATGCAGCGGGGGAGCGAGTCCCTTCATTGCCGGGGAACTTGATGGCCGCCCGGTTATCGGTCTTCCCGGGAACCCGCTTGCTGCAATGATGATTGCTCAGCGTGTCGTGCTCCCGCTCATTGCGGCGCGAAGCGGCATCGCACTCCATGAAAAAGTGGTGCGGGCGGCGTTCTCTGGAAATATCCCGGCAGGGAAAACGGGTGAGCTTTGCGTGTCGCTCTGCGGCTGCGGCGACGCGAGGATCGCTCGAGCGGTTCAAAAGGGGACCGGCTCGGTACTGCTTTTGAGAGATGCTGCAGGGGTTGTGAAGGTCGGCAAAGACGGCATCAAGGCCGGTGATGAAGTCGACGTGATTTGCTTCATCAATTAAGGGGCTCACGGCAGCCCTTCAGAACGTTCTTTCGCTCAATGCAGAATGAAGGCTGCTTCCCGTGTCAGCGTTTTGTGCCGCTGCGCTTTGAACGAAAAACGACGCGCAGAACGCAGGCCGCTGGGTCCGAAGCCCCTCAGCGGGCATTTCCGCATCGAAGCCCGCCGGCCGATGTCGTCCTCAAACCTATATTGAACAGATGTTCATCATGCATCTGGTTTTGTAGACGCGTGCGCTGCAGGATGAACGCAATATATTAAAGTTGTCAACAGCAGTTTGGACTCAGTAGAGATGCTTATGTCGTCTGCGTCTTTGCAAGTGGCTTAAGAAAGCTGATTCTATTTGCGCGGTGCGATTCCTAAAATGTGAGGCTCAATAAACTTCCTGACCTGAACTCCCGAATGACTAGATCCTAACTAAAACGGAAAACAGTCTTCGGGAGTTTTGTTATTCCCAACAGAGCCAGCAGATCCCGATGGCGT
>NZ_QNRV01000047.1 GCF_003315195.1 Sutterella wadsworthensis | reverse complement strand
GAGGCCGCGGAAGATCCCTCTTGGAAACGATCAAGGCCTGGACGATGATCCTGCGCGGATGGAGAACCCATTACGCGCTGGACGATCGGAAAGAGGTCTTCGAACGTATCGACATTCACATTCGCCGGCATCTGCGCAAACTGGTCTGGCGGGCATGGAAGCGTCCCACAACTCGGGAACGAGAGCTGAGACGCAGAGGACTGCCAAGCGAACTAGCATGGAAATCGTCCGTCAATGGACGCGGCCCGTGGTGGAACGCCAACGCCCCTCACATGCGCAAAGCATTTCCCTTTGGTCGAAGGCGAACGAAAACAAGGAGACAATTCAATGTTCACACTGGATCAGGTGCACTCAGTGATAAATATCCTGCCTGCCACCCAACAGGCGATCCTATAACAGGCACCTGACGTAACACCGTCAAACACAACAATGCGAGAATCTATAGCCCTGCTCCGTTACGCCACGTAGATATCCTTAAGTTGTATGGAGAAACGAGAATACTCGTCGCTTCGACGGTGCAGGACCGCTTGATACCCAGTCAGACAGGAACGCTGCCGCAATAATGAACCTAACTTCTGCGTTACGGTCTATTCTTTCCAGTGACCGGTTGACATTCTTGACTCCGCAGCGTCAGCCAAACTCCTACCTCAGCCGGTTCTCCTGTCTTCTCAACTATGACACAGTTTGATAAACAGCTTTTTTGGGAGCTTCTCATAGCCTGTCAGCGTACAAAGTCGCTAGCACGGGCCAGTGCGCAACTCAGGCTGAGTCTTTCCTCGGCATCAAAGCTCATCGCCGCATTTGAAACACAGACGCAGCTGCAGCTGCTTGACCGCACGACGCGGCCGGCGACACTCACCCGCAATTTTGAACGTCTCGTCCCCATTGCTCAAAAACTGGTTAAGGCCAACGTGGAAGCGCAGCGCATCATCCAAACGCTCAAAAGTGAGGCTAAGGGAGAAACCGTACATGGGCGCATTATCCGGATCTGTCTGCCGATCAATGTCCGCAATGACGCTATTCTTGAACGACTTCTTGACTACGCATCCGCTAGTCCAGGGCTCAGACTCGAATTTTTCGGCGATGAAGGCTACGAGCGCCTCCTCGCTGGCGACGTAGACATCGCACAATTTGGTTTTTTCCCGAACAATCAGACACTGCGCGCGGACTTCATCCGCACCAACGGCTTTCTCATGCTTGCAAGCCATAGTTTTGTCGCAAGATACGGCCTGCCGCAAGACATCACCGAACTCGAGCGCTTTACGATTGCGATTCGCAATCCGGAAAACCGCAGCTTTTCCAGACGTCTGCAGCATGGTGAAGAAACATACTTTGTGCCCGACAGCGACCGCATCATCTATGCGGACACCACTACCTGCCGATCCCTACTGCTTCTCGGGCGCGCCATCTCGATCGATGTATCCATCAGCACAGTGCTGCCGGAAATAAAAACCGGAAAACTGGTTGCGGTGTTGCCCGGCTGGCACCGTAAGCCCAACGACACCTATGTCTGCTGCCACATGAAGCATAACAACGATCCGGTCATCAATGACCTCATGGCGATCATCCGAGAGACATTAAGAGACGAAGAGTCAGATCGTTGGACAACCTGGCTTACTCATTTCGGCGTGAATCCTGAAACTGTCAAGGCCGCTCTCTGATTTGAGATGCGGCCCCAGCAAATTCAACGCCTTCCGAGTTAGTTTTTCAGGATCGTCTGGGCTTCGTCAAGAACAGAAAGTGCCTTTTCGAGATAACGGCGGTTCTTTTCCGGGTTGTGAGCTACCTTTTCGCCAGGTGTGGCACCACGGTTTCCGTAAACAAATTCCTTGTAGTAGGCCGCAACGGCGTACTTGAACTTAGCCTCATTAATGGCCTTCTCGTCAAGCTTTTTGCCCTCAATGGCGACTTTGAGCAGGTCAAATGTTTCATCTTGCTTTTTCGCGACGGCGGCGTCCTTTTCAGCCACACTCTTCTGAGCGTTACGCACGTATGCAACCATGTCTTTGACAGTCTTTACCTTGTCGCTCGTATGACAGCCCAAACAGTACTGCATGGAAGCCTTGGAGTTCAGAACCGATTTTGAGGAATCGTGCGAGCGGTAGCGCGTTCCTGTCTTGTCTTCCACTATCGGCATGTGACAGTCAGCACAACCCACGTTCAGCTTGTAATGCACACTGTCCATGTAGACCTCTGCGTCAGCATGGTTGCCGTTTGCGATCAGGTAAATCCCGAGTTTCTTGTCCGTCTTCGCGTGAGCATACTTCGTCATCTCGTAAGTCTTTCCTTCCGGATAACGGACACCTTCGGGCTGAGCATCTTCCAAAGTAGCCTTGATGAGTCCTTCCGGCTCCCAACCGTAACGGTAGGCGGTCTTCTTCTCTTTAATGGCAATCACGGAAGGAATAATGCGCGAGTCAGACCACGGAGCAAGATTGTTATGGCACTGGGCACAGACCGCACTCTTGGGCGGAAGCTTGTTAAAGAGTTCTTTGCCAAAGATCTTCGTCGTGATGAGTTGTGCGCCCGCTGTAGCGGCAGGCTTGGTCATATCTGCATGGCAGGTCTCGCAGCTCCAGAAGTCAAGCGGACTGAGCATCGCACTGTACTTCGTCGACTTTTGACCGGAGAAAACTTCGTCGCCATAGACGGTGTACATATCGTTAAAGCGTGCTGTCTTGCAGGAAAAACAAGTCGCGTTGAGACCGCCGCTTTTGTTGGCCTTTTCGATCGACTTGATCATGTATTTCGCCTGAGAGCCGTGCCCGTAGCCGAAGTTAGGATCGCCAAGGTCGTCAAGATCATCGGCGCTGCCAAGTGAGGAATAGTACTCAAGCGGATATTGCTTGCTCCAATCGCGAGCCTTGTACGTGTCAGGATCCGGTGCGGCACAGGCTGCGTTTGTAATGAATACTCCAAACAGAACGGTCCGGAAAAGTGTGGCGGGGGTCATAGTTGTCGCTCCTATTGATCGAGTGCATGTATTTCGGGGTGATGTACATGTGGCACTCAACCTTTTTTTGTTACAGCGAGTCTATGATCGGGCTTGATTAATTTGGTTATTTTGAGAAATTTTTAGTTTCAATTTTGGAAACTTTTAAGAGTTTTTTCCGTATGAGGGTTAACTCGATATTTTGCACAACATTCCTGAAGATCCTTTCATAAAAGCAGGTGTGCTGCGGAGCAATGAAGGGACCGCAACGAAATGAACATAGCCGCATCTTCACTGAAGCAGATCGGAGGTGTTTCGTCGAACAACTTCGGGGAAAATGGGTTCACCGCGTCGGCCATCCGGATCCGGAAACTGATCGAGCTCCGCCGATGCGTTTTCCACGTCGCGCAGGGTCTCCCAAGCGTCCTTCCTGTCGGCCATCATTTTGACCTCCTCACGCCAAAAACGAATGCCGACCAAGAGCGCAATGAAGGTGAGGTACCCGAAGAAGCAGCCCCATAAATCCGCCATACCCGCCCAGTCAATGCCCCGCAGGCCAATGTCGCGCCAGAAATTGAAGATCCAGACGAGCGGAATGCCGAAAGAGGCGAACTTTACCCATCCGTGCAGAAAGCCGACAGCCATGGTGGCGCCGCCGAGGATAAAACCGACCGGCACGAGAAAGATCATGCGCCCGGCGCCTTCGCCCGGATTTTTGCAGTTCCAGGAGAGCAGATAGGCCACCCAAGTATTAGCCATGGCGCCCAAAAAGAGGACCGGCACAAACTGCCAAATACTGCCGGCGAACCTCAGCTGCCCGAATGTGGTGAGGACCGATATGGCGGTCGTCACCACCGTCGTATAAATGAGCGCATAAGGGACGCCGCGCAAAAGAAGTGACACCAGACTTCCCGAAAGGACCGACGTATTCCACAGACCGGTGACGCGCAGCCGTCCGATGATCATGAGACTCGTGAGGCCGTGGAACATGAGCGAGAAGAACAGCAAAAAGTTGATGACCGTTCCGGTTGCACCCTGCCCCGTTGGATTGGAAAGATATCGAAACCCCATGCGAAGGGGCGACAGGAGCGCCTCGGTGCCGGCAGTTGTCTGTCCGAGTGCGGAGACGCCGCCGGGACGGGAAGCCGCTCTTTCAGCACTAAGCTCAGCCGTGATTTCATTAAGCTGAGAAATGAGTCCGCCGTTCTGGGCGGTATTGGAGTCGTCCAGATAGGTACCGAGCCGGACGGTCTGAGCACCGCGAAGCAAGGACGCCTGCGCATCCTTCGGAATGAAAATCACGGCCTGTACTCGGTCGTGAGCTGTCATCCGGCGGGGATCTGCCGGGGAATGCACGACGCGCTCAACCTGCAGATAGGACGAGGCATTAAGTTTTTCAATCAACTCCGCCGACCAGCGTGACTGATCGAGGTCGATCACCGCCACGGGCGCTTCGAAAACCACATCGTGGCTAAGAATGATGGAAAATGCGACGGTAGTAATCACCGCAACCGCAATGCCCATCTTGTAGTAGGGCGGAAACCGCCCGGAAAACATGGCAGTCCATTCTTCAAGAATGCTGCGGGAAATGCGCAGAAATCGGCGGATCACAGCTTCACCTCCAGCGTCATGCCGGTCAGGAGCCCCTCGGCCGGTTCGACATTGATGCGGACTTTGAAGAGCGTCAGATCCGCCTGACCGCGTTCACGGACCATTTTGAGGTCCGCGAAGTCGGGCGCAGCGGTCACGGAAAGCACGGTCCCGCGCACATTCTGGCCTAGAGCGGGCGACCAGCAGGTCACCTTGGCGCCCTCCTGAAAGCCCTTCACCTTGTTTTCGGCGACGTAGATGTCGAAATAAAGACGCTTGGATTCAAGGAGCACAGCCGGGGCATTGGGGGAAACCAGTTCTCCCTTTTCATAGAGCACTTCGAGCACTTTGGCTTTTTCCGGCGCCTTAAGCGTCAGGCGGCTCTGGTTGACTTTGAGCTGCTCAAGGGCAGTAGCAGAAGCCTCACGCCCGGCTTTGAGCGACTCCAGGCTGATGCGTCGGTTTTCCGCAGCCTGACGGGCGTTGACCACCGCATCGAGCCGCATGCCTTCGGCTGATCCCGTGCGCGAGAGCTTTTGACGGTCTTCCGCGCGAGCCCCGACGCAGGCTGCATCCAAGGCACGCTCTGCCGAGGAGAGCCCTTCGCGCGCAGATGCCGCTGCGGCTTTAAGCGCATCGAAATCCGACTGCGCCATCGCCCCCTGCGGCAAGAGCCGCTGAGCTCTCTTCCAATCAGCCTCGGCGCGAAGCCATTCTGCTGAGGCCGACTTCCGGGCCGCTTCAGACGCTTCAATCTGACGCCAGAGGGTTTGCTCCTCAGTATTCGCTTCGGCAAGCGCAAGCCGAATGCCTTCCTCTTCGGCAGCTATCTGCGCATCGGCCTGATGAATCAGCGCCTCAGTCTGACGAATCGAAAGCCCAATGTCCGTGCCGTCAATGGCGAGGAGCTTCGCGCCCGCTTCAACCGTCATGCCTTCTTCAATCGGACGGTCGACGAGACGCCCGCTCACCGTTTCGAAAGCCGCTTTCACCTGATGCGCTGTGAGAATGCCTGCCTTGAGACTTTCAGCATTCGTCACGGCATCGTTGCGGTTTCCCAGCCAGATCAATGCGGCTGCTGCGCAGAGCACACCGGTGAATCCGAGTGCGGTGCGCGTGATGTCTCTAAGCTGCTTTTTGGAGAGATTCATTTTATTTTGTCGGCAAAGTGTTGAGAAAAAGAAAACGCAGGCCGCTTCAGGAGAGCCCCGAACGGCATCAAAGTCGTGGGAATATGCAAAGATCGTGTCAGTGTCCGGCCACGAGTTTCTTTAAGAGCGCAATCATGGTTTCGCGTTCCGCGCTCGAGAGCGTTTTGGCGAAATCACTGACACGGTTGAAATGCGGGAGCATGGCCGACTCCAAGAGCCGGCGGCCGGCGGGCGTGAGTGAAATCAAGGCCGAGCGGGCATCAACGGGATCTACGGTTTTGGCGACGAGCGGCTCCTCTGTCTGCAGCATGCGCGTCACCATGATGGAGGTGGTCGAGGGAGATACGCCAATGCGCACGGAAAGCTCCACCAAGGGCACCGGTTCGCTGATGTCATAAAGAATCATCAGGAGTGCGAATTTCCCTTCTGTCAGTCCGGTATCGCGCCGAAGTGCGCCGTAGATTTCTTCACGAATCACATCGGACGCGCGGATGAGGTAAAGCATGAGCTCAACGCCCGCAATGTCATTTTCCGAAGCATTAAGGGCGCCGTGGCTCCTGCGAAGATTGTCGCGAGTCGGCATTAATCGTTTCGGCATTGCTGCTCCTGCGGACGCCCTGCGCTGTGCAGGTCGTATGTTACATTTATTTTGCCGGCGAATTATATCGCTTTCATCCGCTTTTGAGGCAGCAACACTTTGCATCAGTCCTGCGGTTTCTGCCGTCCATAGAATGTTTAGAATAAAAATAGTTTAGCTGCTAAATTATTTTTGGATCAACATGTCCTGGACTGACCTGCCCGACTTAACTGAACTCCTCCTTAGGCTCGGGTGCGCGCGCGAACAAAGCCGTGACGCACGGCATAAGCCTGAAAAAATCGACGGCTTTATCCCAACGGCACCCGGCAAGATTCTCCATCAGCTTCAGCTCGTTCATCCCGAGGGGCTTGGCGTCAAAGCCTTGGCTCAGGCCGTGTCGCTCTCGCCCGGGGCTGTATCGCAAACCGTTCAGACATTGGTCGACGTCGGCCTGATCGACCGGTCAACCGCACCCAACGACCGCCGCGCCGTCGTGATTCGGCTCACCGATGAAGGCATCAGACAAATTCATCGCCATGAAGCCATGATGAATGCCCTGCTTGAGAGTCTCATTGCGGAGGCGCCGCCCGAAGACCGCGCCGCTTTTCACCGCACCCTCGAGCTCGGTCTCGCTAAAGCCCGCTCCGAGTGGAGTGAGAGATCGACTGCCGCGAGCAGTGATTGACCGGACTGACCGCCGGCTTTAGGCTGAATATTGATTTGGAAACACAAAATTCTCATGAAACGCACTTCTATCCGCCTCATCACGCTTGCGGCACTCTCTTCGGCATGCCTTGCCGCGAACCTCTTCGGCTCCGTCCAGGCTGCCTCAGCGCCAAACGCCAAACTCCCTGTGGTGGCCGTCCAAGCCGTAGAAATGCTGCCTCAGACCGTTAGCCGCCGATTGGCTGGCCGCGTGACTGCGCTCCATACGGTCAATATCACTGCCAGAGTGTCCGGTGAAATAAAAGAGGTTGCTTTTGCCGACGGCGCGCTCGTCAAAAAGGGCGATGTGCTCTACCGTCTTGACGATGTGCAGTACCAGGCTGCGCTCGAGTCTGCCAACGCCGCCGTCATGCAGGCTCAGGCCGAAGCGCTCTACGCCGAACGCGACTATAAGCGTCAGCAGGCGCTTTACGAACAGAAGGCCTCGAGCCGCGATGTGCTTGACGCCGCTGAACGAACCGCGAAAACCTCTGCTGCCGCGCTCGCCTCTGCCAAAGCCGCGCTGATCACTGCCGAAGACAATCTGAAGCATTGTGTGATTGCCGCCCCGATGGACGGCCGCATGAGCTTCACCAACTACTCGGCCGGGAACTACGTGACGGCCGCCGGTTCAGCAAGCACGACCCTCGCCACACTGGTGTCCGTGTCCCCCGTTCGAGTCCGCGCAGCGCTTTCGATGAAGGACATCGCCGGGCTCTTCGGCAGTATTGCGGAGCTTCAAAAATCGGCCGCTGTGCAGGCGGAACTTTCGGACGGATCCGTCCTTTCGGAAATCGGCCGCATCACCGCGGTCGACAACGCTGCCGACGAGAAGACCGATACGCTCTATGCCGCTGCGGAATTTACGGATCCTCTCGGCCGCCTCGTCCCGGGAAGCACGGTGACGATCACCATTACGCTCTCAAAGCCCGATTCTCTCTTCCCGGCCGTGCAGCCTTCGGCTCTGCAGCATGACGCCGAAGGCGCCTACGTCTGGGTAGTGAATGCACCTCAGGACGGCGCGCCCAAGACTCAAAAGCGCCGAGTGGAGGTCGGCCGTGCGGTGAACGGCCTGCAGCTCATCACCGCCGGGCTCCAAAAAGACGATGTTGTCGTTGTGGAAGGCATGCAGAAGGCGGGCGAAGGGAAAACCGTCAAGGTCCTGCAGGCGGCGGCTCAATCTGCCGGCAACACCTCCGAGCAGCCGTCCAACTGATTGGGGTGCATTGATGTTTTCCAAGTTTTTCATCGAGCACCCGCGCTTTGCCGCGGTGGTGAGTCTCGTCATCACTATTTCAGGACTGATTTCCCTTTGGAACCTCCCCGTGGAGGAATATCCGGAAATCAGCCCGCCGACGCTTTTCATCTCGGCCACCTATGCGGGCGCTTCCGCGGACGTTGTCACACAGACCGTTGCCATTCCGATTGAAAACGAAATCAACGGCGTTGAGGATCTCCTTTACTTTTCGTCGACGAGCTCCAATTCGGGTACGTACAACTGCCAAGTCACCTTCAAAACAGGGACCGACAGCGACATTGCGCTCGTTAATCTGCAAAATGCCGTCAAGCGCGCCGATGCCCAGCTGCCGAGCGAAGTGACGAAAACCGGCGTATCAGTGGAAAAACGCGGCAGCGACACGCTCGGCATGTTCGTCTTCCGCACCAACGGCGCGTCGATGGATCTTAATGAGCTCGCCAACTACGTTGACAAAACGCTTAAAGACGACCTAGCGCGCGTCGACGGAGTTTCGTCCACGAGCATGATGAGCGAGAGCGAATACGCAATGCGCATTTGGCTTGATCCAGTGCGCATGGCCGGGATGGGCATCAGCACGAGCGATGTAACAAACGCCATCAATGCGCAGAACATTCAGGCTGCGCCGGGCAATGTCGGCAGTGAAGGATCTTCAGATTCCGTCACCTACAAGGTGAATGTGACCGGCCGTCTGGCGGATCCTGCCGAATTCGGCGCCATTATTCTTCGAAGCGATGCCGCGAGCGGACGCGTTGTGCGTCTGAGCGACGTCGCTCGAGTCGAACTGGGCTCGAGCAGCTACACCGGCGGCACCACCATCAACGGCGAACCGGCCGTTGGGCTCGCGCTCTACCGCAGTCCTGATGCCAATGCGCTCGCCACGATGAACCGCGTCAAGGCCAAGCTCGCTGAATGGGAGCCGCGGCTGCCAGAAGGCGTCACCGTGAGTCCCGCCTACGATCCGACAAAATTCATTCAGACAACCATGGAGGAAATGGTTGTCACCATCCTTTCCGCCCTTCTGCTGGTGATCCTCATCACCTGGGCGTTCCTGCAGAGCTGGCGGGCTACGCTCATCCCGGCCGCGGCGATTCCGGTCTCTTTGATCGGCACCTTCACCGTCATGGCCGCGTTGGGCTTAAGCATCAATACGCTCACGCTCTTTGGTCTCATTCTCGTCATCGGCTCGCTCGTTGACGACGCCATCGTCGTCGTCGAAAACACCGAGCGTCTGATTGCTCAGGGCCTCTCACCGCACGATGCGGCCGTCAAGAGCATGCAGGAAATCACCGGCGCCGTTATCGCCACGACGCTTGTCACGGTTGCCTGCTATCTGCCGCTCGCCTTCTACGGCGGCATGGTGGGAGCAATTTACCGCCAGTTTGCCGTCTCCATGTGCGTGGCGCTCTCTATTTCAGCCGTCGTTGCGCTCACGCTCTCCCCGGCGCTCTGCGCACTCGTGCTGCGCCCCGGCGACGGTGCAGCAGATGCCGAGCAGGCTTCGCGGGGATTTTCAGCAAAGTTCTTTAAGCCCTTCAATCGGTTTCTTTCAGCCTCCCGCGAAAGCTATGTGCGGGGCTCGGCCTGGCTTATCCGCCGCAGTCTGATTGCGGCCGTCGGGATGATTGCTGCCGTGGGCGTCACCTGGTTCCTCTATGGGCGGATTCCGACGGCCTTCATTCCTTCTGAAGACAAAGGCGTTATCTTTGCCAATATCGAGCTCCCGGCGGACGCCACGCAAAACCGTACGGAAGCCGTGATGGAAACCGTGCTCGAGCGGCTTCGCACCATTCCGGGCGTGCAGACCGTTATGCAGAATGTCGGCATGAGCATGCTCTCCGGATCCGGCGAATACGCCGGCATGGCCGTTCTGGACCTCAAGCCCTGGAACGAACGCACGACCCCGGAAACGCAGCTTTCAGCCATTCAGGCCGAAATTGCCAAACGCACCCAGAACATTGCCGCCGCGGAGATTGTCTCTTTCACGCCGCCCGCCATTATGGGTCTGGGCGGCACGGGCGGCGCATCCTTTGAAATCTGCGGCGTCGGGACGGTCGATACGGCGCATCTCTCGGATGCCGTGAACCGCTTTAAGTCGGCGCTCGGTGACCGCCCGGAAACGCTCTTCGCCATGAGCTCCTACAGCGCTGACACGCCGCAGCTGCGCTTCACGCTCGACCGCGAAAAAGCTGAGCTCCTTCAGGTGCCTGCCTCGGACGTCTACTCCACCATGCAGACGCTGCTCGCCTCCTACTATGTGAACGACTTCACAATGAACGGCAGCAACTACGAAGTCATCGTGCAGGCTGATTCAAAATACCGCGGATCAAACCTCTCGCTCGAAGAAATTCCCACAACATCTTCTGACGGCAATATTGTGCCGCTCTCAGCCCTGGGCTCACTCTCCTGGGAAGTGGGGCCTCAGCAGATTACGCGCTTTAACAAGATGACCTCTGCGGGGGTCAATGCGCAAAGCGCTGCCGGGGTGAGCTCAGGGGCCTTTTATAAGGCCATTGAGGATACGGCCGCCGCGTCGCTCCCCAAGGACTATCACATAGAGTGGACGGGCCTCTCCTATCAGGAAAGGCAGAACGCCGGTCAAATCGTCACTTTGATGGGTCTGGCGCTTCTCTTTGCGTACTTGTTCCTTGTCGCACAGTATGAAAGCTGGACGATTCCGCTCTCGGTCATGCTTTCCGTGCTCTTTGCCGTCATGGGAGCGCTCCTGGGGCTCGAACTCACCGGCGGCGACATGTCGATTTACACGCAGCTCGGCATGGTGATGCTCATCGGTCTGGCCGGAAAGAACGCCATTTTGATGGTCGAATTCGCGAAAACAGCTCGTGAGTCCGGGCTCTCGATCATTGAAGCCGCCAAGCAAGGCGCCTCCATCCGCTTCCGCGCGGTAATGATGACGGCCTGGAGCTTCCTCTTCGGCGTCCTGCCGCTGGTGTTCGCGACAGGGGCGGGCTCCGCGAGCCGTCGGGCCATCGGCATCACAACCTTCGCGGGCATGCTCACGGCCACGCTCATCGGGATCTTCTTTATCCCGTTCCTCTTCACGCTTTTTGAGACGCTCCGTGAGAAGTTTCATGCCTGGCGGCGGAGCTGATTCGAAATCCTGAAGCATTTTCCGAATCAGGGATCGATCGGGTAGAGAGCGGGTTTGCACCTCGCTCCCTCCCACACCACCGGACGTGCCGTTCGGCATCCGGCGGTTTCTAAAGTTAGGTTGTGGATTCAGTGGTCAGGCCTTTGACAAGAGACTGTAA
>NZ_QNRV01000046.1 GCF_003315195.1 Sutterella wadsworthensis | reverse complement strand
TTACAGTCTCTTGTCAAAGGCCTGACCACTGAATCCACAACCTAACTTTAGAAACCGCCGGATGCCGAACGGCACGTCCGGTGGTGTGGGAGGGAGCGAGGTGCAAACCCGCTCTCTACCCGATCTTCAGAATAATCAGCGAACACCGCCTTACTTCGTCTCCTTGAGTCTCCGCAGATCGCATTCGCATTGGTGGATGTTTTGGTGGGTAAGCTGACGAAAAATCGATATTTTTTCGTTTTCCACGGTCAAGAGAAAGTCTTGTCTAGGTGTACTCAAAAAACTGCCAACTCTAAGCTTCGTCAGTTCCTCGATTAGTCACAAAGCTCGTTCGGTAAAGTCGAAATCTTTAATAAGCTCTTCTGCTAGTAAAGATTTCATGCGTAAACTTTAATAACGCATTCTCTTATTAAAGTATTCGCTGTGAGATGGTGAGCCGCTTAACCTGCTGTCGCCCAAAGATCTGATCGGCCTCTGATGGAAGCAATGCTGGCAATTGGCAAAATTGACCTCTTTGGGGCATAATTTCTCCCTCACAGGAAGAGGAGTGAGCAGACTTCCTTCAAAATCCTGTAAAACGCGGGCGTCGTATAACGGCTATTACCTCAGCTTCCCAAGCTGATGACGAGGGTTCGACTCCCTTCGCCCGCTCCAGCACGCTAGCCCGGCAAAAAAATTGTGCCGGGCTTTTTCGTACTCGGCTTCAGCATTTGGTTCAGGAGGAGATCTCCCATGGCTTCACCCAACCGCCTTATCACGCTCGATACGGAAACGACGGGCCTGGACGCCCAAAACGGCGACCGCATCATTGAAATCGGCTGCGTTGCCATTGAAGGCCGCATGATGCGAAGCACTGATGAACATCATCTGCAGATTTTCGTCAATCCGGAACGCGAGGTACCTGAAGAGGCCGTCGCCATTCACGGCATTACGACGGAATACCTGCAGGACAAGCCGAAGTTTGCCGAAATCGCCGATAAGTTCATTGATTTTGTGAAGGGCTCCACACTCGTCATTCACAACGCAGCATTCGACACCGGCTTTCTCGATATGGAGCTTGGCCGCTGCGGCCGCGGAAAGATTTCTGACTATTGTCAGGTCATTGATACGGTGAAGCTCGCCAAAAAGCTTTTGCCTGGCCGTGCGGTAAGTCTTGACAGTCTCTGCCGTTATTACGAAATCGACAACTCCAACCGTACGCTCCACGGCGCTCTGCTCGACGCGGAGCTGCTCGCTGAGGTTTATCTGTCGCTTTCACGCGGACAGGACACGCTTACGCTCGTCAACGAAGACATTGACAACCTTCCCCCGATGCCTGCCTTCGATGCCAGCATCGTCATTAAGGCCTCGCCCGAAGAGCTCGCTGAACACGAACGCATTCTGGATATTGCAGAAAAGAAGGCCAAGGCAACGCCTGCCTGGCGCAAAACGGCTGAACCCGCAGAAAGCAGCGACGCAGCAGCCAGCGCATAAAAAATCAATCGAAGTCAAGCCGCAAATCGAGGCGCAGGTTTCGTGAAAGCCTGCGCTTTTTTTCAGGCCTTTTTTGTCGACATATTGATATTTGCTGTCGACGCGCCCCGCGCATTCTTTCAACGAATCTTCACGCAAACAACCCGCTACAAGGGTTTCGGCAAATGCGCGTGTTTTTTTATGCCCCGCAGAGATCTGTAAGGCGTTCAAAGTTCTTCGAGCTGATTAAGATGCAAAGCATTGAACCTCACATTTAAGTGACGACGCTCGGACTCCGCATACCGGAAATTTCCGCAATTGAACGCCGCAGCGCCCTTAATCCTTCAACTCAAAAAAGAAGACATTCATCATGCAGTTCAAGAAAATCGTCCTCTGCGCATGCGCTGCCGCCACTCTTGCAATCGGGGCCGCCGCGGCTCAGGCCCGCGACCTGCTTCGCGTCGGCACGGAACCCACCTTTGCGCCGTTTGAATTCCTCGACACGCAGACGAAGGACTACACGGGCTTTGACATGGACCTCATCCGTGCAGTGGGTCAGAAAGCAGGCTTTGACGTGCAGATTCTCAACATGGGCTTTGACGCACTGATCCCGGCTTTGATGACGGGCAATGTTGATGTGGTTGCTGCCGGCGTTTCCATCACGCCGGAACGTCAGAAGCGCGTTGACTTTACGACGCCCTACTACACGTCCGGTCTCTCGATGCTGATCCATCGCACGGACGCAGAAAAGTTCAAGACGTTCGACGACCTGAAGAACCAGCGCCTTGCCGTCCAGATCGGCACGACCGGCGCAGATAAGGCCAAGGACATTCAGGGCGCCAAGGTTTCGAGCTTCAATACGACAAGCGAAGCCTTCATGGATCTGCTCTCGCACAACGCCTCGGCCGTTGTGCTCGACCGCCCCGTGCTCGCCTACTATCTTAAGAATCAGCCCAAGGCTGCCCAGCAGCTCACGATTCCGCCCTACATTGCCGATGCTGAAGAGTTCGGCTTCTGCGTGAAGAAGGGCAACACGGCTCTGCTTGACAAACTCAACAAGGCCTACGCAGAACTCAAGGCTTCCGGCGAAGTCGACAAGATCTACAAGAAGTGGTTCCAGGAATAATTCGAACGATCAAAGCGCCCGTATTTGCGCTTTGTCATTGAATCTTTAACGTATTCCGCACGACGCGGTCGATCGAAAGCCGGTCGACCGCGTTCGTGATACTACATCTGTGTAGAATCCTGCAGCTCATTTCACACTGGCAGCCCGAAGCTGAAATAGAGCACCGCACTCATTCATCAACCCCCATTCATACACCACGAAGGCCATGGAATTTGATTTTTCCCTAATCATCCACAGCATTCCGCTCCTTCTGCGAGGCGCAGGTCTGACGCTTGAAATTACGGCCCTTGCCGTGGGCCTGGGCCTCCTGATCGGTCTCGTTGCGAGCCTTGCTCAGCTTTCCAAGTCCCCGCTCCTGCGTCTTCCCGCCAAGGTCTACGTCGACTGCATCCGCGGCACGCCGCTCCTCATTCAGATCTTCATCATCTACTTTGCGCTGCCCAATATCATCGGCCACCGCATTGACCCGTTTATCGCAGCCGTTACCGCCTGTTCGCTTAACTCCGGCGCATACATTGCCGAAATCTTCCGCGGCGGCATTCAGTCCATCTCTCAGGGGCAGTTCCGTGCCGGTCTTTCTCTCGGCATGACCTACGGACAGACCATGCGCTACATCGTGCTGCCGCAGGCCTTTAAGCGCATCATTCCGCCGCTCGGCAATGAATTCATTGCCATGCTGAAGGATTCGTCCCTCGTTTCGGTAATCGGCTTTGAAGAACTCACGCGCTCCGGGCAGCTCATCATTGCTGAGACCTACGGCACGCTTGAAATTTGGACCTGCGTTGCCATCATCTACCTCACGCTCACGCTCACGATTTCGCGCTTCGTCGCTGCGCTTGAAAAGCGTTTCCGCAAGTCCGACGATCGGTGACCCTCCTTTAATTTCGTTTTGGATATCGAGCGAATAAAAAAATAAAGACTGTTGCGCTTGCACGTCGCTCGCTCGATGTCTAAAATGCCCGCTTTCACGGCTCGAGTCACAACGCTCGTGTCCGCAAGTTCTTTCATCTTTGACAGGAATATCCATGTCTGAACTGACCAAGTCTGAGATCGTTGCTAAGTTCCAGCGCGCCGAAGGCGATACCGGCTCTCCTGAAGTCCAGGTCGCTCTTCTCACGGCCCGCATCAACCACCTTACCGAGCACTTCAAGGTGCACGCCAAGGATCACCACAGCCGCCGCGGCCTGCTTCGCATGGTTTCGCGCCGCCGCAAGCTCCTTGACTACCTCAAGCGCACGGACCTCAACGCCTACCGCAAGCTGATCGATACGCTCAGCCTCCGCAAGTAAGCGAGAAAGAGTTTCACCTGACCACGGCCTGCCGATTTTCGACAGGCCGTAGTCGCATCTATAACCCCTTGTCCAATCGTTGACGAAATACCCCTTCATCTCCAATCGCCTTCGAATGCGCGTTGCGATTTGAGTGCTCTTGGGAACCTTGAGAACCCTCAGACCGCAGCGTGCCGCAGGAATTTTCTGATATGCAGTAATCCTGCGGTGAAGACCGGACATGAAGACGTCAGCGAAAGGACTTTCTTCAGAAGGAAACATTCCCGATGACGATGTTCAATAAGACCACTCAGAGCTTCCGTTTCGGCGATCATGACGTGACGCTCGAAACCGGTGAAATCGCTCGCCAGGCCACCGGCGCCGTTATCTGCCGCATGGATGACACGGTCGTTCTCGCGACGGTCGTCTGCAAGAAGGAAGCCAAGCCCGGTCAGGACTTCTTCCCGCTTACCGTTGACTACATTGAAAAGACCTACGCAGCCGGCCGCATCCCCGGGGGCTTCTTCAAGCGCGAAGGCCGTCCCTCCGAAAAGGAAACGCTGACGAGCCGTCTGATCGACCGTCCGATCCGCCCGCTCTTCCCGGACGGATTCTTCAATGAAGTGCAGGTCATCATTCACGTTCTCTCGGCCGACCCGGCTGTTGATCCGGACATTCCGGCCATGCTCGGCGCATCCGCCGCCCTCGCCGTTTCCGGCATCCCCTTCCGCGGCCCGATCGGCGCCTGCCGCGTGGGCTACATCGACGACAAGTTCGTCGTGAATCCCACGACCGAACAGCTCAAGACCTCGCGCCTTGATCTCGTGGTTGCCGGCACCCAGCGCGCCGTGCTGATGGTTGAGTCTGAAGCCGACATCCTCCCGGAAAAGACGATGCTCGACGCCGTGGTCTTCGGCCACCGCGAAATGCAGGTCGCCATCAATGCGATCAACGAACTCGTTGCCCAGGCCGGCAAGCCCGCCTGGGATTGGCAGCCCGCCCCGAAGAACGAGGCGCTCATTGCCCGTATCGTCGAAATCGCCGACAAGGGTCTCCACGAAGCCTATGCCATCCGCTCCAAGCAGCCGCGCACTGAAAAGCTCCGCGAGGTTTATGCCCTCGTCGAGCAGACGCTCGCTGCCGATGCTGAAGCCGCCGGCACGGAAGCACCCGATGCCAATGAAGTGAACGGCATCCTCTTCGAACTCGAAGCCCACCTCGTCCGCTCGCAGATTCTCGCCGGCGAACCCCGCATCGACGGCCGCGACACCCGCACGGTTCGCCCGATTGAAATCCGCCAGGGCGTGCTCCCGCGCACCCACGGCTCCGCGCTCTTCACCCGCGGTGAAACGCAGGCTCTCGTCACGACCACCCTCGGCACGAAGCAGGATGAACAGATCATTGACGGTCTTTGCGAAGAACAGCACGACCGCTTCATGCTGCACTACAACATGCCTCCGTTCGCAACCGGTGAAACGGGCCGCGTCGGCAGCCCCAAGCGCCGCGAAATCGGCCACGGCCGTCTCGCTAAGCGCGCCCTGAAGGCAGTTCTGCCCTCGCCCGAAGAGTTCCAGTACACGCTTCGCGTTGTTTCTGAAATCTGTGAATCGAACGGCTCCTCGTCGATGGCCTCCGTCTGCGGCGGCTGCCTCTCGATGCTCGATGCCGGCGTGCCGCTTAAGGACTACGTTGCCGGTGTGGCCATGGGCCTCATCAAGGAAGGCAACCGCTTCGCCGTGCTCACCGACATCCTCGGCGACGAAGATCACCTCGGCGACATGGACTTCAAGGTGGCCGGCACTGAAAACGGTGTCACGGCGCTCCAGATGGACATCAAGATCGAAGGCATCACCCCCGAAATCATGCAGGCTGCGCTCGCTCAGGCTCACGACGGCCGTCAGCACATCCTCAGCCGCATGCATGAAATGGCCGGCGGCGGCGCCAAGGAGCTCTCTGACTTTGCTCCGCGCATGATTTCCTTCAAGATCAATCCGGAAAAGATCCGTGACGTGATCGGCAAGGGCGGCTCCGTTATCCGCGCCCTTACGGAAGAAACCGGCACGACCATCAACGTGGAAGACGACGGCATGGTCACGATTTCTTCGCCCGATATGGCCCGCGTTGCTGAAGCCCGCCGCCGCATCGAAGAAATCACCGCGGAAGTGGAAGCCGGTCAGATCTACGAAGGCACGGTTACGCGCCTCCTCGACTTCGGCGCCATCGTTCAGCTCCTCCCGGGCAAGGACGGTCTCCTTCACATCAGCCAGATTGCCAACGAACGCGTCAATGCTGTTTCTGACTACCTCAAGGAGGGTCAGAAGGTCCGCGTCAAGGTTATCGAAGCCGATGAAAAGGGCCGCGTGCGTCTTTCCATGAAGGCGCTTCTGCGCGAAGAAGGCGAAAACAAGTAAGGCATCTGTCGCCGCGGGTGTTCTTTTAAGGACACCCGCATGAGCGACGGCTGCGCTTGGCGCCGGTACGGATGCTTTTCCGCGCCTTCCCTGCTAAGGGGGAAAATGCGGGAAAACGCCTGCCGGCGTTCGCCGCTTTCCGGAAGCTGAGAAAGCGCCCTTTAAGGACCTTTCAACGTTTAAGCGGCTAAAATCCCCTTCAACCTACTGAAACAACGCTCTAGCACCGCAGAATTTATCTGCGGCAGCCATCGAGGACCAGAACAAGCACTATGCGCGACCGCATCGTCATTGCCAATTGGAAGATGAACGGCTCACGGGAGGCCAATGCCCGTTGGACGGACGAATTTCTTTCGTCTCCCCAACCCGCCTGCCGAACCGTCGTCTGCGCCCCCTTCGTTTATTTGGGAGAGCTTGCGCTGCGTGCGCTCGGCACCCATCTTGAAGTCGGCGCCGAAGATGTCAACGAAAATCCCGCGGGCGCCTTCACCGGCGAAATTTCCGCCGGGATGCTTCACGACATCGGCATGAGCTGCGCCATCGTCGGTCACTCGGAACGTCGGACCCTTTACGGTGAAACCGATAACCGCGTGGCCATGAAAGCGCTGGCGTTGGTCAAGGCGGGCTTGAAGCCGGTGGTCTGCGTGGGCGAAACGCTCGAAGAGCGGGAAACCGGCGCAACGCCTTCCGTCATTCTTCGTCAGCTGAATGCCGTCCTCACCATCGTGCGTCCTGAGGATCTTCTCGCTGTTGCTTATGAACCCGTTTGGGCCATCGGCACCGGCAAGACCGCTACGCCTGAAATCGCTCAGTCCGTCCACGCGCTCATCCGCACTCGGCTCGTTGAAGTGTCTCCCAAGGGCGGCGCATCAACGCCGATTCTCTACGGCGGAAGCGTCAAGCCTGAAAATGCTCATGAACTCTTTGCGCAGCCCGACATTGACGGCGCACTGGTTGGCGGAGCAGCGCTAAAGGCTTCCAGCTTCCTCGTAATCGCCAACGCGTTCTGATTCCGTTTTCCCATCAACCCCATTTCCACACCTTCCATAAAGGTTTCTTTCACCATGCATTTCCTGCTTAGCATCGCGCTCGTTCTGCAGATCATTTCGGCCGTGGTCGTTATCGTCCTCGTGCTGATGCAGCACGGCAAGGGCGCCGACCTCGGCGCCGCGTTCGGCAGCGGCGCCTCGGGCTCTGTTTTCGGGGCCACCGGCAGCGCCAACTTCCTCTCGCGTTCGACGGCCATCGCCGCTACGGTCTTCTTCTGCTCGACGATCGCCCTGACCCTCGCGTCCGGCGCTTTCAACAAGCGCTCCGCACAGCCCGAAGGCGGCGTTCTTTCGACCATTGAACAGCCTGCATCCCAAGAACAGGGGATGGCTGGTGATGCCAATAAGTCCCCCGTTAACCAAATTCCCAGGTAAAATCTTTTTCCTCTGCTGATGAACGCCTCAGTTCAAAAATAAATCAGCAGAAAACAACTTGATCAGGCCGCGGTCGTGGCGAAATTGGTAGACGCACTACTTTGAGGGGGTAGCGGAGCAATCCATATGAGTTCAAATCTCATCGACCGCACCATTCGCTGGGGTATCGCCAAGTCCGGTTAAGGCAGTGGATTCTGAATCCACCATTCGTAGGTTCGAATCCTACTACCCCTGCCAGGTCTCTCTGATGAAGCTGTTGAAAAAAAAATCTGAACGGAATTCGCGGTCGTGGCGAAATTGGTAGACGCACTACTTTGAGGGGGTAGCGGAGCAATCCATATGAGTTCAAATCTCATCGACCGCACCAAGTTTCGTTGGGGTATCGCCAAGTCCGGTTAAGGCAGTGGATTCTGAATCCACCATTCGTAGGTTCGAATCCTACTACCCCTGCCACGAAACCATAAAAGGCTGAGTTTTTCCAAACTCAGCCTTTTTCTTTGCTGCCTTTCTTTGCTGCCTTTTCTTGGGCCAATCGCTTGGAGAAATCAAATTAAAGATTCCCGGCCAATCGAGCAGACCTTCCTTTGAAAGCGGTTTAGAAATTCGCTCAATTCGTCCGCAATCAGCTGCCCGACTCGCGTCAAAGCAGCCGATTGCTGAGGCCTAAAACTGCAGTAAAGCAGCAGCGAAACACTGTATTCGCTTTTTCATTAGGCGGTTATTTCATCGCGCCCGGCAGAATGAGCGAGCGGACATCCACCGCCTTTTCCATCATGCCGTTGTCGATGAGGAACTGCTGATCAGCGGCAAGCCCCTTGACGTCAGCTTCAGTCAGGACGTCATAAAAGCCCGACCAGTCATAGAGCTTCTCAGCATTTTCAATGGAAATGCCCTGCTCTTTTGCTCCCATGGCGAGCGCTTCAGCCTTGTGTTCGCGAATCCACTTCAAAGCAGCGCGATTCGTTGCAACCACGCGTTCGTAAGCTTCCGGATACTGGTCAACAAAAGCCTGGCGGACTGCCATCACGAGATTAGGTTCGACGAGTCCTTCGCACGTCGTAATCGTTTTGGCGCCTTCTGCGTTTGCCTTAATAATGAGGCCAGCAGCGACCAGCCCCGCGTCAGCCGAACCGGAGAGCACCGCCGTCATGGCCTTAGCAGGATCCATGCTGATGAAGTCCACGTCCTTGATGGTCATGCCTTCCTTCTTGAGCGCTGCCACGAGGAGCTGATGGAGCACCGTGCCCTTAGGTCCTACGACCTTCTTGCCTTTGAGATCCTTGATGGAATAGTCCGTGCCGGGTTTGCCGATGATGGCAAAGATCTTCTGCGGGTGACCCACACCGGAAGCAATACGGATGGGGTTGCCGGCACCGGCAGCCATCAGCACGCTGGCCGTATTCATGACCGCGGAGAAATCTAGGTCGCCAGACGCCATAGCCTGACCCTGAATGGCACCCGAATTAATGACGCGCCAGTTGATCTTGACGCCTTCGGCCTTGAAGGCATCTTCGAGCATCCCGCGCTCCTTCATCACAATGTTCTGCAGATTGAAGGGCGATTTCACATAGGTGATCGAAATGCTCTCAGGCATCTTCGGAGCAGCCTGAACTGCAGACATGCCGGTTAAGCACAGTCCGGCCGCGACGGCCGCCGCGGCAAAAAGGTTTTTAAGCTTCATAACATGAATCCTTTTTCATCAATCTCCGCTCCTTCGTCTCTTTAGCGCTCAGAAACAGAAATGCGTCTTCTTTGCAGACGAGGAGCTCGTTGAGGCACATTCTGACACCGCCATGAGGAAAGCGGCAGTTTTACGGCTCACTCAAAGGGGACTGCGCCCAACCGTGCTGAATAAAACTCACGGTCAGCGGAAAGCATTGTTATGAAACCCCCTCCTTCGTTTTGCCGCCTTCCTGAAGAGACCGGATGCTTACACGCGTTTACGGTTGAACTAACAGATTGTTTACAGATTTTCCGTGTTGTTCTGATAACACAAGCTCAATTAAGGGTTTTCGCGCCATATACCAGTTTTCCAAATTTGCCGGCAAACAATCTAGTAGAAAGCCAACCATAGGGATAACCCCCCCCCCCTATGTTTTCTCGACATTTAGGATGCCCTGAGTGCTTGTGCACAACTCTTCGACTTCATTCGAAACCGTTGAGTCAACCAGAAAACTCTTGGAGTACTCCCTAAATGAATCGCACTTATAAAGTTGCCAAGTCACTCACACGCGGCGTCGTCGTGACGAGCGAAAAGGCTTCTTCCTATCAGGGCAAGGCTGTGAAGACGGTTATTGCTGCCGCGGCGGCACTCGTTGCCGGCTCTGCTATTGCAGCCCCGTCCTATGTTGCCCCCAGCGACAGCATCACACCGTTGGTGAATACCGGCATCACTGAGCTCGAAGACCTGAATAAGAATGCAGAAACGGTCTGGAAGCATACAGAAGTCAATCAAGCCACGGAAAATTTCTTCAACACAACCGACGACTTCTCCTTTGATAAGACGCTTTGGATTGTTGGTGACATTAAGAAGGCTGCAGGTAGTACGGACGCCTACGTTAAGGATTTTCACGCGAACGGCCTGTGGCTTGATGGAGCAGACAAAACTGGTATCAACACCGGCACGATCTATGTCACGACGGCCAACGATGCACAGTATTGGCAGGTGAAGGCAATGGGCTCCAACGCCGGCACCATTGTCAATAAAGGCACCATCATTGCTAAAAATGCTGTGGCAATGGCATTGGGTTCCAAGCAAGCTACAAAAAAACTGCAGAACGACGGCCTCATCGTTGTTGAAGATCAGGGCCGCGGTCTCGAACTTGGCGGCGGTGCAAATGTTACCGGATCTGCTGTAAACAACGGCCGCATCGTCGTTGGTGCACCAGCCAAGGGAGCTGCTGAGATCGGTGCCGTCTACATTGGCGACGGTTCTGTGAACAACACCTTCACAAACAACAAGGGTGCTTCCATTGAAGCGGCTGATGCTGGGTATGCCATTTACTTTGGTGAAGGCTCAGACAACACGGCTACCCTCAAAAGCGGATCTCTGACGCAGGGGGATATTGTTGTTAACTCCTCCACATCAAATGCTGCATCTACCAGCAATATCAACATTGAAAAAGACGCCTCCGTTACAGGCGATGTCATTGTTAAGTTCGGTACTGCTTCACTTACCGGTGCCGAAGGCGCTGCTGTTGACGGCGATCTGATTGCTGCTGCAGGTGATGCTACTGTTGCTGAGGAACTGACGTTCAAGAACGTTACAGTCGGCACTGCTGCTGTTGAAAAGACGAATACGACTCCTGCAGTCGCAGCATCCAAAGGTTCGGTTACCGTCAGTGGTGAGCTCTATGCTGATACCGTCACGCTGAACACCACTGACTCTGTGTTCACTAACAATGGCTATACCGAACTGGGCACGGTCACGTTTGCGAAAGCTTCGACAGCAGGGGCAAGCACGCGCGACACTTCGGCCAATGGTTTCGTGAATCATGGCGATGCTGTGATCGAAAAGCTGGTCTTCGTGAATGGTTCTGACGTATTCACGAACGGCACAAATGGCTCCGTTGAAATCGGAAGCGTTGTTGTGCCTCTTAACAGCGACGGCGGCGAAGTTACATTGACCGGCGTAACGAATCAAGGCAAGGTCTACACTGACCTGAAGAATGTTGCAGCCAAAGATGAAGACGGCAAGTGGGGAGCCACTGCATTCGGCACGGCGCTGAAAGACTCTTCGATTCTTGATGAATCTATTACCAGTGACGTTACCCTTGACGAATACAAGGAAATCATCGGTGTTCTGGGCAATGGGGTCGCGCTGCACAGCGCCAACATCACGACCAAGGATGGCGGCGCAATTTCTCTGGACGATGCCAACAAGGTTGGTTCGGGTGACTTTGGCCACGCAGAAGTTGCGGGGACTTACAAATCTGATAAGCCTAACTTCAGTACGAACACCCAAATTTCGAAAGACCTTTCGTTTGGCTCCTTCACCTTCACGCCGGCTGCTGAAGACACCCCCGCCATCACTTCTGCAGCATTGGGTCATGCTACGAACAAGATTACGCTGCGTGGCGACAAGAACGGCAATGTGATCAATGGCGTCAAGAGTGATGTCGCTGTAACGCTCACCAATGTTAACTTCGGCGCTGAAGAAGAAGACCGCGGTGCGCTCCAGAATGACATCGTCATCGCCGGCAATACTAAGGTTGTGGGCTCCTTCACGGCACGTGATGTGCAATTAGATAACTCTGGCGCCCTCACTGTTGAAGGCAACTTCACTGTTGATCAGCTCTCGAAGGCTGCCAATGCTTCTTCTGGCGCAGCCACTGTGCAGGAATTCGGCACGCTGACCGTTCTCGGTGAAAAGCTCCCCGCTGGTACCGACGGAAAACCTGCTGCTGATCAAACACTTCAGATTGGTGATGCTGCTATTACGGTAACGGCCAATGCTGATGATGCCGGCGCATACGGCAGCATGCTGGTTGCAGGCAACTACACCGCTGCAGCCAGCGCCTACCACGAAGCGCATGAAGAAGAAAACGTTGTCTACGTTGGTCAGGCTACGACCTTCAATGGCACGGTTGCCTTCAACAAGAGCAATACGTCAGTTCAGAACGCCGTCGTGATCGATATGGCGGGTCTTGCCGCTGATACGTCGTACAAGGCTGTGACTGCCAACAAAGACGGTGTCACGACTGATCACCAAATTGTCAACGGCACGGCTCTTTCTGCCGACAAACTTGTTATCAACAATCTTCAGGCGGTGTCGCATGACTCCCTGAAATATGATGAAGAAAACAAGGTTTGGACGGCGCTTGTGGGTAATGTAACTGCAGGCACCAACGTTGATGTCGGTTCTCTGTTCTTTAATTCGACATATGCCGCTGGCGTTCTGACCTTCAATACGGATAAAGAACTCCTTGCTGATATTCGTTCACTCGGATTGAATACGGCCGGCCAGATTGCTTTGTCGACGGAAAACCTTCAATTTAACCAGAATGCCGTAGCCGACAAGATCATCTTTGGTCTTGAAGAATTGGTGACTCCTTCCGAAAACGTTCAGCAGACCCTTAAAGCTGAAGCTGAGAAGTTAGGCCTGACGCTGGACTTTGAAAGTGGCGATTATGAGCTTAAGATTGCTGACACCAATGCCCAGATTGATCCCACCAATGCCGACCAAGTCGCTTTCGACCAGAAAGTCCAAGGCGTGATGGATGGACTCCTCACTCAGCTTATCAATGCTGAAAATGCCTCCACGAACATGGCTGCTCTGGGCGGCGCGTTCACGACGGCGCTCGACATCAATGATCAGGTCACGGCTGCCGTCAGCCGCCGCACCTCCGCGCAGCGCACGGAAGGCTTCACCCCCTGGGTGGACGTCTTCGGCACGACCAACGAAGCCAAGCGCCTCTACGGCAACGGTGCCGGCTATGAAGCCGACATCTACGGTGCTGTTCTGGGCTTTGACTACACCGCTGCCTGCGGCGGTAC
>NZ_QNRV01000045.1 GCF_003315195.1 Sutterella wadsworthensis | reverse complement strand
AAAATTGCAGGAATTTCAGAATGAGCTAAATAACATTCAAGGCTGATTTGATGAGCCTCAACCCCTTAAAGATCTAGTACTCCGGGAGTTTGGGTTGGAAGACAAATACGTAGGTTAGAGATCTTTAAGCTCGCGGCGCAAAATCTTGCCGACAGCAGTTTTCGGAAGCGCATCCACGAAAACGATCTGATGCGGGACTTTATATCGAGTGAGCTGTGAGCGGCAGTAATTCTTTACATCGTCGGCTGTGAGTGCGGGGTCCTTTTTGACGATGACGGCTTTAACGCTTTCTCCCGATTTGGGAGAAGAAACGCCTACGACACCAACTTCGAGAACACCAGGCATCGAGGCGATAACGTTTTCAACCTCGTTCGGATAAACGTTGAATCCAGATACCAGAATCATGTCTTTCTTGCGGTCGGTAATGGAAATTACACCTTTGGCATCCATATGGCCGACATCGCCTGTACGCAGCCATCCGTCACGCATCACAGCGGCGGTTTCTTCAGGCTTTTTCCAGTAGCCGCGCATAACTTGCGGGCCGCGCACGCAAATTTCACCCGTGTATTCGGCCGGATCTGCCCCTTCAGGGCAGACACCCAGATCACGGAATCCGTCGCCACGGATAGAGACTTCAGTGGATGAAACTGGTACGCCCACCGAGCCATCCCATGGAGCGCCCGGAATGTTGCCGCAGACGGCGGGGCTGCATTCGGTGAGACCGTAAGCTTCCAGAATCGGGACACCTGTGCGGGCGAGCCAATCTTCAGCCACTACGCGCTGAACCTGAGCGCCGCCGCCGCAGGTGAACTTCAAGTTCTTGAGAGCGTGCGGCGTGAAGGCGGGCGAGCGAAGCATAGCGGCAAAGAGTGTATTGACGCCGATGATGACGGAGACGTTCTGTTTGATGCATTCGCCGACAAGCTTATTGATGTCTCGCGGGTTGGTGATAAGCACCATCGTCGCAGCCCATTTGGTAAACACCAATGTCGCTGTAAGTGAGAAGATGTGATAGAGCGGCAGTGCAGTCAGTACAACCTCTTCGTCTTCTTTAAAAGTGCTGGAAATCCAAGCACTAACCTGAAGAATGTTGGCTGCAACATTGCGGTGAGTGAGCTCTGCCCCTTTGGCAATGCCGGTGGTGCCGCCGGTGTATTGGAGAAATGCAAGCTGGTCATTTGTCACTTCAACCGGCTTGAAGCCGAGGCGGCGGCCAATTTTGAGTGCATCCGTCCACATTACTGGGTTGGGGAGCGAATATTCCGGCACCATCTTTTTAACTCGGCGGATGATGAAATTGACGAGCCAGCCCTTGGGGAAAGGAAGCATGTCGCCTGCACCGGTCGTGATGAAATGGCAGCATGGTGCTCCGTCTAGTGCTTTTTGCACAGTACGCGCAAAATTTTCAATGACGACGATGGCTTTGGCGCCGGAGTCTTTCAGCGTATGGTTGACTTCGCGCGGCGTATAGAGCGGATTGATGTTCACCACCACCATTCCGGCCTTGAGAATCCCGAACACGGCAGCAACGTACTGCAGCAGGTTAGGCATCATCAACGCTATGCGGTCGCCGGGTTTCATGTCGGGGAGCGACTGAAGGTATGCAGCGAAAGATTCGGCATAGCCCTTCATCTGCGCATAGGTTGCGTCGGCGCCCAAGTTGGTGTACCCGACATGATTGGGGAACTTCTTTGCCGACTCGTCAAGCACGGCGGAGAGGTTCGGATAAACGTCAGGATCAATCTCGTGCGGCACACCCTGAGGATAGGACGCAAACCAAGGAAATTCAGACATGATGAATCCGGCTAAAAATCGTGGGAACTAATGAGTTTAGCGGACAAAACTCATGAAAAACGAGTGCTTAAACGCTAAAAGCCGACCAAAGTGTGCGGGATAACCCGTGCTTTGAGTCGGCTTTCTGATGTCGGAAGCGTCTGCTGCAGGAAGTCAACAGATGCTGCCGATGCTCGCATAGTGCTTTAGGCTTGGAGCGTGAGGCAGTGGCGGGCATATTCGGGAACGTCGTCCCAATTGGTGTAGTCAATGATGGCTGTGGGTTCCGTCGGCCCCTTTGTCATCTTCATGATCATCTGAATGGCCTTGGTATCGAGCCAGCCCCAGTTCGGGTAGTCGACCTTACCGGCAAAGCAGTGTGCGTCCTTAGGCTTCCAGGGGTTGTTTTCGAGGAACTTGCGCGTGTAGAGGTTGCCTTCCGGGGTGCACTTTGCCTCTGCACGGGCGATGAGCGACACCGAGAAGAAACTCGTGGCCTTGGCATCAAGCACGGCCTTAAAGCGATTAACGAAGGCGACGAGTTCGCGATTCATCTTGCCGTAGATGACCGCGCAGCCGATGATTACGGTGTCGTATTTATTCCAATCAACGCCTTCACGGTCAGCTTCGACGATGCCCATCAGATCGGCCTTATGACCTTCAGCGATGATGGTTTCCCAAATGCGGCGGGCAATGCGGGCGGTATGGCCGCCATGGCTGTAGTAAAGGACAAGAACGGACTTCATGAATGTCTCCTGCGGACGCTGAGAAGAAGCTCTGGGGCGCGCTTCCCAAGTCGCCGCTAGCTTTTGAATTGAGGTTCCGCGGGGTAATGAAATCTGCGGACAATTGAAATAGTACTAAGGGTGGATTGCTCATGGCTTAAGGAAGAACACGTACTTCCACCACTTAAAACAGATTTTGATTGGCCTAAGACCATGATTGCGCCGGAGACTGGTGATACAATGCGCCGCTTCAAACATGCCGTTGCGTCAAACAGCTGAATGGCCGGCGATAACGGATTGTTCACCAAACGATGGAAATATATGGCAAAGGAAGATCTCATTGAGATGTCGGGCCAGGTTCTGGAAGTACTTCCGGATGCCCGCTATAAAGTGAAACTCGATAACGGTCATGAACTGATCGCTTATACAAACGGCAAGATGCGCAAGCACCATATTCGCATTCTCGCCGGCGATCGCGTTTCGCTTGAACTCTCTCCGTACGATCTCAGCAAGGGCCGCATTACCTTCCGCCACATTGAAGGCCGTCCGCCCGTGCAGGCCGCTGGTCAGCGTCGCCGCTGATTCTCGGGGAGCCCAACTCCCTGAACTTGGTCAATATATAAAACCCGCTCTCGGAAATGCCGACAGCGGGTTTTTGCTGTTTTTTATGGCGCCTTAGAAGACGTCTTTATACGTAATAAAGAAGATTGTCGTCAGATGATAGAAGACTGGTGCAGCAAACGTGATGGGGGCTAGGCGGGCAAGCAGTCCGCGTGTCATATAGAGATCGCTTTCGTCGGCAAGCCGCTCTCCGCCCATGCTGCGTCGCACGCTGTTGAAAACGAGGTCGCCAAGAGCGCCTGCCAACACCGTGGCAAATGCCATCAATACAGCCTGCCAGAGACGAAATGGAGTAATCCAATACATACAGGTGCCGGCCAGAATGCCGCCAAGACCGCCGAAAAGAACGCCAAGCACAGTGCGGTTGATATTCGTTTTGAGTGTGCGACCGCCGAGAAGCAGGCTTGCAATGGCTGAACAGAGGTCCGATACGAAGATGACAAGCAGGAAAAAGAGCATCAGGAGCGGACCGCTGGAGTTGTAGCGGGTGAGATCTAGCGTCGCGATAGCTGGAGCATGTGAGAGGCAGAAGACGCAAAGCATGATGCCCCACTGAACTTTGGCAACGCGTTCCAAATACCGGTCCGTATCCTGAGAGAGTGCCATGATGACAGGCAGTGCCAGGAAGAGATAAACCGGAATAAAGAGTGTATAGAGCTCAGGGAGGTCAAATCCCACGGCGACATACTGAATCGGAATCGCCACATAAAAGGCGATGACAAGTGCGTAGTGGTCTGAAGGCTTGGTGGGCGTGATGGCGATGAATTCTCTAAGGAGAAAAAAGCTCAAAAACGCAAAGAAGATGAGCAGCGCCGGCATGCCAAGCAAAAAGGCGATCGTGAAAACGGCGATCAGCCACCAAGCCATGCGCAGTCGTGAACGAACTGCGGTGAGCCGATGATGGCGCTCGGGTGTCATTTCACGCCCGAGTGACCAGGAAACGTAAATTGAACCTGCGGCAGCGAGGATCACCATCGCGAAGAAAAGGAAGGCGTAGGCCTCTTGAATTGTGAATCCGAGTCTCATGCTTTCGACAAATCAATAACAGCATTGCGGCAGCGATTCAAGAAGTCTTCCTTGGAATCCTGCGGCGTATGAGGAATAGGGGCGCCGAAGCGAACGGAACAGACAGTAGGCACTGGAATCAGAACACCCTTAGGCATAGCGCGGTGGAGGTTCTCGATATAGACCGGAATAAATTCCACATGCGGGAATTCCGTCATCAAGTGCCAGATGCCGGACTTGAAGGGACTCGGCTCGGCTTGCGGGCGACGAGTGCCTTCGGGAAAAATGATGAGCGAGTCACCGGTACGGAGCATGTCGCGCAACGGATCGAGCGGATTGGCATGATCTGCTCGACGGCGGTCAATAAGAACGCATCTGAGTTCATTGATGGCAATGCGGCGGCGAATGGCGCCTCGGCTCCAGTAGTCTTTTGCCGCAACCGGATGAACGTGTCGACGCAGTTCCGGAGGCAACGATGCCCAGATCACAATAGTGTCAAGATGGCTCGTATGGTTGGCAAAGTAGATGCGCTGGCGCGGCGACGGCGCGCAACCCTGCCAGTGTGGGTAGGCGCCGACAAGAAGTCGCGTAAGCCACACAATGGGCGTCATCAGTTTAAAGGAGCTGAACACGGGAAAAATCGCTGTATGCGGGTGATTGAAACGTAAAAGGAAATTATCCCGCGTCAAACGAATCGAGGCAAAGGTTTCTCACTGATTCTCGTGCGTTTGCTTGCGTACAGTTCCTTTAACGGCTTCTTTGGCGCGGTCCTCCAGACGCTCAACGCGGGTACCAAAGGATTCGACCTTCTTTACGATCGGATCATCAATGGGCCCAGCAATGCTGTATTCGCTTGAAAGAATGCTGGAAATTTGATCTTTAAACATCCATTGGGCAATCAGGGAACCGATGCCGATGGCTGGGTTGGCGATGGCTACGGCAAGGGAGGCTGCTTCACCGTTAAGGCTCGGCAGCACGAGCGCCTTGATGTCAAGCAGGTTGGTGACAAAGTTTGCATCTCCCTGAATGACTACAGTAGCTGCGCTGCCGGCGACAGTAGATTTAGTAAAGTGGAGCACTCCGTTGTTGATCGTTCCCTCGCTGCGAAAGGAGTCAAACCGAAAGCCCTTGCTGAGCACATCGCGGAAGTCAAGCGTAAGGCGCTGCAGCAGGTGCTGCATGCTCATGAGGCTCAGAAGGCGTCCCGCACCGGGTTCAACCTGAAGAAGCTGGCCAGCGCCGGCAGAAGCGTGGAATCTGCCCGAAAGCGTCGGCGTATTGAAGGCTCCCGGGTGCCCTGCCCAAGAAAGCTGAAAGTCGGCATTGCCAGGCGCGTCATGCACAGCATCCTTCACATCTAAGCTGGTGAGCAGCGTTCCGGCATTAATGACATTGGCTTTAAAGGAGGCAGATGTACGGCCGACCGGGTCGAGCGCTGTCGTACTCCAGGCGCCTTGGGCCGAAATAGTGGCGCCGGGGTTGCGGATAGTGAGGTTCTGGATGCGCCATGTGAGGGGATCATCCGCCGCAGCGGTAAGTTCCATCTTGCCGATGCGGCGTTTGCCCCAAGAGAGCTCGTCAATCACGAGAGAAATGTCAGGCAGATCTGACACCCGCAGCGTTGAGGGCTCAGGGGCCTGAGGCGGAACGGGATCTGTAACGTTCTGCGGTTTATCTTCCGCGGCGGGCAGCTCCGGAAGGTTGAGTCGGTTGAGTTTTACGGAAAGAAAACCTCGACCGTTCTCGGCTTTGGGTTGATATTCGATCTGTCCGGCGGCAACCCCGCCGTTGGCGCGCAGATGCCAGATGCCAGGGACCTGTCGAAGTGTGGCGACGAGTCCGCCAAGCTGAGATTCTTTCCAAGAAATATCGTCGATATCTACTTCAATTTTGGTGAGACGGTTCAAGGCAGCCGCCGCAAGACTGCTGGGTTTGGCACCGGTCTTTGCAGAAGAGTTGGGCTGTGAAGTGCTGACAAGGTCTTCAATCTCATCCCAAATGCCAAGCCAATCGGCTGCGTCGAGTTTGGTCGCCTTGACGCCGACCTCAATACCAGAGTCAATTTTTCTCATGGGAAGACCAATGCCGATCCAGCCGCGAGCAAGGGCGTCTCCTTGCCAGTGGAGGTCAAGGGATACAAGTTTGTCGACGATGACTTCTAAATTGGTTGCTCCGCCCTTGGTAAAAAATGTGAATTGAGTGTTTGCGGTTCGTCCGGCAGGTTTTTCCAAGGGGGCAGGGAGCGGGGAGAGGATGTCGACGGCAGGTGTTTCACCGGTAATGCGCACAGCACCGTCGGCAAAGGAAATTCGGGTGTCAACCGAGTAAGGGGCCGAGCCGGAGAGATGTTTGACGATCGGCACTACAGCCGTGCCGGTCATTAGCCGCTCAATGTCTGTACCGCTGACGGTGCCGACGATTTTGAGCTGCGCCTCATTCTTATTGGGCGTCGCAGAAATTGTGATGGGACCAGCACTTGTTTTGCCAACGAGAGGCTTGGGGGTTAAAACGCCTGAGTCTGCGGTGAGAAGAGTTCCGGAAAGCTGCGTTATTTCAGGAAGTATCGGCAGATATTGGAAACGACCATTGGATATCGTGCTCGTTACCGACCACTTTGGGGCGTTGTTGCCGGTCAGCGGCAGCGCAAGGTCCAAAATCGTTTGGACTGAGCCCGATCCTTTGGATTGATCAAAGCTCTCGCCGTATATCTCTTTGAGAAAAGGCGTTGTCGAGAGATAGGCGAGTGCATCTTTCAGATCTCCTTCAGCTGCACCTTTGACGGTGAGCATGACCGGATCTGCGGCAAATGAAGGAATTTCCACCACGACGTCTCGAGCTTTCAGCCCGCCGCTGCTGGCTGAGTGCCCTGTGATCGTCATGCGGTTTCCTTCAAACTGCATGCGGCCGACGATGTTGGTAAGCAGCGGCCAATGTTCGCCTTGAGCCCATTCCGTACGCCCCGAGCGTGTGACAGCTCGGCGTGAGGGCATAAAGTCCATTCGGCCGTCGGTGACGTCTCCTTCAATGAGAAAGTGTCCTTCCTGTGGGGCGGCACCGTCCCAAGGGAAGTCATCGAGTTTTCCGCGAACTTCCCACCGTCCATTGGAAACTCGGCCAGCCAGCACTGCTGCTTCAACATAGTCGAGTGCAGGGTCGCCCACGACGATGGGGAGATATTTGTGGACTGCTGCACCATCAACTCCTTCAGCTGTCCCGGAAATGTTGATAGTGCCTGCGCCTCCGGTACTTTCCCATGTGCCAGAGCCACGGACTGTGCCGTCAGCTGATACGGCAGTAATGTTCGTGAATGTGAATTTCGGCGTCGAATGCAGTGCGGCTGACACGCGTCCGGTGATGGATGAGAAATTCATTTGCGGATGCCGGAAGATGCCCGGGAAGTAGAGCGTGGCGTAGTGTGTGTCGAGGTCGACTTCGAATTCTCCAGGGTTCGATGTTGAGATTTCGCCTGAAATGTTGCGAACGCCAGGCATGCCGTCATTTGCGGGGGGCAGCGACAGACCTGTAAAAAAGCTTGAAAACGTCCAGGCCCCCAGATCGGCGTAGTCGCCGTTGAAAGAGGCGTTAAGTTGTCGAAGCGTGCCGGAAAAAGGCCGATCTCTCAGCAGTTTGAGTGCAGCAGCTGGGAGCGGTAAGGATGTACCAATTTTGGCAATGTTTGAGAGCGACAATTCGGAGGCTTTAAAGCTGCATCCAATAACGGTGCCGGAGACGTCATGGTCGCATTGCGCTTCAATGTCCGAGGGACCGAATCGTGCGTCATTGATCGTGGTGAAAGTGAAGTCCTTGGCCGAAAAACGGGTTTGACTGCCGTCGTCTGCATAATGAAGCCGTCCCGTCAGCCGGGGAAGACGCAGTTCGGCGAGTTTGGGAGCAAGTTGTGCACGAACGTCTGCCAGCGCAAGATCAGCAGTAATGGATGTGACGCGGCCTTGCTCAAAAGATGCCCAGAAACGGGTCGAGCCAATACCGGAGTAGAGCGGCCCCTTGAGACCGAGATTTTTGAGCAGTTCAGAGGCACGGATTCTGTCCAGGTCTCCGTAAAGCTCTCCCGACCAGGTCAGCGGGTTGTCAGGCAAAGCAAATATGTTTTTGCGGATGCGGGCGCGAAGATCAAATGACCGAGGCGTACTCCCTTCCATGAGAATTCCTGAAACGGCAGTCCGGTAATCGAAGAGTTCTTGGCGAAATACAGCGGTTACGCGCTCGAGTGTCAGCGGGCCGTTCGTCGATGATGATTCATCGTGATAGCGGAAGGTACCGTCTTCAATCATTAGTCGTCCCTGCCCGAACAGCCAACGCGAAAAGCGCTGTCCGGCTTCGGCTTCGGAAGAAGTCGTAGAGAGACTGGTATTAATGGCAAATCCAGCTACATCCCAATGATTTTCGTCGACTTTGCGGATATCAAGAGTTGGGTGAGAGATGATCAGCGTTGAGAAGCGCGGTTCAAGATGCCAGAGTGAACTCCAGGAAAGTTCGGCTTGAACGGAAGGAAGACTCAGTGAAACGGGGCCTCCGTGGCGGGACAGCTTAACGTTATGGAGCGATATCACTGGATGAATGACAGTGAAGCCGACGTCCATTCGCTCTGCAGTGATGTCGATGCCGGTTGTTTCCGCAATAAAAGCGGCGATTTCGTCCGAATGACTGGAAAGCTGGGTGGTAACGAACCAGCGGGCGGTCAATATGAAAATTGATGCGATAAAGAAGACGACAAGGAGCAGCCAGCCGAGTGCTGCGAGCACACGTTCGCGCAGGAGAGTCCTGGGTGAGCCTTTTTCGTCTTCTGAAAGCATTGGTAGTTGGATTGTCGGGAGTACGAACTATAGGAATTATCACCCATGAAGACTGAGACAAATTCCTTGGTTTGTATCTGCCGCCATTGAATACAACGCATTGAGCGCTCACATATATGTTTCGAGAGGTATTCTTTTTTCTGGCCACTGTTGGCAGTGTTGTTTTTTGATATTTGCATTCAGCCACGCTTCATCATGACGTTCGACTCTCTCGTGCTCAGCAAAATTCATCTTCAGGATGTGCCTAAATTGTCGAGTTTTGTTGATCGCTCGCTTAAAGCAATGCTGCCGGCGGGAAGTGATGACGAGCGTCTGCATCGTCTCCAAGATTTGGCTGCTGCGCCCTGGACGCGCGACCGCATTGTTGAGCGGGTACGCGGCGTCACGGACAGTACGCAGCTCGCTTATGCACTGCGGCAGCTCAGGCGAGAGCTCATGGTGAGTCTCATCGCTCGCAATTCAACTGGGTGCTGCGGTTATGACGAAGTCGTCGATACGATGACGGCACTCGCTGAAGAAAGCGTGCGTGCGGTTGTACGGGTTTGTGCTCGAGAGCTCTCAGAACGTCATGGAGTGCCGTTTGGCGAATCCGGAGCGCCGCAAGATCTTCTTGTGGTAGGCATGGGAAAGTTGGGCGGGTGCGAACTGAATGCCTCATCGGACATTGATCTTATTTTTCTCTACAGTGAAGACGGGGAAACGCGCGCAACGCCGGAATACCCCAATGCCCGCCGTACGCTCGCAGTGTCGGAGTTTTATGCCCGTTTGGCGCGCCGGATTATTCCTGCGCTCAATGATGTTGAAGGACCAGGGTTTGTATTCCGCGTTGACATGCGGCTACGCCCAAACGGGGATGCGGGACCGATTGTCTGCTCGAGCGAGATGCTCGAAGAGTATCTCTATACGCAGGGGCGCGATTGGGAGCGCTTTGCCTGGCTTAAGGGCCGGATCGTGAGCGAACCGGTATTCGCCTCACCTGAGCAGTTTGAGGCTCAAAAGGCTGATATTCAGTCATTGGTGACGCCGTTTGTTTTTCGCAAGTATCTGGACTTCAGTGCGATTAGTTCACTTACGAAGCTCCACGAAATGGTTCGTGCTGAAACTGACCGCCGCGAGGCGCTGCGTGCCCGAGAAGGCTGCAACGTCAAACTCGGCCGCGGCGGTATTCGTGAAATTGAATTCATCGTGCAGACATTGCAGGTGATTCGCGGCGGTCGTGATATGAAACTGCGTGGAAAGAGTACGTTGAGGATGATTGACGCTCTGGTGCATGCAGGGGCTATTCAGCCTAATGTCGGGGAAAAATTAAAGACGGACTATGTGTTTCTGCGCGATCTTGAGCATGCGCTGCAATATGTGGATGATCAGCAGACACAGTGGCTTCCGCATTCGGGCGAAACACTCGAACGCGCTGCAGGTCTCTTCGGCGCCGCCCCTGTAGAGCTGTGGGCTGAAGTGGAGAAGGTGCGTGAATTCGTGGCGGCGACTTTCGACGGCGTTTTTCATGTCAATGCTGAAAAAGCTGAGGTGAAGGACAAAGATGCTTGGCCGCTCGGCTGGTCCGAAGGGGCGCCTTCGGCTCCAATGCTGCTTGAGGAAAAGCTCAGAGGTTTCGGTTACGGCGATGCCTCGGAGGAGCTTGCCGGACGCATCTTGGCATTGGTTTCCGGACGTCGGTCTGCGGTGCTTTCTGAAGAAGCCCGCACGCGCTTGCGGTTATTGGTTCAGTTTGTGGTAGAGCGAGCGCCGCAATGGGTCGAGGGTGCAGGGCCTCGTGTCATTAGTCAGGCTGAAGAGCTGAGCCGCTATCTGAAGCTTCTTGAAGCAATTGCAGGACGCTCAACCTATGCGGCGCTGCTATATCAATATCCAAGTGCCTGCGCACGTGTCGGACGAGTCTTAGCTGCCAGTCGCTGGAGCGCCGATTATGTCGTGCGTCATCCCATTGTGTTGGACGAGCTGGTCGATGCACGCAGTACCGAAATGGACGACTTCACGCCGGTGGATTGGTCGAAGTGGCGGGATGCGCTTCATGAGGCCTTAACCTCGGCAGGGGGCGATCAGGAGCGTCAGATCAATTATCTGCGCGATGCTCACCATGGCGCAGTATTTCGTTTGCTTGTTGCTGATCTGGACGGCCGCTTCGCGGTCGAGCGGCTGGCCGATCAACTCTCCGCACTTGCCGATGCCGTGATCGCCGAAGTACTCGACCTTGCGTGGGCGAGCCTTCCCAACCATCCTGACGAGCCCCCGAAATTCGCTGTCATTGGTTACGGCAAACTTGGGGGAAAGGAGCTCGGCTATCAAAGTGATCTGGATATTGTCTTTCTCTATGACGACCCTAATCCTGACGCCGACGTGATTTACAGTCGACTCGTTCGCCGCATGATGAGCATGCTGACCGTACAGACCTCGTCAGGGAAACTCTTTGACGTTGATCTGCGGCTTCGTCCGAATGGTGAAAATGGGCTCGCCGTGTGTTCGTTCGAG
Source organism: Sutterella wadsworthensis (assembly GCF_003315195.1). Taxonomy (GTDB): domain Bacteria; phylum Pseudomonadota; class Gammaproteobacteria; order Burkholderiales; family Burkholderiaceae_F; genus Sutterella; species Sutterella wadsworthensis. Next base: position 2,522 of record NZ_QNRV01000045.1, on the reverse strand, counting down.
ATGTTTTCGCGGTACCAGAGAAATATGGACGGCAATGGGGCTTGGCTGTGGGAACATCAGGCACTTACCCGAGCACGCTTTGTGGCCGGAGATCCGGAGCTCGGCAGACGTTTTGAGCAGGAGCGTGCGGAGATTCTGCGTATGCCGCGAGCAATCGAACCGCTTAAAGCCGAAGTGCTCGAGATGCGCCGGAAGATGCTGGAAGGCCACCCCAATCGAACAACGCAGTTTGATCTGAAGCACAGTCGAGGCGGCATGGTAGACGTTGAGTTTATTGTGCAGTTCATGGTGCTTGGATGGAGCGCTTCTCATCCAGAACTGGTCAACAATTTCGGCAATATTCTGCTTTTGGAAATGAGCGCCCGCCTGGGTCTCATTGACGGTAATCTTGCCCAGGCTGCCGTACGTGCTTATCGTCGTTACCGGGCGCTCCAGCATGAAATTCGCCTCAATGCTGGTGAAAGCGTTCCGGCTCGTGTACCGCCGGAGCTGGTTGCGGAAGAACGCAACACGGTGCTTGATCTTCGGCGGCACGTATTTGGCACCGCAGAGCCTGGCAAATAAAAATGCATGGACTGCAGCAGATCAAAATTAAGCATTGAAGCCGCATCGCACTAAAATAGCTCATTTGTTCAAAATGTCGGGTAAACCCGTATAGGACTTAATGAAGCCCGACGTCGATCTTTTTTTCTTCAAACTATGCCGATATCCGAGTCTTTATACCAAGCTCCGTCTTGGTGTCCGGGAGGTCACCTGCAGACCGTCATTCCGGCCCGTGTTACTGCACGTCCGCATATTGCTTATCGCCGGGAGATCGTCGAAACGCCCGACGGCGATATCGTTGCGTGGGACTGGTCTACGCCGGAGCCCGCAGATCTGAACGCTCCGGTGCTTGTGCACTTTCACGGCCTCGAGGGCGGCAGCGATAGTCATTATGCGGAGGCGCTAATGGCCAAATGCGCTGAACTCGGATGGCGTGGTCTGGTGGCGCATTTCCGCAGTTGCGGCGGACTTATGAACAGAAAGCCGCGAGCTTATTTCGCTGGTGATACGGCCGATAACAGCTGGGTGCTTCATACTGTGAAAGCACGCTTTCCCAATGCAAAGCTCTATGCCGTCGGCGTGAGTCTTGGCGGCAATCAGCTCACGAAGTGCCTTGGCGATCTGGGCAGTGAGGCGATTGGCTTGGTCGAAGGGGCAGTGTCCATTTGTGCTCCGATTGATCTCGTCGCGGGCAGTGAACGCATGAGCAAGGGTGTCAATGCGCTCTATGCGGACATGTTTCTTAAGACCTTGAAGCGCAAATTAGAAGATAAAGCCCGCCAATATCCAGATCTTTTTGATTTAAAAAAGGCACAAGCGTGCCGGACTATGTATGATTTCGACGACATCTATACGGCGCCGGTGCACGGCTTCTCTTCAGCCATGGAATATTGGCAGAAGTGTTCGGCTAAGCAGTATCTTCCCGGCGTACGTGTGCCACTCCTCCTGCTCAATGCTAAGAACGATCCGTTTCTGCCTGCCTGGGTTCTTCCCACGGCCGCAGAGATGAGCTCGTCTGTGGTGGGCGAATTCCCGGAGGAAGGCGGCCACGTGGGGTTCCCGGAGGGCCCTAAATTCGCAGGAGACCTATGGTACCTTCCGCGCCGTGTGATGACCTTTTTCGGTGCCGGCAGCTGAACCGCCTGCGACGGGTGCCGATCTTTTGCAATTGAAGGACGCTCCGGCTTTTCCTGTCGGCAGGCGTCCGCGAAGGAGTGAAAAAGTGGCGCTCAACCTCAACTTTCCCCAGGGCCGCATCGGCCGTCTCGGCCTCATCAGCCTCGTTCTCTTCATCCTTACCATTCCGCTTGGGAATTGGGTGGTGACCAATGTGGGGCTCGTCTGCGACCCCCACGGCCCGTGTCTTATTCCTGTTTGGCCCGGCGTTTGGTCGCCTTCGGCCGTGATGGTAGCGGGTCTCGCGCTTGTTTTGCGGGATGCGGTGCAGTCGATTTTGGGCAATCTCTGGGCGGTGGCAGCTATTGCCGCCGGTGCGCTGCTCTCTTATCTGCTGGCAGACCCGGCTGTGGTGCTTGGTTCCACAGCGGCCTTTCTTTTTTCTGAACTTGCTGATTTTGCTGTTTATACGCCGATGCGTCGGCGCTTCCCAAGCTCGGCAGTAGTTGTGTCCGGTCTGGTGGGTTCGGTGGTCGACAGCATGATTTTCCTGTCGCTCGCCTTCGGTTCGCTGGATTATCTTTTTGGACAGGTGCTTGGCAAGTTCTGGATGAGTCTCCTCGGCGGCGCAGTGCTTTGGTATATCCGTTATCGGCAGCACCGTGCTGAGCCTGCAGCGGATGCGGTTGCAATCTGATCGCTGAAGCAAAATAATTTTTGACCCCAAACTCCCGGGGATGCACCTAGTCCCGGAACACTCGCGGTGGCAAGGGCAAACCTAACAGGGTAAAGAGATCTCGGATTTTCTTCGGGATCTCTTTTGTTTTCCAAGCGTTGCGATCAGTTGGTTTATTGGCCTTCAG
>NZ_QNRV01000044.1 GCF_003315195.1 Sutterella wadsworthensis | reverse complement strand
GAAGCCGCTTTTTGGAGAATTTTCCATCTTTATGCTCTGCACATTATGGTTATAGAGCATGTTAACACAAAAACGAAAGCCCGTGGCCTATTTTTCAAATAAGATCACGGGCTTGATAAAGATATTGACGGAACTGCCCTTGTTTTAGTGAGCAGGCATCCCGTAGTTCAGGCAGATCCCAAGGATGGATACTGCGGTCTTTAAGTCTTCAGGATTTAGACAGAAATTAAATGTCTGAACGAAGTGCAACTTCGCGAGTCTTGGAAGAACTGATATTGCGTACTAGTCCGTCGAGTAATTCCGAAAGTTCTTTAATCAGGTTGGAGTTCGTCACTACCCCAACAAGTTTTCCTTCACTATCGATGATAGGCAGGCGGCGGATGCCAAATTCGCGCATACGAGCAAGGGCGGTCACCATGCCTTCAGATTCTGTAGCCGTAACGACCGGTGCGGTCATCAGATCGCGCACGGTGGTTTGGTCAACGTCAACGCCGCGGGCAACACCCTCAATCGTAATGTCTCGATCCGTGAGCATGCCGATGGGCTTGCCGTCCTGATCGACTACAACGAGGCTGCCGACGTGTTCGACGCGCATCTGTCGGGCGCTTTCCCGGATGCTTTTTTCAGGAGTGATAACGGCTACCTTATGGACGGCCATATCGATGACTTTGAGTGAGCGAGTTCTCATTTGTGCGTGTTTTGGTGGTTGGTTTCGTCGGTGATTTTAGCCGAGTATTTTCAGCGGACATCCCGGTCTGAAGCTCGAGTTTATTCATCTTCACTTTCGCCTGACGCCTCTGATCCAGGAGTACCGTATATCGGAGCGAAATTTGTGAAGTCGTAGATGCTTCGATCCAACAGATGCGATGGGGAGACGCGAGTAAGACTCATGAAGATGTTGTAAATGCGGCCGGGAAATTCTCGGTCCCAACGTTGCATTAATTCTTTGATCTCTTTGCGTTTCAAATTCTCTCCAGCGCCGCAGATGCCTTTAGCTGCGAGGGGATAGCCTCGAATCTTGGCCATCTTGGCAGTTTCTGCTTCACGCACATATGCAAGCGGGCGGATGACGACGCAGTCACCTCGATCATTCTTCAGCGCTGGTGGCATGGACTTCAAACGTCCACCATAAAAGAGATTGAGGAGCAGTGTGCTGACGATGTCGTCCATATGATGACCGAGCGCAATGCGGTTGCAGCCGGTTTCCCGGGCTACCCGGTATAGGATGCCGCGGCGCAGACGAGCACAGAGCGAGCATACATTTTTACCTTCCGGAATGAGTTTCTGGATAAGCGAGTTCGTGTCTTGATCCTCAATGTGAAAAGGTATCCCTGAATGTTCCAGATGCTTTTTCAAGGCTTCAAGTGGAAATTCCGGGATGTGCTGATGCACATTGACGGCCAAAAGATCAAAGTGTATTGGCGCACGTGCCTGCAGAATCTTTAACGTATCGAGCAGTACATAGCTGTCCTTGCCGCCGCTCATGGCTACCATGATCTTGTCACCTTCTCGAATCATGTCAAAGTCAGTGACGGCTTGACCGGTAAGGCGCACGATACGTTTTTCAAGCTTCTTTTGTGAAACGGATTTGCGGTTGCGTTCGTTGGGAGGTGTTTCACCCTGAGCAGCAAGTGCGCCAATGTCGGCAGCATCATCTGCAAAAGTAGCAGGCGCTTCAGGAATCAGAGGAATCACATCAGTCATGTTGAAAAAGCTTAGGTAAGAAGAGGAGACCCGCTGCGCCAGACTTCTACGCCGATCGCATCGGCATCGTCATAGGCTTCGGTTTTTTCGGAGGAAATGCGGATAAGCTCGACGCCGGGAAGATTCGACAGACGTTCTGCAATGCGGTCGACCAGTGTTTCCTGCAGATCGATGTGACCCCGAGAGGATTCCTCACGAAAGATTTCAACGGCAAGATCGTAGTTGAGAACATCTTCAAGGGCATCGCGTTGGCTTGAACTTGCGGAAAAGCGCACCCAAATGTCGGCGTTGAATACTACCGACTGAGAGGCGCTGCGTTCAGTTTCATAGGCGCCAATGCGGCAAGTGAGTCGTAAATTTTTTAGAAAGATCCTGCGGCAGGAAAAGCGCAGTGATTCAGGACTAGGAAGCGTCGACATGCTGGAAGAAACCCTGAAGATGTATCTGGGTTTCGCATTGTAGGCGAGCCTGCGTCCGATAAAATAATTCAACTATGCGTTGGGCTCTTGTTATCTTCATTATTCTGCTGCTTCTTATTACGGCAATGCCGTCATTGAAGCGCTTTGGTCTCGGGCGACTCCCCGGGGACATTCACTTTCGGATCCTAGGTCGCGAAATTGAGCTTCCCTTTATGAGTACGATTCTTTTGGCCGTCTTTGCACTCGTTCTTGGGAAGCTCCTTTTCTAACCTCACGCCTCAGCACGCCAAGCGTCTGCTGCCGCCTGTACGCGAGCAGTGAGTACTTTTTGTGCAATTTCTTTGGGGCTCGCTGCTGTCTGAGCTACTGCACCTGCATCCACGCTTGTCCAAGCCCGCATAGTCTGAGCAAGTTTTATTGTTTCAGCGCTGCCTTCAGGAGGTTGCAGTACAGCGTTTCTTAAAGCGAGAAGGAGTTTTGCGCGCTCAGGTTTACGCAGTGCATCAACTTGACGGAGGAATTCGATTGTGTCCTCAAACGTTGTGATATTCCGAAGTTTTTCTATTCCGCCGGTCGTTCCGCCCGTCAGGATTTGAGCAAATTCCTGCGCTTGAGCACTGGCTCGAATACGAGCAAGAAATTGCCGCCCTGGCGTTGGTGCCTTAAGATTCTTCGTTTCGCTTTCGATGCCGGACGCAAGAACGGCGAGCAGCAAGTCCACAGGGAAGTTTGCTAGACGGGCTCGATGCAGGCGGCCGCGAAGCTGTGCTGAGAGCCTTAGCTCAGGATAGAGACGTTGACAAAACCCGCATTCGGTAAGAATGTCAAGCATTCGACACGGAGTGGCAGTTCTCAACCCTTTAGTGAATTCTGCGAGCACTCGTTCTGGTACGAGGGCATCCGCTTCACCGGAGTCGACCATTCGGCGCATTAATGCCATCGTTTCAGGAGCGATGGAGAAAGACGGCAGGCGCGCAGCAAAGCGGGCGATGCGCAGGATACGAACGGGATCTTCAGCAAAGGCAGGGCTCACATGCCGCAGGATGCCGGCAGCGAGATCGTGCTGTCCCCCGAAGGGATCTATGATGAATCCGTCGGGAGCGAGCGCCATGGCGTTGATTGTTAAATCGCGTCGAGCAAGATCTTCTTCAAGCGTCACATCCGGCGACGCATGGAAGATAAAGCCGTGATAGCCCGGAGCGGTCTTGCGTTCAGTACGCGCCAATGCATATTCTTCGTGGCTTCGGGGATGGAGGAAGACAGGAAAGTCGCCGCCCACTGGCAGATAGCCACGCTTGATCATCGCTTCGGGAGTTTCGCCAATCACAACCCAGTCGCGATCGCCCTCGGGAAGTTTAAAACCTCGCTTTCGGAGCAGCATGTCGCGGACGTAACCGCCGACGGGAAAAATCTTCATTTTTCAACCCAAAATGATTATTTACGGGAGATCGGCTGCTTTGCTTCGTCCTGGCTCCACACGGCCGAGCAGTTTCGCAAAGCGTCCATCCAGCTCGCCAGTCAGCATTGCGTAGGTGTGCATATTGGCAAGAACATTTTTGACATACTCCCGTGTTTCAAAATAGGGAATTGTTTCGATGAAGGCTGCCGCTTCCATTGAGTTTCTGACAGCCGCACGCCAGATACGGGCTCGGTTTGGACCTGCGTTATAGGCAGCAGTAGCGAGCACGTAGCTTTCCTCCATATCGAGGTAGAGCATACGGAGATAGGCGGTGCCCAGAACAAGATTCATCTCGAGCTCGGTGAGGCTTTTTTGCTCGAATGAGTCGATGCCAAGGTGCCGTGCCATCCATTGGGCCGTAGCCGGCATGATCTGCATAAGGCCGCGAGCACCGACGGCAGAGCTGACTGCAGGAATGAAGCGTGATTCCTGACGAATCAAACCATAGACCCAGGCAGATGGCAGAGACTGTGCCTCACTCACAATCCGGATCAAAGCTGCATGAGGTCGCGGAAAGCGTTGTTCAATAACGACGGTCTGATCACCGCTTTTGAGGCTTGTGTTAATCATGCGGTGAATGAGCCGCGTCTGCCGAGCGTAGGCTGCCAGTGCAAGACTCTCCTGCGGAGTGATGCCGCGCATTGCCCAGTTCCATTCACGGTGTCCCTCGCGGTAAAGACTCATGCGATAGAGGCTGCGTGCACGTTGGATGGCGGTGTTTTCCGCCCACTTATCGATCTCGACCTGCCGCGGCATGGCTTTTGGAGGCTTAGAAAAACCGTAGGAACGGCCGAGTTCGTCGGCGGCAAGCTTTCCGTAGAAAGTTGTGCGATGTGCTATCGAAGTGAAGGCCGTTTGCGCATCGGTCTTAAGGCCGCGAGAGGCGAGTGCTCGTCCGCGCCAATAAGTCCAGACTTCTTCACGCTTTAATTCTGCAGGCATGGCGTCAATGACTTTGCTCAGACCGTACCAGCTGCCGTCGCGGATAAGCGCACGAGCATGCCAGGCGGCAAGTTGTTGGGCGTCTACTACGGCTAGAGGAAATTGCTGCAGCGCACTGCCAGCTTTGGCGTACCAGCTGCTGGCCTTGGGGTTGAGCTGGGTAGTGGCTGTGAAGCCAATGCGGGACCAAACAAGCGAACGCCAGAAGGCATTGGCCTTGGGATCAACTGCGGCTTGTGCAATGCGGGCGGCATCTGCCGGGCGGAGATGGGCAATGCGTACAGACGCAAAGACCGCGAGGCGTGCAGGAAGATTTCCAAGATTTTTTTGACGACGCAGCCATAAAGTAGGTTCGTCAATGATGGAACGGAGCTCCTTCATGGGGGCAGGCAGTTCCGGGCGCGGGAGCGTTTCAAGTACGCGCTTGGTTTCCGTCATCCGATTCTTCTGCAGGAGGATCATGACGCGAGTCCAAAGCCAAGTGCGATCTGCTTCGGCAATTCGGTCACCGAGCTTCATCAGTGCTGGATCGGTGACGGCTTTGGAGTCTCGATAAAGCACTTTAGCCTTAAGAAGTGCAGCGGCGATCTTTGACTGATTATTTTCGGCTTGAGCGCTTTCAAGGGTGTAGTAAGCCTGCCAAGCTTCGATTACAGGGTCAGTCTGATTCCAAACGAGTCCTTTGAAGAACAAATCAAAATCGGCAGCATTGAGTTTTTCTCCGCGTAGCTTCAAATACTGTGTACGGGCGTTTTCAGCCAGATATTCGCCTTCATGAAGATCAATGAAGCGACGAAAATCCTGATCAACTACAGGATCATCTGGGAATTTCTTCAATTTGAGAATGAGTGCCCAAAGAGCAGGGTAGCCGCTTAGCTCATGATGCTCAAAAAGCGGGAGCATTTCTTCGAGATCGTCAAGACGTCCCTGATCGAAGCAGAGTTTAGCTTCCAAAAATACATAGTCCAAAGGTTCCGGAGGCGGCGCCAGCAGGGCATCGTCCAAAGGATCCTTCACCGGAGCTGCAATAAGTTCGGCTGCTGCACGTCCAGCAGCATCGGCGGCTTCGCCTGCGGATGGAGCGTTCTCTTCAGGAATTAAAGATGGAGAAGCAACAGCATCAAGCGCAGCTTCAACGTTACGCATAAGTACTGCGGGATCTACAGAGCCTACGGAGGATTCTTCCTCCAAGGGGATGCCGTTTTCGGCATCTTGTGAGGCGCGCAGCGCCTGCAGTCGTTCATCGATAGAAATCGTGACCAGCCCATGGGGAATTAGCTGAATGCGTGGAGAAGCCGTCTGTTTGCGCTGCGCTGTTTCAAATGCTGCCGCTGCCTGTATAGCCTTGTCGGCTCCATCTCTCAAAGGCGTCCACGAGTGCTCATCCTCCGCAGCATGCAGGGCTGCAGCGAAACTCAGAGCTAGGCAAGGAAGAGCAAAGCGGCGCATGGATAGGTCCAGAAATAAGCGCAGAAAATGGAAGCTTCTAATATAGCGAAGCAACGAGAACGTACAGGAGGCATGATGACGAAAGTGGGCGACAAAAAGGCAGCGCGAAAGTTTTGCGGGGCATTGCGTCGTGCGGCTGATCCCAAGGCCTACGAAGGGCTGATGTATCAGTTGGCGGAAAAGCTTCGCCGCTTGCCCGGGAAGGTCCTGGGTGTTTATCAGCCGATCGCTAGTGAACCAGATCCAATGCCAGCTGTACGCTCATGGTTGTCTGAAGGGATGAACCGTACTTTGGCATTGCCGTGGTGTCTCGACTCGTCGGCGTCGGTGATGGTTTACCGTATTTGGCATCCGGGGGAGGCGCTTGTTCCAGATGCTGCTGGTATTCCTGCTGCAGCAGGACAGCAAGTGATTCCCGACATTCTTCTGGTGCCTTGCCTTGGGTGGTCGGCCAAGCATTTTCGATTGGGATATGGAGGCGGCTATTTTGATCGATATCTGGCGGCTCTCGCGAAAAATGGCATTCATCCTCAAGTTGTGGGGATTGCTTATGCTGCTTGCAAAGTGGACGATGCACTTTTTGACAGTCTTGACTTGCCAATGGACTTTGTTATTACGGAGTGCGGAGAGATGGAGTAAAGCGTCAAAAGATAAAACCCGCGGGTGTTTGGTAATACGCCCACGGGCCTTAATAAACTGAACTGGAAGGTTCAGACTCGATTAATAGCGATAGTTGTCTGGCTTGTAGGGGCCTTCCTTCTTCACGCCAATATAGGCAGCCTGCTCATCCGTGAGCTCGGAGAGGACTGCATTAAGGTTCGTGAGTTGCAGGCGGGCCACCTTTTCATCGAGATGCTTGGGCAGAATGTATACGCCTACTGGGTAGCAGTCATGGTGAGCGAAGAGCTCGATCTGAGCAAGGGTTTGATTGGCAAATGACGAGCTCATCACATAGGAGGGGTGACCAGTGGCGCAGCCAAGATTCACCAGACGGCCTTCAGCAAGAAGAATGATGCGGTTGCCTGAGGGCAGCGTGATGTGATCAACCTGCGGTTTGATGTTTTCCCATGGATACTGACGCATGGAAGCAACATCAATTTCGCTGTCGAAGTGGCCGATGTTACAAACGATCGCCTCGTTTTTCATAGCGATCATATGTTCATGCGTAATCACTCGAACATTGCCCGTACAGGTAACAAAAATGTCGGCTTTATCCTTGGCGAAGTCCATCGTTACGACGCGATAGCCTTCCATTGCGGCCTGCAGAGCGCAGATTGGATCGATTTCGACGACCCAGACTTGAGCCGCAAGAGCACGAAGCGCTTGGGCACAGCCTTTGCCTACATCGCCGTAGCCAACGACAACGGCGACCTTGCCGGCGACCATCACGTCGGTGGCGCGTTTGATGCCGTCAACCAGGGATTCGCGGCAGCCGTAAAGGTTGTCGAACTTTGACTTGGTGACGGAGTCGTTCACGTTGATGGCGGGAATCTTCAGTTCTCCGCGTTCGTGCATTTGGTAAAGGCGGTGTACACCGGTGGTTGTTTCTTCCGAGACGCCGAGAATTTTTTCGAGGCGCTTGGAGTACCAATGCGGATCACTGTCAAGATGTTTGGCGATGGCCGCAAAGAGGGCGTGTTCTTCGTCATTCGTCGGATTGGCAATGACATTGCGGTCAGATTCTGCGCGAGAGCCGAGATGCAAAAGGAGCGTTGCATCGCCGCCGTCGTCGAGGATCATGTTGGAAAAACCGCCATCTGGCCACTCAAAAATGCGGTGTGTGAATTCCCAGTATTCCTCAATGGTTTCGCCTTTTTTGGCGAAGACGGAGACGCCATCTTTCACGATTGCTGCAGCGGCGTGGTCCTGGGTCGAGAAGATGTTGCAGCTCGCCCAGCGAACTTCGGCGCCCAATGCCGTCAGGGTTTCAATAAGAACCGCCGTTTGAATGGTCATGTGCAGCGATCCGGAGATACGTGCGCCTTTTAAGGGTTGTGCGGAAGCGTATTCGTGACGGATGGCCATCAGGCCAGGCATTTCGACTTCAGCGATCTGAATTTCCTTGCGGCCCCAATCGGCAAGATTAAGGTCGGCGATGACGTAGCTGTTCGCGTCCATTTGTTTATGCTCTTCAGAATTGAAAAGGTCCGAGCGCCGTTGCAGGAAAAGTCCGTCAGCTCGAGCCTGGCGCAGTGAAACGTGGTCTCACGGCGTCGCAGCGCTCCTCGGGCGGCGGGCAGAAATGAAGAAGGCGGCATTATAGCCGCCTTACAGGTGATTTCTAAAGAATTTATTTAGTCTTCATCTTCGCGGAAAGCTGCTAAGGCTGTTTCCACCATTTCTTTCGTAATCCCGCCGCCAAGCGTCACAGGAGCCTCGTCAAAAGCTGCTGCTCCCTCTTTCTTAAGACGACTGACCCACGAGCCAGCATCGCGGCCGGACGCAAAGGCGTCAGAAATAAAGAGTTCAGTGCCATCGACGGCAACAAGTTTGAAGCGGAAGCTGCCGTCTTGCTCGCGGTACTGCTTGAATACGGGGAGTGCCTTCTTTGCGTTTTTTGCCTTTTCAGCGGCTGCTTCAGGTGCCGCAAAAGCTTTTAGACCCACAGCAAGCTTCAATTCGTGCATGAACGGAGCAGAGAGCGCACGAGCCTTTTGTGCGCCGGCTTGTAAGATGTCCTCCAGTACGTTCGGATGGGTCATAAGCTCATCGTAGCGGCTGCGCATGGGGCCGATTTCAGCGTCAATTTTATCGGCGAGCTGCTTTTTGGCTTCGCCCCAGCCAAGACCGTCTTTAAGTGCTTCACGGAAGGCTATTTGTTCGGAAGGCGTAGCAAAGGCGTTATAGATTACCGTAAGGGAGGAGCTATCCGGATCCTTCGGCTCCCCGGGCAGCCGGCTGTCCGTGACGATGCGTGCAATGGCTGCATCCAGCGCGGCACGGCCACCCTCAAAAAGCGGAATCACATTGTTGTAGGACTTGCTCATCTTTCGTCCGTCGAGCCCTGGCAGAACCTCAAGGGCGGAGCCGCCGGTGGCCTGCGGCATGACGAAAAAGGGTTTGTCGGGCGAACAGTAGAGGTTGTTGAAGCGGCTGGCAGCATCACGAGCCATTTCCAGATGTTGGAGTTGATCGTGACCGACGGGGACCTCATCGGCATTGAACATCAAAATGTCAGCCGCCATCAGTACGGGGTAGGAAAAGAGGCCCATCGAGACGTCAGCGTCCGGGTCGCGACCGGCAGCCGTAGCGGCATCGACCGCAGCCTTATAGGCGTGTGCGCGGTTGAGTAGCCCTTTGCTCATGACACAGTCAAACATCCAGCAAAGAAGCGGAATCTCTGGAATGTCGCTTTGACGATAGAAGGTGACGTGATCGGGATCTAGCCCTGCAGCTAGCCAGGTTGCGGCGATTTGCATGCGGCTGCGTTCAATGCGGGTAGGGTCCTGACACTTGATCAAGGCGTGAAGATCGGCCAGGAAGAAGAAACTCTCTACATCCGGGTTGCGGCTGTCTTGAATCGCAGGGCGGATGGCGCCGACGTAATTGCCAATGTGCAGAGTGCCGGTTGTATTAATACCGGTGAGGACGCGTTTTTTTCTCGTCATTTTCTTTTGAGAGCCGTTCAAAACTGATGAATGGGAGGAGGTTCCACTGCGGAGCCGATGCTCGTTGCATGATACCGCCCGGAAAAAGCGAAGGGCGGCAGTCGAAGTGCTGACTTCGGCTGCCGCCCTTTTAGTCGGATATAGCGAGATTAGGAAAGACCCGCTTCAGCACGCAGGATAGCGGCTTTGTCGGTGCGCTCCCAAGTGAAGTTCGGCTCTTCGCGGCCAAAGTGGCCGTAAGCTGCGGTCTTCGAATAGATCGGACGGCGCAGGTCGAGCATCTTGATAATGCCGCGAGGACGCAGATCAAAGTTGCGGCGAACAAGCTCGGCGATCTTTTCGTCGGAAATGACGCCGGTGCCGTTGGTAATGATCGTAATGTTCATCGGTTCCGCAACACCGATGGCATAGGCCACCTGCACGAGGCAAGTCTTGGCAAGCCCCGCGGCTACAACATTCTTCGCGACGTAACGGCAGGCATAAGCAGCGGAGCGGTCGACTTTCGTCGGATCCTTGCCGGAGAAGGCCCCGCCGCCGTGCGGGCAGTAGCCGCCGTAGGTATCAACGATAATCTTGCGGCCTGTAAGACCGCAGTCGCCCTGCGGGCCGCCAACTACGAATCGACCGGTTGGATTGATGAGGAACTTCGTGCCTTCCAGCCAATCTTTAGGCATCACCGGGCGAATGATTTCTTCGATGATGGCTTCCGTAAATTCGGGTTTCATGCGGGTGCCGTCGGACATTTCCGGGGCATGCTGAGAGCTGATAACGATCGTGTCAGCACTGACGGGTTTGCCGTCGCGGTAGCGCAGCGTTACCTGACTCTTAGCGTCGGGCCGAAGGAACGGCAGCGTGCCGTTCTTACGCACGATGCTCTGACGTTCCATCAGGCGGTGTGCGTAGTAAATCGGAGCGGGCATCAGCGTGGGCGTTTCTGTGCAGGCATAGCCGAACATCAGACCTTGGTCGCCGGCGCCGAGATTGAGCTCGTCATCCATAGCGTGATCAACGCCTTGGGCAATGTCTTGAGACTGCTTGTCGTAACCGACGAGAACTGAACAGCCGCGATGATCGATGCCGTATTCGGTATTGTCGTAGCCGATGCGCTTAAGGACATCACGGGTAAGGCCGATGTAGTCGACATTAGCACCCGTGGTGATTTCGCCAGCCAGTACCACAAGACCTGTCGTGCAGAGGGTTTCTGCTGCAACACGGCTCATAGGATCGCCAGCGATGCAAGCGTCAAGAACGGCATCCGAGATCTGGTCGGCAACCTTGTCGGGATGCCCTTCGCTCACAGATTCGGAGGTAAAGAGAAATTCACTGCTCATGAACCTTAGACTCCAAAGAAAAATGGAAGCGCTCTGCGCATTGGTCTTGGTTCCAAGCGTGAGACGCTTTAGCGGAATTTGGATAGCGTCCCGCAAGTTGTCATTAACTCGGCGCTTATATCGGAGGACGCAATGATACAGCGGCAAGCGTGAACTAGAACTTAAATGGCCCTCCTTATTGGGTTGTCCGTAAAGATTTTGTACGGTTGATGCCCTGTCGCCGTTAAAATTGCATGTTTCAGCGTGTTTTCGACGCTGAGGGATTGAATAACCGCAGGAGCACGTTACCGGATGCACTGGCTGCTTTCGCTTGTCGCCAAACTTCCGCTTGGATTTCTTCAGGGCTTCGGCGCCTGCATCGGAGAACTGGTCTTTTGGCTTTCTCCGGGTTATCGCCGCCGAACGCGCGACAATCTTCGCCATGCGGGTTACAACGAGGCGAAGTTTTTTACTAAGGTGGGCCGCAATGCTGGCCGTCAGTCAATGGAAAGTATTTGGGTGTGGTATCGCCCGGCCAAGACAGTGCTTTCCAGAGTAAAAATCTCTCCTCAGGCTGAGCACATCATTGGCAGCGCAATGACAAGCGGTCGGCCGATTGTGTTTTTGACCCCGCATGTCGGATGCTTTGAGATCCTTCCGGTTTGGCTTGCCGGCACACATTATGAGAAAACCGGTCGCCGAATCACCATTCTTTATCGCCCGCCGCGCAAGGAGATCCTGCGTGCAGTTGTAGGCGAGGCGCGTCAAGCTCCGGGAATTGAAGCGGTGCCGACAAACTTGGCTGGCGTCAAGCATGTGATACGAAGTCTGCGCAATGGGAATACCTTTGGAGCATTGCCCGATCAGGTACCCTCGAACGGTGAGGGTGTTTGGGCAGACTTCTTTGGCCGCCCAGCTTATACGATGACACTTCCCGTACGCGTTGCCAAACAGTTCAATGCTGTACGGATCTTTGCGTGGGGTGTGCGGGAAAAGAACGGATGGCGCATTGAAGCCGAAGAGTGGGATTCGAAGCTAACTGGGGATATGGCCAGGGATGTGGAGGATATGAATCGAATGATTGAAGGCATCATTCGCCGCATGCCTGAACAGTATGCCTGGAGCTACAACCGCTATAAGCGCCCGCAAGGCGCACCGCCGCCGGATGCGCCGAGGTCTAAAGGAAACCAGAAGTGAGTTCGCTGAATCTACTTTTGTCGCGCGGATGGGTGCAGCTCGTTAAATCCTTCCGTTATCTTTCAATGCCGATGCGTTGGCGGTTGGCTCGCGTTGCAGCCGCAGTGCTGTGGTTTGCTGTACCAAAGCGCCGGCACGTTATCCTGCGCAATCTGGAGCTCTGCTTTCCAGAACTTTCGAGAACCGAACGGGAATCGCTCGCTAAACGTGTTTATGTACGTTTGGCGCGTGCAGCAATTGACCATGGCACCTTGTGGTGCGGTTCGGCTGAGGATGTGCGCAGCTTGGTGCACTTTCATGGGATTGAGCATTTGCTTAATCCGGAAAATCGACCGGTGATTGTCGTTTCGCCGCACTTTGCTGGTCTTGATGCAGCTGGGATTGCTCTCAACACTTATGTAAGGGGTGTTTCGCTCTATCAGACCCAAAGCAATCCTGTTTGGGACGAGGCGCTGTTAAAGGGACGATTGCGCTTTAGCAATCCTGTTCTTATTGCTAAATCGGGAGACAGCGATCTGCGCCGCGTAATGCGTGAAATGAAAACAGGCTTGCCGTTCTACTATCTTCCCGATATGGATCACGGTCGGCGCAACTCCATTTTCGTACCGTTCTTCGGTGTCGAAGCGGCAACGCTTCCGATGGTGTCGCGGTTGGCACGCGTTATGCAGGCCAAGGTTCTCTGGTGCATTGCTACGATGACAGAAACAGGGTACCAAGTAGAGATCTCTGAGGCGTGGGAGAATTTTCCGACAAACGATCCTCAAGCGGATACTTGTCGGCTCAATGCTGAGCTTGAAACCTTCATTCGGCAGCAGCCAGATCAGTATCTCTGGGTTCACAGGCGCTTCAAAACACGCCCAGAGGGCGAGCACTCACTTTATTAAGTTTCACTGAATGTCAATGAAATTAGAATTTACGAAAATGCAAGGGGCGGGGAACGACTTTGTTGTTCTCGATGGCATCCGCCAATCCATCAACCCGACGCCGGAGTTGATTCGCGCTTTGGCTGACCGTCGCTTTGGCATCGGTGCTGATCAGGTGTTGCTGCTGGAAGCGGCCAAACATGAGGGCGAGCCGCTTCGCTATCGGATCTTCAATAACACGGGTGGTGAGGTGGAACAGTGCGGCAATGGTGCTCGCTGTATCGGCCGTTTTGCCCTTGAAGCAGGCTATGCGGCTGGTGATCGTGTGGACTTTGAGACCATGAAAGGGCGCATCTGCGTTCGGGCGGAACCCGACGGGCGCATGGTGGTCGATATGGGGGTGCCGAGACTCCTGCCAGCGCAAGTTCCCTTTGTGCCTGAAGCAGATTCGGAGATGTCTAAACGTTGTGAGCATTCTGCTGATGTTTGGACTATTTTTTGTCCGCCGCTCGGCCGTGATATTGAGTTTACGGCTGTCGGCATGGGGAATCCTCACGCGACAATTTTTGTAGATAACGTCGAAAGTTTCCCGGTGGAACCGGTTGCACGGTTTCTGCAGACTTCGGCAGTCTTTCCCGAAGATGTGAATGTCGGCTTTGTGGAACGCATCGACAGCCGGACAGCCAAGATCCGTGTCTATGAACGCGGCGCTGGAGAGACGTTGGCCTGCGGTACGGGAACAAGCGCCGCGATGGCCTCGGGATGTTTGCGCGGGTTTTTTGACGATCGAGTCGAATTTGCAGCTCGTGGCGGCCGCATTGCCTGTGCTTGGCGCGGACCGGCGACTTCGCTTTATCTGATTGGTCCTGCTGAAGTGGTGTTCGTCGGCACCATTTCGCTGGATATTTAATTTTTTTCGTAATTTGAAAAAGTATGGATGAATTGATTTTAAAAAAGGGCAAGGAGAAGTCTCTCTTGCGTCGCCACCCATGGGTTTATGACACGGCAGTCGAACGCGCTGCTGGCAACCCCAAGGCTGGCGATACAGTGAAAGTGGTTGCCAAGGATGGTCGATTTCTGGCTTGGGCATCCTATTCACCGGCATCGACGCTGCGTGCGCGTTGCTGGTCTTTCCGTGAAGATGAGGTGATCGACGACATCTGGTTCGAGAAGAAGATTCGTGAAGCGGTTGCCGCGCGTGATGGCCTTTTAGAGCGGACGAATGCACGGCGTATTTTGTTTGGCGAAGCGGACGGACTTCCCGGCCTTATCGTTGATCAGTACGGCGACTGGCTGGTTACGCAATTTCAGGCTGCAGGCGTTGAGGCGCATCGCGAGCTGATCGGCCGTCTTTTGCTGGAAGTGACAGGTGCCCGTGGTGTTTATGACCGTTCAGATGCAGCTACTCGCAGGCGTGAGGGTCTGGAAGTGCGCTCTGAAGTGCTCGTTGGTGAAACGGCGCCAGACGTCATTGAGATCGTTGAAGATGGCGTGAAGTATGGGGTTGATGTCCGGGTAGGGCATAAGACGGGGTTTTATATCGATCAGCGTGAAAGCCGTCTTTCAGCACAGCGTGCTGCGGAAGAATTCCGTCGTCGTCATGGTCGCGGACTGAGGGCGCTGAACTGCTTTTGTTATACGGGCGGATTTTCACTGGCGCTTTTAAAGGGTGGTGCAGAAGAAGTTGTTTCCGTCGATTCGTCGGAAGAGGCTCTTGCGATGGCGCGTGCCAATGCTGAAAGGAACGGTTTTACCAACCGAGCCGAATGGCTTTGTGAGGATGTTTTTACGTGTCTGCGCCGTCTGCGTGGCGCCGGAGAGAAGTTTGATCTTGTCATTCTGGATCCTCCTAAGTTCGCCTCAAGCCACTATCATGTCGATCGCGCTGCACGTGCCTACAAGGACATCAATCTCAACGGACTGAAGCTCCTTGGGCCGGGCGGTGAACTCTTTACCTTCTCGTGCTCGGGCGCAATCGACGTTGATCTCTTTCAGAAGATTGTCGCCGGTGCCGTCATTGATTCCGGTGTGACCGCCTGGGCTACGGGCCGCTTTGGGGCGGGAGAAGATCATCCATTGCTGATGACCTGTCCTGAAGGCGAATATCTCAAAGGGCTGCGGCTTGCCGTAAGACCCTGATCGGGAGGATTTTGGAAATGAACGTTGAAGAACCGCAGGAACCGGAGATTCCGGTAACCATCCTCACGGGGTTCCTTGGTGCCGGCAAAACTACGTTGCTTAACCGTATCCTGAAGGAAAATCACAATCATAAGATTGCGATTATTGAAAATGAGTTCGGAACGGAGAACGTGGACAATGATCTTCTGGTTACGGAAAATAACGAGCAGATTGTTTCCATGAACAATGGCTGCGTCTGTTGCACCATCCGCGGCGATCTTTCGCGCATCTTGACCAAACTGCGGCTGCAGCGTGATAAAGGAGAAATTGATTTCGACTATATCGTGCTTGAAACATCGGGGGTTGCGAATCCAGGTCCCGTTGCGCAGACTTTCTTCATGGACGATGCGATTGCGCCGTTCTTCCGCCTCGATGGTGTCGTGACGGTGGTCGATGCTAAGTACGGACCGAAGACGCTTGACGATGAAGCTGCTGCTCGTGATCAGGTGGGCTTTGCTGACCGCATTCTGGTTTCGAAGTGCGATCTCGTCACGCCTGAGGAACTCGCAGAGCTTGAAGCTCGGCTGCGCAGCATGAATGCTCGGGCTCCGATTCGCCGTGTAGATATGGGCAACTGCCCCGTTGATGTCGTGCTGGACATCGCGGGTTTTAACATGAACGATGTGCTTGATGTTGATCCCAATTTCTTCGTGAATGATCATCATCTTCATCATCATAATGATGACATCCACACGTTTGTCTACGAAACGGAAACGCCTTTTGATCCGCAGAAGCTTGATCGCTATATCGGTTCGCTCACGGCTGTTTATGGACAGGATATGCTTCGCTACAAGGGCATTCTCTACTTTGCAGGCGTCGACCGCCGAGTAGTGTTCCAGGGTGTGCATATGCTGGCCGTGTCGGACGTGATGGGGCCGTGGGGCGATGTGAAGCCGTTTTCGAAGCTGGTCTTTATCGGACGAAACCTGCCCGAAGAGGCTATTGCGCGCGGGCTTGATACTTGCCTGGCCAAGGCATAAGTCAGGAGGATGAGGCCTTAAGGCGCTGATTCAGAGCTTTGTAGGTCAAGTCCGGCATGTAGCCCAAACTCCCGGGGATGCACCTAGTCCCGGAACACCCGCGGGGGCAAGGGTAAACCTAACAGGGTAAAGAGATCTCGGATTTTTTTCGGGATCT
>NZ_QNRV01000043.1 GCF_003315195.1 Sutterella wadsworthensis | reverse complement strand
TTACGAAAAAGCAGCGCGATATGCTCGCGCTGCTTGGCTTAGAAAATCCGCCCCGGGTGCTGAAAAATTAGGGATCAGTTATCCGGGAGTTCCGGATAATTCATCGCACCCTGTCGGTTTCGTTTGTGGCCGGCGGCTTTCCTTGAGCATCTCCTCTTGAGTTCGAAAGCAGACTTTGCAACACGTCTGTTCCGCGAGGGCTCCCTCCAGCGGCTCTGTTCGAGTGATGTCTCTCGGAAACGAAAGACCACCTGAACCACAACAGAATTCAATTATGCACACTTTTTGAGTATTTAGCAAGTGCTGAACTCTTAATTGTGCAAATAATTGTTTCTAAAGAAAGTTGCTCTGCAATTAGGCTTCCATTTCGCGGAAAGCTTTCAGCGTGAGCTTGTAATGCTTGCCATGGTCCTCGGATGAGCAGCCGCAGTCGCCGCCGCAGCAGGATGTCGGCACGACGGTTTCCACATCGCCTCGGTCGACAAGCTTCGAAACCATCATCTCCATCATACCCGGGGAGACGCGAAAGTGCAGAGCCAGATCGCGAAGGGAAATGCCGGGACGTTCCTTAATAAGGGTTCGGATCTCAGAAACAGAAAGCATAGGTCTTCTCTTATAGATGCGCAGCGACTGATGCAGACGGGAGAATCGCCCGAAACACCAGCCGTGCAAATGTGATGCGAGGCATTCTAGCGAGAATGGGAAACGTTCGCGATGAGTGAGGCGAAGCGCGCTCCATTCGACGGGCGCCGCCGCAGTCCGGGCTCCATCCGTGTTTTTAGTTCTGCCGCAGCTTAAATGCGGATGGAGGATCAGAGAAAAAACAGTCAGCCCATTGGCATCATCCGTTGCAGATCGACACGCTTTATTGCTGGGAGCAATCAGAATTATTGCTGATTGGCGTCTCCCAAAGGCGGCAGGGGCTTCTTGTAGGCTTCAGTACCCCAGAGCGGGACCGTCGAAAGGCTGTGTTTGAAGCTTCCCGAAGTTTCCTTGGTGGAATACGAGACATACAGAAGCGTCTGATTTTCGGCATCGTAGATGCGGCGAATCTTCATATATTTGAAGAAGATGCTCTTAGACTTGGTGAAGATCACCTCGCCGTCCTTGCTTTTGTCGATGGCATCAATCATGGCCTGAGTGATTTCGCCTGTCTGACGGCAAGAAACGGAACTGTCAGAAGGATCTGCGAGCGTCAGCGGAGACTCAATGCTGGCTGCATGGCAGGTTACGCCAGGCACTTGAGGGTCAATGAAAGCGTCGATCTGGATGTTTTTGAAGGTAAGAAAACCGAGAGAGACGTCACCGACCTTCTTGCCGTCAGAACAAGCGGTGAGGAGTGCTGCACCCAAAAGTGCGCAGGAGACCGCAGCGGCAGTTTTCAGAGACTGGAATATTTTGCTTTTCATGAGTTTCGATGCCTTTCGATGACTTTCGCTGTTTTGAGAAATCTGAGGACAGCAGAGGTACTTTGGCGTACGCAGCAGTATTGCCGAAAAAGAGCGCGTTTGGGTATCCGAGCGGAATGAAAAAACGAAAGGATTGGGCAAAAGGCTGCTCCGATTGTTCATTTATAGAGCTTCTCAGCTCGATAAAGTGCAGATCGTCAAACACTCCCTTTAACTCACTGGAAAGCTGAATTTTTATGAAAACACGTCGGTTAGGCAAGAGCGGCATTGCCGTGTCGGCTATTGGGCTGGGCTGCATGGGCATGAGTCACGGTTATGGCCCGGCTCGTCCCATTGAAGCGATGAAGGCCTTGATTCATGAAGCACTTGATCAGGGCGTCACGTTCTTTGATACCGCGGAATGCTACGGCCCGTATGCCAATGAATCACTTGTGGGCGAAGCTCTGGAAGGACTGCGCAAGCAGACGGTCATCGCTACCAAATGCGGCATCGAGATTGTTGATGGCAAGCAGCGGCTCGATGCGCGTCCGGAAACCATCCGCCGTGCGCTTGAAGGTTCTCTCAAGCGGCTTAAAACGGACTATGTTGACCTCTATTATCTTCACCGAGTTGACCCCAAAGTGCCCGTCGAAGAGGTGGCAGGCGTGATGGCTGAATTCATCCGTGAAGGCAAGATTCGCGGATGGGGATTGTCGGAGGCCGGCGTCAAGACGATTGCCCGGGCACATGCGGTTTGTCCGCTCACTGCGGTGCAAAGCGAATACTCCATGATGTGGCGCGAACCGGAAACATCGGTGCTGCCGCTTTTAAAAGCGGAAGGCATCGGTTTCGTGCCGTTCAGCCCGCTCGGCAAGGGCTTCCTTTCGGGAACGATTCATGCCGATGCGTCCTACGGCGCTGACGATTTCCGCAGCATTGTTCCGCGCTTTCAGCCTGAAAATCTGAAAGCCAATGAACGCGTTGTGGATTTGGTTCGTCAAACCGCCCAAGTTCACGGTGCTACGCCCGCGCAGATTGCACTCGCTTGGGTTCTTGCTCAGGGTGATTTCATCGCGCCCATTCCCGGTACGACGAAGTCAGCGCGGCTCAGAGAAAACATTGGCGCAGCTGATGTGGTGCTTTCGCCTGAGGAGCTCGCAGTGCTTCGCAGTGCGCTCGATGCCATGCCGATTGCCGGTGACCGCTATCCTCCGGAGCTCGCCAAACGCGTCGCAGACTAAACATCCTCCTAAGCTCCATTGAGCTTTGGCAGGTATTACTTTCATGCTTGCCGCAGCCGGAAATAAAAGTAGTGAAATAAAGGACGGCGCATGGGCTCAACGCTTAGTTTGACGATGCGCCGCCACAATAAAAACTACGCAGCAAGATTTCTGGAGAACGCCGATGATCACGTTGAGCGACCGCAGCAGCACATTTACCGATTCCGTCATTCGACGCATGAGCCGCGTCTGCGCAAAATACGGTGCTCTCAATTTGGCTCAGGGCTTTCCGGACTACAATCCGCCCGAACCCATCCTTGAACGTCTCTCCAAAGTGGCTTTTGAAGGGCCGCACCAGTATGCGACGACCTGGGGTGCGCAGAACTTTCGCGAAGCGCTCTGTGAAAAGGTCAAGCACTTCAGCGGACTGGAATATGATCCGAATTCCGAAGTCTGCGTGACATGCGGCGGTACGGAAGCGATGATGGCTTCGGTACTCGCAACGATCAATCCCGGCGACAAGGTGGCTATTTTTTCGCCTTTTTACGAAAACTACGGGGCGGATGCCATCCTTTCGGGGGCTCAGCCGATTTTTGTGCCGCTCAAGCCGCCGTCCTTTGATTTTGACCCCGAAGAGCTGCGTGCAGCCTTCCGTCAGGGGGCCAAGGCGCTCATTCTCTGCAATCCTTCTAATCCCTCGGGCAAGGTATTCACCCGTGAGGAACTCCTCAAGATTGCAGAAATCGTGAAGGAATTCGATGCCTTCGTCATTACGGATGAAGTCTATGAGCACATTATCTATAAACCCAATGTGCACACCTATTTCGCGGCACTGCCGGGCATGCGCGAGCGTACGATTGTCTGCAATTCGCTCTCGAAGACTTATTCCATTACGGGCTGGCGTCTGGGTTACGTTCTGGGGCCGGCCGAAGCTCTCGACCGAGTCCGTAAAGTCCATGACTTTCTGACTGTCGGCGCCTCAGCACCGCTGCAGGAAGCTGCGGTCGTAGGCCTCAAGTTCGGCGACGATTATTACGAGGAGCTTCAGGCTGAATACACGCATCGCCGTGAGGTTTTCCTCTCCGGCCTGGACGGGCTCGGCCTCAAATATTTCCGCCCGCAGGGCACGTACTTTGTCCTGGTGGACATCAGTGAATTCGGCTATGACGACGACTATCAGTTCTGCCTCGACTTGGCTGAAAAAGTGAAGCTCGGCGCGGTGCCGGGTTCGAGCTTCTTCCGCGAACCGGTTCATCGCTACATCCGGTTCCATTTTGCGAAGGGGGATGATCGCGTGCTCGAGGATGCTATCTCGCGGCTCTCGAAGATTCACCTTTTGCAAAAGTAATCGTCGACGCCGCTGAAACGATAAAGCCCGCAGTGCTTTTGAGCAAATGCGGGCTTTAATGTTTTTAATTAAGGAGCCGTTATAGACCGAGCGCGCGTTCAGCGTCAGCGAGCATCTTGTCCATCGAAAGGATGCCGCCGTCGGCAAGGTACCAAGCGGCATGCGTGAGCTCATGAACTCGATGGCCTTTGACGGCATCGAGCTTTGCCCATTCAGGCTGGTCGGCCACGGCCTTCGCGAGCGTATTGGGTTCGGGCATGCCGATCGCTTCGTCCTTATTGAGCACAAAGATACGGTGTGGCTTCAGTGCTGCCAGTTCAGCGATCGTCTTCGCATTGCCGGCAGCGATTTCCGCAGGTGTGGGCGCAGCGGGTTTCTCACCCGGAGCCGGCGCCTTGCGGGGCGCAGCGGGCTGAGCGGGCTTAGGCTTGACGTTGGTGAAGCCGAAGTCTGCTCCGAGGTGTGCAGCGGCGCCGCCGGCGGGCGCGGCCATCATGCGGCCGTTCACCATCATAATGACGGCGATGCGTTCGCCTGCAGCCTTATTGCGCAGCGCTGAGAGGCGCTTTTCGAGCGGTTTAAGCTGTTTTTCCGCATCCGCCTTTTTACCGAAAACCTCCGCCAAGGCGAGGAAGTTCCCGCGGAAGCTCTTCCAGCCCTCAGCCTTATTGGGGATCAGGCAGACGGTGGGAGCAATCGGTTTAAAAGCATCAATATTGCGTGAAATGCGGCCTGAAATGAAGATGAGGTCAGGCTTGGCGGAGCTCACCGTTTCAATATCTACGCTTTTAACGCTTTTGACGAGCTTGCAGTCTGCAGGAAGTGCTGTGAGCCAAGGCAGATTGCGGGTCTGAACGGCCGCTTTGATGCGGTCGCTGAGGCCGAGTACCTGAAGGTTTTCGATGACGGAGTATTCCAGAACGGCAAGACGCTTGGGATCCGCAGGAACCGGAACGGCAGAGAACTTCTTGTCGGCGCCGACCGAGGGGAGAGTGAGTTCAGCGGCAAGTGCTTGGAGCGAAAAGCCAGAGAAACCGACGAACGTAGCGGTGCTGGCGACGACAAGAAGTTGGCGGCGGGAGATCTGCATGGTATTTTCCAAAATATTACTTCGTGAGGCCGAGTGCTTTTTCGATGTCCTGGAACTGCAGGTTCATCGAGGTGTAGCCGCCGTCGGCGAGGTACCAGGAGGCGGCAGACAGATAGACAATGTGACCTTCCGCTTTGGCTTTCGTGCGGGCGACAAGCTCGTTGTTCATCACATCGGCAGCAACTTTGGCACCTGGGCGGGCAATGGCAGAGTCGCGGTCAAGAACAAAGATGTAGTCAGGGTTAAGCTTCAGGAGCAGTTCGAAGGACGCCTCGTTGCCGTGGTTGGCATTGGCGTTCTGAGCAACGTTCTGGAAGCCGAATTCATTGCCGATCAGGGCGCAGCGGGCCTTGTTGCCCAAGAGGTTGAAGTGGGCGCTGGTGACGAGTCCCACCACGGCAGTTTTCCCGGCAGAAGCGGCGCGGATGCGGTCGATGCGGCCGGTGAAATGATCAATGTCGGCCTGAGCGGCGGCTTCCTTGCCGAAAATCTTGGCCAGGTTCATTAAGTTATCCGAAAAGCTTTTGAAGGTGCCCTTCTCATGATCAGCTGTCATGAAAACGACGGGAGCAATCTTCGAGAGTTCGTCATACTTCTTGGCGAGTCGGCCGGAAATGAAGATCACGTCGGGTTCAGCAGCCATCAAGCCTTCAAGATCGATTTCCTTGAGCGTGCCGAGATTGGTCACTTTTTTGGACTTCTTGAAATACTGCGGAAGGTAGGGCAGCGCCGTGGTCTGGGGCAGCGCTACGATGCGCTCGCCCAAGCCCCAATGGTCGAGCGTGTCGAGCACGGAAAAATCGGCGACGGCGATGCGCTGGGGATTTTTCGGAACGGCGACGGTAATCGGTTTATTGGCTGCGTTGAGCGACTGCACCTCAACGAGGTCGGAGGCGGCGAAAACGGCAGAAGAGAAGCTCAGCGCGGTGATTGCGCTTAGAGCGCCGGCAATAAGAACAGTGCGGCGGGTGGCGTTCATTGAAAAAACTCCCGAAGAGCGTGAAATGAAAAAGAAGAGATGATTGGGCTGCTCGCAATGGAGCACCAGCGGGGCCAGCAGAAAGGGGTCAGTGGAAGATGGCGAGGGGTTTGCCGTCAATACGGTGAATTTCAAAGTCAACGCCGTATATGCGCTTAAGGTTTTCGGGCGTCATCACTTCGTCAACGGTTCCCTGTGCGGCGATCCGGCCATCCTTGAAAGCGCAGATCACGTCGGAATAAAACGCCGCGAGATTGATTTCGTGAAGCACCAGAATCACGGTCTTGCCCAATTCGTCGCAAAGGCGCCGGACGAGCTTCATCATCTGCGTGGCGTGATAGATGTCGAGATTGTTGGTGGGTTCGTCGAGCAGCACATACTCAGTGTCCTGAGCGAGCACCATTGCAATGAAGGCGCGCTGGCGCTGGCCGCCCGACATTTCGTCAATAAAGCGGTCGGCAAAGGCTTCGAGCTCCATGTAGTGGATGGCCTGATCGACCTTGGTCCAATCATCAGCTGACAGCGCAGACCCTGAATGCGGGAAACGCCCGAAAGCGACGAGTTCGCGCACGGTGAGCTTCATCTGTACGAAGTTGGCCTGCGTCAGAATGGCCAAATGCTTGGCGAGTTCACGGCTTTCCCAATGCGTAATGTCGCGGCCTTTGAATTCCACGATTCCGGCCGTGCGGGCAATCAGGCGGGAGATCATGCCGAGAACGGTCGATTTGCCCGCGCCGTTCGGACCGATGAGTGAGATCACTTTGCCCGGAGGAAGATCGATCGTAACGTCGTCGACCACGGCTGCGTCTTCGTAGGTCTTCGTGAGGTTCTTGATGCTGAGCATGGAGAAGTATTCAATACGGTGCAAAAGGACTCGGTCACTTCTGCGTGAGGATCAAATAGAGGAAATAAATGCCGCCGCCAATCGTTACGAAGACGCTCACCGGCACGCTGTAGACCATCACGTGTTCAACAATGAACTGTCCGGCGGCGAGCACGAGCATGCCGACGAGGGAGGCTCCGGCAATCAGGTAGGTGTGGCGGTAGGTGGTGAACATCTGCCGCGCGACATTGGCCGTGATGAGGCCCAGAAAGGAGAGCGGTCCCACAAGAGCCGTTGCAACGGCGATACAGAGCGCAACCCCCACCATCAGACGGCGCAGCGTCGTTTCGTAGTCGACGCCGAGGCTGATGGCTTGTTCCCGACCGAGACTGATGACATCGAGGATGGACAGATCGCGGCGCAGCCACCAGGCGAGCAGGGCAAGCAGCACAATGCCCGGAATAATGCAGGCAGCATTCACGTTGGTAAAGCTCGCTACGAGCGAATTGAGGAGCGCATCGTATTCATTCGGATCCATGATGCGGGTGAGCGAGTTCTGCATGCTCGAGAAGAATGTCGTGAGCACTGTGCCGATCAGCAGCACGTACAAAACATTTCCGCTGGTCTTTTGAAAGATCGAGTAGTAGATAAAGCTCGCCGCCGTCCCCATCACGATGATGTCAACTGCGAAGGCATAGACCGGGTTAGTGGCAAATTCGCTCCCGGATCCCAGAAAGAACACCACGCCGGTATGGATGAGCAGGTAGAGGGAGTTCATGCCGAGGAGGCACGGCGTGACAATGTTGTTGCGGATAATCGTTTGGAAAATGATGGCTGCCGCAGAAATGGCCGTGCCGGCCGTCAGCAGCACAATCAAGCGCGGCAGACGGATGCTCATGGCATAGCTGAAAAACTTCGGGTTCACGAAGGCAAATTGGTAGAGCGCGGCAAAAAGAACCACGAGACCGATGAGGCAGCCCAGACGGGTCAGCATGCGCCGACGGCGGGAGCGCTGGATTTTGAGTGACGAGGCCGCTGCGGCAGTTTCACTCGAACTGGCAGTCTTGAGCGGGTTGGCGGTGAAGGTGTCTGAAGTCATTTGGCGCCTCCGCAGGCAGGTGTGCGACGGTCAAGACCAAAGAGTCTGAGGAGCGCCTTTTTGTCGAGCGACATGCGCCCAAAACGAAGTCTGTAGAAGATGAGCGCGATGAAGAGAAGACTGCCGATCGTGCCGATGATGAGTTCAATCGGTAGTTCATAGGGGGCGATAACCAGGCGTCCGATGACGTCGCAGCAGAGGACGAAGAGCGCGCCGAAAAGCGCTGTGTCAGCCAGGGTGGAGCGCAGGTCGTCACCCTTGAAGATGGCGATGAGGTTCGGGACGATGAGACCGATGTAGGAAATGGAGCCTACGACGGAAACAATCGCGGCAGTGATCATCGCGGCAATGGTGAGACCGCTGAAAAGGACGAGCGTGTAGTTAACGCCGAGGTTCTTCGAAAAATCTCGGCCCATGCCGACGATGTTGAAGTGCTTGGCAAAAATCCAGGCCAGCACAATAAGCGGGAGGACCAGATAGACCAGCTCAAAGTTGCCGCGGAGCACGAGCGAAAAATGTCCCACAAGCCAGGTGGAGAGTGCTTGGGTCATGTCGAAGCGGTAGGCGAGAAAATTCGTCACGCCGCCGATCACGTTGCCGAACATGATGCCGACGAGCGGAACCATCACAGGATCTTTCATCGGCATGCGCAGAATGAACCATACGAACGTCCAAGTGCCGAGAATCGCTGCAGCAAAAGCAAAAAGCGCACGCGACCAAAGGGTTGAATCAGGGAAAAAGAGCAGCGCAATGAGAATGCCGAACTGAGCCGAAGAGATGGTCGCCCCCGTCGTGGGCGACACGAATTTATTGGCGCAGAGCTGCTGCATGATGAGGCCAGCAATGCTCATGCCCATGCCAGTGCAGAGAATGGCCAGAAGTCTGGGCAAGCGGGAAATCAGCATGAGCTCGAGCGATTCAATATCGCCCGAGAGCACGTCAGCAGGCGTGATGTCAGCGGCGCCCACGAAGAGCGAAAGAACGCTCATCAGCGTGAGCAGCACAAGAAGGATGCAGGTAGATCGGGTCATAGAGACAAACGTGCCGCAGTGACCGGAAGTCGTCGCGGGTGATGTGTTTGAGCGCAAACAGAAGCAAAACTGTACCGAACTCAAAGGTAAATGAGAACGCTTCTCGATACATAACCTTGCTCACGGCTTACATATCTTTACGTGACGGACCGTACGAGTAAACAATAGATAAAAGTTAAAAATATCCGATAGATGGTTGAATACTCTGCAAATGCTTCAGGCGAGGCGGCCGTAACAGCAGTTCACCTATCCTGCGGATAAACAAGCATCTTAGAAACGGTTGTCCATTTTTAGCGTGATCCCCATCTTTGCATTTCTTTAATGCTTACTGCTTTGGTCCTAAGTCCCCAATGGTTTTCTTCAGGATTCGCTGAAAGCGCATGGGTTCCAAGGCATAACCGGGCCAACGCTCCGCATGTAAACAAATAAAGCAGAGCGTGTCGGTCTTAACCAACGGCGTTCAGGCTGCTCAATCGGATATTGATTAATAAGAAAAATGCGGTGTTTGCGATAGAAAAAATCTGCAAATCATATACGTCAAGTTTTGACGTTAGAGTGATAATAAGTCATTGAAAATTTAGGAAATTTATTTTGTAAAGAAACTTGTTTATGCAAAGTGATGACGAGAATTATTCGCATTGACCACCAATAGACTGCGATTCATCCAGTCGAATCCCGCCTCAATGGACGGCGTGCGGTTCCTTAATGACCATTTCCTCAATCCTCAAGACGGTTGCTTTGACCGTTTTTCTCACAATCATGCAGCACCACAAGTTTTTGGCAGCGCTTCCGCTTGCACTTGCCGTTTCCGCCGCTTGGGCGGCCGACGACGGCTACACCACACTCGACACTTCCGTTGTTTCAGCTTCCGGCTATGCGCAGGACACGCGGGAAGCGCCGGCCTCCATCACCGTCATTGATTCCAAGGAACTGATGACAAAGCCGATCGGCGATATTGGCACGGCTGTCAGCGATGTTCCTGGCGTAGACATCACGACTACCAAGATGGGCACTTCGCAGATTTATATCCGCGGGTTCTCTTCGGATTACACGCTGCTCATGGTCGACGGACGTCGACAGAACTCGGACTCTGCCATGAACAGCCTGAACGGCTTTGAAGCGGGCGGCATCTTCATGCCGCCGCCCGGGGCAGTGGAACGCGTTGAAGTGATGCGCGGTCCTGCTTCGACCATTTACGGTTCCGACGGCATCGGCGGCGCGGTGAACATCATCATGAAAAAGCATGTCAACGAGTTCACGGGGTCGCTATCGATTGACCGCACGCAGTTCACCGACAGCGATTGGGACGACCGCTGGAGCGCGGGGGCCTACCTCGGCATCCCGCTTAAAGAGGGTGTTGCGTCGCTCCTTCTTCGCGGGCGATATTTTGACCGTGAAAAGTCGAACCTTCACAAGCCAAGCGGCGGCTATGCGAGCCATTCTCCTTCAGACGGCTACACCGGCAATGTCGGCGGCCGCCTGAACCTTTCACCCAACGAAGATAACGACCTCTATCTTGACGTTGACTACACGCATTTCAAAGGCGGCACGATGTCGACAAGTCAGGCGGGGTACGAGGCACACCGCTGGTTTGACAAATACGCAGTTGTTGTCGGTCACGACGGGCGGTTCAGCTTCGGCGATTTGTCTACTTATTTCCAGTTCCAGGGGCTTGACCTGATCAAGACGAAAACGGGTCCTGCAACCGTATCCGGGCAGGGAGGCATATTTGACACCGCCAATAAGACCACGAAAGGATCGCTCTCCGACCCGCTCATGTCTTCGAAGCACTATGTGTTCGCCACCAAATTAAAGACGCCTGTGTCGCTTGACGGCTACGGCGACATGGTTGTGCAGACCGGTTTGGACGTTGATTATTCGACCTTCAAAGACAATTTCAACGAAGGCACGGAAATCACCGGAAAGACGCTTGATCAGACGCAGATTGCAGTCTTTGGCGAGTCGGAATACTTCATTAATGAAAACTGGATCGCAACGCTAGGCGCCCGCGTCCATTGGAGCGACATCTTCGACTTCCACTTTGCGCCTCGCGCCTACTTGGTGTGGAAGCCTGCTGAGGCCTTCAGCATTAAGGGCGGCGTGGCCAACGGTTATCGTACGCCCGAAGCTCGTCAGCTGACGGACGGCGCCTACAGCGTATCGGTTCGTGGGGCTCCCAATCACACGTACGGCAATCCAGATCTGAAGCCCGAAGAAAGCTGGAATTACGAATTGTCGTCAACCGTGAAGCTCGGTCAGGCTGCTTCGGTGACAGCGGGTGTTTTCTATACGGATTTCAAAAACAAGATTGACACCGTAAAGATCAATTACGTTGACGAAAACAGTTATGACGCTCAGGACGTCAATTTCGGGAAGGTCACTGCGAAGGGGGTCGAACTGCTCTTCCAAACTGCGGCTTTCTATGGAGTGAGCTTCAAGGGGGGTTATACCTACACTCATGCAGAAATCGAAGGCGGTGTCAACGATGGTCTGCGCCCCAACTCCATGCCGCGGCACTCGATCAATGCCCGTGCTGACTATGACAACGGCGGTCTGAATGTCTTTGTGAAGGCGTTGGCTAAGCTTGATGCGATGAGCGAACAGATTTCGAGCGGCAGGGGCGGCGGTGCGGCCACTTACAGCCGCACTAAATACAAAAACTACACACAGGTTGACATCGGCGTGAACTACACCTTTGAGAAGCAGCATCACTTCTCAGCCGCGCTCAACAATGTCTTTGACAAAGGCCTTGAGTATGGCGCTGACGGCAGCAATCTCTATCGTGAGTTCTTTGATGGCCGCAATGTTTGGCTGGGGTACACGTATACCTTCTAATCGCCGATAACCGACAGCAGTCTTCTGAGTCAGCAAACCGTCTCGGATGCCTACAGAGACATCCGGGCGGTTTGTGAGGTAAAGCTCTGAGAAGCCTGAATGGCAAATGCTTTACGTAAACAAAATCATGTGCTTTTGTTACGTTGAGTTACATTCATTTACGAAGATCCTCAGTAAAAACTCAGCAAATTCAAAATGCTCAGACTTTTCAGCTTTCCCGCTGTCTATACCTTCGTAAAGATGAAATACGGTGATGAACCTCAATTTGCTTCGGGTTTTATTCGGCAATGCTATGTAAACCAAGAAGAAATTTTGATATAGATAATCATTTCTGTTTAGCAGTTATATTAGAATGCTAATAAAAATGATTCTCGATTGTGTTCTGTAGTATGCGGGCGTGTGGCCGCAGAAGTGAAAACTCTTTCGACCGCAGTTCCGCAAACCGCGGCCGCTTCGGGCCAGGCCGCCAACTACAGAATCAACCCATGACTTACCGACGCACTTCCCTCATCCTGCTTCCGCTTGCCGCTGCTGTATCTGCAGCCTATGCAGACGACGGCGGTCAGACCGCCTATACGACGCTTGATACGTCTGTCGTTTCTGCTGCCGGCTATGCGCAGGACACCTCTGAAGCGCCAGCAAGCGTTTCCGTCATCACCGAGAAAGAACTCGCCTCAAAACCCATCACCGATATCGGCAGTGCCGTTGGTGATGTTCCGGGCGTCGATATCTCACAGAACAAGATGGGCGCGGCGGATATCTCTATCCGCGGGTTTGGGTCCAACTACACCATGATCCTCGTTGACGGCCGCCGTCAGAACACGTCTGAAAGCATGGTCAACAATGGGTTTGACCCCGGGCGTATTTTTATGCCGCCCGTGGGGGCTATTGAACGCATTGAAGTGATCCGCGGACCGGCCTCGACCATCTATGGCTCAGATGCTGTCGGCGGCGTGGTGAACATCATTACCAAGAAGCATGTCGACCAATTCACCGGAACGATCTCCATTGACCGTACACAGTTCCAAAACGACGATGACTATGGCAATCGCTGGGGGACGGGCGTTTATCTTGGTATTCCGCTTAAAGAAAATGTTGCGTCACTCTTGCTCCGCGGACGTTATCTTGAACGTGAGGCATCACACCTAAGGAAACCGAATGCAACGGCAGGTAACAATCCGTATGCAGCGCATTCACCCACGGATGGTTTTACCGGCAACATCGGCGGTCGTCTCAATCTGACGATCAATGAGTCCAATGATGTTTATGCAGATTTGGATTTCACCCGCTACAAGGGCGGTGCGATGAACACCAGCGGTAATTCCGTTCAAACGTATCGTTGGTGGAATAAATACAACGGCGTAGTAGGTCATAAGGGCGTCTACGATATTGGCACGCTGGAATCTTATGTCCAATACAACGCGCTCGAACAGGTAAAGACCTTAACGAGTTCAAATGATGGCAATGCGCCCTGGACGACTAAAACAGGCAGCCCCATGATGTCGAGCCGCACATGGACGGCGGCTACGAAGCTCGTTTCTCCAATTGAATTGGGCAGCGCCGGCAGCATCATGCTCTCAAGCGGCCTTGAGGCCAATTATGAGACCTTTGAAGATGCTGAAGCTAACAGCCATACAGCTTTAGCAGGCAAAACGCTCGATCAGACGACGCTCGCGGGCTTCATGGAAGGCGAATACTTTATCAATGATGAGTGGATCGCTACGCTCGGCGGCCGCGTGCACTGGAGCGACATCTTCGGGGCTCACCTTTCTCCTCGTGCCTACTTGGTTTATAAGCCCGCCCAATTCATCAGTTTCAAAGGCGGCGTAGCCAACGGTTATAAAACCCCGCAGGTTAAGAAGCTGACGGACGGTATTTACAACTATTCGAGCGGTAGGAGCAATACGGTCAATTACGGCAATCCCGATCTCAAGCCTGAAGAGAGCTGGAGCTATGAACTCTCTACGACCCTCAAGCTGGCTGACGCAGCCAATCTTACGGTCGGTTTGTTCTATACCGACTTCAAGAACATGCTTGACCAAGAGAATATTGGGAAAGAAACCATTGATAACAAACAATTTGATGCCACAAAAGAAATTAATCACGGCAAGGTGACGGCTAAAGGGCTTGAAGTTCTTCTCAATACTGCGAGCTTCCACGGCTTCCGATTTACGGGCGGCTACACCTATACCCACGCTGAAATTAAAGAGGGAGCATGGTCTAAGCGCGGCGGCGATTGGGCGAATAGTCCTAGCAAGCGACCAAATGAATTACCCCGTCATTCGATTACTGCCCGCATCGACTACGAATGGAATGACTTCAGCGCCTACGTGAAGTCAGTTTCGAAGTTCGACAGCGAACAGCAAAACACCAAGGGCGGGCCGAATGTGGATAAGTACAAAAACTACACGTTAGTCGACCTTGGCGCGTCATACGTCTTCAAGAAACAGCATCGGTTCTCCGTGGCCGTCAACAATATTTTTGACACGGGCCTCGAATGGGTTCCTTCGGTAACTGCGGGCAGTTATGCCAATGCCTATAAGGAATATATCGACGGTCGTAATTTCTGGTTCTCTTATGCCTATTCTTTCTAACCGACATCCTTAACTTGAATTATCAGGACATTTTGTCCTGTCGTTAAAACTCGGTGCATTATTTCAGCTCGCTGAAAATGCACCGAGATTTGCCGTTTTAAGGATTCACAATTCTGACTTAATTAAGAGGTACAACTTAAATGGAATTTCTCAAGGAATCAGTCGACTATGCCATCTTCTTCATTTTGGGACTGATGGGCTTTGTCTCGATCTGGCTCACGATTGAACGTGTGATGTTCCTAAGGAAAGTGAATCCGTCGGACTACCCCACTAAGGATGAGTACGATGCGGCGCTGACGAACAACCTCACGACCCTTTACATCATTTATTCCAACGCACCGTATGTCGGTCTTCTGGGCACGGTCATCGGCATCATGATTACGTTCTATGACATGGGCCAGTCCGGGAACATCAATGCTTCGGACATCATGACGGGCCTTTCATTGGCTCTGAAGGCGACGGCTTTGGGCCTCACAGTCGCTATCCCGACGCTCATCTTTTATAACGGGCTGCAGCGCCGCATCAATGTGCTGAGCACCCGCTGGACTGAACGCAAGGGGGCATGATCATGATTGAGATTCCGAAGAAGGAGCCCCTTAATATTGTTCCCTTCATCGACATCATGCTCGTTCTTCTGGCAATGGTTCTTTCTATTTCTACCTTCATTGCCAAAGGGGAAATTCAGATCAATCTGCCGAAGTCTAAGACCGCGGATGTGCCCAAAGAGGCCCCTGAACAACGAATCGTTCAGGTGGATGCCATGGGCGATTTTTTCCTCGACAGTCAAAAGCTCTCTTTTGAAGAATTGGCTCAGGCGATAGCGAATCTTTCGCGTGAGCAGCCTGTACTCCTGAGAGTAGACAAGGACTCAACCTTCGACCACTTTATTCAGGTCATTGATCTCTTCAAAGCGAACAATCATGAAAACTTCCGCATCGCCACAGAGAAGGAAGGACGCTGAGCGCTCCGCTCTGTCGTTCGTGCTTGCTGCCTGTGTGTACCTGCCCATTCTTTGGGGAGTGTTTTGGGCTGCGCCCGCGCTCACCTATACGCCGGCGGGACAGATGGCCGCTGTATCGCTTTCTTTTGCTCAATTTTCCGGCGGTTCTGCGGCAGCTGAAGAGGCGCCCGAGCCCACGCCGGCAACCGCTCCAGAGCCGGCGGAGGAAGCTCCGCCTCCAGAACCTGAACCAGAGCCTGCTGTTGAACCCGAGCCAGAAGTTCAGCCTGATCCCGAACCTGAACCTGAGCCCATTCCCGAGCCTGAGCCCGAACCCATTCCTGAACCCGAGCCTGAGCCTGCTCCCGCTCCAGAACCGCCGCCGCCTCCGCCAGAACCTAAACCCGAACCCAAACCGGAACCTAAACCGGTTGAAAAGCCGGTCGAAAAGCCTAAACCCGTGAAGAAGGCGGTTAAGAAGACGGAAGTGCCTAAACCGGTGAAAGCTGCGAAGGCAACTGTCAAAGGACCTGAGGTGAAGCCGGCCGCCGCTCCCGCGGCTCCTGCCGGTCCGGCTCCGGTTCAGTCGGCCGGAGCACCTGTGTCGGCTGGCCAAGAGGGTATTTCAGAGCTTGTTTATGGACAGACGACCGATCCGTTCCTGGCAGAGGTGAAACGTGCCGTTGAATCTGCTTTGCATTACCCGAGAAAGGCTCGAATGTTTCACATTGAAGGCACTGCTGTAGTGCAGTTCATCGTTGATTCAAACGGCAAACTGACTGAACTGAAGATTTTCAAGTCGGCGGGACATCCGCTTTTGGATAAGGCTGCAATGCGGGCTGTGGCAGATGCTGAGTCGAATTGGAGCCGGCCAAAAGGAACGGTTCGACTTCGTTTCCCGATTCAATTCAAGCTACAAAGCTAATGCCAAGGATTGCCGGCTTTATTCTATAGTTGATGAAAAGCGCACCTTTGAAATATTCGAGGGTGCGCTTTATTTTGTGCGCCCGGCAGCGCACGTGTGATTGTGTGGTGAAAGTCCACTGTCCGCCCGGTCGCGGGAAGGACTAGCAACTCGGCAGAGTCGAGGAG
>NZ_QNRV01000042.1 GCF_003315195.1 Sutterella wadsworthensis | reverse complement strand
TGATGTTTTTATGTTTTATTTAATAAGTGGAGAATTATGGTGGGGGGGGGGGGGGGGGGGGTGGGGGGGGGGGGGGGGGGGGGGGGGGGGGGGGTACAGGATGATTTGCAGCATCCCCTAATCATTGTTGACTAGGGTTCTTAAGGAAAAGAAGTTCCTTGGAAAGACTTGCTCCCTGAATAAAGATGACAAGCCCAAATAGAAACTTCGCCTCCTGACAAAAGACCTGCTCGACCCCCTTGAGCAGGATACTTCATTGCTCACATAAGGCTCTGAAAAATGAAAAAGACACTTGCTGCTCTCGCCGTTCTTGGCGCATTTGCGGGTTCTGCTATGGCTGCCGACGTCACGCTGTACGGCTTGGTCGACTACGGCTTCTCGTATGAACATGCTGACGGAGATATTTCCGGTGTCGATGCACAGGATACTTTCCAGATGAAGACCGGCCAGAATTCTGGCTCCCGTTTCGGCTTGAAAGGTACTGAAGA
This sequence comes from Sutterella wadsworthensis, assembly GCF_003315195.1. Taxonomy (GTDB): domain Bacteria; phylum Pseudomonadota; class Gammaproteobacteria; order Burkholderiales; family Burkholderiaceae_F; genus Sutterella; species Sutterella wadsworthensis. The sequence continues at coordinate 16,042 of NZ_QNRV01000042.1, read as the reverse complement.
CCTCGGCAATGGCCTGAAGGTCGGCTTCGTTCTCGAAAATGGCTTTACTGCTGACGACGGCAAGATGGACAATTCCGACCGTCTCTTCGGTCGTGAATCCAACCTCTTCATCACCGGTGCTTTTGGTACGCTGTCCTTCGGTCGTGTTGGTCAGCTCGCTAGCGCCAACGGCACGTTCGGTCTCCTTGGTGTAACGAGCCCGTTCTCATCCGGCTGGGGTGATTCCATTGGCCCGAAGTTTGTGACCGCCAACGGCTGGGCCCGTTTTGACAATACGGTGACCTATGCCACGCCGACCTTTGCTGGCCTGACGATGTATGCCCAGTATTCTTTCGGCACGGACTCCGCCAAGACGGATGCCACTCATATTGAGGGCCAGTCTTCTGTTGATCGTTACTATGGCTTGGGTGCTAAGTACGTTAACAATAGCTTGACGTTGGTTGGCGTTGTTGATTCCATCAACTATCAAAGCTATGCGTCGGGTGCCGTTACTAATATGGATGATTCTCTGACGGTCACCTTGGGCGGCAACTACGACTTCGGTGTTGTGAAGCCCTACCTGTTAGGTCAGTACTTCAAGAATGCCAAGGCTTTCGGCCAGAAGAATGTTAACGACAAGTCTGCCTTTGACAAGGGCTATACCTTCTCTGGCGCGAGCGTTAACGGCGCCAAGGGCTGGGGCTTAGCTGCTGGTGTTGATGTTCCTGCGTTCGGCGGTACTGCCAAGGCCCTGCTCGCCTATGGCGACGCCGAAGGTGAAGACAACAGCGATATGGAAGTTTCCCGTTGGGTCTTCTCTGTGGGCTATGCCTACAACCTGAGCAAGCGCACTTCTGTGTACACCGCCGCTTCCTACATGCGCGACGATGTGAACAAGGAACTCGCCGGGACCACTTCCGATATCAACCCGTCTTCTGTTGAAGTGGCCGCCGGTTTGATCCACAAGTTCTAATCGGCCTATCGATCTAGAAGGTTCCTAATCGGCAAGTTTGCCAGAGCCTTCCTGTCGATTTAGGAATCCTACTAGTCTGCCCCCGCAATCTTTGGACGGCTTGCGGGGGCTTTGCTTTTTGCGGGAACACAAAACAGGCAGCAGCTCCGGCCGGCTCATGCCGCAGTTCTTTCGGTTCAATAGGACCATTCTTCCCGACAAGAGCTTGAGCTTACGCAAGCACCCTCTGCGGCCAATCTTCTGAATGTTGTGCCCTTATAAACACATCGGCCGATCTGCAAGCAGACCGGCCGATGCATATGGCTTTGCGGCGTTTCGCCTTAAAGCTTCCTGCGCCGCAGCATGATGAGCTTCCAGGCCGCGGGAATAACAAAGAGCGAAAGGAGCGGCGCCGTTACCATGCCGCCCACCATCGGCGCAGCGATGCGGCTCATCACCTCACTGCCGGCACCTGTTCCCACCAAAATCGGAATCAGGCCGGCAAGCACCACAGCCACCGTCATGGTCTTTGGACGAACTCGAAGCGCCGCGCCATGCTCAATAGCTCGGTCAAGCGCCTCCACCGTAAAGGTCTTGGGATCGGCCAAGGACTTATCGTTCTGCACGGCATGACGCAGGTAGACGATCATCACCACCCCGAACTCTGCTGCGAGACCCGCCAAAGCAATGAAGCCCGTACCCACGGCAACTGACAGTCGGTCGCCCAGCAGGTAAAGGAGCCAAATGCCGCCCGTGAGTGCGAAAGGCAGACTGCCCAAAATAAGGAGCGACTCTGCAAAACGGCGGAACGCCAGATAAAGCAGCACAAAGATGATGAGGATGGTCATCGGCACCATCAGCGTCAGGCGATCCTTGGCGCGCTCCATCAATTCGTACTGCCCCGAGAAGGCCACGGAAACACCCGGCTTCAGAGACACTGACTTGGCAATGGCTTCACGAAGATCACCCACTACCGACGCCATGTCGCGATCACGGGCATCGACAAAGACCCAGGCAGCCGGCCGGGCATTTTCCGTGCGCAGCATCGAGGGACCGAGAGACGTGCGGATTTCAGCCACATCCCCCAAAGTCAGACTCTGGCCGGACCCGGAAATGATGGGCAGATTGCGGAGCGCTTCTGGCGAATCACGCCAGCTCTGCGGGAAGCGGATCGTGATCGGATAACGCGCGATCCCGTCGACGACGTCGCCCGCCATCTCTCCGCCGACGGCGGACTTAACGTAGCTCTGCACGCCGGCAACGGTGAGCCCCCAGCGGGCAGCCTTGAGACGGTCAACGCTGACTTCAACGTAGCGTCCGCCCGTCAGTCGTTCAGCAATAGCCGATACAACGCCCGGAACCGTCTTCGCGGCCTCTTCAATCTGCTCGGCAGCACCGTCGATGTCGGCAAGCGACTGTCCGGACACCTTAATGCCGATGGGGCTCTTCACACCGGTGGAGAGCATGTCGATACGGTTTCGAATCGGCATCACCCACAAGTTGGCCAAACCCGGGAGACGAACGGTCTTATCGAGCTCGTCGATAATCTTTTCCATCGTCATGCCGGGGCGCCATTCACTTTCGGGTTTGAGCTGAATGGTGGTTTCAATCATCTCCAAAGGCGCCGAGTCAGTAGCCGTATCGGCGCGGCCGGCCTTGCCGAAGACGGTAGCGACTTCGGGCACGGTACGGATGAGCTTGTCGGTCTTTTGCAGCATGGCTGCTGCTTCAGATGAAGACACCCCCGGGAGCGTAGACGGCATATAAAGAATATCGCCCTCGGCAATCTGGGGCAGAAATTCGCCGCCCAGCTTTTCCACCGGATATAGGCCGCCGATAAGCACCAAGAGCGCCGCAAAGAGCGTCGTCTTCGGCCGGCGCAGCACGCCCATGAGGAGCGGCTGGTAGAGACGCACAAGCCAGCGGTTCAGGGGATTTTTGTCTTCGGGCGGAATCTTGCCGCGAATCCAAAGTCCCATCAGCACCGGCACGAGCACCACCGCCAGGAAGGCCGAAGCGGCCATCGACCACGTCTTCGTCCAGGCGAGCGGCCCGAAGAGACGCCCTTCCTGGCCTTCAAGCGTGAAGATCGGAATGAAGGAAAGCGTGATGATAAGGAGGCTCATAAAGAGCGCCGGTCCCACCTCTACCGCAGCTTCCGTGATGACCTGCCAGCGCTCCGCGCCGGCAAGATCTGCCCCAGGATGCGCCTCCTCCCAAGCTTCAATATGCTTGTGGGCGTTCTCAATCATGACGATGGCCGCATCAACCATAGCGCCCACGGCAATTGCAATGCCGCCGAGGCTCATGATGTTGGCGTTAAGCCCCTGAAAGTGCATCGCAATGAAAGCGAGTGCGAGGCCTAGCGGCAGTGTGATCACCGCCACCAGTGCACTGCGCACATGCCACAGGAAGATGGCGCAGACGAGCGCAACGACGATGAATTCTTCAATAAGCTTATGCGTGAGGTTTTGGATGGCACGGTCAATGAGTGAACTTCGGTCATAAACCGGCACAATTTCCACGCCTTCGGGGAGCGCACTCTTAAGTTCCTCAAGGCGCGTCTTCACAGCAGCAATGACTTCACGGGCGTTGCCGCCGGTACGGAGCAAAATAATGCCGCCCGCGACTTCACCTTCGCCGTCAAGCTCCGCGATGCCGCGGCGCATTTCCGGCCCCAGGCGAACCTGAGCGACGTCGCCCAAAACCGTCGGCGTTCCTGAAGCATTTGTTTTGAGCACGATGGAGCGAAAGTCGTCAAGCGTCTTCAGATATCCCTGAGCGCGCACCATGAATTCGCTTTCGCCCATCTCGATGGAACCGCCGCCCGCCTCCTGATTCGAAGCGGAAAGCGCCGTCTTGATGTCGCCCACCGTAACGCCGTACTGCTCGAGCTTGACCGGATCCGGAATGATCTGATATTCCTTCACGGCGCCGCCCACACTCGCCACTTCGGCTACGCCCGGAATGGTCTTCAGTTCATACTTGAGAAACCAGTCCTGGAGCGCCCGCAGGCTTTCCAAATCGTTCTTTCCGGATTTGTCCACCAAAGCGTACTGATAGATCCAGCCCACACCGGTGGCGTCCGGGCCGAGTTCGGGCGTGACGCCGCTCGGGAGTTTCCCTGCAGCCGAATTAAGCGACTCCAGCACGCGCGAACGCGCCCAGTAAAGATCCGTTCCGTCCTCAAAAAGAACGTAGACAAAAGAGGTGCCGAAGAGTGAAAAGCCGCGTACGGTCGAGGCACCCGGCACGGAGAGCATCGTCGTGCTGATGGGATACGTCACCTCGTTCTCAACAATTTCCGGCGCCTGTCCCGAGTAATCGGTCTTAATGATGACCTGAACGTCGGAAAGGTCGGGAAGCGCATCCACGGGCGTCTTCAGCACCGCAACGATGCCGGCGATCGCGAGCAGAAGAGCGCCGAAAAGAACGAGTACGCGATTTTCAACCGAGGCGCGGATGACGCGTTCAATCATTTCGCGGCTCCTTGGGATTGTTTTGCCGCCGAGGGCGTCGGGCTACTGAGGTCGAGCACCGTCTGAGGCTTGGACGCTGTTTCGAGAGACTCATCCGGCGCTCCGTGCGTCATGCCCTGCGGCATGCTGCTCTGCGGCTCGCTCTGAACTCCTGCCGGCGAAGCCGGTTTCATAGGATCTGCGGGCATCGTCATGGGCGCCGCAGCGCCCTCATTGGCGCTCAGGCCATCGGCAGCCGGCTGCATGCGGGCAAGCGCCCCTTCAATATTGGCTTCGCTGTCGATCAGGAAGACGCCCGATACCACCACGTCTTCGCCGGGCTGAACACCCGAGGCAAGCGCTGTCTGTCCGGACGATTCACCGAGGATGCGCACGGACTTCGGAATGAAGCGCGTGCCTTCACGCACGATCACGCGGGGATTTCGTCCGTCGTCAATCACCGCCTGCGAGGGCACGAGAATGCCTTGGGCCCCCGGCGCCGCAAGCAGAAGCTTGGCCGTCATCCCTGGGCGCAGTTCAAGATTGGGGTTGTCGACCGAAAATCGCAGCTTCAGCGTACGCGTAGCCGCTTCGCCCTCCGGCAACACTGTCGGCGCAGAAGCCTCCCAAATGCGGCCGGGGAAGGCGTCAACGGAGAGCTTAAACTTCGCTTGAGGCAGATACGGCGCATAGCGCTCCGGCACCGAAGCCGTTACCCAGAGCGGATCGAGTCCTTCAACCGCGGCTACCGCATCGCTCTTCGTGACGTTCATGCCGTTTTTCAGCGCGAAAGCGGTCAGCACGCCGTCAATCGGAGCGGCAATATGAAAGCTCGTGCGGACTTTCTTCGTACGGCGAAGCGCTTCAATGTCGGCATCGGGCATGCCGGCAAGCTTGAGGCGCAAAAGCACTGCGTCGAGCTCAGCACGGCTGCGCTTTAATTCAACGAGCACCAGATATTCACTCTGCATCTCCACCCATGACGGGATGGTCAGCTGAGCGAGCGGCTGCCCTTTTTTGACAAAGTCACCGACCGTCACCGGCGCGACAGACTCCACAAACCCCTCTGCCCGAGCCTGCACCTGAGCCGTATGGTGGCCGTTGACGAGCACTTCCGCCGGGAACCAGCGCGAAAGCGAGAGCTGCCCCGCCTCGGCCTTTGCCGTCTTCAGACCCAGATTGGCGGTGAGCGTCGGATCTATGACAACGCCCTGAGGCTCAAGATTTTCATCCTCGCCGCCCGATAAATCGGCTTGGGAGGCGTATTTCGGCACCAGATCCATGTCCATGAAGGGCGACGGACCGGATTTCTCAAAGTGCACGTCGGGCTTCATCGGATCGTACCAATAGAGCACGGGCTTGCCGTCAGCATCCGGTTCGGCGAGCTTCACCTTGGCTTTGGGCTTTGCTGCGGCAGCGCCGACGGGGGCGTATTTCGGCACGAGGTCCATATCCATGAAGGGCGAAGGACCGGGTTTGTCGAAATGCACGTCAGGCTTCATCGGGTCATACCAATAAAGCACGGGTTTGCCGTCGGCATCGGGCTGCGCGAGCTTGACGCCTGCGGGCGTCTGCGGGGCTTCAGAGGCCGAATGCGCTCCGGAAGCTGATGTCGATTCAAGGAGCCCGAGCCGCTGCGCGAAATGTTCGAGTGAAGACTGGTGCCGCCAAACGGCATATCCGCCGGCAGCAGCGCCGGCAGCTAAAGCGACAACCACAGCAAGCACCGTGAGCACCGGACTGCGGCCGGTCTGAGTCGATGGGGAAGATGAGGTGGACGGGGAAGGCGACGTCATGGGAACGGTCCGTCAGTCATTTTGTCGATGCGGCGATTGAGCGGCTGACAAAAAAGGGGAATACGAGGAGAGCCGTCGTCCCGGCGAGGAATGACGGCTTGAGGGTCGATCAAGCAGAAACTTGCCGGCCAAAGCAAGCGGACTGAAGCGCTGCTGCGTTTCGGCCAGAAGCCCGGGGGAGCGGCGGATCAGTGCGCGGCAGAGTCCGGCAGTGCTTGGGGCAATCAGCGTTCGATGCTCTGGAGGACCGAGAGCTGACCTTCCTGCGTGAAGGTAAAGTGAATCTTGTCGCCAGCCTTCAGACCTTCAACGAGCTTGGGGTCCTTGAAGGTAAAGCGCATCGTCATGGCCGGCCACTGCAGAGCAGCAATGGGTTCATGCTCAATCGTGACCTTGCCGTTGGCTGCATCAATAGCCTTGACAACGCCGACAGCCTGAACAGCCGGGCTCTGTGCGGCCATATGCATGGAATGGTCCCCCGCCATCATGTGATGTTCATGGCCGGACATATCCATATTCATATCGGCAGCCTGAACGGCACCGACAGTCAAAAGAGCAGCAAGAGCGGCAAACGTGCGAATCATGGTGATCTCCTTTATTGCGTTTTGCATCTGCGGGCGATCCCTGCCGTCTCAGGAAGATGGTCAAAAATCAGGGATAACCCTCAACGGACTGCAAATATACAACCAATACGGAAGATGTAGGGGATTGTCCTATCATGGCGGAATTTTGCCGGCAAGATCATTGTCGGCTGAAACTCCCTCTGCCGCAGTCTTTTGCAGGATTTCAATCAGCTTTTTCCGCATTGTGTCTTTGCGATTGGTTGCAATTCTCATTGCAGGGATGCTGATCGTCTTCTGCGTTCTGGGCTCCCAAACATCAGGCGCAGACTATCTGTTATATAAGGAACAGCTTTTGCTGTCTATCCCCCTACTGCCGCAGCGGATTTCATTATTTATACGTCAAACGGCTTAATTCCTTCGCATCAATCCCTGAAGGCTGAAATTTTCCCAGGTTTATAAAGATATGCGGGTTGAACTTCTCAGACGTTCAATCGGAAGATACAATGCCGCTCCAAAGAGCTAAGGGATAACGTGAGTACAGTCTGCCAAGCTCTTCTGCCCCAACCACCTGCACCTATTCATAAAGCTATATCACGGTGCAAGCCATGAAGATCGAGGAGAAGTTCGTGGCCAGACTATCCGTTCATTCCATCCCTGTGACTGATGCGCGCAACGAAGAAACCATGCACGGTTTTGCTCGGCGCATCGAAGCCACGCCTCCAGGACAATGCGCGCTTGCGCTGCAGCTGAGCCTCCTTGAAGCGAGTGCGCTGCAGACCTGCGGCAAATGTGTGCCGTGCCGGGACGGCCTTCCTCAGCTTGCCAAGCTTATGCGCCGCATCGTGGACTGCGAAGCTCAGCCCGAAGATCTCGGCCGGCTCAAAACACTGGCGGAATTCATCCGCTTGGGTTCGGACTGCGCCATCGGTTACGACGCTGCGCAGATGGTGCTCGAGAGCCTCACCCGCTTTGCTGACGAATTTAAGCACCACACGGAAGAGCAGAGCTGCCAGAAGGGCATCGCTCAGTCGGTGCCCTGCGAAACCTTCTGTCCTGCGCACGTTGACGTGCCGGGCTACATCGCGCTCGTGGCCGAAGGCCGCAGCGCTGAAGCCGTTGCTCTGATCCGAAAAGACAATCCTTTTCCGACTGCCTGCGGCTATGTGTGCGAGCATCCCTGCGAAAAACGCTGCCGCCGCACGCTCATTGATGCGCCGATCAATATCCGCGCCATCAAAAAGTACGCCTGCGATCAGGCGGCTGCCGACACCGTTCCGACCCCGAAGCGTCAGCCTGATACCGGACGCACGATCGCCGTCATCGGGGGCGGCCCGGCCGGCCTTACCTGCGCCTATTTCCTCGCGCTCATGGGGCATACGGTGGAGCTCTATGAAGAAAAGAAGCACTTGGGCGGCATGATGCGCTACGGCATTCCTGCCTACCGTTTCCCGCGCGAGCGTCTGGACAAAGACATCCGGGCCATTCTCGGCGTGGGCAACATCAATGTCCATCTCGAGAGCCCCGTCGGCACCGACGAAATGAAGGCGCTTTCGCAAACTTGCGATGCTGTCTTCGTCGCCATCGGCGCACATGCGGCTAAAAAGCTTCGTCTGCCCGGGATAGACGCCAAAGGCGTCATTTCCGCCGTGGATATGCTGCGCAGTATCGGCGACGGCGTCTACCCGGACTACCGCGGCAAAAAGATTGCAGTAATCGGCGGCGGCAATGTTGCCATGGACTGCGTTCGCACCGCGGTGCGCGCGGGGGCTGCCGAGGTGAATCTGGTCTATCGCCGCCGCATTGAAGACATGACGGCGCTCAAGGAAGAAATCGAAAGCGCCGTTGCTGAGGGCGTCGAGATGCTCCCGCTTCAGGCGCCGGTTTCCATTGAAGTCGATGCATCCGGCGCCTGCACGGCGCTCATGATGCAGCCGCAGATGATCAGCGCCTACTCGCGCGGCCGCCCCGGCGTCGTCAATGCGCAAAAGCCCGTTGAGCGCCTTGAGGCAGACCTTATCGTGGCAGCCGTCGGTCAGGATGTGGTTTCCTCGCCCTTTGAAGCCTTCGGCATGAAGACGCACTGGGGCGCTTTTACGACGGACGAATTCCTCGCTGCCGAAGGTTTTTCCAATGTCTTTGTCGGCGGCGACTGCCAAAGCGGTCCCACCACCGTCATCAAGGCCGTGGGCGCCGGCAAGGTCGCCGCCCGCAACATTGATGAAATGCTCGGCTTTCACCATTACCTCGACTGCGGCGTTGCAGCGCCGCCTCCGCGTATGAATGACCGCACGCCCAAAGGGCGCGTCAATCTGATCGAGCGGCCGGTCAAATTCAGAAAGCGCGACTTCAATGAAGTCGAAATCGGCATGAGCAGTGAAGAAGTGCAGCAAGAATGCGGCCGCTGCCTGCGCTGCGACTGTTTCGGTGCAGGTGCGTCCTGCGGCGGGAGAATCCAATATGTTTGACTTTACGATCGACGGCAGGATTGTCTCCGTCAAAGAAGGCACCACCATTCTCGAAGCTGCGCGCAGCGCCGGTCTTTATATTCCGACGCTGTGCTACCTGAAGAATGTGAGCTCCATTGGCTCCTGCCGGCTCTGCGTGGTTGAGGTCGAAGGCACTGCCGGCCTTGTATCCTCCTGCAACACCCTCGTCAAGCCCGGCATGGTTGTGCACACCAATTCGGATGCGATCACTGCGGCACGCCGCACGGCACTCCAGCTCATCATCGCCGACCACGGACTCAACACCACCCAGTACTGTTTCAGCTGTCCGAAGAACGGCAGCTGCGAACTGCAGGACCGCTGCCGAGAGCTCGGCGTTGAAACGACGCCCTTTGACGTTAAGCCCGCCGGGGGACCGATCCTCGACTCGAACCCCTTCATTGCCTTTAATCCCGCGCTCTGCATTCGCTGCCAGCGCTGCGTAGGCGCCTGCAACAACGCTGCGGGCAACCACACCCTGATCACCGGCCGCAGGGGCGTGCGCACCTCCATTCTTGCGCCTTTCGGCGAAGACTGGAAAAGCACGAACTGCGAGTCCTGCGGCAACTGCGCAGGAGCCTGCCCAACAGGCGCCATCACTATGAAGCGCCGACGCCAATACCGTTCTTGGGAAATCCAGCGCGTGCGGACGACCTGTCCGCACTGCGCTACCGGGTGCCAATATAACCTCGTGGTGAAAAACGGCCGCATTGTCGACACTGAAGCTCTGGACGGTCCGACCAATCACGGGCTTCTCTGCGTGAAAGGACGATCGGCGAGCTTTGACTTCGTTCACTCGCCTCAGCGCCTGACAACGCCCCTCATCCGCAGCAAAATCACCGGCGAACTTGAACCGGCCTCCTGGGATGAAGCGCTCGATCTGGTTGCGCGGCGCTTCGGCGAAATCAAGGCCCGACACGGCGGGAGCGCCATCGCAGCTTTTGCCTGCGCGCGTTCAGCCAATGAAGACATCTACATGCTCCAGAAGATGGCGCGCACGGTTTTTGAGACCAACAACGTCGACAACTGTGCCCGCGTCTGCCACGGACCATCGGTTGCCGGCCTGCAGCGCACGCTCGGCTCCGGCGCGATGACCAATCCCATTTCCGATATCTGTGAAAACGCTCAGGTGATCCTGCTCGTGGGCTCCAACCCCGAAGAGGCGCATCCGGTGATCGGCATGCAGCTTCGCGCTGCGATCGCCCGCGGCACACGGCTCATTGTCGTCGACCCCCGCGATATTGGTCTCTCCAAATCGGCCGACCTGCACATCAAACTTAAGCCCGGCACGAACGTCGCCTTTGCCAACGGCATCGTCCGTCAGCTTATTCATGACGACTTGATTGACCACGCGTTCATTGAGTCCCGCACGGAAGGTTTCGCAGACCTCAAAGCGATGGTCGAGGCGTACACGCCGGAGCGCGTCGCTCAAATCTGCGCGATTGACCCGCGCGACCTCATTGCCGCCGCGCGTCTTTACGGCCGCGCGGACCGCGCCGCGATTGTCTACTGCTTAGGCGTCACCGAGCACTCTTCGGGCACCGAAGGCGTGATGTCGCTCTCCAACATCGCCATGGTGACCGGCAAATACGGCCGTCCCGGCTGCGGCATCAATCCGCTTCGCGGCCAGAACAACGTTCAGGGCGCCTGCGACATGGGGGCATCTCCGGGCGATCTCACGGGCTACCAGAAAATCGCAGCCCCCGGCATCGTTGAGAAATTTGAAAAAGCATGGGGAACCCATCTACCGAGATTCAAAGGACTCTATGCCACGGACTGCTTCCCCAAGATGATCGAGGGCGAAGTAAAGGGACTCTTCATTTTCGGCGAAGACCCGGTGCGCACCGACCCGGACACGCATCACGTCATCAAGGCCCTCAAGAACCTTGAATTCCTGGTGGTGGATGAGCTTTTCCTCACGGAAACGGCAAAGTATGCCGACGTTGTGCTTCCGGGACGCAGCTATGCCGAAAAAGAAGGCACCTTCAGCAACACCGAACGCCGCGTGCAGCGCATCCGCAAAGCCGTGGAAATTTCTGGAACGCGCGCCGACACGGATATCTTCACCGATATCATGAATCGGATGGGCTACCCTCAGCCGCATCTCACGCCCGCTCAGATCATGGACGAAATTGCTTCGGTTACCCCGTCCTTTGCCGGCATCAGCCATGCGCGGCTCGACGGCGCCGAAAACGCCGGTCAGGGACTGCAGTGGCCCTGCACGGGTCCGGATCATCCGGGTACGCCGATTCTCCACGTTGGGAAGTTCACCCGAGGTCTCGGCCGCTACTCGACCGCGCAGTACCGCGATCCGAGCGAACTGCCCGACAGCGAATATCCGCTGATGCTCACCACCGGCCGAGTGCTCTATCAGTACAACGCCTGCGCCATGACCGACAAAACGGAAGGCATCAACGAGATTTCGGGGCGCTCCTTCATTGAGCTCAACACGAAGGATGCTGAACGTCTCGGCATCAGCAACGGCGACCGCGTGAAGGTCACTTCAAGGCGCGGCGCTATTGATTCGGTCGCTCATGTGTCCGACAAAACCAATGTCGGCGAAAGCTGGATGCCCTTCCATTTTCAGGACGGCAACTGCAACTGGCTCACCAAAGCGGCACTCGACAATATCTGCAGTACGCCGGAGTACAAGGTGTGCGCCGTAAGAGTTGAGAAGCTCGGCGCATCGGCTTAAAAACGAACGGCAGCTCTGTTGCGCGACTAGGCGCTCTGAATTCCTCTAGGAATCAGAGCGCTTTTTCTTCTTTGTGCCCCAACTGTATCTGTGTCTGACGCCACTCAGAGCTGAATTTTCGGCTTAAGTAAACAATATGTTTGCTTTAGCCAACACTTTTTTATTTTCTCCAGCAGCTTATCATTGGCTTAACATAATGATTCCTAAATAATATTAGGCCATATAAGGGTAACCCCCCCCCCCCTTATCGTTACAACGCTTTACTTTTGAAAAGACTCGCTCAACCCGAGTTGGTTAACTGTGAAATAGGAAAAGTAAAGATGGGCAAACTCTCTACGACAAGATTGGCTTTTCTCGCTGTTGCGGTTGCAGCAGCCTTCCCCGTACTTGCACAAGCTGCAGATGCAGCGACGGTTGATCAGGGAACCTTGGAAAAAGGTTTTAGTCAGTCAACCGGCGGGAACTCGATATTCGAAGATACGAATGTTGCGCTGAAGTTAAATAATCAAGTAACTGTCGGCACTTCTTTGGATACGAAAGGCAAAATTTACTTGAAGGGAGAGACTGACAATATCTCCTCTCTTTCAATTAAGTCTAATTCTATTCATTTCGGCAGCAATGCCGAAATCACTGCCAGTGGTTCAACCATAAATCCCGGCGAAGGTCTCAATTATTTTTCAGCCTGGCAAGATGGAAACTCTTCGCTGACGATTGAAACGAATAAGCTGACGATTGGTGATAATGAAAAATCTGCTGATCGCGGATTTCAAATGAAGGGAGCCAACAATCATTTGACCATTTTGGCAGATGAAATCGTTGCTTACGTAGGTGACGGCTTCATTAATGCTCAAGGTACAGATGGATCAAGCAAAGTATTGATCGGCACCGAAACCAATCGAATCAAACAGTTTGAAGCCCATACCACTTACGGCAAAGATGATTACGGCGTTGCCCTGCTTCAGGCCAATGAAGGGAACACGGTGTCTCTTTATGCCGATGAAGCTATTCTTGATGGCTCTAGAGGTCCCGAAGGCGGTGTAATTGGTTCCGGCGGATGGGGTACCGTCATTGTTGATGCCAACAAACTCACCATCGACGGCAATATTTGCGGCACTTACGGAAAGATGAGTAATGCCGGCAAAAAGCTGACTTTGAGTATCAGAGCCGGAACACTGGATATGACCGGGGATATCAATGTTGGCAACGAGGCTAAAGGGAACAGCAACTTTGATCGCAATACATCCGTAATAATTGAAGCCGATGTGCTTAACCTTAAAGGCGATATTAAAGTCGACAATAAAAAACGCACGGGATCAAACGTCGAAGGCGGCAATATTTCTGCGGTTAATTTAACTGTTAACAAAACGGCCAACATCACCGGCACGATTATTGCCTCGCAAACGGATGGAACATCTACTGTCACCTTGGGCGGCGCTGGCGATGCGACAGCCTCCTCCGGCAAGTACAAAGCGGAATTGGGCGGCAGCATTGTCTTTAAGGATTCCGGCTCTTGGGTGATTAATGAATGGGAAGGCACTGACGGAAAGCTTGAAGCATCCGATTCCGTTAAGGTTGATGTCAACGGTGCAGTTCAAACGGCCTCCACTACGCTCAACGGCACATCTACACTCACGCTTAACGACGGCGCAAAAATTACAAGCGACAAACTCGACGGCTCGGGCGGCACTTTCCTCATTAATACTGCTGATAAACAGATAATCAACATTGATAACTACGAGAATACCAATGCCCAAGCCGTTCTTTCTGGCAGCCAGAACGACAAATATGCGTCAGCTGACGATGCAGTGAACGCTCTGAAAGCCTCTGTCGGCTCCACAACCGGCCTAAGCCTCTCCGCCGCTGAAGGTGCGGTTGCTGACAGCTGGAAGGTTGTTGTCAACGATGATGGATCGTCTTCAGTGATAACTCAAGCCAACCAAAAGCTTGAGGGATACAACACGATTAATTCCCTTGCTGTTTTCTCCTGGCGTCACGAGCTCAACAACCTGCAAAAGCGCATGGGTGAACTCCACGATCTGAACGGCAATATCGGTGCTTGGGCACGCGTCTTCGGATCTGAACAGAAGTACGGCGATGCCGGACAGGTCAATAAGAACACCACGATCCAAATCGGTGCCGATGTTAAGGTGGCGGACGCCTGGACAATCGGCGGCGCATTCAGCTATACCGACGGTTCAGTTGAAGCGACCAGCATTTCCGGCGACAACAAAGCCTACGCTTTTACGGCTTACGGCGTGTGGCAGCATGAAAATGGATCCTATCTGGATTTGACGGCACGTTATGCTCGGCTCGACGCTGACTTTACCGCTCAGACGATGACAGGTTCCTACAACAACAATGCCTACGCTGTCACTGCGGAAGTGGGACACAAGTTCAATCTTTCCGAGCTCGCCTTTATTGAACCGCAGGCTGAAGTGATCTACGGCCGCGTCGTTGGTGACGATTTCACGGCATCTAACGGCACCCGCTTCTCCCAAAAAGACTATGACTCTCTGATCGGACGCTTGGGTGCCCGTGCAGGTTTCAACTTCCCGGAAAACAAGGGCAATATCTACGCTCGCTTCTCGGTTGTTCACGACTTCCAAGGTGAAGTTGAAACGACAGCCTTAAACAACACCTCCCGCACGGTCAAAGATGACTTAGGCGGCACCTGGGTTGAATACGGCGTCGGCGGCAACTTCCGGCTCAGCGACACCGCCAACGTTTACGTGGACCTTGAACGTACTTCCGGCGGCGAAATTCAGGAGAATTGGCGCTGGACCATCGGCGCACGCAAAGTCTTCTAAAAACACCTTTATTTCATAATGACCTGCAGCCCGAAGAATCATGATTCTTCGGGCTGCAAAATAATGGAAGAAACTGCATTCACTTGTTTCGTAAACTTTATTTCGCTGCCGCTGAGGGAATTCCCGCAGAATGAGCATTCTTCATAAAGCGTGATGCAAAAATGTTCATAATAGACATCACCTTTATAATTTTTAAAAAACAATGCCTCAGCAGCCTGCCCCTTCCGACGAGATTATTCCCGCCGCCCCAGCTTCGGTCATACACGAGCTCAAATACATAGACCTTCTGCTCCTCAAAACCCTTGCCGAAACTGAATCTCTCACGAAGACGAGTGCCCGCATAGGCATCAGCGTGGCCAAAGCTTCGCGCATGCTTTCATCGCTTCGCAAACTTTTCAATAATGAACTTGTCCAGCGATGCGGCCCGCGCATGATCGCAACGCCCACACTTGAGCGTTTGCTTCCGGACATCAGAGCTGCACTCAAAAGTCTTGGAAAACTGTTCGAGCATCCGCTCGCCTTTCATCCTGCAGACATTGAAAGCCGGCTCGTCTTCGCCTGCACGGACAACGCTTATCTGGCGCTCCTCGCTCCGGCATTAAAGCGCCTGGCCGAAGAGGCGCCCCGTCTGCAGATTTCCGTTTCCGAACTTGACGACCAAACACTGAGCAAACTTTCTTCCGGCGACATCGATTTCATTCTTGGTCAGGATTTCTTAGCGCGCAAAAATGACCGATTTCGTCATCAGCGGCTGCTCACCTGTCCGCACTGCGTTGTCGTACGCCGAGATCATCCGATGGCGCTCGCCCATCCGGACGGCCGAATTACCGCCGGTGATCTGCGGGGTTTCCGCCAAGTGCTCCCCATTATTCACCGTCCATCGGGCTTTGAAAGCCCTACGCGGCTCTCAATGAATCTGGCAACTGCTGAAGCCATCCGGCTTCCGTACTTTATTGCCGGATTCTTCACCATTTTGCAAAACGACTGTTTTTTAGCCGCTCCGCTTGCCGTTGCGCAAAGGCTCTCGAACTGGCTGCCCATAGAACTGCTCCATTTTGATGAAGGCAGCCAATTTCTCTGGACGCCGGAAATTCTTTGGCATGAACGCACGGACGCGAGTCCTCTTCATCAATGGGTGCGTTCCATTGTCTGTTCGGCGGCAGCCGCGGCAAACACCCCTTAACGATCGGGTAGAGAGCGGGTTTGCACCTCGCTCCCTCCCACACCACCGGACGTGCCGTTCGGCATCCGGCGGTTTCTAAAGTTAGGTTGTGGATTCAGTGGTCAGGCCTTTGACAAGAGACTGTAA
>NZ_QNRV01000041.1 GCF_003315195.1 Sutterella wadsworthensis | reverse complement strand
CTGAAGGCCAATAAACCAACTGATCGCAACGCTTGGAAAACAAAAGAGATCCCGAAGAAAATCCGAGATCTCTTTACCCTGTTAGGTTTGCCCTTGCCACCGCGAGTGTTCCGGGACTAGGTGCATCCCCGGGAGTTTGGGTCCGATGTAAGGGATGCCGGGCGTTGTCGTTAGATGCTCTGCGAATTAATGCTTCAGGGGCTTGAAGCGCAGACGCTTGGGCTGGGCGGCTTCATCGCCGAGCCGACGGCGCTTATCGGCCTCATATTCGTTGTAGTTGCCGTTAAAGAAGACCACTTTCGAATCACCCTCAAACGCGAGAATGTGCGTCGCAATACGGTCAAGGAACCAACGATCATGCGAGGTAACCATCGCACAGCCCGCGAATTCCAGGAGCGCCTCTTCAAGAGCGCGCAGCGTTTCAACGTCCAGATCGTTTGACGGTTCGTCAAGCAGCAGCACATTGCCGCCGGCAAGCAGTGTCTTGGCCAAATGCAGTCGGCCTCGTTCACCGCCAGAGAGCGCGCCCACGAGCTTTTGCTGATCCCCGCCCTTGAAATTGAAGCGGCCTAAATAAGCGCGGCTTTGCATGGAAAACTTGCCCACTTGCAGAATGTCCTGACCGTCTGAGACAGCCTGAAACACCGTTTTGTCGTTCGGGAGCGAATCACGCATCTGGTCGACCGCAGCCAGTCTGACGGTCGGTCCGATTTTGATTTCGCCGGAATCGGGCTTCTCGCGGCCTTCAATCATCTTAAAGAGCGTCGACTTACCGGCACCGTTAGGACC
Organism: Sutterella wadsworthensis; assembly: GCF_003315195.1. GTDB lineage: Bacteria > Pseudomonadota > Gammaproteobacteria > Burkholderiales > Burkholderiaceae_F > Sutterella > Sutterella wadsworthensis. The sequence continues at coordinate 16,793 of NZ_QNRV01000041.1, read as the reverse complement.
AATCACACCAACAATGGCGCCGGGCGGAACCACAAAAGAAAGATCGTCGATTAGCAGCCGGTCACCGAAACCCTTCGAAACATGACTGAATTCGATGACGTTGTTGCCTAGACGCTCAGCAACCGGAATGAAGATTTCATTGGTTTCATTGCGAGCCTGATACTCAACGCTTGAAAGCTCTTCAAACCGAGTGAGACGCGCCTTGCTCTTCGCTTGGCGCCCCTTCGGGTTTTGGCGCACCCATTCCAGTTCGTGGCGGATCGCCTTCATGCGAGCGTCTTCCTGACGCTTTTCAATTTCCAGACGTTTTTCCTTCTGATCAAGCCACGAGGAATAATTGCCCTTCCAGGGGATGCCTTCCCCGCGGTCGAGCTCCAGAATCCATTCCGCAGCATTGTCAAGGAAGTAGCGATCATGGGTAACCGCCACCACCGTTCCCGGAAAGCGGTGCAGAAACTGCTCGAGCCAATCAACAGATTCCGCGTCAAGGTGGTTGGTCGGTTCATCGAGCAAAAGCATGTCGGGACGCGAAAGCAAAAGACGGCAGAGCGCCACGCGGCGCTTTTCGCCGCCCGAAAGAACACCGATCTTTGCATCCCACGGCGGCAGTCGAAGCGCATCGGCTGCGATTTCCATCTGGGTTGCAGCATCGGTACCGGCAGCCGCGATGATTGCCTCAAGACGGGCCTGTTCAGCGGCCAGCGCATCAAAATCCGCATCCGGCTCAGCGTAGGCTGCATACACCGCATCCAGTTTGGCCTGAGCCTGCATCACTTCGCCCATGCCTTCTTCAACCGTTTCACGAACGGTTTTTTCAGGATCTAATGCCGGTTCCTGCGGCAAATAGCCCATCTTGATGCCGGCCATTGGGATGGCTTCGCCTTCATGATCCTGATCGACCCCTGCCATGATCTTCAGCAGTGTGGATTTACCCGCACCGTTAAGGCCGAGCACGCCAATCTTGGCGCCCGGGAAGAATGAAAGGGAAATGTCTTTGAGAATCTGACGCTTCGGGGGAACAATCTTCCCCACGCGGTTCATCGTGAAAACGTACTGTGCCATTGGTCTGCCGAACTCGTGGTGCGGTGTTGTGTCAATTAAGGTGACGCAGCTGAAACCTCAGCTGTGTCGCTCGTGCGGGATATTATCTGTTTTTCAACAAAAATCAAGCATAAAGCAAAGATCAATGCTCTTTCTTCTGATTTTTCTTGCGCTTGATGCCGAAATAACCCTGAAAGATCCAAAAGCGACGAACACTGTTGATTGCCTCAAGTCGTTCAAGCCGCTCTTTTCCCATGGCTTCAGGGTGAAAATATTTCCATCGTTTGAGTGCGCCGGACACATCCATAGCTTCGAGAATGCGCCGCAAGCCCTTAGGCCAGTGGTTAGTGCACATTGCCGCCTGAAAATCAATCAGCCCCGGCGTTCCATCAGGGCGGACAAGCACATTGCCAAGACCGCGAAGATCGAGATGCACAACCCCTCGAGAATGCATCTGCGAGATCAGGTCTTCGAGCTGGCAGAGATATTCCACTGTAATACGCTCCGGCGCGATGCGTTCGAGCGAATCGCCTTCGAGAAACTCCACCGCCATCGCCGACCGGTCAATGCGAAAGGCTCGGCCTGCAATGCCGTTGATATTTTTCAGCCGGCTCAGAGCGGCAAGCTCACGCCGGATAAGAAAAGGTCCGATGAAGGTGCGCACAAACCAACTTCGCTTCGAGAAATCCTTCACGGTCCAAGTAATGCCGTTCTTGCGCAGACGCCACACAATCGCGTTGGCTGCTCTGCCGTTACGCAGGAGTTGACGGGTTGGTGCCGATTCAAACTCCTCCCGTGTAAAGGTGAAGTCGGATGCATTCGCATTCGATTGAATCGTAGGAACCTGTTGATTCATGGAGACAAAGAAAATAAGACCTAAAGATCGATGATACCGCCAGAAGCTTGAGTTTGATCCACGTGAATCGCTGTGTAACACCATCTTCCAGCTCACGCATGCATCCATTTGCCTCTGTCAAGCGCCGTGCAGATCTATACCGCCTGCGGCTTCTTGAGCTAACCGTCTTCGTTTACCATGAGCCGCGAAAGCAAGGGCGCAGGTCCAAATGAATCAGACCTGCGCCCTTTTTTCCGTTGTCAGCAGATTACGGCATTACGATGCCGCTGCCCCCCGGAGCCGGAGGCGCCTGGAAGCCGGGCATACCCGGTGTGACGATCTGATTAGCGGCTTCGCGACGCATTTCGCGCAGCTTCTCAAGCGTTTCGGCAAGTCCCTTTTTGGCTGCTTCACCGTAACCCTCAACAGCCTCGGCAAGTGTTTTGGCTTCAATCTGGAAATTGATCGGCAGAGCGCCGACTTGGGTCATAATCTGCGCTTCGCCAAAAAAAAGAACATCGCGCGTCTCATCGCGCACGCCTTCGACCGTGATCGGAGTGAGTATGCGGATGGTGCCTACGCGGCGGTCGGAGATGACATCTTCACGCACAAGTGCGGTCGGATCCATCTTTGCATCCATGCCCTGCTCATCGGACTGCATGTCTTCAGCCATTTCTGCTCCAAATATAAAAAAATCAAACCCACTCTCCGCAAACTCTGAAGGAGATGCGGTTCATGGGAAAAGCCACAGTTTAGCGGTTAGCGATACACCATCACCGGGAAATGCGAGTGCGTGAGCACCTTCTGCGTTTCCGAGCCGAGAAGCACCGCAGCGATGCCCTTACGGCCATGGCTTGCCATGAAAATAATGTCGCAGCCGTTTTTTTCAGCCTGCTCAATAATCGCTTCTGCTGGCGAGAAGCTCTTCACCATCACAGTCTTAACTTCAACACCGGCAGCAACTGCAATCTTGCGAGCAGCCTCAAGGCGCTCTTCAGCCTCAGCTGTGACACGTTCATCGTACTGTTCGATCGACTCTGGGCGGTACTCGGCGAGGTTGGTATAGGAATACGGCTCCACGACGGTCATCACGACGAGCGTGGCACCGAGCGGCCGGGCGAAGCGGGCGGCGCCTTCGACGGCCTTGACGGAACGTTCCGATCCGTCCGTCGGCACGAGAATTCGCTTGTACATGGTCTGAGCTCCTAATGTTTCAGTGGGATCGTCAGTCCTCCCACAGGGAGGAAGACTTTTTTCTATTCTAAAACGCGCCGAGCCCTGCGTCAGGCTCCGAAGCCTCGCCCTTTCATGCAAATCTTTATGCAATCGACCGGGAGACTAGCCGATTCGCATTTAAGCAGTCCTGAATGACAATCATCTATTTTTGATTTTGTTAATCATTCAAGATGAAACAAGAATAAACCCGCGGTTTGCGAAAAAATATGTACTTGCGTATTTCCAACGCATCATTTCCGCGCTAAAGTATTCGTTAACGGAAGTGCTTCACAATTCAACTTCTATCTTCTTCAAGCTTCGAGTTGGAGAAAAGGTGAATACTTCTGCGCACACCTTGAATATATAGAAAGAGGGGCCATTATGAAGATTCTCGTACCCGTTGATGGAAGCAAGAACTCGCTCAATGCTGTCCAATTCATTGGTTCGCGCAAAACGCTGCTTGGCAGCGAGCCCAAGATTGAACTTCTGAACGTCCAGCTGCCGTTGCCTGCTCGTGCATGTCGTCTTGTAGGGCAAGATGCCATACAGCGCTATTACGAAGACGAGGCGGAAAAGGTTTTTGAACCCTCCCGTAAGATCCTTGAAAAAGAAGGCTACCAAGCCTCCGAAGCGTTCACGGTTGGCGAAGCCGCTCCGACGATCGCCAAGGCGGCCGAAGACATTGACGCCGATCTGATCGTCATGGGATCTCGCGGCCAGAGTGCTCTTAAAGGGCTTTTCTTTGGTTCTGTTTCAAATGGTGTTCTGGCGCAATCCAAGCGTCCGATGCTGGTCATTCGTGACGAACTCCCCACCCCAGCCGATAGTCTGCGCGTCGGCATCGCCATTGACGGCTCAAAGTACGGCCGTGCTGCAGTACGTTATGTACTAAAGCACCTTCCGCTTTTTGGCACGCAAGCAACCTTTTATCTCATTAATGTCGTGAGCGACTACGCTGGAGCAGTGATGCCTGACATGGCCGGTATGGCTCTGCCAGCACTTTCTGAAGAAGAAGTGCTTGAGCTCCAGCGCGAAGAGTTCAATGAAGCAATGGATCCGCTGCGTCCGCTCTTTGCCAAGTCCGCCGTTAAAACGAAGGAAATTTGCCTTGTCGGCAACCCGGGCGACGAAATCTCCGCTTTTGCCCGCAAGCGCAAGCTTGACATCATCGTGATGGGTTCACACGGCTACGGGCGCTTCAAGAGCGCAGTCATGGGCTCGGTCGCCACGCGCATCGCAGCGTCGAGCAATGTGCCGCTTCTGGTAATTCGCACGGCTAGCTAATTCAGTCATCTTTGGATGATTAAGCCGTACTTCGGCTAAATCATCTTTGTCAAAGCGGCAGATATGGATAAACTCCAATCTGCCGTTTTTTATGAATGCCCCTGGGTTCGCACATTAGATGTTGGCTCTGCTGCGTACTGCTGTGCGAAATTTGCACCGTGCAGCGTGGTAATATCCCACCGCCTGGAAAGCCCCTATCCGTCAAGCTTGACCGCTGCGTTTTCCTGCAACAAGCAGCCAACCCCAACCCACCATGACCGAATCTGTCAAAAGCATTACCCAACATCACGAGCCCTTGCGCATTTTCATTGCTGCGGAATCCGCGGATGAAACAGGAAAAATGGCTCGCACGTTTTGTGATGCCTCGGACATTGTGGTGACGGGTTCTGCCACACACGCGGCCGATGTGGACGCAGCCTTTGCACGGGAATGTCCTGCTGATGTATTGGTCTGCGATGTTGTACTCAACGGCGCCGACATGGCACCGATCCTTGAGCGTGCTAAGCGCACACACCCCAAGCTCGACATTCTTGTCGTTACCGCCTGTGCACAGGATGCTGTTGTCATCCGTGCGGTGCTCGCCGGGGCAACGGGCTACATCCTGAAAGATTCTCAGGAAAACCTCCTTACAAGCATTAGATTGCTGCGCGGCGGCGGTTCTCCCGTTTCACCTACAGTCGCCCGCAGTGTTCTGCGTGCGATTCACGCCCGGACAATCACGCAGCCGGTACCGCCCAAACGTGATTCCGCACCGCCAACCAGTCCGGTTGGTCGTCCTGTCCATCAGCATGCGGATGATGGACGAGTGCTTCTCTCACAGCGCGAAAGCGAAATCATCATGCTGCTGGCCAAGGGCATTTCTTTCTCTGAAATCGGCGGCATTCTTGGCATCTCTCCTCATACCGTCACCGCCCACATCAAGAAAATTTATAAAAAGCTCGGCGTTCATTCGCGCGGCGAAGCGGTCTATGAAGCCACCTGCATGGGGCTTGTGTCGCTTTAACGCGGCAATGCTGCAGCGCTCGCGTGCTGCTACCGTTGCGCAGCAGCACGTTATTTCCGCCTCCCGTCAAGACCGCAGCCAATGGCCTGACTTGCCGCCATCTTTTTCTAAAAGACAGATCTCTGTCATTACCATGCCGCGGTCAACGGCCTTGAGCATGTCGTAAACGGTCAGCAGCCCCACCTGCACGGCTGTAAGCGCCTCCATTTCAACGCCGGTCTGACCTGAGCATTCGCACTGAGCAATGCATACCACCTTGCTCTTCGCTTCATCAAGCTCAAAATCCACCGATACATGCGTGAGTGCAATAGGATGGCAGAGCGGAATCAGCTCAGATGTACGCTTTGAGGCCATGATGGCCGCAATGCGCGCAACCCCAATGACATCGCCTTTTTTAGCCGTTCCTGCTGCGCAAAGCGCAAACGTCGCAGGCGCCATATGGATTTCGCCTCTTGCGCGCGCAATGCGTTTTGTCTGCGCTTTAGCACCAACGTCTACCATATGTGCATCGCCTTTGGCATCAAAATGCGTTAATTCAGCCATAGCTCTCAAACCTTCTAACAAGTTGCAGACAATTCCTTCCGTCACAAGCGGCCATAATTCTGAAGTAGTCTCAGGAGAATAAGGCGCCGACGAGATCACTCGCTTCGGCGCAGAAGATAGCAGAGTTCCATTAATGCAGAAGTCTCTCCGCACGCTCACGGCGCTCGCCGCCTGCGTATTCACCGTTCTCACGCCGGCTTTGGCCGCTGCTGCTCCCGCCGCAACTCAAGGCTCGAGCGTGCTCGACCTAAATCTGCCCGCGCTTGGCAGCGCTGGCAGTGAAACACTCTCGCCGGCTGATGAATATCGACTCGGCACCCAGTTGATGACACGCGTACGTGCGGATCCGACCTATCTGAACGATCCGGAGATCAGCGAATATCTGGGGCGTTTAGGCTACCAGCTTGTAAGCCACGCCCATACTTCCACCTACAATTTTGAGTTTTTCGCCATTCGCGATGAAACACTCAACGCCTTTGCGCTTCCTGGCGGCTACATTGCCATGCATACCGGAACCATCATTGCCGCGCAAAGTGAAAGCGAACTCGCGGGGGTGCTGGCACATGAAATTTCCCACGTTGCACAGCGCCATATTGCCCGCATGATCGAAGGTCAACGCAGCAACCTTGCAATAACACTGGGTTCAGTACTGCTGGCAATCCTCGCCGCGCGTGCCGGCGGAAGCTCTGGGGGGAACGCAGCGGCCGCTATCGCAATGGGCTCTCAGGCTGCCATGATCCAGTCTCAGCTGAACTATTCGCAAAACGCCGAGCGAGAAGCTGACCGTATGGGCATTGCCACGCTCTATTCCGCTGGGTTCGACCCGCACGGCATGGAGGACTTCTTCTCGCGACTGCAATCGACCAACCGCTATTACCGCTCGGCTGCACCGGCTTACCTCTCAACCCATCCGCTCACTACTGAACGTATGGCTGACATGGAAAACCGCACGCGTCAAATTCCTGCCCGCATGCATGTCGACTCGCCTGATTTCAAACTGATACAGGTGCGCGCACGCGTTGTGCAAGAAACCAATTGGGATGGATGGACCAAGCTCAGTCAGGAGCTCTCGCGCGAACGCGCCAAGGCCAGCGGACGTGAAACCTGCGTACTTGACTACGGCATCTCTGTCGCTCAAGGATTTTTAAAAAATGCTGATGCGGCCTATGATTACGCGCAGAAAGCCATGACCTGCGGCATCCGTTCGCCGATTCTTGAACGCAATCTCACGCGTACCGAATTCAATGCTGCGAAGACTCCGCAGCAGAAAACCGCCGCGCTCTCTGCCGCTCGCGCAGCCATGAACCGTTATCCGCTTTCGGGCATGATGACTTCGAATTATGTAGACATTCTCTATTCGCTTGGTCGTCATGAGGAGCTCATCAACTTTCTGCGAACCGGTACCGCACTTTCTGAGGGATCGAGCACTTACCACGCACTGCTCGCGCGTTCTTATGAGGCTTTAGGTAAAAAATCCCTTCAATATATGCATACTGGCGAGATGTATGCACAACGCGGTCAAACGGAAGCCGCGGTCTATCAGTACGATCTTGCCCAGAAGGCCAACGACGGCGATTTCTATGTGATGAGCGAGATCGATGCACGTCTGCGCGAACTCCGCCGGCAGTTTGCTGATGAGCAAAAAGATCGATAAACCTGATCGAATGCCCGCAGGAGGTAGGCCAAATGGACGGCACCAAGCTGTTTCTATGCGGGCATCGTGTGCGAAAATAGCGGCACTTTTTGCGGCGCCCGGCCTTTTTTGAACGGCGCCAATCTCTTTTACTGACGACTTCTTCAAGGTGACAGATTTATCCGTTGGAGAAGCCCCTCTGCAGCATGGCTATTGAAGACTATCTTACCGTCGCCGCCCCGACGAACGAACTTATCGAAACCGATGCCGTTATTGTTGGCGCCGGCCCCGTTGGCCTTTTCCAGGTTTTTGAACTCGGCCTTCTTGAGATTAAGTGCCACGTGATTGATTCGCTGCGCAATGTCGGCGGACAGTGCGTCGAGCTCTACCCCACCAAACCGATCTACGACATCCCCGCCGTTCCGGTTTGCACTTCCTATGAGCTCACGGAAAACCTTCTCAAGCAGAACCATCACTTTCAGCCGGTCTTTCATCTGGGTGAGGAAGTCACCGAGGTGAAAAAACTCGAAGACGGCACATTCCATGTTGAAACGAGTTTAGGCAGCCAATTCCACTGCAAAGTCGTGATCATCGCAGCCGGCGTGGGCTCCTTCCAACCCCGCCCGCTTCGCGTCAAAGGCATTGAAAAGTTTGAGGGCACTCAGCTTCATTACAGCTGCAAGGATCCTTCCGTTTTCGAAGGCAAAAATGTCGTCATCCTCGGCGGCGGCGACTCTGCGCTCGACTGGACACTTAACCTCGTCGGCAAGGCCGAAAGCGTTGTGCTCGTGCATCGGCGCGACGGCTTCCGAGCTCAGGCCGCATCGGTGGCCAAGATGAAGGAACTCTGTGAAAACTGGGAAATGCAGTTTGAAGTGGGTCAGGTCACGGGCTTCTCAGAGGAAGACGGTCGCCTCACAGAAGTGAGCGTGGCCGGCGCCGACGGTGTTACCCGACGCATTCCGCTTGACCATCTTCTCGTTTTCTTCGGCCTGCAGCCCAAGCTCGGTCCCATCGAAACATGGGGGCTGCACCTCGAACGCAAGCAGATTGTTGTCGACACTGCTCGCTTTGAATCGAGTATTCCCGGAATATTCGCCGTCGGTGACATCAATACCTATCCCGGCAAGAAGAAGCTTATTTTGTCGGGATTCCATGAGTGCGCGCTGGCCGCTTTTGCTGCCTGCGACTATGTCTTCCCGGAAAAACGGGTGTTCCTGCAGTACACGACGACTTCGCCTAAGCTGCACAAGGTCCTCGGCGTTGAAACACCGACCTTTGACGATTAATACCTGAATAGGCGAGCTCCTCTGTGGACCGCCTTTCGGAGAAAGAAATGCCCGCGCTGCGCTATCGCAGCCGCGGGCATTTTCATTTGCGCCTGAAAGACGCTTTAGTCGTTTTTCACCGAGATGGTCGGCATGCGGGCCGTGTAGTCCTTGCCGAGTTTTGCAATGGAGCCGGCAATCTTCATTGCAATTGCACGGTACATCTTGGCTGCAGCGCTTTCCGGCTCTGCTGCGACCGTCGGACGGCCGCTGTCAGCTGCCTCACGGATTGCCGGCGACAGCGGAAGCTCTCCGAGCATCGGCACGCCGTATTGCTCGCTCATGCGCTTGGCGCCGCCCTCGCCGAAGATATGCGTGACTTCGCCGCAGCAGGGGCAGATGAAGACAGACATATTTTCAATAATGCCGAGAAGCGGCACATTCACCTTCTCGAACATTTTGAGACCTTTCTTGGCATCAATCAGAGCAATATCCTGCGGTGTCGTTACGACAACAGCCCCCGTGAGCGGTGAACTTTGACTGAGCGTCAACTGAATGTCACCCGTTCCCGGCGGCATATCGACTATGAGGTAATCAAGGTCGCGCCAATTGGTTTGCGTTAACAACTGCGTCAGCGCTCCGGAAGCCATCGGACCGCGCCAGATCATCGGTTCATCTTCATCCACCATGAACCCTACAGAGTTGACCTGCAAACCAAGCGACTCAAGCGGCTCCATAGTCTTGCCGTCAACGGTCATGGGTGAACCGTGAACGCCGAGCATTGTGGGCTGAGAAGGACCGTAGACGTCCGCATCCAATACGCCAACACGAGCACCCTCATACGCAAGCGCCAACGCCAGATTAGCCGCCACTGTTGACTTACCCACGCCGCCCTTGCCCGAACTCACGGCAATGATGTTCTTTACGCCTGGCATCACGCGCTGTGTGCCTTGAACCTTGTGGGCAATAATATTTTGCGTCACTTCGGCAACTGGATTTTCAATTCCAAGCTCCTTCAGAGCCGCCTCCACAGCGACCTTCACGCTCTGTGCCGCAAAACGAGCCGGATAGCCGAGCTCAATTTTCACGGTGACGCCGCCCGCATCGTCAGTTTCAACGCCCTTGAGCATTTTCCCTGATACATAGTCGATGCCCGCCACGGGGTCAATCAGCTTGGCAAGGCGCTCCTGCACCTGTGCTGTGGAAATCGTCATTGCTTTTGTCCTTTTCTATCGATGACGTTTGAACACGCCGGCAGAGCATCTGCATGCTCCTGGGCGGAGTCGATTTGTCTATTTTATCGTCCGCACCACGCGATCCCATCCGCCAAAAGACTTGGATTGACATTCTCTCGACCGACATGATGTTGCTCCAAGCACCTTTTTTAGCTTGCAGCAGGTATGATAGGGGCTCTTATTGGACTAATGTACAATTATGAAACGACGCACTTTGATCCAGATCCTCGGCGCATCTGCTCTCACCGGCACTCTTGGTATGCTGACGCAGCCTGCTGCAGCGCAGTCCACAGCTGGGCTGATCGTTCCTTTTCCTGCGGGCGGAGGCGCTGATGTGCTTGCCCGCTCCATTGCTGACGCCTTTGGACGAGAACTTGGACTGACGTTTTGGACAGCTAACCATCCAGGGGCTGGCGGGACGCTTGGCGCCCAGTATTTGTCGCGTCAGCATCCCGACGGCGGATACGTCGGATACGTCACCAACGGCATTCTCTGCGTTAATCCGCTCCTTTACCCAAAAACACCTTTTGACCCTATGGCGTCACTTGAGCCAGTGGGACGAATCTCTGAGATTGGTCTCGTTGCAGTGCTCAATCCTCATGCCATTGAAGGTGTGAACTCTCTGGAGACGCTGCTCACGTTTGGCCGAAAAAATCCCGGGAAACTCACCTTTGCCTCGTCGGGCATCGGAACGACCAGTCATCTCGCCGGCATGCTCTTTTCGCTTCGCACCGGCATTGAGATGCTTCATATTCCGTACCGCGGCGGCAATGCTGCGATGATGGATGTTTTGGCGGGCCGCATTCCTTTCATGATTGATGTTGCCCCCAACACCCTCCCTCACATTCGCGCCGGGAAACTTAAAGCTCTGGGCAGCGCCTCACCAAACCGTCTGGCTGCAGCGCCGGATATTCCCACGCTGGCCGAATGCGGTCTTGTCGGCGTGGAACTCTCTGCCTGGGACGGCATCGCACTCCCTAAGGGAGCTTCTCCAGAGTTGGTAGAACGCTATGCCGCGGCACTCTCAAAAGCACTTAACGATCCGGGGGTCTCCGAGTCCCTTGCCAAGAAAGGCGCCGAAATACGTCCCGGCACACCGGCAGACTTCCGTGCGTGGATTGCCAGTGAACGTCCAAAATGGGCAGAACTGGTAAAGGCCGTTCAAGCCGAAACAGCAACTGAAAACTAAGATTGCCGCTGGCGAAGACCTGCAAATAGCTTGCTTTCCCGCAGTCCTAGGCAGCTCCAAAGCAATGCCGTCCCCCCTAAATCCCGCGCAAACCGCTGGATGATGCTAAAGTCTTTGCCGCTATTATCTTGAGCGCCTCCTGAAGGAGCCTCCGGTCATCGGAGCGCTCCTCGCCGGCGTTTTCTCCCCACAGCAGCAAAAACAACATGAAACAGCGCAAACTTTTCGTGACCACGGCGCTTCCGTATGCCAACGGCGCCTTCCATATGGGTCACATCATGGAATACATCCAAGCCGACATTTGGGTTCGTCATGAACGCATGTGCGGCAACATCGTGCACTTTGTCGGCGCCGACGACGTGCACGGCGCCCCCATCATGATTGCTGCCCAAAAGCGCGGACTCACGCCGCAGGCCTTTGTGGCGGAAATCGCCGCCGGCCGCAAGCAGTACCTCGACGGCTTCCATATCAGCCATGACTATTGGGGGTCGACAGATTCGCCTGAAAACCATGAGCTGTCTCAGGAAATCTATCGTCGCCTCAAGAACGCCGGCCTGATCTACACGAAGGATGTCGAGCAGTTCTACGATACCGTGAAAGGCATGTTCCTCGCTGACCGCTTCATCAAAGGTACGTGCCCCCGCTGCGGTGCTCCGGATCAGTATGGCGACAACTGCGAAAAATGCTCCGCCGTTTATTCACCAACGGAAGTGATCAACCCGTATTCAACACTTTCGGGTTCGCGTCCGGAATTGCGTACGTCAACGCACTACTTCTTCAAACTCTCTGACCCAGAGTGCGTGAAGTTTTTGCGTGAGTGGACAACCGGGAACGGCAAGGACGGTCTCCCTCGCGTACAGGAAGAAGTTCTCGCCAAAGACAGCGAATGGCTGGGTACCGACGGACATCTGACTGACTGGGACATTTCGCGCGATGCGCCGTACTTTGGGATTGCTATTCCGGATGCGCCGGGCAAGTACTTCTACGTCTGGCTTGACGCGCCTGTGGGATATCTCGCCGCTCTGAAAGCCTACAGCGAAAAGAAAGGTTTTGATTTCAATGAATTCCTTTCCGACCCTGAAACCGAACAAGTACATTTCATCGGCAAAGACATTATTTACTTCCATACGCTCTTCTGGCCTGCCATGCTGCATTTCTCCGGCAAGCCTTTCCGTACGCCGGACCACATTAATGCACACGGCTTCATGACCGTCGACGGTCAGAAGATGAGCAAGAGCCGCGGCACGGGCATTTCCCCGCTGCAGTATCTTGACCTTGGCATGAACGCTGAATGGCTGCGTTACTATCTCGCCGCCAAGATGAACTCCCGCGTTGAAGATGTCGACTTCACGAAGGTCGACTTCGCTCAGCGTGTTAATTCCGACCTGATCGGCAAGTACATCAACATCGCGAGCCGTGCCGCCGGCTTCATCGTCAAGCGGTTCGAAGGCCGAATCTTAGATGCGGCGATGAAGGATCCGCTCATTGAACGCATTAAGAGCCGCGTGCCCGAAGTTTCCGCTTTCTATGAGGTCCGTGAGTTCGCCCGCGCCACCCGTTTGGTGATGGAGCTTGCCGATGCCGTCAATGAGTATGTCGATGAAAAGAAGCCTTGGGAGCTTGCCAAAGATCCTGCTCAGGCCGAAGCACTCCATTGGGTATCATCCGTCGCGCTTGAATGCTTCCGTCTGCTGACGCTCTGCCTCAAGCCTGTTCTTCCGGCAACTGCTGAACGTGTCGAAGCTTTCCTGTCGATTGCGCCGCTTGCCTGGGCCTCTGCTGCTGAACCCCTTTCGAGCGTTAACCCGATCAAGCCCTATCAGCACCTGATGCAGCGTGTCGACATGGTGCGCCAACTCGATCAGCTCTTGCCCGATCACGTGCCTGAACCCAAGGTCCGCGCGCCTGGCGGAGAGGCGATCGCACCTGAAGTCACCATCGACGACTTCTCAAAGATGGATCTGCGCGTGGCCAAGGTAATCAAGTGCCAGAAGGTTGAAGGCTCCACCAAGCTGCTGCAGTTCACACTGGATGTTGGCGAAGGCAAAACCCGCAATGTTTTCTCTGGCATTCAGAGCGCCTACAAGCCCGAAGACCTTGAAGGCCGTCTGATCATCATGATTGCCAATCTTGCTCCCCGGAAGATGCGCTTTGGCGTTTCCGAAGGCATGATCCTCTCGGCTTCGGATGCCGATGACAAAGGACTTGGACTCTTTGTTCTCTCGCCGGACTCCGGTGCAGTCCCCGGCATGCGGATTCATTGATTCTTCAATGACAGACCTGAACTCGGGTTTTCCCCCGAATAGGTCTTTAGCTTGAGTTATCGCAATATGGCGCGTCCCTTTGGGGCGCGCCATTTTTTTACAATAATGGGCTTCTTTTTTCCCGATGCAACCCTCAGTTTTTCCTAAAAATGAGCTTTAAGCAACAAACTCGCGAGCTTCTGCACCGTATGCCGCTCGCGCGTTTTCATCCGGTGCTTCTCGACAGTCTGGCGGATTACAACCGGCATATGCTCACGCGCGACATCTCTGCCGGCCTCACTGTCGGCATGGTAGCGCTGCCGCTAGCCATGGCCTTCGGCATTGCCTCCGGCGTACCGCCGGAAGCTGGCCTCTACACGGCCATCATCGCAGGCTTTCTGATTTCACTTTTCGGCGGCTGCCGAGTGCAAATCGGCGGTCCTGCAGGCGCTTTCGTCGTCATCATCTACGGCATCATTGCTCAGTACGGGATCTCCAATCTGATGCTTGCGACCATCGGGTCGGGCATCATACTGTTCTTCATGGGGCTCTTTAAGCTCGGCGGGTTCATCAAGTTCATTCCGATTTCAATTGTGATCGGCTTCACGAACGGCATTGCAGTCATGATTGGTCTGCAGCAGGTCAAAGACTTCCTCGGTCTTACGATTGCCAAGATGCCTGCGGACTTTTTTGAGATGATCAAAACGCTCTATGCCCACATCTCAACCTTCAATCCCTGGGCGTTCGCCATCACCATCACGAGCTTTCTCATCATCTTCTTCTGGCCGAAGGGATACTCGATGGGCGGCCCCCAATGGAAACGCTGGCTGGCGCACCTGCCTGGCACGGTGGTAGTCCTTGTCCTTTCGACCCTCGTCGTAACGATCTTCAATCTGCCCGTAGAAACCATCGGATCAAAGTTCGGCGGCATCCCTCAGGGACTGCCATCCTTCGAGCTGCCTGACTTTGACTGGCAGACCGCCAAGCAGCTATACGGTTCAATGCTCACGCTTGCTGTACTGGGATCCATTGAATCACTGCTCTGCGCCCGCGTTGCAGACACGATGACCGACGACCGACACGACCCCAATCAGGAATTGATGGGGCAGGGTATCGCTAACTTTATTGTGCCGTTCTTCGGCGGCATTCCGGCAACAGGCACAATCGCCCGAACGGTAACGAACATCAAGTCCGGCGCTTTCTCGCCCGTCGCGGGAATGGTGCACGCGGTGACGCTTCTAGTCGTTATCCTCGCCGCCGCTCCGCTCGCCGCCAGCATTCCGCTCTCAGCTCTGGCTGCAATTCTGGTTTTCGTGGCTTGGAATATGGGCAATTGGCGCGAATTCATGCGTCTAAAGCGCATGTCGCTCTCTTACAAGGCCACATTGCTGCTCACATTCTTTCTCACGGTTGTCTTCGATCTTACGGTCGCCGTGGAATTCGGTCTTGTCGTCGCATGCATCTTCTTCCTTTACCGTATGAACAACATTACGGTAGTGGAACCCGCAACGCTGCCTTTCCACATGCCCGACACCGTGGAAGCCTGGCATATCCGCGGGGCACTCTTTTTCGGCTCTATCTCAAAGCTCGAACATGTTACGGACCCACACCGTCTGATCGCAGCCGATTCGGCAAAGATTGTGATCCTCGACTTCACCGATCTCATCAGCATTGACAATTCCGCGATGGATCAAATTGAAGTCTTTGTCCGCGCACTTCACCGCCACAATCATGAGCTCATCATTGCAGGGGCAACGGGCCACTCGCTGCGGCAGCTTAAGCGAACTGGCATCGCTGATGAACTCGGCCCCAATCTGGTGCCTGATATGGAATTCGCCATGGCACGCGCGGATCTTGTGCTTGCCGAAATGGCAAAGAAAGAAGCTGCTCTCTAATCTGCAGGGACCGCTGAAAAAACGTCTTTCACTGCGACAGTTCAGCGGTCTCCACTGTGTGAGACTGATTTAAATCGAGTGGCGCTCGGCGTTTACTTTACTGCCGCTTCCCTTAATAGTTGGGGGAGCGGCAGTTTAGTTTTATCCGGATGCGTTCAATTGATATCGTCTTCAAACAGTGTGCCTTGTTCGCCAGGCATCAGTCGTCTGCGCCAAAAAATGCGGAGCTCCTCTTCCGTGCGATCACCTTCTGCCGTCAGGACACCATCTGCGTCATCAGCCTGTGCATTTGTGAGTGCAGGCACCTCCTCCGTACGCAGGTAAATCTCCCCGTAAGGTTCAGCTTGCTGAACCGACAAGAGAAAGATCTTCGCCAACTCCAAAGTCGCCAGAAACCATACACAAATGCCCTGTACGTCCGGGCGATCCTGCAGCAGATCCGTAAAGCGAACGAACTCCCGGCCGTTAAGCCGCTTGAGAATGGCTGTCATATGTTCACGCACCGAGAGTTCCTCTCGCGTAACCCGATGATGCGCGCTCAAAGCAAGTCTTGCCGTAGCCGCTTCCCAAGCCAGTGCAAGTTCCTCTGGCGTTACTGCAGGGAGCTCCTCTTCGGGCACGATGATGAATCCGCCCGCGGCAGCCATGAAATCTCGTCCCATGCGCGGAAGCTCATCGAGCTCCTTAGCCGCAGCACGCATACGCTCATATTCCAGCAGTCGGCGCATCAATTCCGCTCTAGGATCTTCGGGCTCTTCACCTGTTTCGGCATCCTGGCGCCTCGGCAGCAGCATTCGACTCTTAATCGACACGAGTGTTGCCGACATCACAAGATAGGCGCTCGCGAGTTCTAAGTTAGAACGCCGAATAAGTTCAACATAGGCCATGTACTGCTCTGTAAGCAGCGCCATAGGTATATCCATTACATCGAACTTTTGACTGCGAATCAGCCACAGCAAAAGATCAAGCGGCCCCTCAAATCGTTCAAGGAAAACCTCCAGAGCATCCGGGGGAATATAAAGATCCTTCGGATACTCAAGCATTGGCTCGCCGTATAGGCGTGCAACAGGCTGCGAAGCAGCGCTCGGAGTCGGGCTGCTCGCTGCGGCGGAGGCAAGCTCTGCAGGAGTCATATCCTCAGAAGGCGTATTGGTAGAGGTAGTCAAGGAATGGTGCGCATAAGCGCCTCAAGAAGCGCCAATCTAAAACTCACACATATTAAAAAGCTCTCCGCAGTTATGCACTAGCGAAGAGCTTTTCTATTCGTGCTCAGCACGAAAACGATCAGAAACCGTTTACGTGCAGGCTTTGAATATTACGGACGATACATGAATTCGTCGACAGCCTTTTCAAGATCAGCCGGACGTTCATTCTGAGCAAGACCGTGCTCGTAGGCGTAGGCGGCAACC
>NZ_QNRV01000040.1 GCF_003315195.1 Sutterella wadsworthensis | reverse complement strand
CGCCGGAATTGAAAGATTTGATTTGATCTCTTCTTTCGGCTTTCGAGAAGTGCAAACTTCGTAAAATTTTTGAGTCTCCGGATCGTGAAATCCGGCGCCTCTTTCGAGGACTCCTCAAGTTTCCGACGTTCACACTTATCGGTTCGTTGAATCTGATTTTTAAAGAACTTCGCTGACCTCGATCAGCGCAGAAGAAAGAGTTTATCTGAACTTTCTCTTCTTGTCAAGAACATCTCAACGATTCGTTTGAATGCATCTCAATGTTGCTTGATTTTCTGCCTCTCGTTCGAGGCAGGGAGCGAACTTTACCGACATTTAAATCTTTTGTCAAGGGCATCTTACAAGTCAGTTCATTGCGTGGCGTCACCCTTACTAGCACAGACTACTCAGAGCGCACTGCTCACAGCGTTGATCTCCCCTCATACAATCACGACAAATTTTGCAGGTTGCTCGTTTCAAGGAGTAGTCTGCGCACTATGTCAACGGTTAGACGCTGCAGGAGGAGCTCAGGTCTTATGTCGACAGAACATTCTCAGGCTCTGCCGCGGTCCGTTGTACTGCTTCGCCTGCTGCGTCGAATACTCTCTGTCACCGCCGTCGCCTGTGCTGCTGCCGGCATGATTGCTTCTGCAGATGCGCTCATTTCTGGATTCGGAGACGGCGGAGACAAGCTTTCCGTTGCTGCTGACAACAGCACCGTTATTACAGGTTCCATCTCTTCTGAGCAGGGTAATCGCGGTCTTCAAGTACGTATCGAACCGCCCGAAGACGGCCTCACCGCATCTGATATCCGCGTGAGCAATTCATTCTTCCCCAGCCGAATGAATTGGAGCGCCCTTCTCTACGCAGCACCCAGCGCCTTAGGCAAAAACTTCACGGTTACGGCCGGCTCTCCTGATACGCCGCCGCATGAATTGGACGTTCTTTTCGTTCAGGTTCTGCCTAACGCGACCGCTGTTCGCGCCAATAGTTCTTCCTTTTTAATGCGTATCTGGGGCTGGGAGCCGCTTAATGCAGCCTTTGCAGCGCTGATAGTGGCCGCTACTGCCTGTCTCCTCTATTTCGGCCTCATTTACTTTGGCTCTGCATGGCTCGCTAAACGAGGTTTCGTGCGCGTTTATCACACCCGGCAAGAAGGCGACGACACAATGCTCTATTGCATTGATCCTCAGTCCTCGCTCAATGAAGCACAGACTTATCCCGTACTTTCTGCCGCAGGAAAGTTGATGGGCACGGCTGAAGTAACCAGCCGAGGTGCTCGCTACTGCATCTTGAAGCTGACGGCCGCTCAAGCACGCACAGGCTGCCTGGTCGCACTTCCTATTGAAGCGGAAGCTGCTGACATCTAATACGAAGACAACACTCGATAACAAATCCGCCCACTGGCATCACGCTCGGATGCATAAAGCCGGACGCAAACCGGAGAGACTGCAAAAGAATAATTGGCTAAGGGGCTCGATAACGCTTGGGGCTGCGGCCCCTGCCATTGGCGAGCGAGCGTGATATGTGCGCGAAAGGGTTTCCGGTCATAGTGCTGTCCCATATCGTCAAGACACGAACGAACCTGCTCAGCCAACGCATTGAAGCGGTCCGTCTCCGCCAAGCCTGCCCACAAAATCTGCTGACGGCTGAAAACGCCCAGTCCTGAAAAACGCCAGCACACCGCTGTCTGTGGCACTTTTGCCAAGGCTGTCGCGACTTTCTTTGCAGTGTCGGGTGTTGCTTCGCCGAGGAAAGCCATTGTGAGATGGAGGTTTTTTGACTGCGACCATCTTCCGCAATCTGAATATTTGCGTCGTAACCGATTGATTTCAGCCTCAAGGGCCGCTCTCGGTTCGTTCGGCAATGCTAAAGCAGCAAAAATTCGCATGGCGGCATCCCCACAAAAAACAAACGCGCCTCGAATGACAACATTCAAAGCGCGTCAGGATAATCGTCGACGAATCGATTGTGCTTAGCGTCCCTGCTTAGCGCGCCAAGCTGCCACGGCTTCAACGCTGTCAGCAACAAGCTTCGGGCCGTTGTAAATGAAACCCGTAAAGAGCTGCACGAGCTGCGCACCGGCTTCGATCTTCTCAACAGCATCTGCGCCGGTCATCACACCGCCCGAAGCAATGATCGGAATAGCCCCCTTGACATGATCCGCAACGAGGCGAACCACTTCGGTAGAACGTTCCCGCAGAGGCGCACCCGAGAGACCGCCCGTTTCGTTGGCATGATCGAGCCCTTCTACGCCTTTGCGGCCGATCGTCGTATTCGTACAAATCACACCGTCAATGCCGTTGGCAATCAACGTATCGACGCAGCGCAGAATTTCATCGTTTTCGAGATCGGGCGCAATTTTTACGGCGATCGGCACGTGCTTGCCATTGCGAGCAGCTTTAAGCTCCTCACGCTTCTTCACGATCCCTTCAACCAAGTGATCGAGTTCTCCCTTCCCCTGAAGCTGGCGAAGATTCTTCGTGTTGGGCGAGGAGATATTGACAGCAATATAGTCTGCGGCGTCATAAACCTTGTCGAGACACTTCTCGTAATCTGAGAGCGCATTCTCAATCGGCGTGACGGCATTCTTGCCGATGTTGATGCCGAGAATGCCGCCGCGCAGACGAAATGCATCCGCCGAACGCAGGTTTTCAAGCACCTTATCGACGCCCTCGTTATTAAAGCCCATGCGGTTAACAATGCCGCCCGCCGGAATCAGACGGAAAAGACGCGGCTTAGGATTACCAGGCTGAGCAAGCGGCGTGATCGTTCCGATTTCGACGTGGCCGAAACCAAGACCGCCGAAAGCCGTAACGTGCTTGCCGTCTTTATCCATGCCGGCTGCAAGACCGACGGTATTCGGAAAGCGAAGACCCATGACCTCAACGGGATCATCATCAGGCATGTGCGTGATGAGATTCGTCACGCCGAAATTGACCGCCCAATCCAGGTTCGCAAGCGTGACCGCATGTGCCGTTTCAGGGTTCATGGAGAAAAGAATGCGACGGGCGATTTTATAGAGCAACATAATCTCTGCAGTATTGGAATGGTCTGCCGGAGTGATTCTCCAGCGATCGGGTCTGATTTAAAGTCCGGATATTATAGAGAAACGAGTGCTGGTATTCCTTAAGAAATAGCTCGAAAGGATAAGGAAGTCCAGTCCTGCGAACTCGGTCGTCAAAAAAACTTTTTCCCAAAGTCCTTGACAAGTCGATCATAACCATTCATAATTCAAATCTCTGCTGATTCAGCAGACCGGATTCATCGCGGGATGGAGCAGTCCGGTAGCTCGTCGGGCTCATAACCCGAAGGTCGGAGGTTCAAATCCTTCTCCCGCAACCAAATGCAGCTCCCGAATCGTTTTGCGGTTCGGGAGTTTTGTTTTTGTCTACTGCATTTGTCAGTCACTCGGCCGTTCAATTAAGCTGCCGATACCCCTGCAAGTCGATTCAGCAGGTTCTGTTTTTGCCTTGATCGGCCATTTAGAATGGCGGCTTCAAGATCAACGCCGCTCATGCGGCGGTTATATTAAACAGACCCAAACTTATGACCGCACCGCTCCCCGCGGATTTTCCTATCCGCCCTGGCTTCTGGAATGTGCCCCTCTGGGGCGAAATCGGCGTCTATGTCGCCGCCGTCATCACCATCGCCCTCTGTGCTTGGGGTGTCTGTAAGAACATTGAAGTTTGGCGCCGCCGCAAGGATGAAAAGCTACCGAGCGATCCCAGTCGCCGGGATCGCCTGCTCAAAGAGGCTGTCCTTGAAGAAAAAGTGCGCCAGACTTCTGCCGGCCGCATGCATGCGGTGCTGGTCGTCGGCTTTTTCCTTTTATTCCTCGGTACGGCTACGGCAACGTTGGACTGGGATGTTGGGCACTATGTTTTCGGCAAACAGTTCCTTCGGGGGAACGTCTATCTCGCTTACAAGCTGATTCTCGACGTTGCCGGCGCAGCTGTGCTCGTCGCTTTGGCCTTTGCAGCCTGGCGCCGCTGGGGCACCGCCAACGAACTGCCTAAGGACGGCCGTTTTGTACTGGCCTACGCATCGCTGGCCTTTATTGTGATCACGGGCTTCGTGATTGAAGCGCTGCGCCTGGCAGTACAGCAGCCGGCCTGGATGCACTTTTCTCCCGTAGGTTCTGCGCTCGCGAAAGTATTTCTAGCTATGGGTATTTCGACAGCTGCGCTAGAAACTGCACATATCTGGCTTTGGGTGATTCACGGCATTGCTGCTCTCGCCTTCATTGCTGCGGTACCGCTCACTTATTACGCCCATATCTACCGAGTGCCAACCGCTATTGCGGTACGCAAACCCGCTCCCAACGGCGCACTTCCAAAAATTGAGAATATTGAAGAACAAGAGCACTTCGGCATTTCGTCCATCAAGGATCTCTCTTGGACTGACCGTGCGCAGCTCGACGCCTGCGTCGAATGCGGCCGCTGCAATGACGTTTGCCCCGCTGTTCGCGCAGGAACGCCGCTCAAACCTCGAACCGTCGTGCTGAAGCTGCGTGATCGTGTGCGTGCAGCCGCGGCTGGCGCCGATGACGCAAATGCTGATGACCTGGCCGGAGGCGTAGTCACTAAGGACGAACTTTTCTCCTGCACCACCTGCGGCGCCTGTGCGGCAGTCTGTCCAGCAGACATCCAAACGCCGGATTTCATCGTCGGCCTGCGCCGGCATCTTGCCCTTGAGCAAGGCGAATTCCCTGAAGGCGCTGCGGAAGCGCTGGAGAATACAGCTTCCGTAGGGAACCCCTGGGGGCTTGATCCCTATGAACGAATGGACTGGGCTCAAGGGCTTGATGTACCAGTCGCTGAGGAAGGGGAAGACTACGATATTCTTTATTGGGTCGGCTGTGCAGCAAGCTACGATCGACGTGCGCGGCGCATCGCCCGCGCAATGGTGAAGATTCTCAAGACTGCCGGCGTCAAGTTTGCAGTCATGGCTGAAGAGCGCTGCCACGCAGAATTCGCGCGCCGCTTAGGCGAAGAGTACCTCTATCAAACTGCTGCTCAGGAAAATATCGAGAACTTTTCGCGCTTTAAGTTCAAGGAAGTGCTGACAGCCTGCCCTCACTGCTTTAATACGCTTAAAAATGAATATCCCGCCTTTGACGGCGGTTCATTTGCTGTCATCGACCACTCCAGCTTCATCAGCCGGCTTTTCGCCGAAGGGAAACTGCCCCGATCGGCCATGCAGTCTGAACGTGTTGTGTGGCACGATCCCTGTTACCTTGCCCGACAAAACGGTATCGTCCGTGCTCCGCGAGAGGTGTTGGCAGCTGTTGGCTCTGCAGAATTCGATCCTGCCGAATACGGTGCCAATACCCTTTGCTGCGGTGCCGGCGGCGGTCAGATGTGGACTGATCAGAAAACACAAAAGAAGCGTATCAATGTGATCCGGCTGGAATCCCTTCAAAATACCGCGTCTCAATGCGGGGCTTCAAAGATTGCCACCGGCTGCCCGCACTGCCTCACGATGCTCGAAAGTGCAAAACCGATGGTTAATGGCGCACAGGAGCTTCAAGTGCTCGATATTGCCGAAGTCGTTGCCGCCAAACTGCCTGACGAAGCATCCCCAACCTAACGGAATATCCATCAATCGAAAGGCCTGAAGCACCAAATGCTTCAGGCCTTTCATTTAGGGGATTGACGAAGCTTGTGAACTTATCGCCAGCAATCAGATGAATTAAAAAATTTCATAGGGCGCCACGTGTTCAAAGTCGCGTGAGAAATCACTTTCGCTTTGCACATAGGCACGCATCGTACGCATATCGTCAGCGCGCTGAGCATTATTTGGGCTATCGAGCACCACCATCACAAGACGACGCTCGCCCACATCGCTCTGCACGACCATGCAGCGGCCTGCAGCGGTCGTGAAGCCTGTCTTTTGAATGCCGATGCGCCACGAGGGATCACCGATCAGGCGATTGGTCGTCGCGAGATTGACCTGCCGGCGGCCCGTGCTGATGCGGGCCATGGAAGTGGTCGACGCATCCCGAATTTCCTGATGCAGGTAGACCGCTGCAACCAGTTTGCCCAAATCACGTGCCGTGGAGTGATTGCGGTTATCCAACCCCGTCGGATCAGCAAAAAAGGAGTTCGTCATCCCGATGGCGGCGGCGCGTTCATTCATTTTGGCGACAAACGCCTTTCGTCCGCCCGGATAGGTGCGGGCAAGAGCGGCGGCCGCACGATTGTCACTTGACATGAGCGCGGCTTTGAGCAGCGATTCACGCGTCAGCCGCATGCCGGAAATCAGTTTTGAGTGGGCGGTTGAGCGGACATAGTCTTCGCGCGTGATACGGACTTTTTCATCCAAATCGACATCGCTCTCCGCGATAACCAGAGCCGTCATCAATTTCGTCACCGAGGCGATCGGCAGCTCCACATCGGCATTCTTGACGACAAGTTCCTCTCCCGTATCTTGGTCCATTGCATATGCAACGGAACTGCCCAGCTGCAGCGGATCGTCCGTTTGGCGCAGCCCTGCAAGGGTCGCCTGAGAAGGTCCTGTACGGCGTACTACGCGGCGTGCCTTCTGTTTTGGTTTTGGCTTCTTTGCAGCTGCCTGACGCGTATTTTTAGCCGCTGTTTTAATAGAAACCTTTTTCACTGACGCCTGTTTGGATTTGACATTCTTTGTCTGAGCTGTGCGCGCCTTCGCAGCAGTCGATCCCGCCTTTATCGGTACTAAAACCGCTTTTTTGCCGGCTGCTTCAGCAGCACAGGCACTCTCAAGAGGGAGAGCAATAAGGGACGCCCCGAGGGCGAATACGAGAGCGACTTGGCGGAAAGGGAGAAACATGGGACCGGCTTCAAGAACGGCGGACGCACAACCGCTCAGCTTTCTCCCAACAAGAAAGCAGATCAGCCAGACGTCGGAGGGAGCGGTACAGACGGGTGCACCGCTCCGTGGTGTAAACCTTAGAGAGATCTAAATATTGTCACTCATCAATCTTCCCGCGTACAGGGTATAGCGCTTAAGTTTTACAAATTTATGGAATTTTGTCTTAAGCAAACGCCTGCCCCGTTCTTGCCATTAAAGGCGGGTTATCGACTGCCAAATACGCTCCAAACGCTTAACCGACACCGGCATGGGTGTGCGCAGCTGCTGCGCAAATAAGGAAACGCGAAGCTCTTCGAGCATCCAGCGAAACTCTTCAAGATGAGAATCAGGCTGCCTTCGGCGCGCAGCAACCGCCCGTACCCAAGGGAGCGTAAGACGCTCGACATCTGCCTGCCGTGCAGCATCCCGAGCCGGATCACTTGAATAATGCTCCAGTCGATAGAGAACGGCCTTGAGGTATCTCGGGTAGTTCATCAGCTGCGACAAAGGCGCAGACAATAGAAAATGCGGCGGAAAGAGACGCTTGAGCTGCTCAGCGACATCTGCTGAGAGTGCCTCATTTTCTATGCGTTTGAGCTTTAGTGCTGCCGGAGCAGCCTGCGCAACAATTTCAGTGAGGAGCCGCGACACTTCGCCTGCAACCAAGGAAAGTCGTCCCCGGGCATCTTCCCGCCTCGTCTGGAAGGCCTCTTCATTCATCGGAAGCGGATCGACAAGGGCAGTGGCATCCAATACACAGTCGACTACATCGTTTTCCAGATCGTCGATACTTTCGAAGTTCTTGTCGAGCCCCGGCACCACTGACGCCTGCATCTGTACGCGGCCGAGGTCACGCAGGCTGCGCTCAATAAACTTCACCTGCTCACGCAAGGTGAGACGGAAGAGCCTTCTGAGTCCTTTGCGATGTGCTTTCTGTGCTTCGAGCGGATCGTCGAATACTTCGATGCGGCAGGCCTCCCCCACATCCACCAATGCCGGATGCCCAATGAGCGTTTCACCGCGGCGTTGAATTTCCATGAGTTCGGGGAGTTCGCCGAAGGTCCAGTTTGTAACTTCGCCGCCCAAATCCTTGGCAACGGCAGCATCTTGCTTAGCAACGTTGCGGAAAGTTGCTTGAGCCTCTTCGCCGAGTTCTGCACGCAGCTGAGCAAGATTGCGGCCCAGTGCGAGCTGACGGCCATGCTCATCAATCACTTTGAAGTTGAGGATGAGATGCTGGGGCAAACCTTCGGTCTTAAAGTCTGATGGCTGGCAGGGCAGCCCCGTTTCGCTGCGGACGTCAGCCGCGAGCGCATCAACAAATCCTATGCTCTGAGGCGTCCCGTTTTGGGTGCGGGTCAGAAATCCTGCCGCATAGTCCGGAAGCGGCACACAATTGCGCCGAATCTTCTGCGGAAGCGTCTTCAATAGCGCCTGAGCCTTCTCCTTCACCATTCCCGGAACGAGCCATTCAGCACGCACAGGATCGAGCTGATTGAGCGCAAAAAGCGGCACAGTCATCGTAACGCCGTCACGAGGGCTGCCCGGCTCAAATTGGTATGAGAGCGTCATATCGATCCCTGCCATTTCCATGGTTTTGGGGAACCAAGCATCTGCGGCAGCAGAGGCTTCGTGACGCATGAGCTCTTCGCGCGAAAGCCGAAGCACCTTGGGGTTTTCTTTTTCAGCCGCTTTCAGCCATGCCTCAAGCATTTTTGTGGAACAGACATCCTGCGGCAGCTCTCGATCGTAGAAAGCGAAGATCATTTCGTCGTCAACGAGCACGTCCGGACGACGGGTCTTGTGCTCGAGATCTTCAATTTCCCGCACCAGCCGCTGATTGTGGTGATAAAAGCTCAGTTTGCCGTCGAATTCGCCGCCAACGAGTGCCTCGCGAATAAAGAGTTCGCGGGAAAGCTTCGGATCATGTTTGGCAAAGGACACTCGACGCTGCTGATAAACCGTGAGGCCGTAAAGCGTTCCGCGCTCCAAAGCCACGACCTCGCCGCGGCTTTTTTCCCAATGCGGCTCGCTCCAGGAGCGGCGAATGAGCGGTCCCGCCGCCGCTTCGATCCACTCGGGCTCGATATCTGCAACGCAGCGCGCAAAGAGCTTAGACGTTTCAATGATCTGACCCGCAAGGATCCATCGGCCGCTCTTTTTGGCACGTACCGATCCCGGCCAAATCCAAAATTTGATGCCGCGAGCTCCCGCATAGGGCGGCGCCCGACGGTCGCTTTCGACCGTCTTGCTCCCGATATTGCCGAGCAGTCCTGAGAGGAGCGCACGATGCACTTCCTCATATGTAGCGGGGGCCGTATTAAGCCGCCAGTCCAGATCGTCGACCAGCGCCTTCAGCTGCCCCATGACCTCACGCCATTCGCGGAGTCGGCGCGGCGACAAGAACCGACGCTTGAGTTCCTGGTCGTACTTGCGGTTGCTTTCTTTGGAAGCACGCGCAGCCTCAGCCCAATCCCAGAGCTTGACGTAAGAAAGGAAGTCAGAGCGTTCGTCAGCCAATTTTTTATGTGCTTCATCGGCGGCCTGCTGCTGCTCGGCAGGGCGTTCGCGCGGATCCTGCACCGAGAGCCCCGAAGCGACAATCAAGAGTTCGCGCAGCGCACCGCGGCGAGCCCCTTCAAGGAGCATTCGGCCGAGCTTGGGATCAATAGGCAGCCTGGAGAGACTGCGGCCGACTTCCGTCAGTTCATTGTCTTCACTGATGGCTCCCAATTCCTGCAGAATTGCAAAACCATCGGCAAAGGCCTTCGGAGGCGGCGCCTGCACAAACGGGAATTCACGCACGTCACCCAAGCGCAGCGCCTTGGCGCGCAAAATGACGGCAGCGAGATTCGAGCGCATGATCTCTGGATCGGTGAATGCAGGCCGACGAGCGAAATCCTCTTCACTGTAAAGCCGAATACAGATGCCTTCCGCTACGCGGCCGCAGCGGCCCGAGCGCTGGTTGGCAGAAGCCTGACTAATGGGCTCAACGAGCAGCTGCTCGACCTTGGAGCGATATGAATAGCGTTTGATACGCGCGTAACCAGTGTCCACCACATAGCGGATGCCGGGAACGGTAACGGATGTTTCAGCAACGTTTGTGGCGAGCACAATGCGTCGCATATTCCCCGAAGGCTTGAAGATTTTGTCCTGATCGGCCGCAGAAAGACGAGCGTAGAGCGGCAGAATTTCTGCCTTGCCAATGCGCGAGCGCCGCATCTCTTCGGCCGCAGCATTAATTTCGCGTTCGCCCGGCAGAAATACCAAAATATCCCCTCGGCCGCTCATTTCACACTCGCTTACTGCATCGTCTATCGCAGCAAGCATCGTGCGGTCATCGTCTTCATCACGGTCTTCAACCGGGCGCCACCGGATTTCCACCGGATAAGTGCGCCCGGAAATGGTGAGCACCGGCGCGGGTTTGCCGTTGACCGCAAAGTGATTGGCAAAACGCTCGGCATCAATCGTGGCTGACGTCACAATGACCTTGAGGTCGGGGCGTTTAGGCAGCAGACGCTTCAGGTAGCCAAGCAGGAAATCGATGTTGATCGAACGCTCATGAGCTTCGTCGATAATGATGGTGTCATACGCTTTAAGCAGCGGATCCCCCTGCGTCTCAGCAAGGAGAATGCCATCCGTCATCAGCTTGATGGTAGCGCCCGAAGCCGTTTGATCTGTGAATCGAACCTTGTAGCCCACCACGTCGCCCAACGGCGTTTTGAGTTCTTCAGCGATACGCTTGGCAATGGAGCTCGCAGCGATGCGGCGCGGCTGCGTATGACCGATGCGGCCGGTTTCACCTCGTCCTGCCATCAAGCAGATCTTCGGGAGCTGCGTCGTTTTACCCGACCCCGTTTCACCGCAGACGATGACGACTTGATTCTCTTTAATCGCCTTGACAACATCGGCTGCGCGTTCAGAAACCGGCAGCCCCGGCATGAGTTCAAAAGGCGGAATGGGATTACGGCGTTCGGCCCAGGAGAGTTTCGGACGAGCTGAACGCTCCGATCGTCCTCCACTGAGAGCACGCGTGTCTTGACGCCCATTTTCAGTTCGTGCCTGACCGCTCTCGGGCAGATTGGGACGACGAGGCCGCAGCTGACGATTTTGACGACTGTCAGCTTTTGCCGACCGTCCTGCCGCTGTTTGCAAGGGCCGATCTGCTCGCCCGGAACGATCCTCTCTATGTCCTGCATTCGCCTTCGCTGCAGATGCGCTCTCAAAACGGGGATGCAGGATTTCGCGTTTGCCGTTCTGCACGGTTTTATCTGCAGATGCGGCTTTATTGGTCAGCGGCGCCTTGCTGCGTTTCCCTGCGCTTTCCCCCTGCAGCGCAGGAGACTCACGAAAAACAGCGCCGGACGCCTGAGCAGCGCCGGCAAGCACCGCTCCGAAAGCACCCTTTGGACTATAGGTACGGGGGGCTCTGACCGACGTATTTTCTGGGACCTTCGCTGATGCTGGCTTGGCGGCTGAGGACGATGTCTGAAGGGGGGTCACCCGAGCAGCTTTAACCATTGACTGCTCGCTTTTGCTTTCCCTTGCGCTATTGGCTTCCCCCGCAGAAGCTTTACCCGACTGCTTGGCTGCAGCGCTTCCCTGCCGTTTCTCACGCCGCTCCTGAGCACGCTTGGCTTCTTCCGCAGCGCGGGCAGCTTCCTCCTTACGGCGCGTCTGTTCGAGTGCTTGATCCACATCCGCCCGAACTTTCTGAAATGCCGCCATGAGCGCGCGATTGTCCGCCATTATTTTGTCCTGTTTAACTGCAATTGAATTGAACTCAGTCGGTTCACTTTATCTGCCGCCGCTCTGCGCGGCGTCGTTAACTTTGAGAGCAAGTGAGCACGCGGCGGCATTATACGGAGGCGCCGAGATCCGTCCTGTCTCACAATCCGCGCAGATGAAGACAGATTTCTGCTTCGCAGGCTGATGATCCTTCGAGTAGACTTCTGCGCACAAGATCAGGATTGTTACGTCTGTTCGTCGTTAACCCACGGACGATCCTCCCGCTTTCAACATCTTCGCCGCACGCCTTCGCGTTCCGCGGCAGCAATCGGAGACTTCACGATATGGCTCGCATGGTCAACTGCGTCAAGCTACATAAAGAGGCCGAGGGCCTTGACTATCCGCCTTTCCCCGGCGAACTCGGCGTGCGCATCTGGAAAAACGTGAGCAAGGAGGCTTGGGCCGACTGGACGCGTCTGCAGACGATGATGGTAAACGAATACGGTCTCAATCTCGCCGATGCTTCCGCCCGCAAGCACCTCATGACGCAGTGCGAACGCTATTTCTTCGGCGATGGCGAGGCGGTCGCAGTTCCGGGCTACAAACCCCATCCGGAAGAAGATCAGAAATAAGATCTTCTGCCCTCTTTTATTGAAGAAGCCATGGGCTCGACTTTTTCAAAAAAGTCGAGCCCATGACACATTTAAACTGCTGGAGCTCACCCGCGCTTAAAGGTCTTAACGCCTTCGGAAGTGCCTAAGAGCAGCACATCAGCGCCGCGAGCGGCAAAGAGACCGACAGTCACGACACCAGGCCAACTGTTGATCTCCGTCTCCAATCCCTGAGGATCTCGAATCTCCAGGCCTGCAGCATCGAGAATGCTGCAGCCGTTGTCGGTGACAAAGTCGCGAAGCTTTACGTCAGCGCCCAAAGCTTCCAAACGACGCTTAATCTCGCGCGCTGCCATTGGGATCACTTCAACGGGAAGCGGGAAACGTCCCAACACATCCACTTTTTTCGACGCATCGGCAATGCAGACGAAGCGGCGAGAAATACTCGCCACGATCTTCTCCCGGGTGAGTGCTCCGCCGCCGCCCTTAATCATTGCAAAATGGCCATCAATTTCGTCAGCACCGTCAATATAAACGCCAATCGAATCAACCTCATTCATGTCGAGCACCTTAAAACCGAGCGCTTCAAGACGCTTGGTCGAACGCTCCGACGAAGAGACGCAAGCCGGAATACGATCGCGAATTTCAGGAAGCTGGTCAATCAGCTGATCAACGGTGGAGCCGGTGCCGACGCCGAGCACTGCGCCCGATTCGACATAGTCGAGCGCGGCACGTGCGACGAGGCGCTTGAGTTCACTTTGAGAGAGCGGACGGGATTGTGTCATGGGAATTTCAATGGAGTCTTCTTTGAATCACGCAGCAGAGCTCTCAAACTGACAGCATCTGCGGCGCATTGAGTTGAATTCTAAAGGCGCCGCCCATGCGGCGCTTAAAATGAACTGCACACAATATCTCTTCGCAGAAGCTTTCTTGCGCCATGCCTGCTGACCAGTCCGAACATCTTATTTCCGACGCATTCCGCCACCTCAACGCTGCAAACAAAGAGCTGCCCGCAAAACTGCCGGCATTTTCTGAACATGGTTTGTGGGCTGCCTGGGCCGCACTGCTGCTTGTCGCGGCGTTTCTCACAGGCGTTGCATGGCTTGTGATTGACTCGGATCGTGAAGCTGAAACCATTCGTTTGAAGCAGACCACCGACCTCGTGGCCCAGTCCATTGAAGCGCAGGTTCTCGGTGTATCCGAAATCCTGCAGAAGATGAGTCTGCGCCTTGTGCGCGGACAGCAAGGCGACTTTGCATCGGCTTCGCTCGACCTCGCCGCACAAACACTCTTTATTGACCGCCGCGAAGTCACAGAACTTGCGCTTGTCACCGAAAAAGGCGAAGTGCGCCGCGTATGGTCATCGTCGACAGCTCGTGCACCATCGCTTTTTGAGGGCATCAATCAGATCAATGACGCGCATCTGCTTCGTGCTGTCCGCTTGGCCAAGCGCTTTGACCGCTCGCTTTCCACGCCTTTTTATGTCGGTCCCTATTCACAGCGCATTTTTGTGAACATCGTGACGCCGTCGGCCATACCGGACACCCTTCTGATGGCCCGCATCGATCTCACGCGCCTGCTCCTGCTGGCTCAGCAGCGATATGCAGACACGGGGTCATACCTACTGAGCTTCGCACTCAACGGCCGCTCCATTCCGGCTCCCGTTGGCAGCCGCGGACCTTCTAAACCCCCAGTCGACCAACCCGAACTCACCGAACCCATCATCTACGCAACGGACATCACACTGCTCGACGCTGCGCCGGAAGAAGAGATGTCATTGGTCGCCAAGAGCTACGACCACGCACTCTTTGCCAACAACCGCGTGCAGTATTTTTCTGTCGGCGGTCTGGCGCTGATGCTTCTGGCAGCTATCGGCCTCGTTTTTTACTACCAACGCCAGCAGGTTCGGTCGCACCGCACACTCATGGCCGAATATTCTCTTCGCCGCGTCATGTCTGAATCGGCCGTTGTCGGCCTGCGTGTCACCGACCTCAAGGGATGCATGCTCTATGTGAACGACACATTCCCTAAGATCGTGGGCTATCCGGCTAAGGAATTGATCGGGCAGAAGCCGCCCTATCCTTATTGGGCCAAAAACTATGTCGCAGAGCTTACCGAGAGGCTTCTTTCGGCCACTAACCATCCGGAAGCTGAAGAAACATTGCCCGTCGTTACACGTTTTGAAGCCGTCCGCAAGAACGGTGAGGAATTTTGGGCAGAACTGCGCATTTCCCCGCTTCTTGACGACGATGGGAAACCCTTTGGCTCCATTGGCGCGCTCTTTGACGTGACGAACTCGGTGCTCGCACAGTCACGAGTTGAAGCCGCAAATGAACGCTTCACACTGGTCGTTGAGTCGATGGCGAGCGCTATCGCAGTGCTCGCGGAACCCAACCGCGACGTGCTTTTCTTTGCCAACCGCTCCTACCGCACACTCTTTAATGATCGACCCAACGGTGCGGCAAAACTCCTTGCCCGCCTGGAAAAGGCGCCTCCCACGGTACAAAGCGACGACATTTTCGACGAAGAAACATCAAGATGGTTTGATGTTCGTTCGCAGCGCATTGTTTGGACGCGCGGCGAAACCGCTGTCATGGTGATCGCAACCGACATCACCAAACGCCGTGAACTTGATCTTGCCCGAGAAGCGCAGCTTCGCCGCGCAGAGTCCACTCACCGATTGGTTACGATGGGTGAAATGGCGAGTTCACTCGCGCATGAACTCAATCAGCCGCTTGCAGCCATCGCAAACTACGCCAATGCCGCAGCGACGATGCTTGCCAACGGGACGCTTTCCAAAGAACGCGAAGCCCAGAGCTACGCCCGCATTGAAAATCAAGCGCAGCGCGCCGGCCGCATCATTCAGCGCATTCGCGGCTTCGCAAAGAAAACCGACGCCAAACTCGAACCCGTCGCCGTGGAAACGGTTATTCAGGAAACGCTCGAACTCGCCAACATTCAGGCGCGTAAGCTTGACAGTCGAATCAAACTCGTCATAGCGCCGGGGCTCCCTTTGATGATGGGGGACTCGGTCATGCTTGAGCAGCTGCTTTTAAATCTCCTGAAGAACGCTATGGAAGCGTGCGCCTCGAGCAACATCCCCATGGAGGAGAGAACCATCGAACTCCATGCCGATCCTTGGGAAAAGAACCCCGAGCGTCTCCAATTCCAGGTCGTTGATCACGGACCGGGCATTCCGGAAGAATCCCGCTCCAAACTCTTTGACGCCTTCTATTCCACAAAATCCGAAGGCATGGGCATGGGACTCAATATCTGCCGCTCTATTGCCGAACTTCACGGCGGAGAGCTACGCATGGATCCGACGCCGGGCGGGGGGTCCACCTTCTCCTTCACTGTCCCGTTCGTCAAAGAAGCTGTCACACACGCGCCATCCATTGGTGAAAATAGCTCACAATAAGGACTAACCCGCGAAGGATCCCTAGGTATAACCGAGGATTCAAAAGGCTAAAATGGGGAATTCCTGAAGGAGGAGGAACTTCAAATCATGATGCCAAATTACGATTATTCAAAAGACCTGACCTCAGACAATAAGAACGGTCTGGTATATGTGATCGACGATGACGCCGATGTGCGCGAATCGATCAAGTGGCTGCTTGAATCGACCAACTACCGCGTTGAGGATTATGAAAGCGGTGAAACCTTCATCGCGCAGTTCAACGAGTCGGTACCTTCTGTTATTTTGTGCGACCTGCGCATGCCCGGCATGTCGGGTGCAGATGTGCAAGATCATCTGATGCGCCGCCGCATTGACGCCCCCTTCATCTTTATCACTGGCCACGGCGATGTTCCTCAGGCTGTTCAGGCCTTTAAGAAAGGTGCCATGGACTTCATTCAGAAGCCCTTCCAACAGCCTCAGCTGCAAAAGTTGGTCGATCGTGCCATGCGTACCGCCAAGGAGCTCTTTGCCCGCCGTCAGACACTCGCAGCCAACCGCGCTCTGATTGAAAAGCTCACTCCTCGCGAACAGCAAGTGCTCGAGCGCATCGTCAACGGCCGTCTCAATAAGCAGATTGCCGATGACCTTGGCATTTCGATTAAAACAGTGGAAGCACACCGTGCTTCGATTATGGATAAGACGGCCTCAGGCACCGTAGCCGATCTGATGCGCGTGGTCGTGAAGTCTGAGCTCTATCCGAAGATCAGCTCCACGCTTGCCGAAGCTGTTGCCGCTCTCCCAAGCCGCCTTGCGGAAACGGGACTTCCTCACACGGAGGAGCACGTTGAGCATCTGCGCCGTCTCGACCATGAACTGCGCGAATCTGAGGCCGAACGTGAGCGGCGAGAAGCTGAAGCAGCTGTCACCGGCATCAACAGCTCGATGAATGGCTCTTCGAACAGCCTGCTCTAATACCGCAGCCAGTTCGGCAAACTGCCGAACAAAGACATACCTCCTGAACGCCTGTAGCGATTCCCTCGCGGCAGGCGTTTTCCCGTTTAAAGACTACGATTAATCACAAGGTTGGAGGCGAGCGAGGCGGAGCGCAGGTGATAATGCTTTTGGCATCGATTCTGCTTATTTAAGAGAACCGGAAGTAAAACGATTCCGATACATTTTTAAGGAGGTTTCCCATGACGGCACGCATCATTGACGGCAAGGCGCTCGCGCGCGAGGTGGAGGCGCAGGCTCGCGCCCGCAGCGAGGCGCTTGCCTCCCGCCCGGGAGGCCGTCGTCCCGGTCTCGCCGTCGTACTGGTGGGCGAAGACCCGGCAAGCTGCGTCTATGTCAAAAACAAAACCCGCGCCTGCGAACGTGCCGGCGTCATTTCAACCGAATACCGCCTCCCGGCCGATACAACGGAAAAGGAGCTGCTCGAACTGATTGAGAAGCTCAATAATGACCCGGCTGTAGACGGAATCCTTGTTCAGCTCCCGCTGCCCAAGCAGATCAATCCCGATGCTGTAATTCTTTCGATTTCTCCCGAAAAAGATGTTGACGGATTTCACATGCTTTCAGCCGGTGCCTTGCTTACAGGCCGCCGCGACCGCGGCTATCGTCCCTGCACACCCGCTGGCGTAATGAAGCTTATTGAAGCCTCCGGCGTTAATCCCGAAGGGCTTGAAGCAGTGGTAATCGGCCGCTCGAATATCGTCGGAAAGCCTCAGGCCGTCATGCTGCTTGATGCGCATGCTACCGTCACCGTGGTACACAGCCGTACTACGAACCTTGCCGACATTACCCGCCGCGCAGATATCCTTGTTTGTGCAGCCGGCCGCCCCAAAATGGTGAAAGGTGACATGGTAAAGCCCGGCGCCGTTGTGATTGATGTGGGTATTCACCGTGACGAGAACGGCAAACTTTGCGGCGACGTGGATCAGGCATCCGTTGAACCGGTGGCCGGCGCACTGACGCCAGTGCCGGGCGGCGTCGGACCGATGACGATTGCCATGCTGATCGACAATACGGTGCTCGCAGCAGAACGTCACTTGGCGTGAGATTTTGTATAAAAGAAATCGGGTAGAGAGCGGGTTTGCACCTCGCTCCCTCCCACACCACCGGACGTGCCGTTCGGCATCCGGCGGTTTCTAAAGTCAGGTTGTGGATTCAGTGGTCAGGCCTTTGACAAGAGACTGTAAAGCCCCATTCGTCGAAAGACACTGTTGGGAAATGCTTTGAGCGTGTGCGAGGCGTTGGCGTTCCACCATGGGCCGCGTCCATTGACGGACGATTTCCATGCTTGTTCGCTTGGCAGTCCTCTGCGTCTCAGCTCTCGTTCCCGAGTTGTGGGACGCTTCCATGCCCGCCAGATCAGTTTGCGCAGATGCCGGCGAATGTGAATGTCAATACGTTCGAAGATCTCTTTCCGATCGTCCAGCGCGTAATAGGTTCTCCATCCGCGCAGGATCATCGTCAAGGCCTTGATCGTTCCCAAGAGGGATCTTCCGCGGCCTC
>NZ_QNRV01000039.1 GCF_003315195.1 Sutterella wadsworthensis | reverse complement strand
GGAGGGCGGGGGGAAAAGAAGAAGTGAAGGACGGAAAAAGAAACGTGTTGGGGGTAAATAGGGGGGGTCCTTTTTTGGGTTTAATAAAAAAAGTAAAATTCCCCCCCCCCCCCCCCCCCTCTTGCTGTCAAGGAAGGCTTTCTGTTTTATAGATTTGAAGTCTCTCTTCAAAGCCAAAATGCTGCAAGAAATCTAACAATTTCATATTGCTGCGAGTTTTCTGATGTTGCCTGAATCAAGGGCATAGTTGAAACTTTGTTGTTGGCGCACGGCATCTGCTTTGCCAATTCAGTGAATGGAGCGCCGGCCCGGTAAGCGGGATGAAAACGGTGTGAAGCAAGCGGAGCGGCAGACGCATTGAGATGGTCGGTCTGACGCGAAAATCAACGGGCTGGCAAGCGAAAAGAGCCGTCCGACACAAACTTTTGACTCACTTCAGAGCGGATCGATTTGACGGATTCCTCCGCGAAAGATGGGACAGGTTTGAGTTAACGGGATGTTCTGATCCGATGTTCTGCCGTTACAATTTGCAAGGTTCTGACGGATATGTTTGATGACATTTCGCCGGATCAAAAACCATTCGCTGCCAGGAGTAAACGCCATGGGTTTTAAGTTTCCCATTCTTATTGCGGGTTTTTGCCTTGTCACAGGTGCTGTGAACGCAGAAGAGCTCAACGCGTACTCGATCATGCCTGAAAAGTATGCTTCGAAAATCTTCGCTGAGTTCACCAAAGACACCGGCATCAAAGTGAATTTCCTGCGCTTTTCTTCCGGTGAGGCCTTGGCTCGCCTGACCGCGGAAAAGAAGAACCCTCAAGTCGACGTTATGCTCGGCGGACCGGCTGACACATATGCGGCCGGCATCAAGGAAGGCATTTTTGAAGCCTACCGACCGAAGGATTCTGACGCCATTCCGGCCAACCTTCGTGATCCGGGGAACCACTGGACGGGCATCGGCATCATTCCGCTCTGCTTCTTAACGAATACCAAGTTCCTCGAAAAGAACGGCATGCAGGCGCCGACAAAATGGGCTGATCTCCTCGATCCCCGCTATAAGAACGGTCTGCAGATGGCTGACGCGCGAACTTCCGGCACAGCTACCGAACGTATTTATTCGCTCGTCAAGGTGATGGGCGAAGATGAGGCCTTTGCGTTCCAGAAGAAGCTCAATGCCAACATTCAGATGTACACGAAGAGCGGCGCGGGCGGCGCAATGCCGATTGCGACGGGGCAGTGCGCCTCGGGGATTTTCTACATCGTTGACGCACTCGATATTGCTCAGCAGGGCTATCCGGTGAAGATCACGTATCCGGAAGACGGCGTGAGCTTCGGCATTGAAGCGACCGGCGTTATTGCCGGCGGCAAGAATAACGAGCAGGCCAAGAAGTTCGTCGACTGGGCGACCTCAAAGCTCTTTGCTGAATTCATCGTCGCCAACAAGATCAACTATGTGCCGGCCCGAACGGACGTTGAAACGCAGAATCCGATTCTGGATCTCTCGAAGATCAACGTGATCACGACCGACGTGACGTGGAAAGGTGACAACCGCAAGCGCTTCACTCAGCGCTGGATCAACGAGGTGATCCGTTAACTGCTTCGCCCAAGCGGAGAGATCGTCTGACTTAAGACGCTCTCCGCTTTTCTTTGAGTCTCGTTTTTAGGGTGCTTCATACGATGGCACACACTCAATCGCTGCCCCAACGCGGCGATGCCGCATCCCGATTCACGGTATTGATGCTGTGGGTTTTGCTGGCTGTCTTCGTTGTCTATCCGCTCGTGCGCCTGCTCGCAATGGCTTTTACGGCCGACGGGAGCTTCACGCTTGAGAACCTCCGCCCCTTTGTGGAAAGCTGGTATGACCGGCAGGCGGCAGTGAACAGCATTCTTTTGGGCTGTTCGGTGGGCGTCGCAGGAACCGTGCTGGGTTTTATCTTTGCCTTCGCCGTGACGCGGCTCTCGCTGCCCAAATGGCTGTGCGCCGCGGTAAGTGCCGTAACGCTCTTGCCGCTTATTTCTCCGCCCTTCACAAGCAGTATTGCGCTGACGCTCTCGCTCGGACCCAACGGCATTCTGCTCGATTTCTTCGGTCTCGGAAACTTCAATTTCTACGGATTCTGGGGCACTTTCATTTCAGAAACGCTCACCTTCTTTCCAGTAGCGTTCATGACGCTCTCGACGATTCTGGCGCGTATTGATCCGAATCTGGAGGATGCGGCGTATTCGCTCGGAGCTTCGAGCTTCAAGGTCTTCCGCACGGTGACGCTGCCGCTCGCGGCACCGGGCATTGCCAACGCATTTCTGCTCGTTTTTTCCTGCTCGCTCGCAGACTTTGCGACGCCGCAGGTGCTGGGCGGTCACAGCTTCCCGGTGCTGCCGACGCAGGCCTATCTGGTCATCACCGGCATGTATGACTTCAAGGGCGGCGCAGCGCTTTCATTCATGCTGCTCATTCCCGCCATCATCGTTTATTCACTGCAGCGCTGGTGGGTCGGCAAAAAGAGTTATGTGACCGTTTCGGGCAAGGCCGGCGGCAGAAGCAGCGTGAAAGGCCCCGGACCGCTTCTATCCTCGGTGATCGTCGCGACGGTTGCCGTGGTGATTGCCTTCATTCTTTATCTCTACGCCATCATCCTCACGGGTTCGCTGGTGAAGGTCTGGGGCGTCAATAACGAGATCACGCTCGAAAATTACAGCTACGTCTTCACGCACGGCAGCAAGGCGATTAAAGATACGCTGCTGATTGCCTGCATCGGCACGCCGCTGGGCGGTTTGCTCGCCGTACTGGTGGGCTACGCCACGGCGAGGCTTAAAGTGCGCGGCAGCCGAATTCTGGAGACGGTGTCGCTCCTCAATTACACGCTGCCCGGTACGGTGGTCGGCATTGCGTACATCATTGCTTTTAACGACAAGCCGATCATGCTCACGGGCACCATCTACATCTTGGTGGCGGCTTATCTCTTCCGTTATTCCTCTGCGGGCATCCGCAACGTGATTGCAGCGCTTTCGCAGATTGACCCGTCTATTGAAGAGGCGAGTCGCAGTCTCGGCGCTTCTTCGGTGAAGACCTTTACGTCCATCACGATTCCGCTGGTGCTGCCGGCCATTCTCGCGGGCATGCGGTATCTCTTCATCCATTCCATGACGGCCATCAGTGCGACGATCTTCCTCGTGTCGGTTCACTGGACGCTCATCACCACCCGCATTCTGGAATGCATGACGGAGCTGCAGTTCGCGCAGGCCTGCGCTTTCTCCATTGTTCTTATCGTTCTCGTTTTCATTGCTTCGGGCGTCATCAATCTGCTTGCTCGGGCACTTTGCCGCAGCGGCGACGCCATCGGAGTTCACTGATCATGTCCATTTCACTCGAACTGCGCGGCATCTGCCGCACGTATGTCAAAGACAACGAAACCTTTTTGGCGGTCGACAACGTGAACCTGACGGTCAGCCCCGGAGAGTTCCTTACGTTTCTCGGCCCGTCGGGCTGCGGCAAGACCACCACGCTCAGAATGATCGCCGGGTTTGAAATACCGTCTTCGGGGCAGATCATTGTGGACGGCTCAGACATTACTCAGGTGCCGGCCAATAAGCGCGACATGGGATTTGTCTTTCAGAACTATGCGCTTTTCCCTCACATGACGATTTTTGAGAACGTTGCCTACGGTCTGCGCATTCGCGGGCTCTCGGGCGACGCGCTCGCTTCGAAGGTGCGCGAAGGTTTGGCGATGGTCGGCCTGGGGAACGCCGAGCAGCGCTATCCCAATCAGCTCTCGGGCGGCGAACAGCAGCGCGTGGCGCTCGCGCGCGTGCTGGTGCTGAGGCCCAAGATTCTGCTGATGGACGAGCCGCTTTCCAATTTGGACGCAAAGCTGCGTCTGCACATGCGTACGGAAATACGCCGCATCCAGCAGGATCTGCGCATCACGTGCCTCTATGTCACGCATGACCAGAAGGAAGCGCTCACTATGTCGGACCGCATAATGGTGATGAACCGCGGCCGCATCGAGCAGGTCGGCACGCCGATGGAACTTTATGAAGATCCGGCAACGCCCTTTGTAGCGGACTTCATCGGTCAGGCCAATCTCATTCCCGGGACGCTTTTGAATGCTGAAGACGGCTACGCCCGCTTTCAAATTGGAGAGGCTGTGCTCAAGGCCCGCATGGGGCGTCAGAACCCGCCCGCAAAGGGTGAAAAGGCGCTGCTCGTGGTTCGTCCGGAAAATCTTGGCTTCAGTCAGGATGGGGGCGGCATCGCCATGCGCATCGTTAATCGTCTGTTTGAAGGCG
This sequence comes from Sutterella wadsworthensis, assembly GCF_003315195.1. GTDB lineage: Bacteria > Pseudomonadota > Gammaproteobacteria > Burkholderiales > Burkholderiaceae_F > Sutterella > Sutterella wadsworthensis. The sequence continues at coordinate 15,705 of NZ_QNRV01000039.1, read as the reverse complement.
ACCGCATCAACTACGAAGTGGTGATTCCCGGTCTGGAGCAGATGAAGCCCTTTGCCATGTCCGTGCCGTTCCTGCCCGGGACGAAATTAGCGGATGCTGATGCAGCCATATATGCATCCTTTATGCCGGATGCGGGGGTGGTTATCCGCGGGTGACTGCAGACCAACCGCTCAAATTCAAAAGAGGCAGCTGAGAAAGTTTGCTCAGCTGCCTCTTTTTTGAAATCCGGCTCTTTCGACAGAATCAGCAGATGCGCGGAAGCTGCTCGCCGGTAAGCCAGTCGACCATGCGGCGGCCGCCCATCAGGGTTTCCATCTCTACAAATCCCGGTCCTTCGGAGCGCACTTCACCAACTTTGGCTGCCCCCGCGCCATGCGGATCCGCCTTCATGGCGGCAAGCGCCGCATCGGCTTCATCGGCCGGAACGATGCAGATCAGGCGGCCTTCGCAGGCGCTGAAAAGCGGGTCGAGTCCAAGGAATTCACAGGCTGCGCGGACTTCATCCTTCACGGGGATGGCCGCTTCGTGCAGCAGAATGCCCACTTCAGATTCGGCAGCGATTTCATTCAATGTTGTCCCCAGGCCGCCGCGGGTGGGGTCACGCAACACATGCACATTGGGGGCTGCCGCAACAATCGCTTCCACCATGCGGCCGAGCGGCGCACAGTCGGAAACCAGCGTCGTGCCGAAAGTCATGCCTTCGCGCAGACTCATTACGGTCATGCCGTGATCACCGATGGAGCCGGAAACCAGCACAACGTCGCCGGGACGGGCTGCTTTGCCGGAAACCAAATGATCAGTCAGCCGCTCGCCGATGCCGGTCGTAGCGATGTAGACGCCGTCGCCGTGTCCTTTTTCCACAACCTTGGTGTCGCCCGTCACGATGGCAACGCCGGCTTCCTTGGCCGTTTCGGCCATGGAGATCACGATTTTCTCGAGGTCAGCGAGCGGAAAACCTTCTTCGAGAATAAAGGCCGCGGAAAGCCAGAGCGGCTTAGCCCCGCACATGGCAACGTCATTCACCGTGCCGGTCACGGCCAGCCGGCCGATGTCGCCGCCGGGAAAGAAGAGGGGTTTCACGACGTGGGCGTCACAGGAAACGGCTACCGGTTTGACGATAGGCGGCATGACAGCGCCGTCGTGGCCCTGAGCGAGCCACTCGTTGGTGAGGTGTTTGGCAAAGAGTTCGCCGATCAGCTGAGCAGAAGCCCGTCCGCCCGAACCGTGCGTCATGTCAACTGTGCCGCGGCGCACATCCAGCCGCCGTCCCAGTCCTGCACGTTCTGCCTTGAGATCATGAGTCATTGTTTTTCTCCGCTTGAAAGGTTTTGCGACGCTGACGGGCCGCAGGATCAGGCGTTTTTCTGAATTTCAATCGTGCTGTGACGGCCGTAGCTGTAGTACGCGGCGCAGGCGCCTTCGGAAGATACCATGCAGGCGCCAATCGGATGCGCCGGCGTGCAGACCGTACCAAAGAGCCGGCAGTCCTTGGGTTCTTTTTCACCGCGCAAAATGGCGCCGCATTCACAGGCCTTATTGTCTGCCACACGGATTTCCGGCATTGAAAAGCGCTTTTCGGCGTCAAATTCAGCATATTCCGGGCGAATCCGGAGGGCGGATTTTGGCACCGTTCCGAGACCTCGCCATTCAAAGGATTCGCGCGGCTCAAAGACCTGCGCCATGAGCTCGACCGCCTTGCGGCTGCCGTTTTCCGTGACGGCGCGGATAAATTCGTTTTCCACTTCGCTTCTGCCGTCGTTCACTTGACGCACAAGCATCAGGATCGAGTAGAGCATATCGAGCGGTTCGAAGCCGCACACCACCACAGGAATCTTCCAGTCGCGGGCAAAGTGCTCGTAGGGCTTCCAGCCGATCACGGTGGAAACGTGCGCCGGTCCCACGAGGCCGTTCAGCTTCGGCGCATCCGGACGGTCGGGCGCGGTGAGGAGAATATGCTCCATCGCCGCCGGCGTGAGCACGTGGCAGCAGAAAACGGAAAAATTCTTCAGCCCAAGCCGCTTCGCAGCGAGGATGGCAGCTGCCGTCGGAGGCGTTGTGGTTTCAAAGCCGATGGCAAAGAAGACCACCTGACGGTCAGGATTTTCGCGCGCAATCTTCACCGCATCCATCGGTGAATAAATCATGCGCACGTCTCCGCCCTCGGCCCGGCACTTAAAGAGAGACCGGCCTTTGGAGGCCGGCACGCGCATGGCGTCGGCGTAGGTGCAGAGGATCACATGTTCATTCAGTGCGAGGTTCATCGCCATGTCGATGCGGCCGATGGGCATCACGCACACCGGACAGCCCGGACCGTGAATCATGCGGATGGATTCAGGGAGAATGTCGCCCAAGCCCCAGCGGGAGAGCACGTGGGTGTGGCCGCCGCAGAACTCCATGAAGCGGTATTCGCGCTTGGGGTCGGCTTCTTCGCGGATGCGTGCGGCAATGCCCTTGGCGGTTTCGCCGGAACGGTATTCGTCGACGTACTTCACGCCGTTATCTCCTCAGAGTCAGCACTCGGGGCGGCGGGGTCGTTCGATGCCGCAGCGGCAGAAGGGGCAGCCAAGGCGGCAAGCGCCTTGAGCGTTTCCTGCGCTTCGGCTTCGTCAATGCGGTTGAGTGCAAATCCCACGTGCACGATCACCCAGTCGCCCGATTTCGGGTCATCAATCAAGGACACGTCCACGTCTTTTTCAATGCCGCCGATCATCGCGGCGGCGGTCATGCCGTCGGGCGATACGGTGGTGAGCTGAGCAGGAACTGCGAGACACATGATTAAATTCTCTTGAATGAAAAAAGTTCAATCGCTGCCGCGTCAGACGCGGGTCGGAGCTGCCGCGGAAGTTGCACTTTCGCTGCAGCCGGGGTCTCTTGAGTGATTGAACAGGGTTTTATCTTGAATGAAAGGATACTCGGCTCTGCCCTCAGCCAAAGCGAGGGACGCGAGCCAAGCCTGACCGAGCGCGAGTCCGCCGTCCCCGGGCGGCACGACATGCGGCAGATGCGCAGCAATGCCGAGCGCTTGGAGTCCGGCCGGAACGGCTGAAGCCAGTGTTCGGTTGAGAAAGCACCCGCCCGAGAGCATAACGTCGGCGCGGTCAGGGTCATGGAGCGTTGCGGCATCAATCCAGTCGACGAGCGCTCGAGAAAGAACGAGTTCAAAGGCAGCGGCGGCCTGAGCCTGACGGCGCTTCGTGCGGCCTTCCGGGTGCGCGAGAAAAGCCGCGAAGCTCTTCCAAAAAGGTGCGAGCGACAGTACGCCCTGTTCAATTGTCCAGGTCGGGTCAAAGCCGGCGAGAATCTGCGTTTCAGGAACGTGCCGCAGGATCGGCGCCGCCGCGCTTTCGAGCCGCATGGCGGCGGTGGCTTCGTCCTTTTGAATGCGGCAGAGTCCGAGAAGCGCTGCTGCGGCATCAAACCAGCGGCCGAGCGCTGAGGTTCTTGGCGTATTGGGCGAGGCAGCCAGCCGGGGAAGCGCAGCAAGCATCCAAGGAGACACTTCGGGGCCGGAAAGCAGCGGCTCAATCAAATCTTCACGATCGATCGAAAGCAGGAGTGCTGCGCCCATGCGCCAGCATTCCCGAGCCGCACGGTCGCCGCCCGGGAGCGGGAGCGCTTCCAGAGTGCCCAGCCGTTCAAAACCTTCGGCCGAGCAGGCGAGTAGTTCTCCGCCCCAAACACTGCCGTCGGGACCGAGTCCGACGCCGTCCAATGCTGCGCCGATGGTGCGTGTGCTGCGGCCGGCTTCAGCCATCACCGCTCCAACATGAGCGGCATGGTGCGCAATGGCGACAAGGGGTTTTTGGTGCTCATGGGCAAGCTTTTGTGCGAGCTGCGCGGAGAAAAAGTCCGGGTGCAGGTCGCAGGCGTAAGCATCGGGCGCTTCATCGAGAATTTTTTCGAGGTGCTCGGCCGCGAGCTCAAGTGCCTGACAGCTCGCCACATTTTCCAGGTCGCCGATGTGCTGCGTGAGGAAAAGTTCACTGCCGCGGGTGAGCGCAGCCGCGTTCTTTAAGAAACTCCCCGCGGCCAATACGGCGTGCGGCGCACGGCACCCTTGGGCGGCGGGCACCGCTTGAATCTGCACGGCTTCGGGCGTGACGCCGCGTCCGCGGCGCACCCAGAGCGGCAGGTCGTTCACAAAGCGCACAACCGAATCATCGCACCGGATGAGAATCTCACGGTTATGCATGAGGAACTTGTCTGCAATCTGCCCAAGACGAAGAACGGCTTCGTCGTTGTCAATCACAAGGGGCTCTCCGCCGGGATTGGCGCTCGTCATGACGAGGAGTGACGGGCAGAGGCGCTTTTCAAACCAATCCGCCTCGGCGGGCTCACCTTCGAGCGCATGGAAAAGAAGCGCATGAAGCGGCGTATAAGGCAGCATGACGCCAAGTTCGCTTACCCCGTCGGCGATGCCCGGCAGTTCAAGGCGCGGCTTTGTCGGGTCTTCGTCGGATTCGATGCGTTCGAGGAGGACGATGGGGTGGGCGGGAGAAAGAAGCATCTTCTCTTCCGCTGCCGAGACATGCACAAACTCGCGAATGGACTGAGTGTTTGCGGCCATCACTGCCAGCGGCTTCTCGCCGCGGCCCTTACGGGCGCGCAGCCGTTCAACCGCCAGAGGGTTCCGTGCGTCGCAGACGAGGTGAAAGCCTCCGATCCCCTTAACCGCAACAATTTCGCCGCGGGCAATCGCTGCGGCGGCAGCCCGAACAGGGTCGCCGGCTTCGGGAATCAAGTGCCCACGGGCATCCGTCCACGAGAGCTCTGGTCCGCACACCGGGCAGGCATTAGGCTGAGCATGAAAGCGCCGGTCAGCAGGATTTTCATATTCCTTCAGACAGGCCGGACACATCGGAAACACCGCCATGGACGTCTGCGGACGATCGTAGGGAAGGGCGCGTGTAATCGTAAAGCGCGGACCGCAGTGCGTGCAGTTGGTGAAGGCGTAGCGAGAGCGGCGATTGGCCGGCGTAAAGACCTCTGTGAGGCATGCCCGGCACACGGATGCATCCGGAGTGATCATCGTTGAGACTTCACCCGCGGTTTCGCTTTTAACGATTCGGAAATCCGTAAAACCGACCGTCTCCGCCGGAAAAATTTCAAGCGTATCGATGCGGGCCAATGGCGGGCATTCGCGGCGCAGCGCAGCCGGAAAAGCATCCAAAGCCTGCGGATCCCCCTCCAGACGGACGCCCACCCCCTGCGGGTCATTGAAGACTTCGCCGCGAAGGTTAAGTGCCGCGGCAATGCGCCAGACCGTCGGGCGAAAGCCTACGCCTTGAACGAGGCCGTTCACGCGTACGAGTCGGGCTTCAATGTCTTTAGCATTGACGTTGGTCGGGGTCACGATGTTCTCTTTATGGACTGAATGCTCTTGAAGGAGCTCGGAAGGCTGCTTCACGAGAAGCGGCTCCAAGCTCCTTCATCAGGAAGGCCGTCAGAGGCTTGCGAGCACGAGCTGAGCCTTTACCCAAGCAAGCCACTTTTCCAATCCCTCGCCTGTGGTGGCTGAGAGCTGGAGCACCTTGGCTCGGGGATTGACGCGCAGCACATTGGCTGCGGCCCGTTCAGCGTCAAAGCGAACATAGGGCAAAAGATCAATCTTATTGATGATCACCAGATCGCTCGCGCGGAACATGTCGGGGTATTTGAGCGGCTTGTCGTCGCCTTCGGTGACAGAGAGCACTGCCACTTTATGCGCTTCGCCGAGATCAAATTCGGCCGGGCAGACGAGGTTGCCGACGTTTTCGATAAAGACTACTGAGTGTTCAGCGGGCGGGAGCGCGTCAAGCGCACGTTCAATCATGGCCGCATCCAGATGGCAGCCCTTGCCGGTATTGATTTGCAGCGCACGGGTGCCGGTCGCACGAATGCGGTCCGCATCGTTGTCGGTTTCTTGGTCGCCTTCAATCACCATGGTGGGCACATCGGAGAGCGCCTTGAGCGTTGCGCAGAGGAGTTCGGTCTTTCCCGATCCCGGGCTCGAGACGAGGTTGAGCGCAAGCGCACCGAGTTTGGCGAAGAGCGCGCGGTTCTTGGCGGCTACGGCATCGTTGCGCGCCAGAATGTCCTCTTCAATCGAAATGGCGCGGCCGGCGGACATATCCGCATCGTGCGAATGCGCCGGATGGTCATGCCCGTGACTGTGGTCGTGCGGATGGGCATGAGCATGTTCATGATCGTGGGTATGTCCGTGATCATGTTCATGGTCGTGATCGTGGTCATGAACCGTGAGCGTTACGTTGCCGTCGGCGTCAACATGTTCATGCATATGTGGGCCGGAATGGCCGCAGCCGCAAGTGGTGCACATGGATTTTCTTCCTTTTCATCTGAAGTCTGCGGAGTGCTCATCTGCCGCGAAGGCAGCATGGCGATTTTCAGCAGTGCTTTTTTCGTAAAGCGGAAAGAGGGTTCTGAAGGTTTTGGGATGTATGCGGGCGGTCTGGCCGTCAGCCGTGACTGTCCGCAGGATCGTCAGGAGCTTCAAGAATGTCGATCACGCGCATTTCCGTTCCTCCCGTCGCGGCAAGCTGATAGCCGCCGCAGTCGGGGCAGGGATCGCCGTAGCGGTGAAGCGGAATGGTTTTTTGGCATTGAAGACACCAAGCTTCGCCGTTTGGCCGTTCAATTTCAAGTTCTGCGTTTTGGGCAACGCCGCCCTTACGCACTGACTGCCAGGCAAATTCGAGACTGGGAATGTCCACGCCGGCGAGTTCGCCGATGGAGACGCGCACGGTCTTCACATGCTGGACATGGTTGGCATTGGCCGTGCGTTCAACAATTTCGATGATGCCTTCGGCTATGGAAAGTTCATGCATTGCTCGGCACTCCAATCAGTTCATAGGCGGCATCACTATAAGCCGCTGCAGTCTGCGGTGCACGCACACCGTTGTCCGTGCGTTCCGTGCGGGGAGCTGCCGGCCGGCGCATCGCTTCGAGAGCGGCATCCTGAGCCTGTGTTCCCACCGCGGGCGTATAGGCAAACGTGATCGGCACGCAGGCATCGAGCGCAAAGAGCGCACGGCGCACACGGACCTCAAGCTTGCGGCGTTCAAGATCGTCCTGCGGGAAACGCAGTTCCTTTACCACCGGCCGGGCAATGCGCTGACCCGGACCATTGGGAGAGAATTGCCATTCCGTGGGAGAGGTGATGCGCAGTGCAGTGAGTTCGCCCTGGGCAGAAACGGCCGCCGCATGGGCGAGGAGTCCCCGAGCGGTCTCAACGAGACAGATTCCCGTGCCGTCGGCGGGCGACGAGGCCGAAAGGATATGTGTAAAGGCGTCGCCCGCTTCGAGCGCTTCATCTCGGGCTTCCCGGCACATCGTGCAGGCCCGGTAGGCGCGAAGCACTTCAGCAGTTTCGACGATGCGCGCAGCCATCAGTACTGCGGGCTTGCAGCCGAAGCGGCTGAGGAGCCCCTCCACCACAGGGTGGTTCCGAAGCCGTGCTGCGGAACCCGTGAGCCGCGGCGTGCCCTGCCAGAAAGGCGCAAGGTCAAAACCCGGATCATGGAGCATGCGGTAGCAGAGCTCTTCGCTGAAGGCCTGCCTTTCGAGCGCGGCGTGATGCGGCAGCGGCGGAATTTCGGATTCCGGGAAGGCCCGCGGGTCAAGCGTTTCAGCGCAGGCGAGCATGGAGGCAAGCAAGTGGGCAGCGGGCAGTTTCGCCGCGTAAGTCTTCGCCCACTGCATTATCGCGGCTGCCGCTTCTTCATCGGGTTTTTCGACCAAGCCGCAGAAATCCTCCGGCGGCATTCCCCAAAGGCTCGTTTGAGCGATGGCGGCAGCGGCATTCATGGAGGCCGAGAGCTCTGCCCGCGTGCGCTGAGCCAAATTGTGTTCCGTTTCCGACCACGAGCTGCTCATCGGGAGCTTAAGCAAAGCGCTGGCTGCCTGAGAAAGGACGGCGCGCAGACGCCCGACAGCACGAGCGTCAACGGGCTCAAGAGCGGGGGCCGGAGGCATATCTCCCGGCATAACATTGAGCGCTTCGCTTTCAAGCTCCAGGCGAGAAGCTTCCAAAAGCAGAACGCGGAGGTTTTCTGTGAGCCCCTCAAGCCGCACGGCATCCGCCAAGAGACGCTGACGTTCGAGCTTAGAGCCGTCAAGTTTTTCATCTTCACCGCGGGCTGCCGACAAAGCGCCCTCAAACGCGGCCAGATGAGCGAGCGGACATAGGCCATAAAGGAGCGTCAGCATCCGGCGAACTTTTCCGCGGTTTTCCGGCAGCGATGCCGCGCGCGCAACAGCATTGGTGCGCGTTGAGGAAACGACTGCCGTCGCTCGGCTGCAGGGCTTTGACTTGATATGAACGCGGATGGAGGCATCATCAATGATCATGGCTTGATGTCCTCCGAGTGAGACGTTGGGCGAAGCGGATAGTTCGCGCCGTTTTCGGCATGCGTCGTGTCTGCGCTGATGAGGGGCGCTGCATCCGACGGCTCTGCTTTTTTGCGGCGGCCGAAGAGTTCGCGGCGCGATACGGGTTCTTCGAGCTTATCGAAGAAGGATTCGCGCTCAGCGGGCTGAGGTTCAGGTTCAGGCTTGGGCGGCGTTAAGGGCGGCGTTGCTTCAATGTTTTTGGGCGGAGTCATTCGAATCGGAATGACGCGGCGAAGCTGGCCGTCCGCGGTCGGCGGCACCCAGGCGGCTGCGTCTTCATCGTCCTCCGGAATGGACTGCGCCTTAAAGAGCGTGTCTAAAGTGATTTTGCCGATGAGGTCAGCGGTTTCCTGATCGCCCACATCAAGGAGCGGGCTCTTGAGCGACAAAAAGAGGCACCGCCCCAAAATCGGATCTTCAACGGCCCGAAATGGAAAGTCGCCCGCCGGCAGTTCAATGATTCGGGTGCGGTCGGCAGGAACGTCTACCCATCCTTCTCTTGACCCGCAGGCATAAATGCCAAGCACTGCCCAGGGCGTCGTCACTACGCCGATCCAGTCGTTGCCCCAGCGCCGCCAGCCGGCAGAGCGCACAACGAGCTTGGGGTTGAGGATCGGGAGACCCGCCATGCGCGTTTTTTCAATCTGCCGGAGACCTTCGTCGAAAAACTCCGCCGGCGACTGCGTAAAAACGCGCAGGCGTCTGCTCGGATTCTCGCGTTGCGCTTCGGTCATGGATCTTTCTCCTCACTTCTCCATATTGCCGGAAGGTCATCAAAACTCGATCGGCTCCGGCATGGAAGACGTTTTGCGTCTGCTGACGGCATGCGACGCGTCCATGGTGCCGAAGCGGCGGGATGACCGGCCGGCAGCTGCGGCCTCTTTTGCCGTCCTTAACGGACGCTCCTGATTCAGGCAAAAGGCGCAGTCTGTTTTTTTGCTCCCCGAGTATAGAAGGCCGCCGGTCGAGCGCCAATCCGTCGAAGGAATACGCTTTCCTAATCTTTAAGCAGTAGAAGCGCAAAACGTCCGTCCTCTTTGGGAGAGCCATTTTGCTGAAAACGAAACGGCCGCCAAAACGATATTTGAAAACGGAATGTCGTACCTTGAAGAGCTAATAGTGTTTTCCAATGACATTGATTATTCAGAAAATGCTTGGCTCTACACCTTGCTAGTACTTTTGGCCTATGCGAAGCGAGCATTAGGGGGGATGCGCAGAACAATTTTGGGTTTTAATCTTCTCACCAGCTGCAGCGACAAGTGTTTTCAGAACCTTTTCGCTATTTCTCGATATCGCGGGAAAAAGATTTTGGCAAAAGCAGTCTTAAATCCTTAATCGCGGCAGAATGAAAAGAAGCTTGCCTCCGGCGCACCCTCCAGCCGGTTTCCAAGCTCGACCCGCTTTTCTCTAACGAGGGGAGACCAACATGTTTGAAACGCAATACGAGGCGCTGCGCCGCCGCGGCATCAGCCGCCGCAGCTTCCTGCAGTTCTGCTCGCTCACTGCGGCGAGCCTCGGACTCGGGAGCGCCGGTGCGCAGGAAATCGCCCATGCGATGGAAACCAAACCGCGCACGCCCGTTATCTGGCTCCACGGCCTGGAATGCACCTGCTGCTCTGAAGCCTTCATCCGATCCTATACGCCGATCGTCGCCGATGTGGTGACGAACATGGTGTCGCTCGACTACGACGACACGATTATGGCTGCTGCCGGCGAACAGGCAGAAGAGTCGCTGCACGAGACGATCGAAAAGTACAAGGGCAACTACATCCTGGCTGTCGAAGGCAACATTCCGCTTCATCAGGGCGGCATCAACTGTGTGCCTAACGGCGAAATCTTCCTCAATAAGATCAAGCACGTCGCCGAAGGCGCCAAGGCTGTGATCGGCTGGGGTTCCTGCGCCGCCTGGGGCTGCGTGCAGGCTGCTAAGCCCAATCCTACGGAATGCGTGCCGATCACGGAAGTGATTACCGACAAGCCCATCGTCCTGGTGCCGGGCTGCCCGCCGATTCCGGAAGTGATGACCTCGGTCATTACCTACATCCTCACCTACGATCGTCTCCCGCCGCTCGACCGTCTCGGCCGTCCGAAGATGTTCTACGGCCAGCGCATTCACGACAAGTGCTATCGTCGCGGTCACTTCGACGCCGGTCAGTTCGCCGAGAAGTTTGATGATCAGGGCGCCAAGCTCGGCTACTGCCTCTATAAGGTCGGCTGCAAGGGTCCGACGACCTATGCGCCTTGCTCCACGATTCAGTGGAACGAAGGGCTGTCCTGGCCTGTTAAGTCCGGCCACGGCTGCATTGGCTGCGCTGAACCCAACTTCTTTGACAAGGGCAGCTTCTACGAACACGAAACGACCGTTCTGCCCCCGATCTTTGCGGGCGTTGAAGGCACGGTCGATAAGGTCGGCCTCGCCACTGTTGCAGTGGTGGGCGCTGCAGCTGCAGCGCATGCTGCGCTCTCGGCGGTTGCTCAGGCGCGCGCCAAGACCAATAAGGAAATCGGAGGTAAGGAATAATGAGCGAACGCAGAATCGTAGTCGACCCGGTCACCCGTATTGAAGGTCACCTGCGCGTGCAGGCAGTGCTGGGCGATGACGGCAAGATTGTCGACTCCATGAGCACCGGCACGATGTGGCGCGGCCTCGAAGTCATTTTGAAGGGCCGCGATCCCCGCGACGCCTGGGCGTTCGTTGAACGCATCTGCGGCGTCTGTACGGGTATTCACGCGCTTTCCGCCGTCCGTGCCGTTGAGGATGCAATCGGCATCAAGATCCCGAAGAACGCCAATCTGATCCGCAACATCCTGAATGCCACGCTCTACATTCATGACCATATCGTTCACTTTTATCAGCTCTCAGCGCTCGACTGGGTGGACGTTGTCAGCGCGCTCGATGCTGATCCGCGCGAAACGGCTGCTATCCAGCAAAAGATTTCGCCGCGCCATCCGCTCGCAGCTGTCGGTTACTTCCGCGATGTGCAGAACCGCGTGAAGAAGCTCGTTGAATCGGGGCAGCTCTCGATTTTCAATAAGGGCTATTGGGGCCATCCCGCCATGAAGCTTCCGCCGGCCGTGAATCTGCTTGCGGTCGCTCATTACCTTGAAGTGCTCGACTTCCAGCGTGAAGTTGTGCGCATTCATACGATTCTGGGCGGCAAGAACCCGCATCCGAACTATCTTGTGGGCGGCGTCGCCTGCCCGATCAACGTCCACGATACGGGCGCCCAGGGCACAATGGTAAACGAAGTGACGCTTAACTATATGCGTCAAGTCGCCCAGCATGCCATCGATGTCGTCGCGAACGTCTATATCCCGGACATTAAGGCTATTGCATCCTTCTATCCGGATTGGTTCAAGTACGGCAAGGGGCTCGCCGGCATCAACATGTTGTCTTACGGTGACTTCCCCGAAATCGCTAACGACTATTCTGACAAGTCGATTCAGATTCCCCGCGGCGCCATTCTCAACGGCAACCTCAACGAAGTCTTTGATGTTGACACGCGCGATCCCGAGCAGGTTCAGGAATTTGTTGACCACTCCTGGTACAAGTATCCGGAAGCCGACAAAGGTCTGCATCCGTGGGACGGCATTACTGACCAGCACTACGAACTCCCGCCGGGAAGCGACGGTACGGAAACGAAGTTCAACTGGCTCGCTCCGGACGGCAAGTATTCCTGGATCAAGAGCCCGCGCTGGCGAGGTCACATGATGGAAGTGGGGCCGCTTGCCCGTATGGTGATCGGCATCGCGAAGAACGTTCCGCACTTTAAGGAACCGGCTCTCGAACTTCTCAAGGAATTGAATCTCCCGCTCGAAGCGGCCTTCTCCACACTCGGCCGTCATGCTGCCCGTGCGCTTGAGTGCCAGTGGATGACGCACAAGCTCGCGCAGTACATTGATGACCTGACGGCCAACATCAAGGCCGGCGACGAAACTGCGGCCAATATGGAGTTCTGGGAACCCAAGACTTGGCCGAAGGAATGCCGCGGCGTGGGTCCGTGCGAAGCTCCGCGCGGCGCACTCGCGCACTACTGCGTCATCAAGAACGGCCGCCTCGAAAACTGGCAGGCGGTGGTGCCCACGACCTGGAATGCTTCGCCGCGCTCCAGTGAAGGGCAGAAGGGTACCTATGAGCTTTCGCTTATTGGTACGCCGCTCGCTGATCCGAAGCGTCCGCTGGAGATCATCCGTACGATCCACAGCTTCGACCCGTGCCTTGCCTGCGCTACGCATCTCTACTCGCCCGAAGGCGAAGAGCTTACGTCCGTGCAGGTGTGCTGAGGTCAAGGAGGACCTATGAAAATCGATCCAGTCACCTACGAAGTAGACATGAGTGCGGGTACGCACCCGCTTTATGTCTGGGAGGCGCCGGTTCGAGTGTGGCACTGGGCCATGATGGTCTGCATGTTCGTGATGATTGTGACCGGGTTCCTCATTGGGGCGCCTTTGGTTTCCAATCTCGGCGATACATGGGCTACCTATGACTTCGCCTACATCCGCTTTGCGCACTTTGCGGCCGGCATCATCTACACGGTGCTTTTCATCTACCGTCTCTACTGGGCGGTCGTCGGGAACAAGTACTCGCGTCAGATCTTCATTCCGCCGCTTTGGTCGTGGAAGTGGTGGAAGGGCGTTTTCGGTCAGGTTGCCTATTACCTCTTCATGAAGAAGACGAGCGCAGAGTACGCGGGTCACAATCCGCTCGCGCAGCTCGCCATGTTCGGCTTCTTTGTGTTGGGCAGCATCCTCCTCATCATCACGGGTCTTGCGCTTTATGCTCAGGCCTGGGGTGCCGACACGAGCTGGATGGCCTGGTTCGGATGGGTGTTCACGCTCTTTGGCGATGCTCAGGCCGTGCGTACGGTGCACCATGCACTGATGTACGTGCTGATTATCTTCACCATCGCGCATATGTACATGTCCTTCCGTGAAGACATCATGGGCGGCTGCACCACGCTCTCGTCCATGACCACGGGTCTGCGCATGTTTAAGCACGCCGGCGGTGATGAACATTAATTCCAAATAAAAGTCAAACCATTGAAAAACTCACCTGGAGCCAGTGCTTTAGGTGAGTTTTTTTTCAGTGCAACCGGCAGTGCACGTGTGATGGTGTCAGGCCCTCCCGGAGTTAGTTTCCGGGCGTTTGGAATATAATCTCCAGCATGTAAACCCATGAGAGTAATCGCTTCATCATCCGAGGCAGCCGAAATCATGGGTTTTTGTATCTTCGTTATAAAAATATCTTATGTTCGGGGACTTCCGCGGCTGATTCGAGAGCCGCTCTGTTGCTGCTGATGGAATTTCTTTTTGATCCCACCCTGTGGGTTGGACTTTTGACGCTTGTTGTGCTCGAGCTGGTGCTCGGCATCGACAATTTGGTTTTTATTGCCATCCTGGCCAAAAAGCTGCCGGCAAAGCAGCAAGACCGTGCACTTTATACCGGTTTAGGCATGGCCATTTTCCTGCGGCTAGCTTTGCTTTCGGTGATGAGCTGGCTGGTGGGGCTGACAGCGCCGCTGTTCACGCTCTGGGGGCATTCGTTTTCCCTGCGTGACCTTATTCTTTGCGCCGGCGGGCTCTTCTTGCTTTTTAAAGCCACTTCAGAACTTCATGAACGATTGGAAGCGCGTCCGCATGAAGAAAGCGCGGCGGGTTCTGCGACAAGTTTTTGGCTGGTGATCGTCCAGATTTTGATTTTGGATGCGGTCTTCTCCTTGGATTCCATTATTACGGCCGTCGGCATGGTGGACAATCTGGGCGTGATGATGGCAGCAGTAGTAATTGCCATCGGCGTCATGATGCTCGCCAGCCGTCCGCTGACGGCCTTCGTCAACGCACATCCCACCGTGGTGGTTTTGTGCTTGTCGTTTTTGCTCATGATCGGCCTCTCACTCGTGGCTGATGGGTTCGGCTTCCATATACCGAAGGGCTATCTCTACGCGGCCATTGGCTTCTCGGTCATGATCGAGTTCTTCAACCAATTGGCTGCCCGCAATCTGCGTAAGCATACGGAGAAGCTCCCCTTTCGCGCTCGCACGCTTTCGGCGATTGTGAATTTGATGGGCCGGCCCGGCGAAAAGGTTGACACGGCTGCCGAGGACACTGCCCGAGACCGCAAGCCTGACATGTTTGCTGAGGAGGAACGGCACATGGTTGAAGGCGTGCTTTCCTTGGCGGAACGTACGGTCAAAACCATCATGACGCCGCGCTGCGATGTGGTCTGGATCGATCTAGAACATCCCGCATCGGAAATTGCCGCGCTGATCAAGCGTGAGCCGCACAGCTGCTACCCCGTCTGTGAGGGGTCGCTTGACAATGTGATCGGGATATTAAAAGCGAAGGATTTAGCCGGCGATACGCTCAATCCTGCTGCTATTGCCGACATTGCTCGGCGCCGTCGTGCATTGGTGGTGCCGGAAACGGTCAGTGTGATTGGATTGATGAGGAATTTTCAAGAGGGCAATCATCACATTATTTTGGTGGCTGACGAATTCGGCATTATCCAGGGCTTAGTGACGACGCATGACCTTTTGGAAGCGATTGCGGGTGATTTTCCGGATGAAAACGAGGGACGCTTTATCGAACCGATTGCGGGAGGTTGGTCGGCAGAGGGTGCTGCTGACCTCTTCTTGGTCGAACAGACCACACAGGTGAGCGGACTGCGTCCCGAAAATGGCAGCTGCGCAACGCTCGCCGGGCTGCTCTTGGAGAAGTTCGGGCGGATTCCGACAGCCGGAGAGTCCATCACGTTCAGCGGACTGCGGTTCGATGTGGTTAAAGCAACCCGCAGCCGTATCGAACGGGTGCGGATTTCCCGAACTGATGCGCACTGACGGTTTGTACGCTCATAAAGTGAGGAGCCAGCAGGGGGGGGGGTGTGAAACCGCTCTCCTTAGATATTTCAAGCAGGTCAAAGGAGAGCAACCGTTCGAGCAGTGCGGTTTCACTGACGATATGGACTGTCAGAGTTGCCCTGATTTGGGTCTAAAGTGCGTTGAGTACGGACAAATTTCGGCTCAATACATTCAAGACGTCATACATATTTACGTACTACACATCGTGGTGCGGTTATTTGCAGGTGCTCTCCGATGCGAAGAAAATCCTGAGTCTTATAATTCTTAAAATATTCATAACGAGCTGAAGTCCTTTTGAAATGCGACTGGCATTCAGCTGTCAACAATAAGAAGAGCCAGTCAACTACCCCGGCCTAAAGGCCGAAGCTTGTGAAAGCAGGTCTGGTTGACCAGCCTAAGTTTTTCGAGAACTACGTTGCAGACAGGTTCAAGACCCACCTCGGAATGCTTCCTCAGTTCC
>NZ_QNRV01000038.1 GCF_003315195.1 Sutterella wadsworthensis | reverse complement strand
TTACGAAAAAGCAGCGCGATATGCTCGCGCTGCTTGGCTTAGAAAATCCGCCCCGGGTGCTGAAAAATTAGGGATCAGTTATCCGGGAGTTCCGGTTGCATTTTCGGAGGCTCATTTGTCAGTGCTGACGGCACAGCATATTGGACACCCGCGCATTCGACATAAAGCACGGGTGGATTGGATGCCCAGACGTCAGAAGCGGAAGTCGCGTTCGCCCTGAGCAATGCGTTCAAGACGTTTTACGCTCGCATTGCGGAACTTCTCATTCTTCACTTTGGGGAGTTCGAGCTGAATGACTTGTTCACCCTCGACCAGCGTTTTGGGGGAAGCGTAGTCGCACAGATACTCCTTCATCGTCAGGATGGCATTGGCCTGACAGAAGTCGGCGATGGCGCCGTTCTTTGCAAACTCCATAAAACGGTCGCCCGTGCGGCCGGCGCGGTAGCAGGCCGTGCAGAAGCTCGGAAGGTAGTGATTCTCGAGGAGCCAGCGGACGACCTCGTCAAGCGTGCGGCGGTCATTCGTTTCAAACTGAGCGGAATTTTCAATGTCGCGAATGTCGGCAATGGTGTAGCCGCCTACGGATGTACGAGAACCGCCCGAAATCTGCGAAATACCGAGTTCAAGCGCTTCAGAACGGATGCGGGCGCTTTCGCGCGTCGACATGATCATGCCGGTATAGGGAACGGCGAGTCGAATCAGCGCCACAATCTTGAGGAAGATCGCGTCGGGCACGGCATTGCTGAAGGTGTGCGGGTCAATATCGTCGGCCGGGCAGATGCGCGGCACGGAGATGGTGTGCGGCCCCACGCCCCAGACGGCTTCAAGATGCTCGGCATGCATCAGAAGGCCGACGAAATCGTACTTGTAGAGCGTCAGACCAAAAAGAACGCCGAGGCCGACGTCATCAATGCCGCCTTCCATAGCGCGGTCATGCGCTTCTGTGTGCCAAGCGTAATCAGCCTTGGGTCCCTTTGGATGAAGCTTCTTGTACTCCTCCGGATGGTAGGTTTCTTGGAAGAGCTGATAGGTGCCGATCTCCGCATCATGAAGCTTGCGGTAATTTTCAACCGTCGTCGCGGCGATGTTGACGTTCAGGCGGCGGATTTGTCCGTTCTTGTGTTTGATCGAATAGATGGTCTTAATCGACTCCAGAATGTATTCGATGGGGTTGTACTTGGGGTGCTCGCCAGCCTCGAGCAGCAAACGCTTGTGACCGAGGTCCTGAAGGGCAACCACCTCGCGGGTGATTTCTTCCTGCGTGAGCTTCTTGCGGACGATGTTCTTATTTTTAGCGTGATACGGGCAATAGGTGCAGGTATTCACGCAGTGATTGGAGAGATAGAGCGGCGCGAAGAGAACGATGCGGTTGCCGTAGATTTTTTCCTTGACTTCACGGGCGATTGAAAAGATGCGTTCATTGCAGTCTTCAAGATCGCAAAAAAGCAGCACGGCGGCTTCACGGTGCGTGAGACCTTTGGCCGTACGGGCTTTGTCAATCAGGGATTCAATCAGCGGACGGTCAGATTTGTGTTCTTCGGCCCACTTCAGAGTGGCTTCAATTTCCTCGCGGTTGATGAACTCGTCCGCGCGGCGAGATTTCGGGTTGTACATGAGAGAAAACTTGGTAAAGCGTTGACCGCCTGCCGGAAAATTGGCGGGAATAATGAAACAGCGGTCGGTGGGGGCGTCTTAAAGCGAGCGCCATGGCTTTGTCGAATGCCGGCATCTTAATGGGTGAAAACCCCTTTAACGCTTAAGTTGAAAAGATATTCGACATGCATCAAATGTTCGGGAACGCTTCACTTGATGCTGAACGGCATTTTGTAGACATCTGTTGTTGTGAGCGAACAGTTCAGCCCAAACCGACCGCCCGTATTTTGATGAACGCGGGTGCTTCCAAGCGCTCGATAAAACAAGCGCAGAAGTGCGGAGTCGTCAGTGATGAAGTTCCTGGTGGTCATGCGGGTCGCCCGCCACGGACTTTTTCGCGTATTCGCCGTCGATACGCAATGCGCGCATGCGCTTTAAAACCTCGCTCGCTGCGCAGGCGGCATAAGCGAAACCGCCCGCAGTGCAGGCAGCCAGTACCCAAATGGAACCGCCGGCGCCGATCAGCGTGCCGAGAAAGCCCGCAAAAAGCGGAAAAATGGATTTGCCGGCATTGAGCGCTGTGATGCGCAGGCCAATAGCTTCGCCGATTCGATGCGGCGGTGCGAAGAGGTAGACGAGCGACATCATGTTGGGCAATGACGCTCCAAGCCCGAGACCTTCTAGAAAAGCAGCGGCCATCAAGGCATACGGGTTGTGCGTGAACGGCATGACTGCAAAGGCGAGCGTCGCTAAGAAAAGCGACAGGACGATCATGTGCCACTCAAGCACGTAGCGCAGGAGAATGGGCGTACAGAAGCGCACTACAAAGGTGGCACAAGCAAAGCTGCCGAGCACCCAGCCGATCTCAGAGGGTGACAAACCAACACTGTCAGCATAAACCGGTATCAGCAGATTGCCGACTTCCCAGGCAATGGAGATCATCACCGAAGCACAGAGAACGGCACGCATCGGCGGATCTTTGAGAAAGTCCATGGCAGATCCGCTGCGCTCTTTGTTGGGTTGCCCGTCAGCTCCCGGAAGCTTTTTTCGTCTTCGGCTTGCTGTGTTCAGCAGCCGGCGCATGCCCGGGAACAGGAGGACGATTGAAAGCAGGAGCGGCAGCCCCAGAGCCCACATATAGACTGCAGCATATGAAAAATGCTCAATGAGGTAGCCGGCAGCTACCGGAGAGGCGAGGTTGCTGGTGGCTGTGGTGAGAGAAAGTGCCGTAAAAGCAAGCTGCCTGGTTTTTGGGGTACTAACGTCGCCCGTGAGCCGCTGAACGACAACATTCGTGAGCATGAAGGAAAATCCCGTCAGCGTCGCCGCAGCAAAGAGTGAAGCGATACCGTACTGAGCGGCAGGGAATAAAAGCACTGAACTGCCGGCAAGCATCATGCCGATGCGGGCTCCGGCAAGCGGTCCTCGGGGACCGCCGCGATCCAGCCAACGCCCTGAAGGAATGGCAAAGCACATGGGACCGAGCGAAATTGAAGCCAGCATGGCTCCGACCCAGAAAGTCGACGCACCTGAATTGATGGCATCCAGTGTGGCCGTAAAACGCATCCCCGTTGAACAGACATGCATGATGAGGGTGATCGTCAGAACTTTGAGGAGAGATCGGATCGGAACTTGCGGCATGGGAAAAGCAGGCGGAAGAACGGCCTGCGGATAGGGTTGTAACTATTAAATAGTGAGGTTGAGAAGAAAGATGCGGGGTTGGATCAGCTGATTATCTGCGTTGTTATTCAGTCACAGTATTTACGCGAATCAATTGCAACTTTTTATGTCAATAATTGTGCGCCTCAATTGAGGCAGTGAATGCAGCTTCTTATTGTCAATACCGATGCCAAACCCGCACCGCGACTGAGTGCAAACCGGCCGGAAAACGCGAAAGGTTTGCGCCCCAAGGGATTTCAAGAGTTGATCTGATTACGCTCGGTTGCAAATTGATTGTACTCCTGCCGAGGTAGAGCCCTTTCTAAAACACGCGGGGCGCCTCACAATACGCTGAGGAAGTAGCGGAAGCGGCCGAAGACACTATTCAGACAATGCGTGCTTAATGCCTGTAATGAGCAAAACGCAATGCGGCGTTTGAAATGGTTGACCGCCTACAAAAAGATTTGATCTTTACTTCTAAATCTGATAAGGCAACATTGATTGCCAGCAGAGTGGTGCGGCTTTACATGGGGGATGTGGAGACGCACCAATATTTTGAACTGCTCCGAGGCGGCGCCTCGGACATTGACTATGCCGGCTCAAAGGATCCGGCAGAGTACAAAACACGGAGCGAAAATATGGACATGACTCTTGACGGCAGCAGCCAGAGCGGGCGTCCCGCCAAAAAGACGGGCGTCATTAGCTGCCGCCTTCCAACTGAACTGAAGACTGCGGCCGAAGCCTTGGCCGCGAAGAACAATGTTCTTCTCTCTCATCTTCTGCGTGAATTCCTCGAGGAAACCGTCCGTCAAGACGATCCTTTCTGGTGGCGCAAGGGTGAAAAGAAGACGAAGTGAGGACTCCAGAGCTCAAAGCTCTGTCTTCTTGTCAACACTGCTATAGATGGCTTCTTACGAAGCCGCTGTAGATGTCAACCGGCGCCAGAGATTGGCGCCGGTTTCCTTTTGCTGAGATTTAAGAGATTTTTTGATTGTTCATGACTTCTCGCTCGCGAAATGAAGTGGCAGAATGAGCAAAGCGATTCTCAATCCGCATTGACACTTTCAATCACGCTGCAGGTTGGGAAAGGCTCTTGATGGAGGCTCGAGGCGCATGCCGCATTTTCGAGCGGACAACAGTCAACCGCCTGAGACAATCAGTTTTGTGCTGAAGCTGCAGGTATTAGGAGAAGATTCATGGCCATTATCAAGATCAAGACAAAGATTGAACTTTCGGAAAAAGAGCTCACCGGTTTTCGAGCCGCCATTGAAAAAATGGGACTTGCACCCGAAGAAGCCGTGAAGCTTTTCTTCAATGAAGCCGTGAAGCTTCTTGCGGAAAAATACAGTGTGACGCCGCAGAAAAAAATGAAAGTTGAGCAAGTCGCCGCTAAACCAAGCAAAGCGGTGAAGGCCCAAAAGAAGGCGGTCGAAAAAGCAGAGGAAAAATCCGTCAAGACGCCGAAAGCGCCGGCTGTAAAAAAGACTGCAGCCAAAGAGGCTTCCGTGAAGAAGGCGGCGGCTAAGACGGAACAAACGGCCGCTAAACCTGCTGCCAAGGCAGCTGCGCAAACAGCGGAAAAGAAGCCTGTGAAGCCTGCTGTTAAAAAGGCGGCTCCTAAAACTGTGAAGGCTCTGGCCCAGACGGAAGTGAAGCCCGAAGTCAAAGCGGCCGCAGCCGTCAAGGCGCCGGCCAAGGCCGAACCCGGTGCTAAGAAGCCGGCAGTCCGCAAAGCACCGGTGAAGAAGCCGGCAGTCAAGACTGCGGTCAAGCCTGCGGCGACGCCCGCTGCGAAGCCGGCGGCTAAACCAGCCGCTGCAGCAGTCAAAACGGCAGAAGAAAAACCTGCGGCAAAACCTGTCGTCAAGGCTGAAACGCCGAAGGCTTGATTGATGTCACGAACCGCAGGCCGGCTAAGCTGGTCTCAGCGGTTCGCGGCAGACGAGCTGACCGGCCGCGGCTGCGTACTGGATTGAACAGACGCACGCTCGGCCGGTTTTCTATTGTCCGTTCAAACCTCACAGAATTGTCTTGAATAATTTCACAGCCTAAGAGAAGTTTCGCCTTTCTCCTACAATTGATAAACGCGCAAACTTACGCGCAGGGCTGCAGGTGCAGAAGATTCGCCGCTGCCTCGTTGGTCGCGCAAAGCGCTGAGATAACAGTTCAGTGCCGCAGCTGCGGCGTTTGAAATCCTGTTTGAGTTCCAATCATCAAGATTTAGCAGCGTACGCCTCGTCATGATGCCGTCTATCCGTCTCTCCGCAGTCTTTGTCGGCCTGTTCTGCATCGTTCTTGGAGCGACTGCAGTACATGCTGCTGACGCCTTTTCCGTTAAGGTTGAAGGACTTCAGGGCGACCTCAAAAGCAATGTTGAAGCTCAGCTTGCTTCCATGGGTATCGGCTCTATTACCATCGAAGCGCGCTATCGAGCACGAGTGCGCAGCGGGGTACGCACCGGACTGCGGGCTTTGGGTTATTACGATCCGCAGCTGAAGTTTTCTTGGGGGCCGAAACCCGCAGAAGGCAGCCGCAATCCGCGCGAACTGACGGTGGTGGTGACGCCCGGTGACCCCGTAAAAGTGATGGGAGCGGAGCTCTCGCTCGAGGGGGATGCTGCCAATGATCCGGATTTTGCTGTGCTCAGGAAGAATTTGCCGAAAAAGGGCAGCGTGCTCAATCACGGTGAATATGAGGACTTCAAGAAATACGTGCAGAGCCTTGCTACCCGCAAAGGCTATTTTCAAGGCCGCTTTACGAAAAACGAACTCGGCGTATCGAGAGAACGGCGGGAAGCGTACTGGCGGCTCGCCTATGATTCGGGTCCTCGATGGCATTTCGGTCCTGTTTCATTTTCCGGCGGACAAATTGACGCTGACATGCTTGAACCGCTCGTCCCTTTTAAGGATGGTGAACCCTACGCCGCACCGAAGCTCGCGCAGTTAAACGAGAATCTCGCAGATACGGGATGGTTCAGTTCTGCCGTTGTTGCGCCCGACTTTAAGCAGGCCGACGTCGAGAATCACATCGTGCCGATGTCGGGGGCGCTCACTCCGCGCAAAGGCAACATTATTGAAACGGGTGTCGGATATTCAACCGATGCGGGTCCTCGCTTTACGGGCAAATGGGAAAAGCCGTGGGTGAATTCGCGCGGTCATAGTCTGTCGTTCGCTTCAACCGTGTCAGGGAAAGAGCAGACGATGGATGCAAGCTACAAAATGCCGCTGCAGAAGAGCCCGCTCGAAGAGTTTTGGCTGGCTCAGGGCGGCCTCAAGCACACCAATCTGAATGACACAAAGTCAATGCAGACCTCATTGGCGGCGACTCGCTATTGGAATATGGAAGACGGCTGGCAGCGCTCCATTGGTCTGCACTGGCTGATCGACAACTTCACGCAGGGCGATACGGATGCCACGACAATGCTCGTCTATCCTACGATTGCGTTTAACCGCACACGCTCGCGCGGCGGTTCCATGCCGATGTGGGGAGACTCTCAGCGCTACTCGCTCGATATCGCCAGAGAGCTTTGGGGGTCAGACATTAATTTCTGGGCATTCAATGCCCAAGGCGCCATCATTCGCAGCTATGCCGCGCGGCATCGATTGATCGGCCGCTACGCTTTCGGCTGGATTTCATCGAGCAGTTTTGATGAGGTGCCTCCGGATATGCGTTTTTTTGCTGGCGGCGACCGCAGCATTCGAGGGTATGACTACAAATCCCTTTCTCCTCGTGACGCATCGGGCGATCTTCGAGGTGCGAAGCGGCTCCTCACGGCTTCGCTTGAATATCAATTCAATGTAACGGGGTCCTGGTGGGGAGCGGCATTTGTGGATACGGGCGAGGCGGTGGACCGCTTGGACTCTACGCACTTTAAAACGGGTGCGGGCTTAGGCATTCGCTGGCAGTCTCCCGTGGGCCCGGTGAAATTGGATATTGCGCGTCCGATCGGCGATCCGGATCACAAGGGATTTGCCTTCTACATTGGTCTCGGACCGGAGCTTTGAGTGATGACGACCAAAACCACAGATCCGAAGACGGACGTTTCCAAGAGAGCTGAGAAGAGACGTCGTCCGATGCTGCGCTTTGCATTTTGGACATTCATCGGTACGGCAGGGGTTTTGACCGCTGCCGCAGGGGGTGCGGCCTGGCTGGTCGGTACGGAAAGCGGTCGTTCAGCAGCGCTTAATCTGGCTGTCCGTTTCGTCCCGGGCTTTGAGGCGCAGGCTATATCCGGTCCATGGGATGATCTGACGGTCAAGCGCATCGGCTGGATGTCTCCGGGCATTTCGGCCAAGATTGATGAACTGCACCTCGGCTGGGATTGGCGGGCGCTTTTTCAGCACTCTCTTCACGTCACTAAGTTGGAGGTCGTCGGGGCAGACATCAAAGTGGATACAACGGCACTTCCCGCTTCAGAGGATGCGCCTGCCGACGATGCTGCCGGACTGCCGGATCTGCAGCTGCCGTTTTCCGTCATTCTGGAGCAGGCGGCACTCCTGCAGATCAGGACCGAGATCGACGATCTGCGGCTGACGGTGAGTCAGTTTGCAGCATCGGCGGAACTTATCCATGGCGAGCTGCGCCTGCCCGAAGCTGCCTATAACGACCTGATGATTGAAGCGCCAGCCTTCAGTTTGTCTTCCAACGCTTTCAAAGCGACTGAATTTCAATTCGGCGGCAGTGCGGCGACTGTGAATGCCATGCATTTGACCGGCGGCCGAGTCTCGCTTGCAAAGGGCTCAGAGGAGTCTACCGCAGAGGAGACCGCAGCGGTTAAGGCTGATGAATTGTCAACGGCCTCAGACAGCTTAGCGCAAGCGAACGCTTCCTCCGCAGCGGCTCTTCAAGGCTTTGCCCAAGCCCTGGATGAAATGCTCCAAAAGCCTTTTGTCACTAAGCTGCCCGCTGTAGCCGTGCCGCTTGACGCCAAGCTGACGTCGCTGGTGATGACAGATTGGCAGATTGCCGGACTGACGGCAGATCAGGCGCTGCCCGGTTTGGCACCGTTGGTGCTGAATAAAGCAGAAATTAAAAACGCTTCGGTTCAAAAGGACGGTTCTCTTTCGGTTGAAGCCGCGGCGATTGATTCTTCCGTACTCTCCATCAGCGCATCCGCAGAGGCCAAACTGGCTGATGCCTGGCCGCTTTCCGTTCACCTTGAAGCTCGTGCGGACGCCGAGCCTTGGGCAAAGCTGCTCGGCATCCGTTTCAAGTCGCCCCAGAGCACTTTGGTGATGGATCTTTCGGGAGAGG
Organism: Sutterella wadsworthensis; assembly: GCF_003315195.1. Classification (GTDB taxonomy): domain Bacteria; phylum Pseudomonadota; class Gammaproteobacteria; order Burkholderiales; family Burkholderiaceae_F; genus Sutterella; species Sutterella wadsworthensis. The sequence goes on along the minus strand of NZ_QNRV01000038.1, from coordinate 11,791 downwards.
TTATCGGCGAACTTAAGCTCGCGGGTTCTGCCGCAGGGGCTGTTGATCTGGCGTTTTCACTCTCAGCCGATCCGTCTAAACCGTATCTCCCGTTCAATGCCTCACTGACGTCCTCTGAGCTCTTGATCCCGGCTTTGGCTGTAAAGCAAACCGCTCAGAGCGCAGCGGAGGCAAAAGGGGCTGTGTTGCCGGATGCCGCATCGGCAGCCCAGACGCAAAAAGACAAGATTGCGCAGCTTCAAGAAGCTGGTGCGGCACAAGCGTCCGCGGGTGCTTCCGAAGCATTGAAAAATGCCTTCTGGACCATTCGTGATTTGGCTTTTCACGCCGGCGGAGATGCCCGGAAGTATTCATTCACTCTCTCGGGTAAGCCCGAGGTTTCAGCTTCTCAAGCCATTCTCGCTGGGAAAAAGACTTTTGCCGGCGTGATTGATGCGGCCCTTTCGGGAACGCTCTCAGGGGCTCGGATTGACCGCTTCGTTGCAGAAACCCCGTTGGGACGGCTTGAAGCTGCAGGATCGGCAGAGTGGCCGAAGGATCTCGACTGGAGCGGAACGCTCAAGGCCGATAATATCGACCTGGGCGGATGGGTTGTCTCTTTCCCGCTGAAACTCGCCGCTGAGGCCTCGGGAAGCGGGTCATTGACAACGGCGGGCAATTTTGCTTTCAGCGCCAAGAGTCAGGTAAAGGGGGCTATTGGCAAGCAAAATGCGCCGCTCGAACTCCGTTTGGCAGCAGCAGGCGAAAACGGGCTGAATTGGCAATTGGATGATTTCTACGTCCTATTGGGTCGCAACACCGCTTCAGCAGCCGGATCCATTGAAGAGCTTCGGGGCGTGAAGCTCGATATGAAGCTCGATGCGCCTGGACTCCTCAACACGATTCCGGGGCTGAGCGGCAGAGCCAAGGGGGACGTCCATGTCGACGGAAGTCTGGCTAATCCAGTGATCCTTGCAGATCTGAAGGCCGAAAAGCTTGCCTACAACGATATTTTTGCGCTCGAGCAGTTTGGCCTCTATGCCGATCTTCGCAACTCTCCAAATCCAGATGCCGACGTTGAGCGCCTGAAGCTTAAGGCGTTCACTGCCTACAAGCGCCCGGTTCAGAAGAGCAGCCCATCCGTTTCGGCTGCGCCGGCTGAAGCCTCGGCAGCCGTAAAAACAGCAGACACTTCGGCAATCAGCAGCCGTATGCCGCCGGGAAGACTCGTGCCGCCAAAAGCGGGCAGCTCTGCAGCGGAAAAATTCGATTTCATCGTTCGATCCCTCTCTGAAGGTGAAGTGGTCGGAAAGCTTCTTCTCAATCTGAAGGAGCTCACTGCTCCGGGCGTCAATATGCCCCAGCTGGAGGCGTCGCTCCAAGGGCGTGAGACGGCTCACGCGCTGAAACTGATGCTCGACGGAGAGCCCGTGAGCGGGAGCGTTGCGCTCACTGGCGGATTCTTCCGCGATACGCTCGACTGGACGGGCAGACTGACTCGAGCCTCTCTTACGACGCCCGCAGGGGTCTGGTCCAATGCGTCTCCTGCAGACATGACTTGGAGTACTGCAAAAACGCAGGCGACGATTGCCGGACATTGTTGGAAGCATGATGATGCTGAGGTCTGTGCGCCTAAAACTTTGGTGCTGGGCCGCAGCGGGGAAGCAGAGCTGCGTTTGACTCGTCTTTCGATGTCGGTTCTCAAACCTTATCTGCGGCGCAAGAGTGACACCTTGGAGGGTGCGCTGACGGGCGGCGTGCGGCTGAAATGGGATCTTGACAATGGCCGCATGCCCGAAGGCATGGCGGATCTCAATGGGGACGGACTGGCTTATTCAACCCGTTGGCAGGGTGTGCGGATTCCTGTGGAACTTGAACGTCTGCGCGCGCATGCATTGTTGTCCGAAAAGCGCGTTGCACTCGCGTGGGATGTCAAGCCCAAAGGAAACGGCAGCATTTGGGGAGAGGTCGGCGTCATTGACCCCATGAAGACGCGTCGGCTCGAAGGGCGATTTGGTTTAACGGGCGTTACGCCTTCCTTTATTCAGCCGTTTCTCTCTAAAGGGGAAAAAGCGGAGGGTGTTGTTAACGCCGATCTGCGCGCCGGTGGTACGCTCATCAAGCCGGAACTATACGGCAGTGCAGCGCTTGAGGACGTTGTGGTGAATGCCGACTTGGTGCCTTTCGATATGGAGCCATCAGGACTGGAGCTGCGTTTTAACGGCCGATCTTCTACCCTGACGGGAGAGGTGAGGTCGCTTGCCAATCTGACGGGGAAAACGAATTCATCCGACCGCACACTGCAGAAGATTGAACTCTCCGGCAGTGCTTCTTGGGAAAGCCTGACGGATTGGCACGCCAGTGCTCGAGTCAAGACAGACGGACTTCGGCTGACCCTGCCGCCCTCCATTCGGCTGGACGTTAAAGCGGATGTGAAGACCGAGGCCGATCCCAAGTCGGCATCCGCATCGGGCAGCGTGGAGATTCCGTCGGCGCTTATTGAAATCAATGAGCTCCCGGCTTCTGCGGTCGCCGTATCGGATGACCAGGTGATGCTCGACGCCAATCTCAACCCCATCGCTGCGAAGACCGAAAGTCTGCCGATACGCGCAGACGTCGACATCGTGATTGGTGAAAAGGATGTGCGTGTCAAAGCCTACGGATTGGATGCTTCGCTTTCAGGCAAACTCAAATTCATGATGGGCGGCGGCCGCATGGGACTCCTCGGCAGCATGAATATTCCGCGCGGGCGTTTTCGTGCTTACGGGCAGGATCTTTTAATTCAAACCGGTGAATTCCTTTTTTCCGGTCCGATGGCCAATCCGAGCATTCGTTTGGAAGCGATCCGCAATCCGGAGTCTACAGAGGACGACGTGACGGCCGGCATTCGTGTCACCGGCACGGCTGATGAACCGGTGGTACAGCTCTTTTCAACACCTTCCATGTCCGACGAAGAGGCGCTTTCCTATCTCCTGCGAGGCGAGGGACTCGGCTCGGAAGACGGCAGCAGCTCAGCCATGATGACGAGCATGCTCATTGGGCTGGGCACCTCTCAGGGCGGCGGCATTTTGAGTGAAATCGGCGACGCGGTGGGCCTTTCCGGCGTGGGTATCGATACAGCAGGCAGCGGGGAATCCCAGCAAGTAGTGGTGTCCGCCTATCTGCTTCCTGGTCTGCAGGTGAAGTACGGCGTTGGCATCTTTGATTCGCTTGCGACGCTGACGCTTCGTTATCGACTGATGCCGCGGCTCTACTTAGAAGCGGTCTCCGGCGTCAATCAGGCGCTGGATCTACTCTATCGGTTCGAATTTTGAACAGAAAAAAAGCGCTCCGACACGGATGGCGGAGCGCTTGAAAGGCGCGGCGCAGGCGTACTTGCGCCGCTTTTGCAATACTGGGCTTACTGGGCAGTCTTCATTTGACCGCGCAGTGCCTCAACTTCGGCCTTCATGCGGTCGAGCTCAACCTGAGCTTTTTCGCGTGAAAGTTCCGAGCGAGCTGCAGCATCGGAAACGGTTCCTTCAACTTGAGCTCGGCGTTCAGTCACGTCAAGTTCCTTCATTTGAAGTTCAAGTTCGCGAACCTTGTCCTCATATGCGTCGAGCTTAGCCTGACGAGCGGCTTTTTCCTTAGCCGCCGCAGCTTGCTGCTGGGCTTTGGCTCGAGCGGCAGCGGCCGCACGTTTCTCAGCGGCTGCTTTTTCCTTGGCGGCGGCTTCCTGAGCAGCAGCTTGAGCGGCAGCGCGGGCGGCCTCTTTCTGACGAGCCAATTCCTGCTGTTCTTTGGCAGCGGCGTCAATCGCCTGAAGGTTGTAATCAATCTGATCCGGGCTCATGTCTTTGACCCCGGGCGGGAGCGTCGAGGTGGCAGTGCTCGGTGCGGCAACGGCCGCAGCAGCAATGGTCGACGCGAGCAGCGCGGCAAGTGTATGAAGATTCATCATTCAATCCTTTTTAATCTGCTAAGCGTCAGTATCAGCGGCCGCAGCCGTAAGGGTTGTTGGGCTGAATGCGCGCTTCGTTGGGCGTGGGCGACACCATAACGGCCGTGCCGGTCTTGAATTCGCAGGGACGGCCGACCTGTGCGCTCTGAAGCACCTTGCCGGAAGCCGTACGGAAGACGATCTGCACGCCGTCGGTATAGCTCGTGGACGACGATCCGCCGACTGCATCGCCGGCCAAACCGCCGACCGCGCCGCCAGCGAGACCGCCCATCACGCGCGAAGAGGTCGAATGATTGTTGTGGTTGCCGATGGCTGCGCCGGCAATGGCGCCGAGAATGGCACCAGTCATTCTCGCGGTATCACGGTTGTCATCATTGGGGACGGCAACTCGGGCAGCATTGACTGCAATGATCTGGACGGTATTGACTTCCTGAACCTGATTGACCTGTCCCGCGTAGTAGGTGTCTGCGCGGTAGCGTGTGCCGTCGTTGGCGCAGCCGGCAAGAGCAAGAGCCGCAGCGAGCGACAAGGCAATGACGGAAACTTTCTTCTGCATGTGGTTTGTCCGTAGGTAGGAGGGGGTTCATTTGGCGACGGGCGCCGAGTGAACGATATGATTTGATCTACACTCTACACGATAGTGCAGGATAGCCTGAACAATTGTTCAGTTTATATGCGAACTGTAACTATCCGCTACGATTGAGGCGCAGGCGTTGATGAGGTGCATGTGTGTGTTTTCAATGCACTTTAAGGGCGCTGTGACAGCATAAAGAACCTTGCAATGACACTATTATCCGATGCCTCAGCGCAAAAGACTTCCTCTCAGGCACTGATGCCTGCACTGATTGCTCTGCTGTTGACAGCATTTGTAATGCGAGGTCCTGTTACAGGCGTTGGTCCCGTAGCCGCAGAAGTGGTTGCCGCCTACGGAACGACCTGGAGCCTCTACGGGCTGCTGGCCGCACTGCCGGTTGCCGCTTTTGGGCTTTGTTCTTTTCTCGCTCCGGCGCTTCAGGCGCGTTTAGGCCTTTGCGGAGCCGCGTCGGCTGCGCTCGCTTTGCTGCTCCTCGGCACTGCGCTTCGCTTCATTGCGAATCTGGCGGCTTTTGCGGGCGGCATGTTCCTGCTGGGCGCAGGTATTGCGCTGCTCAACGTGCTCATGCCGGTCGTCATCAAAACGCGCTGGCCGAGAAGAATCGGCACGCTGATGGGACTTTATACCGGCATGATCGGGCTTTCCGGTGCGGTGGGCGGGCTCACGGCTGCGCCGCTTTTTGCCTGGGGCGGGAGCTTGAGCTGGCCCTTTGGTTTTTGGACCGCAGGAGCCCTGCTGGCGCTGATGGTTTGGCTGCTCCTGATGCAGTGCAGGACGCAAGGACAGTCAAGCGAATCGCGGTGCTCTGCACCAAAGCCAGCGGAGGATAAGGAGAGACCGCTGGGACTGCTTCGCCGGACGCTGCGCGTGCCTTTGGCCTGGATCCTCACGGGGGTGATGGGACTCCAATCCACACTGATTTATACGGCCGCAGCCTGGATGCCTTCGTATTGGCGTGCTCAGGGAATGAGTTTTGAAACGACGGGCATCTGGATTTTCGTCTTTCTCTTTTCGGGACTGCCCGCTTCCGTGATGACGGCGAAGTTCTTCAAAGTCTGTCCCAGCGATCGTACTGCCGGCGCCGTGCTTTCGCTCCTTTATGTGCTCGGACTTGCCGGCTGGCTCGCTGGCGGCGCATGGCTCCTTCCTGCCTCTGTTGCCGCTGGAGCTGCACAGGGGGCGATGCTCTCGGCGGCCTTCCTTTTGATGGCTTCGCATACGAAGGGCAGTCAAGCCATGCTCGCCGTATCGACGCTCTCTCAAGGCATCGGGTATCTGGCTGCCGGCGCAGGTCCTTTCATCTTCGGGCGGCTTTTGCAGGCAACGGGCGGCTGGACGGCGCCGTTCGTTTTCTTCACTGCTGTGATTATGCTTTGGGGATTATGCGTTCGCCTCGCCGATACCCATCAAACAGTCAATTAGCTGTTTTCAAAAAGCAGGTAAAAAATTTGTTTTCTAAGGAAAAATACCTTAGCGCAATTGTCATTAGATTTCGCTAGAATCCTCCGCTTTGCGGCCCTGGAAAAAGAAGCGAAACAACGCTCTGCCAACGGTCGTTTCTTCCCAACCAAAGGTATATCTCAATATGACATGGTCCATGGGTGTGGCGCTTGTCGTCACTATCGGCGCTATTGCAGCGCTTATCAAACGCTGTGAAACCCGTCTAGTCCTGCTCTCCGCGGGTATTTTGATGGCGCTGCTTTCGCTCGAACCGATGATTGCTTTTAAGCAGTTTGATAAGTCGATGACGAATGCAACCCTCATCATTGCCATCTGCTCGGCGATGGGTTTTGCAAGCGTTGTCTCGCTCACGAAATGCGACGTGCATCTTGTGGCGCTCCTCACGAAGCCGCTCAAAAAGCTCGGCCTCATGCTTTTGCCCGCCTGCATGCTCGTCGTGTCACTGATTTCGATCGCCATCCCTTCGACCTCAGGACTGGTAGCTGCGGTCGGTCCGACGATCATTCCCCTCATGGTTCGTGCGGGTTTCCATCCGGCTATCGCTGCCGCGAGCGTGGTGGGGTCGATTACGCTCGCTTATCTCAGCCCTGGCGTATCGCACAACGCCTTCATCGCTAAGCTCGCCGACATCACGATCATGGACTTCATCGGCCGCTGGATGCCGGTCACTGTCGGCGCAACGTTGGCCTCTATTGTTTTGATGGTCATCGTCTGCGTCGTCTATCGCGATTTCCGCCGCGAAGGTTTTTCTCAGGTTGACGGCGCTGAGAGCAAGCAGTCTGATCTGCCGGAAAAACCCAACATTCTCTTTGCCATTGCTCCGCTTCTTCCGGTCGTGATCCTCGTTTGCGCAAGCATTTGGGCGCCGCAGCTCAAGATGTCGGTGGCTACCGCCATGCTGATCGGCGCTATCTATGCTATCGCCGTCACTCGTACCAGCCCGGCAGAAGTGACTAAGAAGTTCTTTGACGGCATGGGGCGCGGTTATGCGAGCATCATCGGCATCATTATTGCTGCCGGCGTATTCGCTGCCGGGCTGCGCGCCTGCGGCGTGATCGATGCTTTCGTCAATTACCTCACGCATGCCAACGAAGTGGCCAAATTGGGCGCTGCTTTAGGGCCTTATCTCATGGCCATCGTGACGGGTTCGGGCGACGCGGCCACGTTTGCCTTCAATGAGGCCGTGACGCCTCATGCCGCTCAGTTCGGCATGTCCATTGACAGTCTGGGCTATCTTGCCGCTATTTCGGGCAATTTCGGTCGTCTTTCTTCGCCGCTCGCCGGCGGCATGATCATCGCTGCCGGGCTCGCTGGCGTTTCGCCTTTTGAGATCGTCAAACGCACGGCTCCCGTGATGTTCATCTGCTTGGTAGGGGTGTACTTCCTCGGCTAAAAATACGATCTTTCATAGGGCAGCCCAAGCGCTCGGTCCAGACCCAAGCGATGCTGCCCCAAGGATCTTTGACTTACGGGCGGTGTTCCTCTTGCGGGGAATACCGCCCGTAAGTTGTTTTTGAGGTTCTAAAGAAGAGTGAAAGCCCTTAAGCGCTTTTGCTCAGGCAGATTGACATTTGCTTACGAATGGTCATATTGCACTTCAATTAAAAAATAATGCATTATTTATTTCATATAAATCAACGCTAATAAAAGATTAAAAAAGAAAAGTTGCATTTGCTATCGTATTGAAAACTGTCTACCATTCATTTCGTGAAGCCGCCGGAAGACCCTGTTTTCGGCGGCTCAATTCGCCGTTTGTCTGTCAAGGAGACCTCGGGGTCTCAACAGAAGGACGGCGAGATTATTTTCAAAGTCACTCAACCAAGGCAAAGTAGAAATGAATGGGCTGACAGTCATGCTGATCGCTCTCGTCGCTCTGGCCTGCGGGTATTTCGGATACGCCCGCTGGCTCGAAAAGACATGGGGGATCGATCCCAACCGGCCGACGCCGGCTGTTGAAAATAAAAGCGGAGATTACGCTCCCGCCAATAAGTGGACGGTGTTTGCGCACCAGTTCACGTCCATTACGGGCGCAGGCCCTGTTACGGGTCCGATTATTGCCGCGATGTTCGGGTGGCTTCCCGCACTGCTCTGGATGCTCATCGGCGGCATCTTCTTCGGTGCCGTACAGGACTTCACAGCCCTTTACGCCTCGGTTAAGAATGGCGGCCGTTCAATCGGCATGATCATTGAGGACTACATCGGCCGCACCGGCCGTCGTCTGTTCCTGCTCTTTTGCTGGCTTTTCACGCTGCTCGTGATTGCGGCTTTCTGCGACATGGTGGCCAACACTTTCAACGGGTTTGCCAAGGACGGCTCGCAGATCATGCCGAATGCGGCGGCAGGTTCGATTTCACTCCTTTACATGTTCGTCGCGGTGCTCTTTGGCCTCTACCTGAAGAAGTTCCGTCCGACAGCGGGCATTCAGCTAGTGGTCGGCATCGTGCTCATGTGCCTGATGCTCTGGGTCGGCATCGCGAATCCGATCTACCTGGACAGCGTTACGTGGCGCTATGTGGTGTTTGCGTACCTGTTTGCCGCTTCGGTGATGCCGATGTGGCTCCTTAAACAGCCTCGCGACTATCTCTCGATGTTCCTTTTGATCGGCATGATTGTCTGCGGTGTTCTCGGCGTCTTCGTCAAGAACCCGACGCTCAATATGCCCGCTTTCGTGGGTTTTGAAGTCAAGAATCTGGATCTTTTCCCCATCCTCTTTGTGACGATCGCCTGCGGTGCCGTGTCTGGTTTCCATTCTCTCGTGAGCTCGGGCACCTCCTCAAAGATGGTTGCCAACGAAAAGGACATGCGTCTTGTGGGCTACGGCTCCATGTGCGTTGAAGTCGTTCTCGGCATCGTGGCGCTGATCATCGTCTGCGCCGCGGCGAGCAACGGCGTACTTCCGGCGGGCACGCCTTTCCAGACGTTCTCCGGGTCCGTCGCCGGATTCCTCACCGATATCTTCGGTGTGCCGACCGACATTGCTGCCTGCATCCTTACGATGTGCGTTTCTGCTTTGGCTTTGACATCTGTTGATGCTGTGGCGCGCATCGGCCGTATGTCGCTGCAGGAACTGTTCACCCCGGGCCCCGGTGAAGCGATGGGACCGATCCAGAAGCTCTTTACGAATACCGTTTTCGCGACGATCCTGACGCTCGCCATGGGCTATGCGCTCTGCCTCGCGGGCTACATGTCGGTTTGGCCGCTCTTTGGTTCCGCAAATCAGCTTCTCTCGGCTTTGGTGCTCACTGGCCTCGCGGTCTTCCTGAAGGCAACCGGCCGCAAGGGCTGGATGCTTTATGGTCCGATGACCGTCATGTTTGTGGTGACGATGACTGCTCTGATTCAGGCCTGCCTGCGGATCTTCCGCTCCATGGCCGACGGTACGTTCGTCTTCATGGTAGGCGGTCTGCAGCTGATCATCGCCGTAGCGCTGATCATTCTGGCCCTTCTGGTGGTTTATCACTGCGTAATGAAGCTGCGCGAACCGTCGCCGGCTGCTGACGCAGCTGCCAAGCAGGCTTAATGAGAGAGGCTGCCCTTATCGGCAGCTGACCTAAAATAAGTACCGGTCTGGCAGCAATGCCCGCAAAGAACAGACAGTCTTTGCGGGCATTTTCCACTCGTTTCGGGCAGGAATCAACGAAACGTCTCTGCTACGATTGCGCCTCCGTTTCGAATGTCACGCTGCTGCCCTAAGTGCAGTGTCTTTGCTATGCAGTTCATTCTCAGCACGCTTCTTACCGCTCTGCCCGCCATTCTTCCAATCTTCGTTCTGATGTGTGCGAGGATTTGGCCGATGCGCTTTCGCGCCCAAAAGGTGCTGATGGCGGCGGCTTTCCTATGCTATGCGGAGGCTCTGGCAGCCTTTGCACTGCATGCTGCCGAAATTGCGGGCGGTGCGCCGGCATTTTTCAATGCCTTTTACGGTTCGCCGTCGGTCATGACGCCCTATGCCATGGCCGGCTATGCCGGCCAGTGCCTTGCAGTGTTTGCGCTGATGCTGATCGTCAACTGGCGCGCAATGGTGGGATACTTCAGCGACGAGCCGCAGACTAAGGCTGCGAAGTCCTCTGAAACAGAAAAAAAGGCGGCGCCCGCAGAAAATTCGGACATAGGGAAAAAATAATCCGCAGTGACGCCATTGAGCCCCAAAGCTTCTCGGCACTTGCTGCGGACTCACATAACCTACCGCGAAGGCAGCGCTGTTCACGTCACCGTCGCCGCGCATTAAAAATTGCTGAGCCTCATAGAGCCGAAGCCGTTTTTGATACTGAATCGGCGTGAAGGAGGTGAGTTCCTTGCACTGTCGGTGAAAGGTCGCCGGCGACATGGGGGCAATGCCCGCCGTCTCAATACTCGTCGAGACGACGTAAGACTTCGAAAAACCGAGAGGGCTGCCAATGAAGCGAGAATCCTCCGTCCCAACCCGTTAGGGATTGGCGGGGAGCAGTCTGCGCAATAGGCCTTCGCTAAGGCATTTTTGACTGGATCTGATCTTGAAGTGCAGCGATGCGGCCAGCGGTGCGTTCCTCTTCGCGCACTCTGTGAATAAGCCAGTTGACAAAAAGAAGACCAAAACCCGCGAGTGCCAGAAAAAATCCCGGCATAGCCGCCCAATTTGCAGCTTTGCCCGCATCGATGGGCAAACCGCCGAGCCACGCACCGACGGCGTTGCCGGCGTTGAAGGATACCTGAGCGAGTGATGCGGCAAGCAGCTGGCCTTCTTTGGCGTTGCGGATCATCAGGACCTGTTCGGGGCCGGAAATGAAAAATACGCAGCCAGCGGCGAGCGTTGTGAGTGCTATTGCTGCCGGACTCCAGTGCGCGAGAAAAAAGACTGAAGCCAGTGAGAGCAGCAATACGCCCTGACCAGCAGCAGCAAGCGATTCATCTGAAAAGGACGATGAAATTTTGGCGCAGAAGAGGTTCCCAAGCACCATGCCGGCACCGGCGAGCGTGATGACAACGGACATCATCGAAGCCGGAACCGCGGCCACGTGTTCCATGACGGGATTGACGTATGAATAGTAAGCGAAGAATCCGCCGTTGCCGAGGCCAATCGCGCCAAGCACGAGCCATGGCTCGAGGCTGCGCAGGAATCGGAATTGTGCGGCAAATCCGCTGTCGGGCAGTGCCGGCACTTTGGGAACAGTGATGCGAATGGCCGAAAAAGTGATCAATGCCGCAGCGGCAGCAATGGCAAATGCTGCGCGCCAGGACACCGCCCAGGCGAGAAAACTCGCGAGCGGAACGCCCGCGAGATTCGCGATGGTCATGCCCGCGACCATCAGACACATGTCTCTTGAGGCTTTGCCGGGTTCGGCAAGCTGCGTGCAGAGTACGCCCGCTGCGCCGAAGTAGGCGCCGTGAGGCAGCCCGGCAATGAAGCGGCTCAAAAGCATCAAGTGATAGCTGCCGACAAAGACGGTGAGCGTATTGCCGAGCGTGATGATGCCGACAATGATGAGCAGCAGCGTCTTGAGCGGCATCTTGCGCGCCGCAGCTGCCATGATGAGAACGCCCGCACAGACGCCGGCCGCATAAGCAGAAATAAAGTGTCCGGCTTCAGGCACCGTAACGCCGAGATCATCGGCAACGGGCAGAAGAATCGACATCATGGAGAATTCGGCGACGCCGAGAGCAAGCGTACCGAGAGCAAGGGCGGGAACGTGGCGCGGAATCATTTGCGGCGGCCGAAAAAAACAAAAAGGGCGCGATAATTCCGGAACTCCCGGATAACAGATCCCGAACTCGTGTGATTAAGGTCAAGGATCGGATGTTTTGCTGAGCTAATCCCGTGAAAATGAACCAATAAG
>NZ_QNRV01000037.1 GCF_003315195.1 Sutterella wadsworthensis | reverse complement strand
TCTTCATTCGTGTTGCGGATGCTGTCGAGGAGGAGTGCTTTGTCGATCGGCTTCTCGAAGCGGTTAAGCATTTCACGCATGCGTTCGACCTGCTGATCAACGGTCGAAACGGCAGTCGGCAGCAGACCGCTCAGTCCGTATTCGGCGCGTTCTTCTTTGGTGAAAGTTTCGCCCTTATTGGCGAAGGGACAGCGAAAGAGGGCGGCGCCGGCCTTGTGACTGCAATTAGACATGGAAAATTCCTCCTTGAGAACGCGGAAAATACTGTGCTCGAACGGATTCCGAGACGTACTCGAGACACAGTCCAACGATGCATCTTATCGGCTGCAGGACCAAAAAACTTTGACATACCTAAAGGGTGGTATTGAAAACATGCGATTTCAACCGGAATACGGAGGTGGCGCAAGGCTTAGGCTGGACCTTGACCGCTGCCTTTGCGGCAAAGTTAAATCGGACGTCAGCTGCCGCGGCAAAATTTTTGCAGGGCATCGCTGCTGATGTTCTGACGAAATTTGGAATTACCGGCAGTTCTCTGACATGAAAAAAGGAGAGCCCGGCAGGACTCTCCTCATTGCAGCAGCGGATTGGGAAAAGGCTATGGGAAATACCAAAAGCCTGGACCGAAAAATGGGCCGTGCATCCAGCCGCCTTGGTAATAAAGCTGCAGGCGGCGGCGATCCGCTTCGGCACGTTTAGCGCGCTCTTGAGCCTGCTCCAAGGCAAACCGAAGATCTTCTTCCAAGCCAGGCGCATCGGCCGGGCGTTGCAGCTCAATCTGCGCACCGTATTTGAAATCACGCACGACATACGGCGCTTCGGTAGCGGCTTTAGCGCCGGAGGGCCACGTGGCTACAAATCCCGGGACTTTGCCCAGATTCGCTTCAAGCGTGTCGCGGTCATATTCGATGGTAACGGGTGCGCGGCCATAGGTTTCGCTGCCGTCGGCACTGGTGATGACGGCGCCCTCGGGGTCGCTTGCGACAGAAACGTAAGTCGTGCAGCCCGAAAGAAGCAGTACGGTTCCAAGTACTCCAAGAACCGTGAATTTGGCAGATCGGCGCATGATCGGGAAGCCTCCGAAATCCATAAAACAATCATTGAGGCGAAGATTCAGCATCTCCGCTTTGTCCGTCTTTGACTATAGCTCAGACCTTTTGAGTGCATTGAGGAAAGCGTTGCAGACTATTTCAAGGAGGTTCGGGCGAGGATTTTTTTATATTTCGATAGCGTTGTAGCGTTTGGCTTCTTCTCTGGCGCTTTGAAGCAGCACGCCGCGAACCCACTGCAGGAATGGATCCGTATGCGCCCCATGATGCCAAATAATCGCCGGCGTAAAGGGGGAAACTTCCGGCGGTGCAGGCAGCACTCGGAGATTGCAGTCCGGTAGCCGCAGGCAGTGCATCAAAGTTACAACGGGGCCAATGTAGACATAGTCCGTGTCCGCAAGCACATAGGGGACGCCGAGGAAATAGGGCAGCGAAATACCTACCTCAAAGGCATATTGCTGATAAGCCACAGGAGAAAGCTCCGGTGTTCCCGGCAAATTCATCATCACGTGCTTAAAAGCACGCAAATCATCGAGTTCAATTCTTCCGGCCTTTTCGTATTTCTTGATGAGCGGGTGACCTTGCCGAACAAGAATGCCGCGGCGGCTTTGATAAAGTTCAAGCCGATGGAAGTCCTTCGGAACTGTGTCTAATGGGTAAACGGCAATGTCGGCGCGGCCAGCGCGAAGCTGCTCCAAAAAATCCCCGGAGAGCGGATTGAGTTCAATAGAGGCGTTGGGTGCGTCCTTGGCCATCTGACGAACCAGCAGCGGAAAGACCGTCATCACGGCGCTGTCGGCCGCAAGCAGCCGAACAATTCGACGGCTGTCGGCTAACCCCACGTTGTCACGCGAGAGGAGCGCCCCGCCGGCGGCGAGGAGGTCAAGCACGCGGGGCAGAAGTCTGCGCATGCGCATCGTCGGGAGCATGGTGACGCCAGATCGGATAAACAACTCGTCGTCAAAGACTTCGCGCAGATGTGAAAGTCTTCGGGAAGCGGCCCCCATGCTGATGCCGTACTGCGAAGCGGCGGTCGTGAGACTTTTTGTCTTGGCTACCGTCACAAGGAAGCGCAGCTCTTCAAGCGAAAGGTCGGGCTGCGGAGTGTCTAAAATCGCCATGATGCTGTTCCAATTCCAATATTAAACATCGTAATACAAAATCGGTGACGTAAAGAAGAATCATTCCTTTCGTCGAGATGAAGGTCGGACGTGTTTCGCAATCTTGATTGTCTGGCTTGCAATTGGATCACTTTTTCTAGTTTCCGGATAATTGGGCCATGTCTCAGATTTACGCTGACGAAGTTATTCCGCCTCGTGCCGCTGACAGCCGGGGGCAGAACAAAACAAACGCTGAAGATGCGGGTTCAGATTGGGATTTCTTGGAACTTAATGGCAAAGCGGCCTCCGAGCACAGCAGCACAATGCAGGGCGACGGATCCATTACGCTCAAATCCAGCAGGGATGAGGCCGTTCTCCGTAAGGGGGCGCATTTTCGCGGAGCGCCGGATACGCCTTCTCCGACGCTTTCCCAAAAAACAGAGCCGGATACAGGGGACAGGGCTTTCAGAGAGGTTCTGGCTCGTCTGAAAGAAGCTCAGCACAGGGCTGCCGCCGACGGAGCCGCTGCAGGCGGTGTTTTTCGGGCCATGGGGATGGCGGCTGCCGACTATGAGGATGTCAGCGGGCAGCGGCAGCGCTTTCTCGCTTTCTGTCCGGCCTACGACATGATGACGCAAGGTCAGCTTCGCACCTATTTTGCCTGGCGGACCGATGTGCGTCGGGCGATGGCCGCGGCGCAGCCCGTTCCGCGGCCGGTCTCCTCGAGCTATGCCGTGCTTTATCTGATGGAGCTTGTGAACGGCATTGGAGCGAGCGGTCCTGAAGAGAGCTACCAAACGGCCCAACATTTTTGGGAGGCTTACCGCCGATTTGACTTTACGATCGACCGGCTGGCCTTAAGCTGGCTGCAGGATCTCGCGGACTATTGGGGGCTCAACGGCGGCCATCTGCCTCGGAATATCTGGTCGCAGCCGAAGGTGCCCAACGATCAGCATCTGCGGGCACTGATCGATTGTCAGGCGGCCTTGGGTGACGATCTTGCCGTCGGAGGGTTCCTCTTTACGCTTTCGGACTATGCGCCGGAAAAAAATGCATTTTTCAAGCTTACTGGAGCTTCACAGCCTTCAAAGCAGGAAGGCATGGATGAAGAGCGCCTCACAAAAGTATTTCGTCTTGCGGGAGCTGCCTGGCGACAATGGGTGCAGGACGTTCCTCGTTCGCAGCGCTTAAAGATGCTCGGGTGCGCTGCGGGAGCGAGACGGCGGCTTTTTCAGAACGGTCTCTTTGACATGACGCAGGCGCCGGACCGTTCGGTGGTGACTGCGGACGGCAGAACGCTGATTTTTTCCGACGGCTTATGCTTTGAAGAACGCATTGCCGAATCGCGCACGTCCCGAATGATGTTTCTGGCTTTCCTGAAGCAAGCGGAAAACATGCTCCGACGGCAGACGCCGGGTTTTAAACCGGTAAAGAATTTGGCTGACCCGTCCGTTGTTGAGGCCTTTGAGACCGTTGCTGCAAATGAAGCTGAGGCCAGGCGGCGGGCTGCCAACCCGGCGCGCAAAATTGACTTCACACGGCTGGGGAATATTCGCACGGATGCGGAGGTCAATCGTGATCGTCTGGTGCTTGCCGAAGAAATCGCAGAAAGTGCTCAGCACGATGACCAAGCGGCGTATGAGGAGCCTCATCCATCCGAAGCAGTGCAATGCCTCTTAGCCCGACAGAGCGAAATGCTCGATGGCTCTTCAGCCGTGGATTCATCAGCATTACGCAGAACGGACAAAAAAACGACAGCACCTGCGCCGGCAATGCCGCAGCCGCAGTTTGAGCCGGAATCCGTGCCGCAGTCGGGCGCTTTAAAGGTTTCTCCGGCAGGTGCGGGCCTGACGCCGGAGCTTCAGAGCGCACTGACAGAACTGCTTCACCACGGCCGGACGGACTGCGCAGGTCTTTCTCCCGCGATGTTTGTGGACCGCATCAATGAGCTTCTTTTTGATGCAGTGGGCGATGCAGTGCTGGAAATGAGGCCGGCGGGACCGGCCGTCATTGAGGATTACATTGACGACGTGAAGCGTATCATTTTATGATGCTGATCACACAAAGAGTCCCCTAAATTCACAGCGATGTCTACCTCTGATACCTCAAAGTCTTCACCGCAAAATCCGCAGGCACGCTCAGCCGCGTCCGGTTCAGCCAGCGCTGAACACCCGTCGCCGCAGCCGCTGAAACCGCCCAAACGGATAGCCCGCACGATTCTGGCGGCTTTGAAGGGCGGCGTTGTGCCGCGCATCGGACTGGGGTGGATTGCCGTAGGCCGCAGGCTCGAGATTGAAGCGCTTTTAAACGACATGGAAGTTGTGCGCGACGGCGGTGCGAGCTTTCGCTTCATCGTCGGGCGGTATGGCGCCGGGAAGAGCTTTTTGCTCCAGACGCTTCGCACCTACGTCATGGAACGCGGCTTTGTGGTGGCGGATGCGGACCTTTCGCCCGAACGGCGTTTGGCCGGCACGAAAGGACAAGGGCTCGCCACTTATCGTGAATTGGTGCAGAACTTCGCAACGAAAACCATGCCCGAAGGCGGAGCGCTCGGATTGATTTTGGAGCGCTGGATGGCTGGGCTGCGGGCGGAACTGGCCGCCGAAGGCGTCCAGCCCGGAACGCCTGAATTTCTCGCCGGCGGCGAAGCCCAAATTCTCGAGCGCATGCATGCTTTGGGCGAAGTGCTCCACGGCTACGAGTTTTCGCAGCTGCTTATTCGGTATTTCCGTGCAATGGAAACCGGCGAGGACGAAGTCCGCGCCCGTGTCGTGAAATGGCTGCGCGGAGAATACCCGACGCGCGCACAGGCTAAAGCGGAGCTCGGCATCAATTTGGTGGTCTCCGATGACAACTGGTACGACTTTCTGAAGCTCTTTGCATTGTTTCTGCGCGGCGCGGGCTATGAGGGGCTGCTGATACTCATCGATGAGCTCGTTAATCTCTACAAAATTCCAAACAGCGTCTCGCGGCAAAACAACTACGAAAAGATTCTCACGATCTACAACGATATGCTCCAAGGGAGAGCTCGCGGGTTAGGCGTCATCATGAGCGGTACGCCTCAGGCTGTTGAAGATCAGCGCCGCGGGATCTTCAGTTATGAGGCGCTGCGCTCGAGGCTCGCTGCCGGCCGGTTCAGTCAAGATGGGCGCCGGGACATGATGGCGCCGGTGATTGAATTGGAGCCCCTGACGCCCGACGAACTGCTGGTTTTGATCGATAAGCTTGCCCATATGCACGCGGACTTATTTGCCACGGGTCTCGTGCTGAGCGATCAGGCGCTCGCACGCTTTCTCGAGCTCGAATATGACCGCGAAGGCGCGGCCACGCACCTGACGCCTCGAGAAATCATCCGCGACTTCATCGAAGCGCTCAACATTCTGGCGCAAAATCCGGACCTCACCGTTGATGCGCTTTTTGGCACTAAGGCGTTCCAGAGCGCAGAGCATTCTGAGGGTGACGGCGAGGCAGAGGACGAGTACGCTGAATTTAATATTTAACGCAAGAGGCAGCTGATGACCGTCTTTGAGCGCTACGCACCGTTTGTTCAGGACTTCATCTATGCGCATCGTTGGGAGAAGCTGCGGTCGGTGCAGGTGGCGGCGGGCAATGCAGTCTTTAATACCGATAAGCATGTGCTGCTTTGCGCCTCAACGGCCTCGGGCAAAACGGAAGCCGCCTTTTTTCCGATCCTGACGCTCCTTTCGGAAGAGCCGCCGGCTTCTGTCGGCGCGCTTTATATCGCGCCGCTCAAGGCGCTGATCAACGATCAGTTCGAGCGTTTGACGGATCTCTGCGCCGAAGGCGGCATCCCCGTCTGGGCATGGCACGGAGACGTTGCTCAATCGAGAAAGCGTAAACTCATTGAGCATCCTTCGGGCATTCTCCAAATCACTCCTGAATCGCTCGAGGCATTGCTGCTCAGGAAGCATTCCGTCATTCCGAGACTTTTCGGCGATCTGCGCTTCATCGTCATTGATGAAATACATTCTTTGATGCGCGGCGACCGCGGCGGGCAGACCATGTGTCTGATTGAACGGCTTGCGCGTCTATCGGGATCGGATCCGCGCCGCATTGGTTTGTCGGCCACGATCGGTGATCCGCAGAAAGCGGCGGATTTCCTCTGCGGCAGTTCCCGGCGAGGCGCAGTAGTGCCGCAGTTTGAGCAGCCGCCCGTGCGCTGGCGCTTGGCAATGGAGCACTTTTTCATTGCGAAGAAAGAGGAGCCGCACCGCACGGACTACGCGCCCGTGATGGTGGATGCGCAGGTCAGTGACCAGTCGGCTGCGGATGCCTCCGATGCAGGGAAAGCTGCGGGCGACGCACTTCGACAGGCGAGTCAAAAACCAAGACCGGGGGCTCATTCAAGCAAGGCCAGTGCTCAGCTTGAATTGGAATCCGCTTCCGACCAGGCGCCGGCTTCGGCGGATCCCGGACTGGCCTATGTTTTTGAGCATTCGGCGGGCAGAAAGTGCCTGGTTTTTTCCAATTCGCGCGAAGAGTGCGAGGCGGTTACCAGCACGCTGCGCGAATACTGTCGCCGGGCAGGCGAGCCGGAACGTTTTCTCATTCATCACGGGAATCTCTCCACGCCGCTGCGGCTTGATGCCGAAGCGCTGATGAAGGAGGAAAACGCACTGCTTACCGTCTGCACGACGGCCACGCTCGAGCTCGGCATCGATATCGGCAGGCTCGAGCGGGCTTTTCAGATCAATGCACCTTTTACCGTATCGGCATTCCTGCAGCGCATGGGTCGCACCGGCAGACGTGGGTCACCGCCTGAAATGCGTTTTGTTATGCGTGAAGATGAGGTCGACAGCCGGGAAATGCTTCCCGCTCAGCTGCCGTGGGAGCTGATTCACGGCATCGGATTGGTCGAAAGCTGGCGTGAGGACCATTGGGTGGAGCCGCCGCGGCTGGAACGCCTGCCCTTTAGCCTGCTCTACCATCAGACCATGGCAACGCTCGCCTCGGAGGGAGAGCTCACACCCGCAGAACTTGCTCGGCGCGTGCTGACTCTTTCGCCCTTCAGACGCATTTCACCGCAGGACTACCGCACGCTTTTGCTGCACCTTTTGGACACGGATCACATTCAGCGCACCGAACGCGGCGGTCTCATCGTCGGACTCGCCGGAGAGCGGGTCACCTCCGGCTTCAAGTTCTACGCGGTCTTTCAGGAAAACGAAGAATATTCCGTTCGTGCTGACGGCCAGGAGCTTGGCACGCTGGTGCAGCCGCCGCCCGCCGGCGAAAAAATCGCCATTGCAGGACGCGTGTGGGAAGTCGAAGAGGTTGACCCCAAGCGTCATATTGTCTGGTGCAGACTGACGGAAGGACGCGTTCCAGCGTTTTTCGGCTTATGTCCGGGCGACATTCATACGCACATTCTGGAAAAAACCTGTGAAGTGCTATGCTCAGACACGGATTATCCATACCTCATGCCCAATGCGCGAAAACGACTCGCACAGGCAAGAAGCCTGGCGCAGCATTCCGGCATGACGACAACTCCGCTCATTAATCTGGGCGGCAGCTTCTGGGCGCTTTTCCCGTGGCTCGGGACCTACCCGTTTCTGGCGCTCGAGCGGCTGATCCGCATCCATGCTGCCGCAGACATTGGTCTGACGAACTTTGAAACGTCGCGCCCTTGGTTCATTGTCCTGCGCATGAAAGCATCCGCACCGGAATTTTTCCGTGCGCTTGCGGATGCTGCCGATCGAGTTCAGGATCCCATGTGTTATCTCTATCCGGATGAAGTGCCGCTCTTTGAAAAGTACGATGAGGCGCTCCCTGCTGAGCTCGTCCGCAAAGGATTTGCCTGCGGCGTGCTCGGCATTGATGAAATGCGGGCCCGAGTAAAAAGCTGGGCCGGCGCTTTTCAAGGCGGGACGGAATCGGCTGCAAGACTGCAGGCCGAAGACGGCCGGCAGCTCTCGGGCAGCTCGCAGGGGGCTGCACCATAAAGAAGCCGCTCACAGCGGTTTGGCTTTGAGCGGCTTGAGATTGGGACCGTGCGTTTCCGTGTCAGAGTTTATGCGGTTCGCCCACCTCACGCGAGAGATCGTCGTGAGGCAGCAGTGCGGAGCCCGTACGGAAATAAACGCCAAGGCAAAAGAGCGCGCTGATCGTGATGAAAGTGCCGCCCACGAAAGCCACAGGCGTAAAGCCGAAATGCTGCGAGACGAGGGATCCGACAAACGCTCCGCCGCCAATGCCGATATTGAAGATGCCCGAATAGAGCGATGTTGCGACGTCCGCAGCATCGGAGGCCACCACAAGCACGCTGGCACTGAGCGCCATGCAGATTGCCGTCTGAGCAGCGCCCCAGAGCAAAAGCAGCGGCACGAGCGAGAGCCACGAAGAGCATAGCGGCACCAGGAGAAAGAGCGACATCGAGAGAACCACCAGCGGAACCGTGAGCGAAGCCGAAGGATAGCGGTCAACCGTCTTAGAGCTCAGCACTGTGCCGATAATGCCGGCCAGACCAAAAAGAAGCAGAACATCTACGACGTCCGAACCAGACATCCCCGCGGAGTGCTCGAGAATCGGGCTGATGAACGAATAGGCGGTGAACTGCCCCAGCATCGTGATCATCGTGACGCCGTAGAGCTGCAGCAGTGCAGGACGCTTGAGAATGACGGGCAGGCTCTTAAGCGAGCCGGCACTCCTGCTCGGACACTGCGGCAGGACATACCAGAGGAGCATAAGCACTAAAAAGGCCGCTGCGCCGATGACAAAGAAGGATTCCGCCCATCCGAAGAGGTGCCCCATTTTGGTTCCGAGCGGGACGCCCAGAACCGTTGCAACGATGGTGCCGCCCATAACGGCAGCCAAGCCGGTGGCTCGTTTGCCCGCCGGCGCCATGCGTGCGGCGAGCGGATTCATGATGGACCAGAAGATCGAATGCGCAAGCGCGACGCCGATGCGGGTAGCGTAAAGCGACCAGAAGCTGTCGACCCACAGAACGGCGAAGTGGCAGATTGCAAAGAGTCCGAGGAGGAAAAGAAGGAGCTTCTTACGCTCAAAGCGGGCGGTAAGAAGCGCGAGCGGCAGCGACATGATCGACACCACCCAGGCATAGCCGGTAATAACGAGTCCCATGAAGGAGACAGATTCGTTGAGGCTTGCCGCCATGTCGGGCAGCAGCCCGACCGGCAGGAATTCTGAAGTGTTGAAGACGAAGGCGGCAAACGCAAGACCGATCACCGGAATCCAAGCTCGAAAGCCGGTTTGAGCGCTCTGAGATGCAGACATCGTAAGATGAAACTAAAAAAGAAGAGAAAAAGGAGTCGACGCCGTGCGGCGAGTTCAGCTCCGGAACCGCGCATCTTAGCATTTCGGCGGAAGGGAAATCCCTAGTTTAAGGGACTGCTGAAAGAATTGTGCTGGATTTGATCTGGTTTGCGTCAAACATTTGCTTGAGACGAATATCGACGCACAGCGCACGATAATGACGGAGGAAAGCCTTCATTTTCAGGCGGTGCGAAGGATGCGTATGCTGAAAAACTTCCGGTTCATTCGTATTCATTTGGCTGCGGCAGCAGTGCTGATGGGCGGCATCTTAGTGCTTCCGCCGATGGCTGCAGCAGAACCTTCAAGCAGTATTTATGATGCGTCGGGGCGTTATCTTGGCCGTATCGATGCGGATGGACGGGCGTATGACCGCAGCGGCCGGTATCTGGGAAAAACAGATGCAGACGGGCGGGAGTACGATGCTGCCGGTCGATACCAAGGACGCACCGACGAGAGCGGACGCCGGTACGATGCCTCCGGGCGCTTTACCGGCCGCACCGATGCAGACGGGCGCGTCTATGACGCCGCAGGACGTTATCAAGGACGGACAGATAAAAACGGCCGGCGCTATGACGCGTCCGGCCGGTATTTAGGACGGGAAGACTTTCGTTAGTGATCTCGTCCAGACAGAGCGAGCGGTTACTTGAGATGGTCGAGGATCGACTTGGCCGGGAAACCCAGCGACTGCGCTGCAATAACGACTTCATCGGGCTTAAGGTGAAGCGCAGCGGAAATCTTGTCGGTGCGAAAGCCCGTACGAGCAACGCAGGCGAGATTCATGGCTGCGGCAGCCAGATAGACCGACTGCAGTTTGATGCCGACGTCCAGCGTGCAGGCGCGGATGCGTGCTTCTCGAATTTCAGCTTCGTCAACGGCCGTCTTCTTGATTTTCGGAGCAATGGTTTCTACGGCGTTGGAGAGAAAATTTCGGGTGCGGGCATAGTTGGCAACGAAAACGAGCTCAACGGGCGGCACCGTGAGCTGCGTTTGAAGCAGATACGTCTGATCACGAACGTCATGGAGTGAGCAGAAGAGCACGCCGTTTCGTTCAGGAACCCAGCGCCAAATGCCGTTTGCCTTCAGAACATAGATATCCGTTTCGCGCCAATTGAGCGCGGTAGCAGTCGTCCGCCGTCCGCCCTTGCGGTTGATGCCGTCAGCAGCGTAGAGAATGTTCGAGAGGAGCTGATCGGGGAGCGGTTCGTTGCTGAAGTTGCGCTGCGAGCGGCGTTCGTTCAACGCCGTAAGCACAGACATATCCATGCCCTGCGGGGCCGGCAGGGGGCGGAAGACTTCGCCTTCAGAGCGACGTTCGCCAAAGCGGCGGTCGATTTCGGCGCGCAGTTCATCAAACTGATCACCGAGTTCATTGGTTATTTCTGCAATAGCTGCAAGGGCCTTTTTTTGAATCTTCATTTGGAGTTCCGGGCGTATTCGTCCGGCCTGCTAATAAAATGTCGCTCGCCGCGTGCTCAACCGCCAATCATTGCGGGAGCTTCCGGCTGTCGACGATGTCGGCTTGTGCAAGAAAGGAAGTGCTGTGGCAATTCAAATTGAAAGGATACAAGAACCCGACGGTGCAATAAGCTTCCGGATCTCAATGCCGGCGGAAAAAGCAGAAGCTTTTGCGTCGCTCATCAAGGCTGCTTTTCGGCTCGCGGGCGAGGAACCGGCAGTGTGGGATTCCGCCTTGGGTTTGACGCAGATCTCGGGCAGCAGACCGGCTGAGGCGCCCGGCGTGGCGTTGAAGCGCCTGCGTCAGGAAAACCACATGACTCAGCGCGAAACTGCTCGGCTGCTCGGCTGCACCCAGGCGCGCATCTCCGATATGGAAGCAGGCGTAAAGCCTATTTCAGCCGAAGCCGCACAGCTTTTTGCCAAACGCTTTGGGGTCTCTCCCGCACTTTTTCTGAAATGAGTCATTGCCTTCAAAGGTCGATGTCAAAACCCGCACGTCGGGCGGCAATGAGCGCTTCGGTGCGGTTCGATGCACCAAATGAGCGGTAGATCGCGGCAACGTGTGTTTTGACTGTTCCTTCAGAAAGATCGAGCTCTCGGCAGATGCGCTTGATGGGGGCGCCCTTGGCAAGCTGAGCAAGGACGTCAAGCTGACGATCCGTCAGATGCGGCGGAGCCGATTCGGGTGCTTTCAAACGTGCGGCTGTGCGGGTGAAAAAGCCGTCCTTTTGACTTTCGGTCAAAAGCTTTGAAGGAATGTACACGCCGCCCTTAAGCACAAAATCGATGGCACTTGAGAGCAGTTCCGTGTCGAGCGATTTAGGCACAAAACCTGCGGCACCGAGCTGCAGCACGCGCATGATGCTTTCCTGGTCCGCGAGGCCCGATACAACGAGAATTTTGAGCATCGGCTGACGGCGGACGATCTCCTCCATCAGTTCCGTGCCGGTGACGCCGGGGAGCGACAGGTCCAGGATGAGCAGATCGGCATCACCTTCACGGTCGACCAACTCAAGAGCGGCATCGGCCGTCGCTGCCGTGTGTACGTCCGCTTCCGGATCGCGGTCTTCAAGAAGGAGCGTAAGGGCGCCAGCAACCAGTGCATGGTCGTCAACGATCAAATACTTCATCGGAATGCCTCAGACGATCTCAGCAATAAGCACTGAGACTGCAGTTCAAGCGGTGCGCACTGCACCATAATTCGAGAATCTGAAAAGTGTAGCGGATGCGCGCAAAGGCGAAAGGTGTCTGACAGGTCAATTTGCCGATTTGCGCGCAACGATATGTGTCTTATGTCTACTGAAGTTTCATTTGCTGCTTCGGATAGCGCGTCGGCGTCTTTTGATGCGCTTCTTGCACGCCTCTCACACTCTCGTTTTAGAAGCCGCTTTCATTTAGGGGCTGCCGACATTGAGCTCATCGGCCGAAAAAGTCTCCCTGTAGTGCGCGAACACGCCGTGCGGTTTCTCTTGGAGCGTCTCGCGCCGGCCAACCCCGTCAACGACGGCAGGCAGACGCCGTGGCGCGGACATCCGGTTTTTCGGGCTCAGCATGCCTGTGCCTGCTGCTGTCGAGGGTGTCTCTTCAAGTGGCAGCAGATTCCGCCGGATCGCCCGTTGTCCGCCGAGGAGGTTGAACGTCTGGCGGATCTTTTGATGGCGTGGATTTCGCGAGAACTGGTTCGTGCAGGAAGGGATCCCCAAACTTATCAGGTGCCGCATACGGCCGAGTCTTCCCCTTCAAGCTCCAATAAGACCAGGAAGCGCAAACGAGCTGAAGCCCCAGGTTCCCGAAGCGCGAAAGCGTCGTTTGCCGAACCTTCCCTTTTTGATGAAGTCTGAAGACCGCCCGCGTTAAGCACTTGCGTTTAAGCACAAAAATGAAGCCGCCGCAGCAAAGAGCTGTCGGCGGCTTAAGAGGGGCGCCTGCAGGGCATCAGCGCTGCAGATCCTGCGGGCGATTAATTTTCGTTGCCCGTCGGCGTGAGACCGTGACGAGCTGCCCAGGTCCAGGGGTTGGCGAGCCAGTCAATCAGGACTTCGCGCTGCGCCTGATCAATCTTGCCGACCTCAACCGCCTTGTCGAGAACCAGCGTGAAGTCGAGCAGTTCGTGGCAGACAACCTTCTCGTTCTGGAAGAGCTTGATCGTTTCATCGATCCCGAAGGACGTGATGGCGAGGCAGTCCTCCACAATCCCTTCTTCAGCTTTGATGCCTTCAACAGCCGAGAGCAGTGAAAGACCCGTCGAGATGTGATCTTCAATGATGAGAATGCGCTTGCCCTTCACGGAGGAACCTTCCACACGGCTGTGGTCGCCATAGGTCTTCGGGCGCTGGCGCACGAAGATTGAAGGTTTGCCGAGGCGATAAGCCAGAGCTGCCGCGTGGGAAACACCGGCGCCTTCAACGCCGGCAATAATGTCGAACTTCAGACCGAGCTGGGCAATGCGCGAGCACATCGTTTCGATGATGTCGCGCCAGGCATCCGGATGCGCGGTCAGCGAGCGGTTGTCGACGTAGATCGGCGTGACGAGTCCGGACTTCAGACGCATCGGGCTGTCGGTCATGAAGGAGACAGCGCCGTAGTTGATGAGGTGGCCGGCGAGGATGTCGTTGGCAATAGGGGAAACGTACATTTGGAATTGGCTCCTCAGTCTGAATTAGTCGATGCCGATCGCCTTGCGGCCGTTGACGGTGGCGATCTTCACAAGTTCGTCGAAGTAGTCGAAGCGGCAGCCCGTAGCGAGCGTGGTCATTTCATGCCACATGTCGCCGGCGTTCCAGGGAACCATGGCGTCGCAGACATTGTCGGTACCCAGTGCGACCGTGATGCCGGCCGGAACCATTTCATCAACCGGCGTCATGGAGTTATGCATCGGCACGAGCTCTTCGGAGCGCGGCGTATCAATCCAGGCCGTCGGGCAGGCGATCATCATCATTTGAGCGCGGCGCATCAGTGCATAGAGGCGTTCGCGGTAGGCCTTGGAGTGTGCGCCGATCGAAATGCCGTGAATGGCGACCACGCGGCCTTCCATGCCGTGCTCGATCGTTTTTTCGCAGAGCTGTTCGGTTTCGTATTCGAGCGACTCATTGAACTGGTCAACGTGCACGTGAACCATCTTGTTGCGTTCTTTGGCCGTCGAGAGAATGATGTCGAAGGCTTCGGCTCCCTTGCCGTAGTCGCGTTCGTCGCGCTTAGGCAGCGCGCCGATGATGTCCACGAGATCGGCGCCGATGTCGAACCATTTGCGGGCTTCCGGATGGATGACGCCCTTGAGGGTCTGATTGGCAAACTTGACGGTCAGCTGGTCCTGATAGTGCTCGCGGGCACGCAGACCCGCCATGATGGCGCGGTCTTCGCTCTGCGGGTCGATGTCGACAAAGGTGGCGAGGGCGGTCACACCTTGGGCGATCTGATTTTCAAAGAAAAGGCTGAAGCGGCGGTAGAAATCTTCTTCAGTAGATTCGCGCTTCAGCCGATCCAGCGCATCCCACTTCTGCTGCAGCGTGCAGGTGCGGCGCATTTCAAGCACGTCGGGCGAGAGCGTATAGGCGCGGTCGGCGTGCGCATGCGTGTTGACCCAGCCGCCCGCGGCTTTGATCGCGGGCTCGATCATGTCGCGGATCGTCAGAGGGGCGTTATCAGTCGTGGACATTGACGAAACTCCTTGGGAGAGAGAATAGTGGGAATCCTAACTCTATGAAAACGCCGCGCCCGTGGGCTTCACGAATGCGCGGCTTAAACTTTCGAGAGTTTATAGAACGCTATTATTCTTCGCCAATGATAGCAACAAATCGTTACATATTCTGTCGGCCAGAACGGCTTTTCAGCACTCTGCCGGCTGATGCATGAAATCGATTTGATGCTGCTTAAGAGGTGAGATCTTCTTGATTTTATTTATAAAAATTTCGGATGCGTGACTGGCGGAAAACAAGAATAGTCAGCCATGAAAAGAGTCCGCAGCCGGCAACAATGGCGCCTGCCCGCATCCAGGGCTCTCCCCATGCCATGCGCTGAAGAACAAGTTCCCACGCAGAACGCAGCCATTCAATGCCCCAGAGGACGAGAAGTGCGCTTTGCAGCCAGACCATCCAGCGTTTCGGAATGAAAAGGAGCGGCACGGCAAGGAGCGGCAGCACTGAAACAAAGAGACCTAAGCCATGAAAGAGCAGGTGCGCCGCAAGCAGAATGTGAGCAAGGATCGGCAGGATAAGAAGCAGGAAAGGCATGGCTATTAACTTTTATTGTTGTTTTTGAGGGGCAGGGACGGTGACGGGGTTTGGGCTGCGGGTTTCACTGCCGGTTTGGCCCGGGCGGTGTTGCGGGGCTTGTCCGGCGCTTTGTGCACAAGTTTGTCGACGACATGACTCACTGCCATCAGCGGGTGAGAAAAAATCAGACGGGGACCGGCCCAGCGCATGACTTGCCGTGCGGTTTCCCGTTCGGCGGGTTTATAGCAGTGAATCTTGCAGCTGCCGCAGACGGGTTTGTCTTCGCCGTAAGGACAGCAGGCAAGACGTTTTAAGGCATAGTCGAGAAACGCCTGACATTTTGGGCAGAGCATATGTCCGCTCGTGCCATGGTGATAACTGCAGAACTCCTCGACCATCACCCGTATTGTTTGGGCTTCACTTTTCAGACGCGGGAGATCCTGCAGTCTCGACATGCGGTCCGGACGCGGCGCAGTGCGTGCGTTTGATCCCGCCGGTTTAGATTTGGGGTCAGGCGATGGGGCGGAAGAAACAGAAGTTGGCGCAGGGGTTTCAGACATGGCAGAAAGAGCAGACGAGTGCCGATTTTTTGGCCGCCGGCCGAGGTCTTTGGCGGCGGAAAGGAAAACAAGTTTGCTCGAGCGTAACATTGACGGATCGAAGAATACCTTAATTATGCTTTTTTGATGCAACATTTTCGTCAAACAGCATTCCGGGCAGACATATCTACTTCAAAGGAAAAAACGATGACGATTTATGACCCGACCGCTCTGCGCCGCGAGCTCCATGAAATGCCGGAACTCGCGCTCCACGAGAAACGTACCAGCGCTTATGTTGCTGAAAAACTGAAGGCCCTTGGCATTGAGACGCATGAGAATGTGGGCGGATCAACGGGCGTTGTCGGCATCATCCGCGGCACGGAACCGGGGCCGGTTTTCATGCTTCGCGCCGATATGGATGCGCTCCCCTTTGTCATTGACGGGAAGCCCTGCTGCATTCATGCCTGCGGCCACGACGGGCATACCGCTATGCTCCTCGCAGCGGCGAGCAGACTGAAGGATAAAATCAAACGCGGGACGCTCAAGCTCCTCTTTCAGCCGGCAGAAGAAACCCTTCAGGGGGCGCCCGTCATTATTAAGGCCGGCGTCATTGACGACGTGGATTACGCGCTGGGCGCCCATATTCGCCCGATTCAAGATGTCCCGGCCGGCATGCTCTGCGCAGCAGTTCGGCATACCGCTTCAACCACTCTCACGATTGTCATTAAAGGGCGCGGTGCTCACGCATCCCGTCCGCATCTCGGCATCAATGCCATTGATGCGGCGTGCGCCTTAATGAACGGCATTCAGGCGATCTGGCTTGATCCGAAGATGTCTTGGTCGGCGAAGGCGACGCAGATTCATGCAGACTCAGGAGCTACCAATACAGTGCCGGATCTTGCCCGCATTACTTATGACTGCAGGGCGCAGACCAATGAACTGATGGATGATCTGCTCGCGCAGATCCGCCGAGTGGCTGCCGGAACTGCTGCAGCCTACGGCGCCGAGGCGGAAGTGATTCTGCGTGATCAGAGCCCGGCTTGTCTCTATGACGACGATTTTGTGGCTGAAGTGGCTGACGCCATCAAGGAAACCGCCGGCCCTGATAAGCTCGCGCCCGACTGCGGCGGCGGCGGGGAAGACTTCCATAACTACAAGCTTGCTCGTCCTGAAATCAAGGCCGCCTATTTTGGCGTGGGTGTCGGAGCAGCGCCGGGACTTCATGCCCCCACAATGCATTTTGACGATACGCTGCTGCCGCTCGGCGTGGCAGTTTTTGAAAACGTTGTGCTTCGTCATCTCGGCTGAGCGGCGTTTCGGGCGATTGGATGCCCCGGTTCCGGCGCAGTTAAGCCGGAACCGGCATGAAAAAAAGCCGCAGTTCTTGCTTCATTTGAACTGCGGCCTTTAAATTCGCCGGCAGAAGGATTAAAGACTCATACGCAGAATCTCAAGGACGCCGCTGCGGCTGATCGGACGCAGTGCGCCGTCAAAGGACCACCAGATCTTGGCCACATGATCGGCCATTTCTTCAAAGTGCTTGTCGTCGATGCCGACTTCGGAGAGCTTAGAAGGCAGGCCGATGGATTTGAAGAATTCGGCTGTTTTTTCGATAGCCTTTTGAGCGTTTTTCATGACGTCGTCCTGGGGATTCAGATGCCAAACGCGAACGCCGTACTGCGCAAAGCGCGGAGCCGTTTCCGGCGTCAGACTCCAGCGCATCCAGTTGGGCGTGAGAATAGCGAGACCGACGCCGTGGGTGATGTCGTAGAAGGCAGAAATCTCATGCTCCATGCCGTGGCAAGGCCAGGGACTCGGAGTTCGGCCGATCGAAAGTAGGCCGCAGCAGCCAAACGAACTCACCATCATGAGCTGGGCGCGGGCTTCATAGTCGTCGGGAGCCGCAATGGCCTTGGGCGCATACTCAAAAACAGTCCGCAGAACCCCTTCGCACATGGCATCCGTGAAGGGATTGCCTTCTTTAACGAGATACTGCTCGAATGTGTGAGAGATGATGTCCGCCGATCCGGCCGCGGTCTGATTGGCCGGTACCGTGAAGGTGTAGGTCGGATCCAGAATGGAGGCTTGCGGAAAGAGATTTGAGGCGGCGAGGAACATCTTTTCATTCGTCGCCGAATTGCTGATGACGCCGGAATTGTCGTAGTCGCTCCCCGTAGCCGACAAGGTGAGCACGGCGCAGAAAGGAATGGCGCGGCCAATGCGGCTGTGGTCGAGCACTAAATCCCAAGGGTCGCCGTCATAGTAGGCGCCGGCAGCAATGCACTTCACAGCGTCAATCACGCTGCCGCCGCCGGCAGCAACGATGAAGTCGATTTTTTGCGCTTTGCAGAGTTCAACAGCACGCCGAATCGTGGAAATTTTCGGATTGGGTTCGATGCCGGAAAAGTCGAAGACTTCGTAATCAGAGAGCAGTTCACGCAGTTTGTCGTAGAGACCGATGCGGCGAATGCTGCCGCCGCCCATCGCAAGCAGGATGCGGCTGCCTTTGGCGGGCAAAAGAGAAGGGAGCTCATCAATGCGTCCGCGGCCGAAGATGAGATGTGTGGGCAGATAAAGATCGTAGTTTTCCATGGGGATCTGAATTTTTTTAGAAAAAATAATCCATCAAACCCCTTCACTTGGAATGGCGTTTGAGGATTGAACTGTTGAGCAGTATTTTGCCGCTCGACGGGGACGGCGAAAGCGCGGTTTCAGTCAAAGAACTGCCTGAATTGCTCACCAGTCAACTGCAGCCTGTTTTTTTTTCGCTTGCGGCATGCTTGGGCATGCAGTTAAAGACCATGGGTTCCGGGCGAAGGATTGTTTAATGGCCCAAAGCCAAAAATTCAGCCCTCATATTGGTTAGGGAGGCAAAGCGGCAAGTGCCGCGCTGGCCATCGGCTGTCCCCTGGACGGCCGGATATTCGAGACCAAAAAAGAGATCAAGGGCGGCTAGGCTCTTGAATGGAGAGGAGGCTAGGCAAGTTGAGCGTTTTGCTGAAAACCTCGCGAAGAAGTTACAGCTGAGTCACCTTGATGCCGGCACGCTCGAGAAAGTCCAGTCCCTCGCGGCTTCTGTAAAGCTCGTGATAGAAAACCTGTGAAATGCCGCATTTTTGAATCAAGAGCGCGCAGTGGATGCAGGGGCTGTGCGTAATAAAAATCGCAGCATCTTTGGAGGAATAGCCGTTTTCGGCGAGCTTCGCGATGGCATTGAGCTCCGCGTGCTGGACCTCCGGACGGGTGACGAGTTTGCCGTCAACTTCCATTTCACAGCAGTTGTCGTACCCCGTCGGCATACCGTTCCATCCAAAAGAAATAATGGAGTGGTTTTTCACGATGACGCAGCCAACCTTGAGCCGCTTAGCATAGCTGCGCTCCGCGGCAATCTGTGCAATACGCATATACATCTGGTTGTCTTTGACGATATCCATTCCATTGCTCCAATGACAGCTGTTGCGGTGAGCCGAAGCGAAGAATGAATTCTAGCGAGTCAAAGCGTGGGTTTCAGAGGTGAGCTCAATAAGCTTTTTGGATGACTTGCAAAAAACGAACGCCTTCCAGACCGCTGTCGGGAAGGCGTCGAGCAGCTCAATGTCTGCGCTTAGTTCAGAGTGAAGGCTTTTTCAAGATTAATCGGGAAAGCCTGATAACCGAACGTATCCCAAAGGACAATATCGACGACAGGTGTTGTTTCTCCCCACTTGTATTCACAGATATGAGGATTAAGGCGGCCGAGCTTATTGCCTTTCTTTTCCGGAGAAGCGCCGAGACCAGCTGTCGACCAATACACCATCATCGTGTCGGTATCTTCCATGTACTTTGTGAGACCCGTCACAGGACTGAAGTACGGATGGCCGAGTTCCTTGCCGACCTCCCAGATCTGTTCTACCGTCATCTTCTTTTGATCGATCTTATAGACCACCGCGCGCGAGTACTTCATGTCGGGCAGCGGGGGCTGCTCCATGCCGCGGGCATCACCGTTATCAAAAACAGAGAGGTACAGCACGTCTTTATTGGACTTGGAATCAATTCGCCAGGCGGTGTGTTGAGTCCAGGACCAATCAAAGCTGCCTTCGCATTTAGAGTTTTCACACTTGATGGGTTTGCCGTTGTGGTCGACCGGAGTCAGAACTTTTTCTGCCCAGCCTTTCTTCCAGCCTTCTGGAGATGCCAGAATCCATTTGACCTTCTTATCACGGCCGATTTTCACGATGCCTTGGTGACGAGAGGAAATAATGATTGCATCGTCGGTCGGATCATAGTCAACGGAGTTCACATGCGCCCAATTGCGTCCAGGGCCCGTACCGGCGATATCGCCGAATTGTCCGTTGGCATCCATCTTGGCGAGGTCTTCAGCCGATAGCGTCTGCCCCGACTTTGATTCGTCAATATTGAGGCATACGGCTCCCTGATCCATTGCTTGAACCACATTGGAACGGTACGGGTCAAGAATATCAAACAGTCTGAAGTCGTCGACTACACCGCCGTTCTGATCAATTTCGACGATGACATCTCGAACGGTATGAACGCGTTTGCCGTCAGGACGACGGTAGTCAGAAGAGGCTACACGCAGGAAGCTGTGTCCATTCTGAGCGTTGTCGAAGGCGTGTGAATAGTCCGAATAACTTTCCGGCAGGCGGCGATTGAAGATCTCACGTCCCATCAGATCGTATTTGACATAACGCTGACCGAAGCCCCAGGTAAGTGCGCCGTCATTGGTTTGTTGGAAGCCCATCATGAACCCGGACGTCCAGGGATCCGCCGGGTCATTGATGATGCCGTTGAGAAGATACCAGCGCAGATCACCAGAAGTATCAATAATGCCGACCTGAGAGTTGAAAGCCCACTCCAGAGCACCGCCGGAAGGATTATTCCAAGTGAATCGAGCACCGTGCGGCGAAATCGGCGAAAGCTGATTGTCGACGAGATAGAGGCGATTCTTAAACTGAGGATCTACCTTGATAACTTCAGTTTGAAACATGGTGCCTTTTTGTGCAGGCATGCCATTGGACAGTGTGAAAACGGGCGGTGCATAGAACTGATAGCTTTCAGAGAATTTTTCAGCTTTCCCATTGAATAGGCGTGTGTATTTCACCTCAACCGTATTGAGATAATCTGGATAAAGGCCAAAAATGGGAATGCCGGCATTATTTTTCAGCTGTCGTTTGGAAACTTTATATTTGATTTCCTGTCCGTTTTGCTTGGGCACAATCCGAACTTCAACATCCTGCAGTTCATAGCCACCGTTGCGAATGATGGCCGTGAGCGGGGCAAGTTTGTATGGGTTGACAATGACTTCACCAATGTTGCCTTGAACCGCAAAAGTGACCGCGGGACCTGAAGGGCCCCCGCTTGCGGCAACAAGGCCAGGCAGTGATAGGAGACCTGCAGCGCAGAGCGCAAGCGCCGTCTTTTGAAATTGCATAAACGTGACTCCCTGAGGTGGTTTGACATCGTCGAAGCTGAGCTTTATTCGACATAAAAAGTCTATTAATTCAGGTCGTTATGTTGCATACTCTTTTATCCGATATAAAAATGAAAGGCTGCAATCCTTTTTTGCGAAAAATAAAATGATGAGTGACCACCAAGATACAGATCTGCCTTTGAGTATTCGGGATGAAGCGTTTTGTCAAATTCTGAGACTCATGTGCGGACTTCTAAGGGAGCCCGTTTTGACGCGCGCTGCGGAGAGCTTAGGCATCACAACACCAACGGCATCACGGCGACTTGCCCGCGCGCGAGAGTGGTTCGGAGATGAACTCTTCATTTATTCAGCGGGCCGGATGGTCCCGACGCGCCGAATGATTGAACTTGAACCCGTGTGCCGGCGCATGATTGAAAATTTGGACGAACTTTTTACTTCGCCGCAGCCGTTTGATCCTCGCAAAGCCGAAGGCGTCATCCGTATCGTGGCTGTCGATAATGCGTTTCTTACGCTGCTTTCGCCATTGATTGTTGAATTAGAAGCGACAGTTCCCGGCGTGAAGTTTGAGATTTATGATCGTTATTCGAACATGCTTGAATCCATGCGCGATGCCAAGATCGACCTTGCTATCTATTCAACCGAAGGGAAGGCTGTGCCGGCAGGATTCATTGAAATGCCGCTTTTCACATCTGACCATGTCTTGCTTGTACGCCGCAATCATCCTCTGAAGGCTATTGCTGCGCACAACGGCGGGCTGACTTTCGAAGACACAGCTCGATTCAAACATATCGGTATTGCGCTGGCGATGGGATCCACTGAGAATCGGTTCATTATTGGTCAGCAATGCAATCTGGCTGACAAAATTTCGTGTGAGATGCCTTATTTCGTGGCCGGAGCCTGCCTTTGCTCTGAATCTGATCTTTTAATGCGTATGCCAAGAGAAACAGCGTTGAAGCTCGCGCGTTATTTCCCCGTTGAAATCCTTCGGCAGGAGCGAGGTCTCAAATTACCTTGGCGCCCGGGGCTTTTTTGGTACCGCAGCTCTGATACGCCGCTGCTTACTTGGGTACGGTCAAAAATAACCATTGGCGCGAAGCGGATTTTTGAAGAAGCCGAGGAACTGCTGCCTTTTGACCGTTGATGTATCCTGAACTCCCGGATAGCTGATCCATATTTATATTGGCCAGCATCAATTTTGGCTATTCTTCGGTTCTTAAAGCCTGGTTTTCAACAGCTCTGGAAAGCAGACGGTTAAATTCATGATAATGTGATCCATATCACATAAATATAGATCATAAGGGGGCTTCATGTCCGATAGTCAAAATTGGTACTTCTCTGCCGAAACCAACGCCAAGGGCTATACCTACATCAAGGCCTACCAAACCAAATGGGACCCGGTGCGCAAGCGTTCCCACAGTTTCAATCGCCGT
>NZ_QNRV01000036.1 GCF_003315195.1 Sutterella wadsworthensis | reverse complement strand
GAAGCCGCTTTTTGGAGAATTTTCCATCTTTATGCTCTGCACATTATGGTTATAGAGCATGTTAACACAAAAACGAAAGCCCGTGGCCTATTTTTTCAAATAAGATCACGGGATTGATAAAGATATTGACGGAACTGCCCTTGTTTTAGTGAGCAGGCATCCCGTAGTTCAGGTACACAGATTTTCTGGGACTAGCTGCACGCCCAGAGTTGGACTCAAATATCTGAATGAGAAAAAGCGTCGACTTCTTTTGTGATTTATTCTTCACCAAGAGTTCAACCTAACAGGCCCCATATGAAAACAAAATAAGGGCTTTTTGCTAGACGTTAATCCTGGGCGGCTGGAGAATTAAAATTTTCGACCTGAATTCTTTTCGCATTTTTAGGGTTTGCACCTATAGAGTTGCCATAATAATATGGCCAATTGTAACGCATACCCTAAAATGAATTGATGATCAGCAGGTCCAGGGCCTCGCAAACTGCCCTCTAACGGAAGGGCAGATGCGAAGGCAACTGATGGGTATTTATTGGATGCTTATGGTTTTACACTCCCCCAAACCTGACTCCAGCTGCCCGTCAAAGCACCCTTAGCATAGTCTACGACACGGTTTTCGAAGAAATTGGTATGGGTTACGCCCAGCATTGCATCAACCCAGGGAAGCGGATTTGTCGTACTTTTAAAAATACCCTTCAAACCTAGGCCCATTAACCGACGATCTGCAATGTAGCGAATATAGGCACGAACATCTTCACGGGTAAGGCGCTTCATTTCGGAAACACCGAAAGCCAAGTCGATGAATTTGTCTTCAAGATCGACCATCACTTCCGCGATGCCGTAAATCTTGGCTTTAAGCTCATCCGTCCATAACTCCGGATTTTCCGTAATGTATTCACGGAAAATCTTCGTCATCGATTCAGTGTGAAGCGTTTCGTCTGCGATAGACCAGGCAATGATCTGCCCCATGCCCTTCATCGTGCCGCAGCGCGTGAAATTGAGCAGCATGACGAAGCTCGAGAAGAGCTGCATGCCTTCTGTAAAAGCAGAGAAAGCGGCAATCTGCGCCGCAAGATCGCCCTTGTCGCGGCAGACTTCATTGAAGAAGTCATGCTTAGCCGCCATGGCTTCATACTGAAGGAATTCGTTATAAATCGACTCCGGAAGCCCCAGCGTCTCGATGAGATGCGAATATGCCGCAATATGCACGGCCTCGCGAGCGGCGAAACTCGAAAGCATCATGCGGACTTCGGGCTGCTTAAAACGCGGCAGATAGGAATTCACATAGGCCCCTGACACGTCAATGTCGCCCTGCGTGAAGAACCGCAAAATTTTCGTGAGGAAGTCGCGCTCTGAATCCGTGAGCTTTTGCTGATAGTCCTTGACGTCCTCGAGCATCGGCACTTCCGTCCAGAGCCAGTGCATCTGTTCGGACTGCATAAACGCTTCATAGGCCCAGGGATACTGGAAAGGCTTGTAGTAATCGCGTGACTCGAGAAGCCCGCCCGCCCTTTCAGCCTTGGCTGCTTCTCCGGCCAGTTCCGTCATCGGCTGATTGATCTTTTCGTCTTCCATCATTTTCTCTGCTTACGTTATTTCAAATGCTTCCATCAGCGGCCGACAAAACTCAGCCTTCACAGGCGAGACACGTCGAATTGTCAGCCACGGCCCGCATATCGATTTCATCCTCAATGCGTTTGCGTTCAGCCTTCACTCCAACGCGGTCAGCCTTTCTCAGCTTGTCCGAGCGGTTGTAGTAAAGGCTCTTCAAGCCCTTCTTCCAAGCCAGGAAATGGCAGGCATGAAGGTACGCAATCGACACGTCGGGCGGGAAGAACAGATTGACGCTCTGTCCCTGGTCGATGAACTCCTGGCGGTCTGCCGCCAGCTCAACGATCCAGCGCTGATCAATTTCAGGAGCTGTCTTGAAAACATCCTTCACATCCTGCGGAATATCGTCGCGATGCTGAATGGAGCCATCGTGAGCGATGAGATCTGCCCACACCTCCTCCGTATCGAGTCCGAGTTCGGCAAGCTTGGCTTTGAGGAAGCGGTTTTTCATGATGTAGGCGCCGGAGATCGTATCTTGACGATAAATGTTGGCGCGATACGGCTCGATAGAGGGCGATGTGCCGCCCATAATGAGCGAGGACGAAGCATTTGGCGCCACCGACATCCAGTGCGAGAAGCGCCGCGAAACGCCGGAATCGGCCGCATCCGGGCATGCGCCGCGCTCTGCGCAGAGTTTCTTGTCGGCCTCTGCGCAGGCCGTCCGAATCATCCGGAAAACCTGCTTATTGATGGACTTTGCAGCCGCACTCTCAAAGGGCACGCCTTTCTTCTGCAGATAGGCATGGAACCCCAGCGCGCCAAGTCCAACCGAGCGTTCACGCATGGCCGAATACCGAGCGCGGGCGATTTGATCGGGAGCGTGGTCGATAAAGTACTGCAGGACGTTGTCGAGAAGCTCCATGGCGTCGGTGATGAACTGCTGATTGTTCTTCCACTCGTCGAAGTATTCGAGATTGAGCGACGAAAGACAGCAGACCGCCGTACGGTCATGAGAGGTCGGCAGGAAAATTTCCGTGCAGAGATTGGAGCCGTGAATGCTCAGTCCCTTGTCCTTAAGCCAAGACGGAAGCGCTCGGTTGGCGGTGTCAATGAAGACCAAATAGGGCTCACCCGTATGCATGCGCATCTCAAGGATGCGCTGCCACAAATCACGCGCTGATACTTTGGCCACTACCTCATGCGTGCTCGGATGACGAAGCTCCCACGTGTCATCGTAGGAACTGTCGCGCATTGACGCTTCAATCTTTTCCATAAATGCGTCAGAGAGATTCACGCCGTGGTGAAGGTTCAGCGCCTTCATGTTCTGGTCGCCCGTAGGCTTTCTCATCTCGATAAAGGGGATGATGTCCGGATGATCAATATCGAGAAAGGCCGCATAAGAGCCGCGGCGCGTAGAACCCTGACGATAGGCAAGGCACGCGGCGTCATAAACCTTCAGGTGCGGCATCACGCCGACGCTTTTTTCGTCGGCGCTGCGGATGCGGACATGAATGCCCACGCCGCCGCCCAGCATGGAGAGCCAGTTGACTTCGGAGAGCGTATCGACGAGCCCTTCAGCACTGTCCTCCATATAGGTGAGGAAGCACGAAATGGGAAGTCCCTTCTTCGAGCGGCCAAATGAAAGAATCGGCGTAGAGAAGGAGAGCCAATGACGGCTCGCATAATCGTAGATGCGCTGAGCATGCTCGGGGTTGCTGCCGAAAGTTTCCGCCACGAAGGCAAACCGTTCCTGCGGGCTTTTTTCGCTGCTGCGCATATAGCTTTCACGCAGACGCATGAGGCCGAGTTCGTCAAAGAGCTTATCTCGCTCAAAGTTCATTTGTACCGCCATGACGGCTCCCGAAAATACATTGAAAAAGGACGTCGGCGGTGAAGCAGCAGTGCTGGATGCATCGTTTCTGAGACGACAAACGAGGGATCAGCTCATTTTGACTGACCGCCCTTAATAGCCCTTATAAAAGGGTTTTATCGTCAAAGAACCACCATATCTTGTGGTTGGACGTCGTTGCGAAAAGTTTGGGAATCTTAGCCTTTGGAGGGCTAAAACCGCAAACTCCGGCGTCGACGCAAAGGCGGTAGTCATGAAATCTTGAAAGCGTTTTCGCACCAAACATCCCGTTGATTCACCGCAGGTGCCTGAGGCGTCATGCCGCATCCTAGGAACTGTAAGAAGATGTACTCGTTTGCAATCTTCATGAAGAGCACCGCTTGATGGGGCTGAACACGGGTATAGTAGTAGAAACGCTAAGCTGCTTCGGGGGCGCTCAAAGCCTTGCCCCCAGAGCTCTAACTGCTCAAATTCACTTTAGGGAGCCGAAAATGGCCGAGATTCTCAATGTTGATGAAAAGAATTACGATGAAGTCGTTTTGAAAAACGAGAAGCCCGTGATTCTCTCGCTGGGTGCTTCGTGGTGCGGCGACTGCCGTCGTGCGCGTCCTTTCTATGAACGTATGGCTCAGGACTATGAAGGCCGTCTGGTCTTTGCTTCTGCTGACTCTGACGCCTGCCCCAACCTCAAGAAGGAACTGGGCGTTCAGCACATCCCGACCATGGTGATCTTTAAGAACGGCAAGCCGCTTGACGGCCGCCTTGTTGAAGTGAAGACGCCGAGCGAACTCAAGGCCTTCATTGATGCGGGTCT
The DNA here is from genome assembly GCF_003315195.1 of Sutterella wadsworthensis. Lineage (GTDB taxonomy): Bacteria > Pseudomonadota > Gammaproteobacteria > Burkholderiales > Burkholderiaceae_F > Sutterella > Sutterella wadsworthensis. The sequence goes on along the minus strand of NZ_QNRV01000036.1, from coordinate 18,366 downwards.
TGCCGCCTAAACGCTCGAATATTCAAGCCTTTCGCTGACCGTTTCGCTGCGGCTCGGCGTATGCTTCGCAATCCCGTCCACGACAAAACGTGCGGCGGGATTTTTCTTGATCTGCGAAGCGCGGCTCAGGGATCTGCCGCAGACCCATTGAATCGCCTCTTTCATTCCGCAACAGTGTTTCCGCTATGCTCAGCAAAGGCTTTTTGACGATCGGGCTCCTCATCATTTCGAACGTCTTCATGACGCTCGCCTGGTACCTGCACCTCAAGCTTCAGGCCGCAAAGGTCATCTCTTTCTGGCCCGTTTGGGCGGTGGTGCTCTTTTCCTGGTCGATCGCACTCTTTGAATACTCCTTCCAGGTGCCCGCCAACCGCATCGGCTTTGACGGCAACGGCGGGCCCTTTTCACTTCTCGAACTCAAAGTCATTCAGGAAGTCATTACGCTCACAGTATTCACCCTCTTTTCAATGCTGCTCTTTGGACTCAAGCTGCAGTGGAACCATCTCGCCGCCTTTTTCTGTTTGGTGATGGCGGTGTGGTTCACCTTCCAAAAGCCGTGAGCCTGTCCGTTTTTGTGTTTCTGTAAAGGAACGGATCTTAAATAAACAGCAGCAAAGGCGCTTTCCGAAGCTGACCAGAAAGCGCCTCATGCATCGAGAAAGGATAAGCGCAGTCTTTAAGCGTGCTGCTGCGTCAAGCCTGCAGTCTGCTGGAGCTTAAGGAGCGAAAAGACATTGAGCGCTGTGACGCGCAGATTTTCCGAGGCCCTCGCCATCGCTTCGGCCAGTGTGCAGGGTTCCTGCACAATCGGGAACACTGCGGCAACGCCGCTCGCGCGCAGCTTTTCCCAGGAAGCCGGATCGAGCTTGGCGGAACCGGACAAGACGATGACGGGCTTCCCGGCGGCACGCCGAGCGATGCCCTGCACGGCTTTTCCGCCGGCCGTTTGGCCGTCGACAGAACCTTCCCCCGTGACGATCAAATCAGCCGTCTTCACCAGATCGTCAAATTTCATCAAGTCAAGGAGCGCATCAATTCCAGAAGCAATGCGACCGTTGAGGAAGCAGGCCACACCCGCGCCCGCTCCGCCGGCTGCGCCGCCGCCCGGCAGGGAATTGACCTTCGCGCCCTGCTTTTCAAAGAGTCCGGCCACAACACGAAGCCCGGCATCCAAACGCTTCACTTCATCGGCGTCGGCACCTTTTTGCGGTCCAAAGACATAAGCCGCGCCGTTAGTGCCGTACAAGGGATTTTCCACGTCGCACAGCGCTTCAATGCGCGGAGCATTCTTCTGAAAAAAGAACCCGTTGAGCCGAACGCCCTTCACCAAATGAAGCGTTTCACCCACCGGGAGGAAGGGCTGCCCCTTAGCGTTGAGGAATTGGGTGCCGAGCGCCGCCGCCATGCCGCAGCCCATATCGGTCGTGGCCGAGCCGCCTAAGCCCAGCACAATCCGTCGATGCCCGACCTGAAGCGCATGCGAAATCAGCTGGCCCACACCATATGTAGTAGTGCGCATCGGACTGAAGCCAGGAAGCCGCTGTCCCAGACCAGCGGCTTGAGCGAGCTCAATTACAGCCGTATCGCCCACCGACAGGTAGCGCACCTGTACGGACTGACCGCAGGGGCCCGTTACAGGAAGCGGAAGATAAGCGCCGCCCACAGCCGCCTTGACCGCCTCGAGCGTGCCTTCGCCGCCGTCTGCCGCAGGAAGCTTGACGACCTCAGCATCGGGCAGAACTTCATTGGCTGCGGCGCAAAGAATGTCGGCCGCCCGTTGGGCAGAGAGGCTGCCCTTGAAGCTGTCGGGGAGAAGAAGGATTTTCATATCAAAGAACTTTCAGCGGTATGGAGAATGTTTATAAGAATGCGTTCCGGACGACTCGGCAGCGACACGGCGGGTCTTGACGGTGAGCGCAGCAAAAACCAGCTTTTCAGCGGAGCCTCACTGCTCTGCGCCCTATGAGGGCGTCGTGATGCAGAACGTCCAAGATCTTTCAAAGATCTTGGACCATGCATTATCGCACCTCGCTTCGCGCATACGGCTGAGCATTCAAACCTTGGTACATCCTAAACATCAGCATGTCCGCGGGTTCGCTAGAATCCCAAGCAGTTTCAGAAAAAAATCAACCATGCAGATCATCGAAAGCAGCTCAGTGGCCGGAGTCATCAAACGCTCGTTTGACCGCCCGGGAAGAAACTGGATCAAACACATCGTTTTCCCGGACTTCCAGCGCCCATACTGCTGGTCCTTAAACGACATTCAGAAGATTCTTGACGATATTGACGAGCTTCGATATTCGCCTGACGAAGAGCGATACCGCGAAGAGGATGAATACTATCTGGGGGCTATCTGCATCATGCCGCTCCGCGACAGCGACAGTCCCGAGCATGCTCACGACATGGCGCTTCTTGACGGCCAGCAGCGGCTCACGAGCCTCATGATTCTGGCCCGCGTTCTCTATGAACGCGCTATGCGGAGCAAGACTGATGTCCTGCGAAGTTACGGCGCAAATATCGCCTGGATCATGGGGCGGAATCTCGTCTGGAAGCGAGCGTTTCTTTATCAGGAACCCGCAACCCTGCAGCATATCCGTCAAATCTATTTCGCTCTTGACCGAGAATACCGGCAGCTCGAAGCTGACGCGGCGCTCGACGACGCACAGAACGCCGGAGCACTGAGCTTTTACGAAGAAACGCTCCTGCGCGATCTCCGGCGATTTCGCTACATCCTCCTCTCAGGACGGCTTGCCGTCAACGTACTCCAGAGCCTCAAGGAAGCCGAACAATACTTTCAGGGCGAAAACAACCGCGGACTGCCGATGTCTCTCCTCGACATCCTCAAGGCTTATCACATGCGGTTTGAAACGGCTCCGGATCGTCAAAAGGAAATTCGGCGCATCTGGAGTGCTTTCAATGAATCGCCGCCGAGCGAATCCGACCGCGAAACGCACGATGACGAAGCTTCGAAGGCTGCTGCCGCCAGGCTCGCACAACGGAAATACGCCGTTGAAGCTCATGTCATCCCGGCGCTCCTGATGCGATGCGACATTGATCCTTGGCCGGAAAGCGCCAATAGTCCTCAGAATGCCGACTTGCTCAAAGGCATCATCGGCACTCATCGGCGAGACCGAATCGTTGACGGGAAACTATCTGCATCGAGCAACCAGCATCTCTTTGACTTGCTTGAACCCGTTCAGACCGGCATAGGCTTCTTCCGGATGCTCGACCAGTACCGCCGCATAGACGAAGCGCTCGACGAGCTCGAGCAAACGGCTTTTAATCCAGCGAGCGGCTTAAAGCTCAATAATGACCAGAGACTCATCCTCCGGCTTGCGCTCATTGCTTGGACTGACCGCTTTGCTCCGCGCACGGCTTTTATGAGCAGCGCCTCTTCACATGCCCTTGCCGCTGCGCTCGCAGCGGATGCCGAATTCCGCGCATTTGCCCGCCATTTTGCACGCTTTCTCAATCGGCTTCGCAACGCAGATAAGCAGATCCCGGGGGCATTTAACCGGCTCGACAAAGCTGCGCTGCTGCGATGCCTGCGCTACTGGAACGCACGCACGAATCTCATTTTTCTGCCGCACCGTTCAGCAACTCCCGCTGCATGCAAACGCTCGCTGCTTCAGGCGACAACACCGGAAGCGATGGCGCCCTACATCAAAAATACGACTTGGATTCAGCGCTATCGGCTTGCCTATGATATGGAGGCCGCTCTCGAGGCATCTGCAGCAGACACTGAGCAAAACACGACAGATGAGGCTTCCGACCATGAATAACACCGCAGCCCAAACGCCTGCTGCCCGTACCCAGCGCTTTTCTTCGAAAAGTCTCAGCATGGGTTCCCTCGGAACCGATCAGGCGCGCTACGTCATTCCGGTCTATCAGCGGCCTTATGCCTGGACTTCCGTGCAGGTGTCGCAGCTGATGCAGGATCTGCTGGACTTCTACCGCAGTCCCGATATTCAGAGCACCTATTCGCTCGGCACAATCGTCTGCGATGAGGAGACGCCCGGCGTTTTCTCCATTCTGGATGGTCAGCAGCGGCTCACGACGATTGACCTCCTGCTCGAGGAAATCAGCCGCCGACTCGATCGGCCGGCAAACGAGAAGCATAAGCGAATCATATCGGCCTACCGATATCTGAGCGGCATGGAAGCGAACTGCGAGAGTCCGCTGCCGGCCTGCACAGAACAAAGGAACCGCATTGCCGGTACGCTCACCGAATTCATCGAGCGTCAGGGACTGCGGGAAGATTTGGCGGCGCAGACCTTTCTCAGGGCTTTGGAAGCGTGCATTCACGATCGCGTGAGCATTCGACGCGTCGTAATACCGCTCTCCGACAAGGTCGAAAACGAAGCCCCTGCCATGTTTGAAATCATCAATATGCGCGGGCAGCAGCTCTCAGCACTCGACATTCTGAAATCGCGTTTGCTGTCGCGATTCAGCGAAAAGGACCGCTTCGGCCGAGCGTTTTTTACGCACCTCTGGCGCAGCACCGATGAGCGTCTGGTTTCCCCGACTGAAGCTGCCAAAGGCTACGACCTGAAGGGGTGGCATTCGGGCCAAGTCTCTCCATCGGGTTCCAAGGATGAAACCGATGACATGCCGATCTCCGCCGCGCTGACGATCGATGAGATTATTGCCGACGCAGACGAAGCGCCGCTCGAATCGGGTGACCAAAAAGGACGGGCCGACGACCCGCCCAAGCGCAAAACGGATCAGCCCCCAGCGGAAGATGAAGGGAGCCGAGAACAATTCGTTCCGCCGATTGACATGATGAACATGCTCGTCATCGCCAATGAGCTTTTCAAGTACGACAAAGCCAGAACGGCCGATGCCGAAAACGGCCCTCTGCCCGCCTACGAAGCGCTGGCGACCACGAACTTTGACAGGCGGTTCGATCATATTGTGCAGGCCGAGGCGCCCGGCACAGCCGATGTATGGCGCCTGATGGGAGCGCTCTCGCTCGTCCTTCAGACGGTCGGCGTCTGGGGGCGCTATCGTCAGAGAGAGAATGAGGCATTTGAAGGCGCTCCCGATGCTTTCAATCAGCTGATTCAGACCTTTATGGCTGCGAGCGGCTTCAGCGCTTCGGGGCAATACTGGCTCCTCGTGCTTTCGGCGACAGCGTTGGAGATGAGTCTCGGGACCGACGGCAAACTGCCCGACAGCCCAGAAGCTTTCCTCGCCATGAAAAAGCCCGCATTTGCAAAGATCCGCAAGATTGCTCAGCTTCGACTGCTCGCCTGGGCCTACCGCGCCGCAGAGGCCGGTCAAGCCCGAGGAGCTGAAGGCGTATTTAAACTGACAGCAGAAACACCCTCAGAAAACACAGCCCAAACCCAGCTGCTGGCTGCGCAAGCTGCCGTTGAGGCCGCGGCGCCCGGGTGGCATTACCACGACGGCACCCTCTCACAGTTTGATCTTTTCCTGACGGACTACGTGCTCTGGGTTGACGGCCACACTGGCGGAAACCGCTCTTTTGCTGCTCTGAAGCGCGCTATGGATGCTTTTGCAGAGAAGGCTCAGTCCCCAGAGGAGACTGAACTCGCCGGTGCCTTCCGAGCATTCAATTGGAGGGCCTTCAAAGAAAAGGCCCGGACACTGCGCATCGTTGCCCGAAGCGACATCGAGCATTGGCTGGCCCGCAACCGCGCTAATCTTGGGAAGGATGCCGACGCCGCCCGCGAAGAGCTTCTTCGCCGACACGGCTTTGGCAACCTCGCGCTCATCAATGAGAGCGACAATTCCTCTCTGGGCAACGGCTCGCCCGCCGGCAAGGCGGAGCTGGTGCTTAAGCGCATGTCTAATCCGACGCCTAAGCTTCTTTGGCTCGCCGTACTCAGTCAGCAGTTCCCGAATCTGGACGGGCAGCATGTTGAAGGGCTCACAGAGCTCTGGGCCTCCTACATCGGCGAATTTTCTTTCGGGTGATGCGCTGCGCCGGCAGACCTCCGCTGCGGCGTTTCGCCAAATCCGCTGTCCAGCAAGAAATCAGACTCATTTTTTCATTCAAAGGTAAAACCACACCATGTCATTTGATGCCGCCTATGCCGCTTTGAAAGCTCAGCATTTGGAAGGTCGTGTCCGCCGATTCCCCGGATCCAGTGCGACCGTTGCCTTGGCTGCTCAGGAGCTCGGAACCGCTGAAGGCGCGATTGCCAAAACCATGGCGCTCCTGGGACCAGACGGCCCTATTCTGGTGCTTGCTGCCGGCGACCGAAAGATCGACGGGGGGTCATTCAAACGCACTTTTCACTTTAAGCCCAAGTTTGTGCCGGGAACCGATGTCGAAGCGCTCGTCGGACACGCACCCGGCGGCGTCTGTCCGTTTGGCAGGCGTGACGGCATCCCTGTGTGGCTTGATCGGTCGCTCCTCAGTCACGCCGAAGTATGGCCGGCCTGCGGCGATGACGCTTCAGGCGTGCGTTTGACGCCCGAAGAGCTTTATCGGGCCGCAGGCGCCGTCGGCTGGTGTGAAGTGACCAAATCAGCGCTCGCCAAAGCGGCCTAAATTACTGCGGCTAAAAAGCATACGGGGATGCATGCGTCCGAGAGGACGCATCCCATCGCGCCAAACCGGCACCGCCGCCTCCCGCCTGGGCTGTTCATCAATCCCTTGCCGGCTTTGAACTCAGCGCTCTGGCGGCCCAAGTTTTAGGGGACGAAAACGACCTCTTCAAGCTTCGGACTCGCCTTGATCATGCCCTTCCCAATCATCCAGTCGGCAGTGCGTTTGACGTCCGCCGCAGACGGCAGCGGCGGCAGACCGTCCGCTGTGCCGAAATGCGCATAAGTCGGCATCTTATAGGCCGCAGCAGCCGCTTTCGTCAGCAGGCTCTTTTTCACCATCAAGGCACGGAACTTTTCCGGATCGCTTTCAATGGCCTTAGCCGCATCGGCGAGCGCCGCGCGGAAGGCGGCTGCCGTTTGCGGCGAGACGACGGCCTTGCGGAAGGCAACCACCGCGAGCGGCTCAGCGAGTGTACGGTCATCCCAAAGTGCCCTGCCGCCCTTCGATTCCACCAGACTGCAGAGGGGCTCGGGCAGCAGCGCCGTTTCCATTTTGCCCGCAAGGAGCAGCTGGAGACGAATGGGAATCTGCCGAACTTCTACGCGTTTCATGGCGGACGGAGGCAGTCCCGTCGTCGCTTCCATGCGGTCAAGCAGGTAGTCGATGATGGTCGAGGCACTCATGGCCGTATCCGTACCCGGATGCATCTTAATGTCTTCAAGTGATGTCAGGTTCGAACCCGGACGAGTGACCAGCGCAAAATTGCGCTCGGCCGGATTGGCATACGTCACCGTCGCCGCCACAGCCTGCGGCGCACCGGCAGCATTCTGCGTGAACACGTTGATGAGGTCGCCGTAATGCCCTGCGAGCTCTCCGGCACGCATAGCTGCGCCGATTTCAATGGCCGATTTAAATGGCAGGAGTTGGATGCGGAGCCCCCGTGACTCGAAGAACCCTTCTGACTCGGCCGCGTAGAGGAGCACGGAATCGGCTGCCGGCAGCACGCCGATCTTCAAGAGCGGCTCTTCTGCAGCTAACGAAAACGGTGAAACCATCATGCCCGCGGCAAAGCAGAGTGCGGCGGTCCGGATGCCGAAAGTGCGGCGATTCATAAGGACAAAGTCAGTGGCCATGGCGAAGGTTCAAAGCTCAAACAAATCGGATGAAAAACCTAACGATTCACTATTGTACACGTGCACAATTTAATGATGTATTAAAAAGCCCGCCGCCGAGCATGCGTGCGGCAGCAGGCTTTCTGCGGCATCCGGAATGAATCAGAAGCGCTTCTTCTTTTTAGGCGCCTCGCTCTCGGGCGCTTTCTCAATCGCAGTGAGGTGCGTGGTGACGGCGCCCGGCACTGCCGAAGAAGCTTTGAGCTCGGCTTTGAAAAACGTCCCTGAAAGCGTCAGCACTTCCCCGTCTTTAAGCGCAACGCCGCGGGTGATCTGAACCATGGCAGCCGCAATCATCTGGGCGCGAATGACGGCAGGCGCATCGGGACTCTCAAGAATCTCAAGATCTGGACAGGCAAAGCGGTCAAGTCCGAGCGTATAACCGCTTAACGGCGCATCCTCTTCGCGCTGCCAAAGGCCAAAGAAGACGATGTTGAAGATCGGGAAAGCCGTCTCGGAATGCTGCATCGTGAGCACATCGCTGCGGAAGCGCTCGGGCTCAAAGAGGCGGCCAGCCGAGTTGATGGCGCTCACATTGGGCTGACGCGTGAGCGACCCCAAAATCTTCATGGCCGTACGAGCATTCTCAACGAGCGTCGCCTCTTCGGCGACCACAGCAAGGGCGAGGTACGCCAGATGCGTTGACGCCATTTCCTGCGCGTCCGGCCAGTCCGGACAGTTTTTAGCCTGTTCGTCTGCGGCATTTCCAGGAACGGGGTGTCCCTCAAATCCAATCACCACGAGGGAACCGTTCACGCGAAAGAGCCACGGTTCGCGGAAATCCGTCGGGACCGGCTCGGCTTTGATATTCCAGTCCAGATCGAGCTGCGCCGCCAGACGCTCCGGCTCCCATGCCGGCACACGCAAAAGCGCCAATGCCGTAACGGGATGCTCCGCAGGTTTGAATGCACTGGCGTGAACTTCGGACTGGGGATGCTCGGACAGCTGAGACGGCGCTTTGTCGGTCATGGATGATCAATGATGAATGAAAAGAAAGCCGCATTATACGGGTGTACCACCTGCCTCGCGCTCAAACATCATCCGCCTGAAAACACAAAAAGAAATGAAGCGAATTTCAACCTGCTTTCATAGACAGCAGAAAAAACCGTTTTATGACAAACAAAAGTAAACGAAAACGCTTTAACTGAAAACAAATACCTTCTTCAAAGAATCTTCATATGCCCGTTTGATAACGTAATGGACAAAATAGTTAGTTAGATATCAATATATTGGTTATTTGTTGTTTTATTGCACAGTTGACCATATTTTTTCCTTGTTTTCCTTTAAAAGGTGACAAAAATCTAGGGTATTACCAAATTTTGTAATTTTATTGAGTTAATTTATAGGCTGTTCGGCGGCATTCAATACCGAGCAGGTATAGGGTGAGCTGACAATGGCATTTACAAAATGCTGTTTTTTTTGATCCGTGCGGCCAGTCCCTTTCAAGACTTTCGACTGCACACGGACCAACTAGCTCTAGAAGGTTTTAATCATGAAAAAGACTCTCGCTGCGCTCGCCGTTCTCGGCGCTTTTGCGGGCAGCGCTGCTGCTGCCGATGTTCAGCTTTATGGTGTGGTCGATGAAGGCTTCATCTACACCAACACCAAAGTTACTGACGAAAAGTCTGACAATCAGTTTCAGCTCGGCTCCGGCCTCAACCTCGGCTCCCGCTGGGGCTTGAAGGGCACGGAAGACCTCGGCAACGGCTATAAGGTCGGCTTTAAGCTCGAAAGCGGCTTTAACGCCGACACCGGCACACTGCAGGAAAACCGCCTCTTCCGCCGTGAAGCCGGTCTGACGCTCTACGGTCCTTTCGGCTCCTTGGGCTTCGGCCGCTTCGGCGGCATTGCCTCCGCGGCCGGCACGTATGACCTCATCGGCTATGTCGACTCCTTCGACGGCGGCGACAACAATGTTTGGGGCTTCGCCGCTTCGTCTCGCTACGACAACGTCGTTGCCTACCAGACGCCGCGCTTTGCCGGTCTGCAGCTGACGGCCCAGTACTCCTTTAAGACTGACAGCACGGCCAAGAACGATACGCCGACGGGCTTCAGCGGCGACGAAGGCACCTCGGCCGCCAAGCGCTATGCCTCGATCGGCGTGAGCGGCGATTACGGCGCTGCGCAGTTTGCTGCCGGCTATGAACTCACGAAGTACGGTGCTAACTCGGCTGGTACCCGTGAAGTCGCTGACAAAGACGGCTCGCTCTTCTTCGTCGGCGGCAACTACAACTTTGAAGTGGTTCGCGTCTACGCCGAAGCTCAGTACTTTGAAGGTCTGTCAAGCACTAAGACTGCTTACGAAGGATTCACGGCAGGCAGTCTTTTGTCCGACGGCTTGAAGGGCTTCGGCCTCCATCTCGGCGCCAAGGCCCCGATTGCAGCCGGTACTTTGACGGCCGGCCTCTATTACGTCGATGCCAAGGAAGACTTGACCACGCAAGCTGATCAGGACTTCAACTACTACGGCGTTTCCGCCCGCTATGTCTACCCGCTCAGCAAGCGCACGAGCGTCTACGGCGGTGCCGGCTATGGCCAGACCACCGTCGACGGTGCCGCCGGCAAGCCTGACCAGGACACCAAGCTGGTGCAGGCCTACGTCGGTTTGAGCCACACGTTCTAATGCGAATGTGAGCAGTCTTCTTCCGGAAGACTGCTGCCGCCTATGAAGTCGAACGCGGTGCCTCTCAATATGAGAGACACCGCGTTTTTGTAAAGAGTCGGCGTTAGTTATTGACGGATGCCTTGCTGCATGCAAATCGCCGCCCCAAAGCTAAGCGTCTTTATTAAGCCTTTTTGCGGCAGCAGCGCTTGGCGCCGGCCGTCTTTTCTTCGGCCTTGGCATCACAGGCCTCCCCTGCATGCGCATCGGAGCGCATCGCGCGAAGGAACCACAGATCTTTGGCGAATCCGGCGAGATAGCCTTCAAACGTACCCTGCACCAGGAAATCATCCGCCTCAGCCGCTTCATCGCGAATTTCGCGGGCCAGCTTCGCGACCTTTTCCATATCGGCCTGAACGACAGCGACGGCTTCGCAGCAGGAGAAGACTCGCGAGGGCAATTCTTCAATCACGGAGGCTTGAAGCGATTCGGCGACCGTGGCAACCGGCATTTCGCCGCGCATCTTCAGAATTTCTGCCGTTTCGTCATATTGTTCAGCAGCACGGTCATAAAGCGATTCCGTGTATTCATGAATCCCCTTGAAGAGATGTCCTTCCACATTCCAATGAATGTTGTGCAGCTTCACATTCCAAACGGCCAAAGTTGCGACGTAAGCATTGATTTTTTCGGATTTCATCATGTCAAATTCCTTTCGTTAGCAATCGCCAAATCCATGGCGATTTGTTTTATCTATTGCTAGCCTTTAATATATAGCAGATTGCTATTGTTGTCAAGTCAATATTAGTTATTTTCTATGATGAGTTGTCAGCAGACTTTACGGGCTGCCGTCTAAATCGCAAAAGAGAAGTCTCATGGCGCACGAGAACTTCTTCCCTGCTCGAAAGGACGACCGCACAGTGTAGGATTAGGTAAAAACCTGAGACCGCCGCCCGCTCGATTGGATTCGTCCCCATATAAAGAGCATTCGAGCCGTTGAACGCTTTGACTGCGTGAAAAACGGCTCTATCGCCGCAACACAGACGGCGGCTTAAGCCGAGGACGCCTGCGGTCTCAAACGTGCAATCAAAACAGCGAATGACCACGAATACGACATTTAATAAAGACGCCGAAGAGCGGCTGAATGATCCTGCCGATCAGCCAAACACCCGAGCCAACGTCTGCCAAGAGACCCGCAAAGCACTTCTCGCCGCAACGCCGGAACGATTTGCCGCGGGGGGCCGCGCGGTGAAGCTCTCTGAAGCTGCCCGCTTGATGCGCAGCCTCAATGCGCTTCCCTTTCATGACATCGAGCCGACGATCCGTGCGGCCGGAATCACCGAACAAGAAGCGCTTTCGGGGTGCGATGAGCTCTCAGCCGCTTTGGGCGGCGTTCTGCATGCCGCAGCGAAACGTACGATTGAGCTCCCCGAATGGAGTGCGGGTCAGTTTGCTCGGCTCTGCAGTTCAGCCGACTGTGCCCAAAAGTCGTCCGCAGAACCCGCCGTTTCCGGCGCCTCACTCACCGTCGCCGGCAACATTGATATTGAGGGGCTGACGACCAAGGCTGCCATGGAACTGCCTGAGCAGCCCTGTCTGCGTTCTGCAGCCCCGGTCAAAAGCCTTTTGGAAGGCGGCGCCCTCCTTTCTGCCGTTGCGCATGCCGGAGAGTTCCTTGGGCTCCTTTCGCCTGATGCGCCGGGCCGTTCCATTATGGGCGGGCATCCGGTCAACGCGCTCAATGGGGAATGGCGCACCGGGGGTGCTGCCGCAGCTGCGGCAAACCTCGTGGCTGCAGGCGCCTCTGCCGGCGCACTCGTCTTAGGACGGCCTTCCGACGCCGGCGAATCGGCGATTCGCGCCGGAGTGTCCGCTTTCCGCCCTGCCCAATCCTTATTTAATTCGCAGGAAGGCTTTGCCTCCAGCTGGCGCTTTGACGGCTGGAGCGGCATTGCCCGCCGCGCGCGCGATGCTTTTGCCATCGCCTGGACAGCATCCGCTCATGAGGGTGTCGATCCGGATTCGGGGATGGGCCGCTGGCAGTATCCGGGCTTCATTCCAACCTTGATGTCTAAACCCGCTGTGGCGAAATGGCGTAAAGCGGTCCTAGAGCCCCGCCGAATTCAAAAAGCGGTGATAGCCGTGAGCGACGAATGGCAGTCTCCCGAATGGGTGAACAAAGGCCGGGAACTGGCTGCTGCGCTTGAAAAGCGCGGTATTACTGTTGAGCTCTCGCCGTCACTGCCTGAGGACGCCGCTATTGTTGACTGGATGACATGGCTTGAGCTTGAACCGCAGCTCGAAGACTTTCTGACTCGCCGGTACGCACTGACCGGCACGTTTGACCTGGCCCAGCTCCTCATGATGCTCACGCTCTCCGACCGCCTGAAGCGGGACGGCTGGAGCCGCCGGCGCATGGTGCAGCTCATCAAGCGCAACGTCTTTCTCATTTCGCCCTACGGCGCGCAGATTGCCCGCACAGCGCTTCCGCCCGTGCGTGACTTGCTCATGCCCGAATTCACCGGAACCGACAAGGCCGACGTACTCATCTGGCTGGGGGCGCCCAAACCGGTTGATGCCAGCGGCTGGCCTTTTGCCGCCCTTCCGCTGAAAGCGGATCCGGCCGCAAAGTGTGTCCGCGGCGCCTTTGTCATCGGGCTCCCCGGTGAAGAAGGTGCGGTGCTCGCCGGTGCGGAACTCCTTGAATCGGTGCGTGAAGAAGTGTTCGGCGCGGAAGATTTTCACATTTCGACCGAACCCGCGCCCGAAGACCTTCCGGCTGCCCGGCTCCCGAAAGACTCTGACCAGACCGGCGAGCATCAGGATGCCGGCGCAGCAGCTTCCGCTCAAGAAGAAAAACCCAATACGCGTCTATTCGACGACTTGGCGGCGGCGGACCTCGGCGCACTCGCACATGCGGCCTGGGATGCTGAAAAACAAGGTGCCAAAGTTTCTGTGCTCGATGCAGAGACGGGAGCGCCGCTCACGATCGAGGATTTCGAAGCCAAGCTCAACGAGCTGATTGAAACCTTCCGCAAAGCTGCGGCGGATGCGGACGATGACGACGATGCTTCGGACGATGCCGACAATGACGAAGAAACGCCGCAGCAGGCTCAAAGCGATGATGCGGCAGAGAACCTCATCGAGATTGCCTCTCCGGCATCGCTCGCGCTCGCTGCAAATGAAATCAACGCGGTAAAGGCCGCTGAAGCTGATGCCCAAGCGGCCGAATCTTCCGCATCCCCTGCCGAGCCCGCACTGTCGGCAGAAGACCGCGCATGGCTCGACGCCTTTTTCCCAGGCGCCGCTGCCAAAGCACCGGATCTCGCTAAAGTTGGGTTCCTGCGGCGGTTCCTCAAGGAACCGATGCCGGACCTCTGGAGGCCGACAGACAATCAATGGATCATTGCATGGGTGAAGTTCTGGCTCTTCCGCCACGACGCCAAGAAAGTCGAACGAGCCATTGATCGAATCCCGGAAGCACACCAAACTTTCGAGACGCGCGAGCAGCGCGTCCTCGGACTCTTCCTCAAGTCCGACATCAAAGCCGCTGCTGCCGCAGCCCAAGCTATTGAGCCCCAAAATGCCGAAGAAGCGGCAGTAAAGGAATGGATGCTCGGCATGAGCGCTCAGCGTCAGGACGACGATGATGCGGCCATCGAGCACTATCAGCGTGCCCGGGCATTGAGCTCGACGATGACGGCAGCGAATTTCCCGCTTGCTCAGGCGCTCCTCAAGAAATACGGCTCCGACCATCCGCAGTATCAGGAAATTCGCAAGGCGCTCGAGTCTGAAGCCCCTACCGGGCTGCAGCTGCTCCTCTCCGAAGAGGAACGTGTGCGGCGCGCGAGCAACTTTGAAAAGGAGCTCCTTCCCGCACTTAAACCCGGTGTTTTCAGCGCAGAACTGCTGCTTGCACCCGCACAGCTCGTTTTCGACAAGAAACTCTTCTCTGAAGAACTCTGGAGAGCGTGGAACTTGGCCGTCACCGACCGCACGCCCGATGATCCGGACCGCTTTACGCTGCGCATCGGCACGCTTGAGGGCTCTATCCGGCTGATCCATGAGCGCCTCAACAGCACGTCACTGGCAACCGCGGCACGAAAGAGCCCCTTTACACGGAGCGCTGAAACGCTGCTCCTCTGTCATGCGGGTTATTTTGCTGTTGAGCTGCGGGGAAATCCAACCGAGGCCGTCGAAGCTGCCACCTTCTTCGCGCAGATTCTGGCCGCGCTCTGCCGCACGGCCGAACCGCTGGGCGTTTTTGCGCTCGAATCACTCCAGAAGCCGGGTTTTTACATTGAAGCGGCTCAGCCCGCCAAACATGGTCAAATGCCCATCCTTTCGGTGATTCGCGCAGGCGTCTCCACGGATTTCGGCGAAGACTACATCGCAACTTATGGTCTCGGAGCATTCAGTCAGCCTGAACTCGAAGTCGATCTGGGGAGCTTCCCCACGCAGGCGGGCGCAATGCTCACCTTCGGCATCATCGAGCGAATTCTTTCCGGTCATTTCACAACTGAAGCCTCATCCGTGCGCTTCGGAGTTGACCAAGAGAACCTCGAGCAGCGAAACATACTGCGGGCGCCGGGACGCGTCGTTGAAGGCGAAGCCCTGAGGCTGGTTCTCCCGGGCGAACCGACGAATGATTCGGAACTGCCTCAGGCGTAGTGCTTTTAAGCGTTTAGAAAATGCCTGTCCCCGTGATCTGATTCGCTCGGTTCACGGGGATTTTTCTGTTTGTTGCAAATACGCAACTACAACATAGTAGCTATCATCTGTTTTCTAAGTAGTTGACACTTTTGTATTTTTGAATACAAGCCATAAAAATATCGGATTACAGCAATAGGAACCTGTTTAAATTCAGTGTGTACACCTGCATTCCTTCGGCTGGCAGACCACATTCAGACGGAATTAATGCCCCGCAAGCAGATGCAGTTCAGGTGTTCCTTGAGAAGCGGCGCCCCCGTCTGACGGCGCTTCAAATCAAATAAACCTAAAGGCTCTGAAATGTTTAAGAAGACTCTCGCCGCCGCAGCTTTGCTCGGCGCTTTTGCTGGTTCCGCCGTCGCCGCTGACGTCATGCTTTACGGCGTCGTCGACTACGGTCTGCAGTACACCCATGTGGATTCCGACAAGGCTAACACCGACGCCGTCGATAACTTCCAGCTCTCTTCGGGCAATCAGTCCGGCGCTCGCTTTGGCCTGAAAGGTTCAGAAGATCTCGGCAACGGCGTAAAGGCCGGTTTCCATCTGGAAAACGGTTTCTCTGCCGATACCGGTTCGCTCGCTCAGAACAGCCGCCTCTTCGGCCGTGAAGCCCGTCTCTTCGTAAACGGCGCTTTCGGTGAAGTCGCTTTCGGCCGCATGGGCACGCTTGGCTCCGCCAACGGCACCTACGGTATCCTTGGCAACCTGTCGCCCTTCGGTGCTTCGTGGGTTGGTGCGGTTGAATATTCCACCTACTACGTTGGCGGCATCCGTGCAGACAACACGGTCACCTACAAGACCCCGACGTTTGCCGGCGTGACGGTTTATGCCCAGTACTCGTTCGAAACGAATACCAAGCAGGAAGAGAACCTCAAGGCCACTGAAGGCAAGGCCAGCGCCAACCGCTACTACGCCTTGGGCGCTACTTACAAGGCCGCCGGCTTCGATCTCGCGGCTGTCGTCGACAGCTACAACTGGTCCAGCACTTTCACCAAGAAAGACGCCGATCTGGATGACGGTCTTTCGGTTACGTTGGGCGGCTCCTATGACTTTGAAGTCGCCAAGATCTTCCTGAGCGGCCAGTACTTCGACAATATGATCGGCAACGATAAGTCTCAGCCCGGCTCGGATCCCGTTGACGCAGGCAAATCTGACTCGTTCTATTCGTTCAGCAGCTATTTCGACAATCAGAACCCCATCGAAGGCTATGCCCTTCAGGCTGGCGTGAGCGCACCGGTTGCCGGCGGCACGGCGATGTTCGCAGTCGGCTACACCGATGCTGAAGAAGCCAACTCCGAAGCCAATCAGGCAAAGATCGAATTCAAGCGTATCGGTACGTCCGTGGGCTACACCTACAGCCTGAGCAAGCGCACGAATCTCTACGGTGTCGCAGCCTACTATCGTGACAGCCTGAAAAATGAAAAGAATGTTGCGGGTGCCGATCGCGATCCTTCGACGGTCACCGTCTACGCCGGTATCCGTCACACGTTCTAATTTGAGCGGATGAAGTCCTAAAAACTTCTCTGCTGATGAATTAGTGAGAGCCTCTCAGCTTTCGGGCTGGGGGGCTTTCGCGTTTTGGCTGGGCGGCAAACGCAGATTCCGCAATTCGAATTAAATGAACATGCTTCCCATTCGCGCATTTCATATATGTGTCAAATGCGCAACAAATGCGTTCACGCCTCCCTTAAAAAATATGAAATATATGTTTTTAAATGAATTTATTAGAAATGCGGGTTATTCCTTAAGCAGTCTGATGCTGTCTGCGGCTACAAATATCCCATCCGTTAATGGCTGAGCGGCTTGCCGTCCAAATTTCAGGCCGCTGAACCAGTGATTGATGCCGTGCAAAAAATCATCAATCGACGGAACGTTGTGACTCTCGGTGCGTGCAAACCGATAGTGATGACTTTTGAGATCTCAGATCTCTTCACGTAAAAAAAGGCTCTGAAAATTATGTTTAAGAAGTCTCTTGCCGCGGTCGCCCTTCTTGGCGCCTTTGCCGGCTCTGCTTTCGCTGCCGATGTGACCCTTTACGGCGTTGTCGACGAAGGTTTCCTTTATACGCACAAGGACACGGATGTTCCCGGTTCTGACGCTGTTGATAAACTCGAACTTAAAAGTGGTATTCAGGCCGGCTCCCGCTGGGGTCTGAAGGGCACTGAAGACCTGGGCAACGGCCTCAAGGTTGGCTTCATCCTCGAAAGCGGTTTCAACGCTGACGACGGCACGCAGGGTGTTTCCGGCACGATGTTCAATCGTGAAGCTTCACTCAATGTCATGGGACCCTTTGGTCAGCTGAGTCTCGGCAAGATCGGTGCAATCACTCAGGGCACGTCTTCCTGGGGTAAGGTTGGTGCCGTCAGCGCCTTTGGCACTTCGTATGGTCCCGCGAATGTCGCGAACGCTACGAACGTGTTCTCTGCGCCTACTTCTGTAGCCGACAACATGATCGCCTATCAGACCCCGAAGTTCGCCGGCTTTACGGTTTATGCGCAATATTCGATGGGGAATTCGAAGACAGGTACTCCCACTCAGGTTGAAAACAAGTCTTCGACCGATCGCTACTATGCGCTCGGCGCGACTTATGCAAATGGCCCGGTCAATCTCTATTTTGCTGTTGACTCGATCAATTATGCCTCTTACTTCGATAACCTCACTCCTTCAACAAAGGACGTGGATGACAGCCTGACGGTCGCCTTCGGCGGCAGCTATGACTTCAGCGTGGTCAAGGTTTTCGCTGGTGCGCAGTACTTTGATGAAGTCGATGCTGGCTCTATCGGCGGCCTTAAGTCGGGTGTCGGCCTTAACGACAGTGGCAAGCTCGAGGGTTATGCCCTTCAGGCTTCTGTGAGCGCACCTCTCGCCGGCGGCACCGGTTACTTTGGCGTCGGCTATCTTGATGCTTCCGAAGCTGACAGTGTTGCTGCTGCTGATGGAGTTGATGTCAAGTACTATGTGACCTCGGTTGGCTACAAGTATGACCTGAGCAAGCGCACCAATGTCTACAGCGTTCTTTCTTATGCCAAGGGAGATCGGGACAGGGCTGCTGCGGATGGAGTTGATACCAAACCCTCTACGGTTGGCTTCGGTATCGGTCTGCGCCACAACTTCTAATCTCAAAAAAACTCATCCGAAACTGTGTTGTTCATAACTTAGTTTTCGGCTGATTCGAGATTGAAAGCCCGCCTGGGTTCCCACGGCGGGCTTTTTGCATCCTGCGAAATCTGAAGTGGTATGGATTTTTTGGACACATACAGAGTCCACACCATGCACATAACGCAAGAAATGAGACAGCAAGCCTGCGAGGGGCTTTTGCATTTCACCCCGAAGAAGGCACTGGCCAGAGAGCTGGGTGTTTCCGT
>NZ_QNRV01000035.1 GCF_003315195.1 Sutterella wadsworthensis | reverse complement strand
TATTCCTGCCTCGCGTCGGCGCTGTTTTGAATTGCTCCAGCTTTCTGAACCACCGCGGCGATTCGAAATGTAGAGCAGGTAACCCGTAGTTCAGGTATAAATTTTGATTGTGTATTTTTTTGAGTATAAAAAATCCCTCCCATGCAAAAAGCATAGAAGGGATCGCGTTATATCCGGTTATAAAGGCGCTGTGATCGCGGTTAGTTGCGCAGACTGTGGATCGGCGCCGGGATGCGGCCGCCAAGCTTCACGAAGCCCGACGCATCGCCGCCCGGAACGCGGATGATGGACGCTTCACCGAGAAGGCCGCCGAAATGAGCAACGTCGCCCACGGTCTTGCCCGGAACCGGAATCACACGGACCGCAGTGGTCTTGCCGTTGATCATGCCGATGGCGGATTCGTCGGCGATCATGCCGGAGATCGTCGAAGCGGGGGTGTCGCCCGGGATGGCGATCATGTCCAGACCCACAGAGCAGACAGAGGTCATGGCTTCGAGCTTTTCGAGCGTCAGGGCGCCCGAGCGCGCAGCGGCTTCAATGGCACTGTCTTCGGACACCGGAATGAAGGCGCCGGAAAGCCCGCCCACGTGCGAAGAGGCAAAAACACCGCCCTTCTTCACCTGGTCATTGAGCATCGCGAGAATGGCCGTCGTGCCGGGAGCACCGATGGAAGAAAGGCCGAGAGACTGGAAGATCTCGCCCACGCTGTCGCCCACAGCCGGCGTCGGGGCAAGCGACAGATCAGCCACGCCGAACGGAAGGTTCAGGCGGTTGGCGACTTCATTGCCGATGATTTCACCCACGCGGGTCACTTTGTAGGCGGTGTGCTTAATGACTTCTGCCGCATCCGTGATGGTCAGATATTCACCCTTGGCCTTAAAGGCACGGTCAAGAGCCTTTTTCACCACGCCCGGGCCGGAAACACCGACGTCGATCACCACATCGGGTTCGCCGACGCCAAGATAGGCACCTGCCATAAATGGCACGTCCTGCGGAATATTGCAGAAGACAACGAGCTTGGCGCAGCCGATTGCGTCGCGGTCACGAGTTGCTTCCGCCACATCCAGAATGCGCTGCCCCATGAGACGTACGGCATCCATGTTGATGCCGGCCTTCGTCGAACCCACATTGATTGAAGAGCAGATACGGTCGGTGACAGCCAGCGCCTCGGGAAGTGCATCAATCAGATTCTTTTCGCCCGGCGTCATCCCTTTTTCAACCAAAGCGCCGAAACCGCCGATAAAGTCAACGCCCACTTCTTTAGCCGACTCATCGAGCACGCGGCAGGCCGCCACCATCTCATCACGGCTGAAGCTCGCGCCGACAGTGCCGATCGGGCTCACGGAAATGCGCTTGTTGACGACGGGGATGCCGTAGCGGTCGCCGACGAGATCACAGGTCTCAACGAGTTTTTCGGCATAGCGGAAAATCTTCGAACGCACTTTGTAGGCGAAAGTATCGAAGTCCGAACTCGCGCAGTCAAAAAGATTGATGCCCATCGTGACGGTGCGGACGTCGAGATGCTCCGAACGAAGCATATTGATGGTGGAAAGTACCTCGCGGTCAGTCAGCATGTTTTGTCTCTGTCTCAAAAAATTTGGAATGGGTTGCGGTCGCGTGATGGTTGACTTACTCCACCTTGACGCGGTGAATGGCTTCGAAGATGTCGCGGTGCTGCAGATTGCAGCGCAGGTTCATAGCGCGGGCACGATCAATCATGACGCGGTGCAGCGCGCGGCGATCAACATTGAGCGGAATAGAAACTTCAAAGACCTGCAGCGACATGCCGTCCTCAATCGGGAAAGCACGCAGGGATTCGATGTTGATCTTCTGTTCGGCGAAAATGCGCGAAAAATTAGCGATGATGTCGTTGCGGTCCGTACCCCAAACGCTCACCACATAGGGCTCGCTTTCCGGCTGCGGCGTCGGCGCCTTGAAGTCAATCACCATAACGGCCAGATCAAATTTGCGGCGGGCGATTTCGGCTTCAAGCTCCTGCTGGATCTGTTCGTTAGAAAGACCGGCGGGCTTCTGAATGACACACATCAGAGCGAACTGGCCGTGCAAGGCCATCTGGTTCACCTGCTCGAGATTAACGCCGCGGCGAGTGAGCGCATTGGATACAACGGCGACGATGCCCGGGCGATCGAGGCCGAAAACCGCCACATTGGTGCGGTGCAGGCCGTCATTGATTTCAGTTGTCTGAGCAGGTTGAGCTTCAGTCACTTTGTTTCTCCGGAAGGCCGCCGTTTGAAAACATAACGGCGGACGCTGGCACTGGTGCCGGCTTTGCTGTATGGGGATTGGGATGAGTCCATGCCGGAATTGAAACCCCATCCAAGGGAATCCGGCATGGCGGCAGATTTTATCGAGTGTATCGCGATGGCCGCCGATCATTGGTTGGAATTGAGCTGTGTTCCATCTGATACAGCGCAAAACGCGCCGTAATCAGACCGCATATCACTCGGTCTGCTGTCCAAAGCTTTCTGGCAGACGCAAAAGTGTCTCGAGCCTTGGAAACGCCGCAAGCGCAGCAGCCCGAGCACTCGCGGCTGCTGCGGCAAGCGTTGTGCCGCGAAGCTGAGCCGCCGTACGGGCGGCTTCCAGGATGTCCGCTGGGCGTGTGTCGAGCGTTGAGTGCCCGAGAGCAAAAGCATCCCGTCGACTCGACGGCGGCATATCAGGCGCGTCGGTTTCAAGCACCCAGGCCCCGTCGGCAAGCTCCGACAAATGCCTGCGAATGCGCTTGCTTCCGTCGTAGGTACAGGCACCGCCGAAACCGAGCACCAGTCCGAACGCTAAAAAAGCCTCGCGTTCAGCATCCGAGCCGTTAAAGGCATGGACGGCGCCGCGCACGGGCTGAAACCCCGTTTTGCCCGGCGAACCGTAGACTCTTCGCAGCAGTCCGAGCGTCTTTGAAGCTGTCCGGCGAACATGAATAGAGAGCGGAAGGTCGAGGTCGCGGGCGATCTTAAGTTCTTCGAGAAACACCTGCTCGGCCTTATGCTGATCAAGCCCGGGCTCAAACCCGTCGAGCCCCACCTCTCCGAGACCGATGAAATGCGGATCGTCGAGCAGAGACTCGGCCAGCTCACGCAGCCCGACGAGCTCTGCGGGCGTTGTCGAGTCAAGCCAAAGCGGATGGATGCCAAGCATCGCCCCCAGGCCCCACTCGTGTGCCGTAGAGAGCGTTCGCTCCCAGTCTTCAGGCGCCCCGGCGCAGAGCAGGATATTCTCGAGGCCCGCCTCTCGTGCTTGAGCGAGCCATTGAGCACGATGGCCGTCCAGACGCTCAACCTGCAGATGCGAGTGCGTGTCAATGAATTTGATGGCGCGAGCGGTCATAAGGAACCAACCCGTTAAAAGCGGTCTGCATCCACAATCACGCCGCCCTTGAGCTCTACCGCACGATCGCAGCGGCGCGCGAGCTCTCGGTCATGCGTGACGATTACGACAGCCGTGCCTTGGGTATGCGCCAGTTCAAGGAGCGATGTGAAGACCTGTGACGCGGTTTCGTGATCCAAATTGCCCGTCGGCTCATCCGCCAGCACGCAGGCGGGCTGCGTCACCAATGCACGCGCAATAGCTGTACGCTGACGTTCGCCGCCCGAAAGCTGCGAAGACAGATGCTCGAGACGATCGCCCAAACCCACGGCTTCCAAAGCCTGCTGAGCTCGAGACAACGCTTCACGCTTAGGCAGACGGCGGATGAAAAGCGGCATAGCCGCATTTTCCAAAGCGGAAAACTCCGGCAGCAGGTGGTGAAACTGATAAACGAACCCGAGGGAGCGGTTGCGCAGACGATCGAGCTCACTCTCTTTGAGCGCGGCGAGGTCCTCGCCGGCAATGGCCACTCGTCCGGCATCCAAACCGTCAAGACCGCCCAGTACATGCAGGAGCGTTGACTTCCCGGAACCCGAAGCGCCGAGTACGGCCACCGCTTCGCCCGCATGAATCCGGAGATTCACATCTTTAAGCACCGGCAGCGCACTCGTCCCCTCGCGATAGCTCTTGACCACATGACTTGCTTCCAGAACAACGGAACGCTGCGGATGATTTTGCGCATTATTCATAGCGAAGAGCCTCCGCGGGGTGAATCTTCGAAGCCCGCCAGCTCGGATAGAGTGTGGCAGCCAGAGAAAGCAGGAAAGAGAGCACCGCAATCGGCACGATGTCGCTCAAACGCGGATCGCTCGGCATGCTGCTGATGAAATAAATTTCCTGAGGCAGGAATTCAACCCCGAGCATCGACTCGATGGCCGAGACGATGGCGCCGACGTTTTCGGCAATCAAAAGGCCTGCAGCAACGCCCGACAGAACGCCCACCAACCCAACAATCGTGCCTTCCACCACGAAAATCGACATGATGGAAGCACGCGAAGCGCCGAGCGTACGGAGAATCGCGATGTCAGACTGCTTTTCCTTCACGGTCATCACCAATGTGGAAACGAGCCCGAAAGCGCCGACCAAAACAATCAGAAAGAGGATGATCCCCATCATGCGTTTTTCGACCTGCACGGCTGCGAACCACGTGCGGTTTTGCCGCGACCAGTCCGTCGCATAAAGTCCGGATGGAAGCACCGCGACGAGCTTGGCCGCGATCTGCGGCGCACGGTCCATGTCCGTCGTCTTGACGCGCAGTCCCTGAGGACCGCCCGTACGATAGAGTGCAGCTGCATCCTCAATATTGACCAAGGCATAAGTCGAATCGTATTCGTAGTGCCCGCTCGAAAAGTAACCTGCGACCGTGAGCTGCTTCATGCGGGGAATCAGTCCCGCCGGCGTCATGTTCCCTTCGGGCACAAGCAGCGCCACTTTGTCGCCGATATGCACGCGCAGCTGCCGCGCCAGCGCCTGGCCGAGAATGACCTGAAAGGCCTTGGGTTTCAGGTCAGAAAGCTCTGTGCCGGAAACGCTTTGCGCAAGTTCGCTCACCCCTGGTTCCTTGGCAGGATCAATCCCTTTGACGACTGCACCGCGCACGACTGCGCCGGAACTAAAGAGCCCCTGACCTTCCACGAAGGGAGCAACGGCGACAACGTCACTTTGCGCCTGAAGTACCTTTTCGACGCCTTCCACGTCGGTGAGAGCACCTTTGCTCGCCCTGATCTCAACGTGGGGAATCACGGAAAGCATGCGGTCGCGCACTTCCTTTTGGAAGCCGTTCATCACCGAGAGCACGATGATGAGCGCGGCAACGCCAAGCGCGATGGACGCCACCGACATGCCTGAGATAAAGGACATGAAGCCGTCTTTGCGTCGGCCTCGCCTCCCGCGCCGGGTGTAGGTGAGGCCGATCATGAATTCAAATGGCGTCTGCATCGTGCTCTTGGAAATCGCTCTTGAGGCGGAATAATTCAACGCTTCGAACACCCTTTCGTTTTGCATCCGGCATGACGAAAGCGTGCGTTCGACAAAAACTGCATTCTAACGGCGCAGGATGCTTCCCCCGCGCCGCAGCAAAAGATCGAAACGGTCGACAGAAGAATGTTAGAAGACACCAACACTCCTCAATGAAGACGAAGCACCTGCAGTCCCCAAGGCTACAATCACGGGCACTATGACAACTTGCTTTTATCTCCTGCCCGGCGCCCGGCTCCCTGAGGCCGCCGCCCGCGAGACTGCGGCCGTGCTTGCAAAGTCCGACCCCGCCTCGCTTGAGGCGTGGACTGCACTCGGGACCGGCCGTGAGCCGCCTGGTCTGCAGCGCCTCGCTGAACCGCTCCACGACCGCTCACCTCATCAGGCCTGGCTCTGGAAGGTGCTCACGCACCGATCCGGCGCACCGATCACCGCCCCTTACGAATGGATTGCCTCGGGCGGTCCCGTGCTCGACCAGGAATTCTGGAAGCTCACGCCCTGGGGGCGAAATTCGATGGGACAGCTCGAAGCCGTCGAGCTCCATGAGTCTGAGATGCCCGCGGCTGCTTGTGCGCTTGATCCTATCGCAGCACACGCCGGCATGCGTCTGATGATTTCTGGAACGACTCTCTTTCTCTGCCGCCGCAAGCCCTGGGCATTCTCAGCCGCACCGTTTAGAGATCTGGCGGACTGCGTCGGTGCGGGAGCGAGCCTCGCCGCCTGCATGACGGGCAGTGATAAGCCTGAAGCAGAAAATCTGCTTGAGGCATTCACCGCTGCCGTTCAAACGGCTGCGGGCAAACTGCCTTCGATTGAGGGCTTTTGGCTTTCGGGCGGCGGAGCATACACTCCCATTTTCCCGCCCTCGACCTACCGTGCTGTAGCCTGTGATGATCCAGTCGTCCGAGCCTGGGCAGCTGCAGCCGGTATTCCCCGCACCGCGCTCATGCCCGTTCGCAGTGGCGAACGCGAAGAGGAACGGTGGGGGAAAGCGTTCGTTGACGCACCGATCGGCGAGCGCATCGTCGTTATTGAGCATCTCCTCGAACCCTGGCGCCGCAGTGACTGGAGCGCCTGGCGAGAAGCGCTCCCCACGGCACTCGGCGAACTCGCACGTTGGCGCAGCCGCGAAAAAGCCGCCGGCATTGACAACGCTGTTTTCGTGCTCTTTGGCAATGCCGGCGCCGCTACGCTTTTGCCGACGCCCAAGAGCTTCAATCCGCTCAAACGCTTCAAACGGTCGGTGCTCCCGCTCGAGAGCTGGTTCATTGACAACTTTGCGGGAGAGGTTCCATGACGCGCATTCTCTCCCGTCCTTACGATCAGCATGCCGCCGATCGTCTGGCCCTTTCGGGTTTTCTGCCGCCCATTGCGCGGGCGCTTGCCGCCCGCGGCATTCAGGTGCCCTCCGATTTAGAGCAGGAATGGGCCGGCATGCTACCGCCCGCCATGCTCGAAGGTACGCGTGAAGCAGCCGAACGGCTTGCACTCGCTCGCGAGCGGCATCAAGCCGTCACCATCGTCGCCGACTACGACTGCGACGGCGCTACGGCATGTGCCGTCGGTATCCGGGGTCTGCGCATGCTCGGCATCACCGCAAACTACTTCGTGCCGGACCGCGTGCTCCACGGCTACGGGCTCACGCCCAACGTCGTCGATATTGTTGCTGCCAGAACCCCCAAGCCGGATCTCATCGTCACGGTTGACAACGGCATCTCGTCAGCAGCGGCCGTTGACCGCGCTCGGGAGCTCGGCATCGACGTCATCATTACAGACCACCACCTGCCGGGCGCTGAACTGCCGCGGGCACAGGCGATCGTCAACCCCAATTTAACGGGCTCGACCTTCCCGTCGAAAAATCTCGCAGGCGTCGGCGTCATCTACTATGTGCTGCTCGCCCTGCGTTCGCTCCTTCGCGAACGCGGCGTCTTTGACGCTAAGACTCAGCCGCGTCTGGATGCGCTTGTCGACTTTGTGGCCCTTGGAACAGTGGCTGACGTCGTCAAGCTCGACAAAAACAACCGTATTCTGGTTTCGCAAGGCATTCGCCGCATTCGCTGCGGCCGTACGCATGCGGGGCTCGAAGCCCTGTTTGCCATTGCCGGACGCGATATTCGTACTGCGGGGGTACGCGACTTCGGCTTTGCCGTTGCGCCGCGCATCAATGCCGCCGGCCGTCTCGGAACCATGGAAAACGGCATCGAATGTCTCTTGTCGGACGATCCTGCCGCGGCCCTTGCCTTTGCCGAGAGCCTCAACTCCATCAACACCGAACGCCGCGAACTTGAAAGCGAGATGCAGCAGTTGGCTGAGGCCGCTTTATCCAATATTGACTTGGATCATCACGCCACTTTTACGATTTTCAACCCCTCTTTCAATGAGGGTGTTGTGGGATTGGTGGCAGCGCGCCTGAAGGAGCGCATCCACCGTCCAGTCATCGCGTTTGCGCCGACGGAAAACGGAGAACTCAAAGGTTCGGGCCGTTCCATTCCCGGCATACATCTGCGTGATGCACTCGACTTGACCGCCAAAGCACTGCCCGGCGTCGTACTTCGCTTCGGAGGCCATGCCATGGCGGCCGGACTTTCCATCAAACCCGAAGGGTTCAAGGATTTTCAGGCGGCGTTTGAGGAAGTCATCCGCAGCCGATGCGATGCCTCCGTTTTTGAGCGTGTTGTGCTCACCGACGGCGGACTCGCGCCCGACGAGATTACCGAAGCGCTCTGTCAGGAAATCGATGAACAAATCTGGGGACAGGGTTTTGAAGCCCCGCTCTTTGCCAACGAGGTTCACGTGCTCTCACAGACGCTTCTCAAGGGCACGCATCTCAAAATGATGCTCGAGCTCGGCGGCTCGCGTTTTGACGCCATCTTTTTCCGCCGCAAAGAACCTTTAGCGTCGCTCACCAGGATTGCCTACCGGCCGTCAGTCAATGAATTCCGCGGCCGCCGAACCGTGCAGCTGGTGGTGGAGGCGGCCGAATAAGCCGTCAGCGGAAATTCCGCCGCTTTTTCCTATGATTCGGGACGCTCAGCAGCACATGCGGCGTCCCGAAGCCGTCTATAATTTTCGTTTCCCTGTATTTTCAGGGCACGTCGGTGATTTTGTGCTTCAAAAATTCTCGAAGCCCGACGCACTTTTAATACAACGAATACGCTCTATCCGCATAGGTCAGAAATGGAAGCTGAACGCATCAACCAAATTGAAGCCTCGATCGACGATCTTACCCGTCGGCTCAATGAACTTCGGGGGTATCTTTGACGTCGACCGCAAAGCTCGGCGCCTCGAAGAAGTAAATCGGGAAATTGAGAACCCGGACCTCTGGAATGATCCCAAACACGCCCAAGAAGTAAGCAAAGAAAAGAAGATGCTCGACGATATCGTCGGCAGCTTCAACCGTCTTACGCAGGGCATCGCCGATGCGGGCGAACTCTTTGAACTTTCTCTGGCCGAAGAGGATTTCGATTCCCTCGAAGTTATCGGAGAGGATGTAGACCGCATCGAGCACGAAGTTGCTCAGCTCGAATTTAAGCGCATGTTCAACCAGCCGATGGACTCGGCCAACTGCTATCTGGAAATTCAGTCCGGTGCGGGCGGCACGGAAGCGCAGGACTGGGCAAGCATGCTCGAGCGCATGTATATGCGCTACGCCGAACGCAAGGGCTTTAAGGTCACCCTTGAAGAAGAAACACCGGGCGAAGTCGCCGGCATCAAGTCCTGCACGCTCTTTATTGAGGGCGAGTGGGCGTACGGCACGCTGCGCACCGAAACCGGCATTCATCGTCTGGTGCGTAAGAGCCCCTTTGACGCCAATGCGCGCCGTCACACCTCCTTCACCTCGGTCTACGTCTATCCGGAAGTGGATGATTCCATCGACATTGAAATCAATCCTGCCGATCTTTCCATCGACGTCTTCCGTGCTTCGGGCGCAGGCGGTCAGCACATCCAAAAGACCGAGTCAGCCGTCCGAATTCACCACAAGCCCACCGGCATCATTACGATCTGTCAGGATGACCGCTCGCAGCACCGCAACCGCGAAAAAGCCATGCAGCAACTCAAGGCTAAGCTCTATGAGCTGGAAATGCGCAAACGCATGGAAGCGCAGACGAAGCTCGAAGAGTCGAAGTCTGACATCGGCTGGGGTCACCAGATCCGCAGCTACGTGCTTGATCAGTCGCGCGTGAAGGACCTGCGTACCGGCGTTGAAACCGGCAACACGGGCGGCGTGCTCGACGGTGATCTTGATCAATTCATCGAAGCGAGCTTGAAGGGCGGCGTGAATGCCGTTCCGGCGGCCGAATAACCCCCAAGCTCCGAACTACCCTATTCCAGACTCAACGCTTCGGAAAGCCCTGCACTGCACCTTTCCGAAGTGCTCGTTGGATCCCAACATCCGCAAAACACTTTTAGGGGAATCAAATGGCACAAGCCCAGCAGAACCCTCAGACCGTTCAGGCCCCGGCCGAAGACGAAAACCATATCATCGCCGAGCGCCGCGCCAAGCTTGCCGCGCTGCGCGCCGCCGGCGTCGCTTATCCGAACGACTTCAAGCGTACGGATCTCTTCGGCGACCTTACGGCCAAATACGGCGCAATGACGACGGAGGAGCTTGAAGCCGCCGCCCCCGAAGTTGCCTGCTCAGGCCGCATCATGCTCAAGCGCATCATGGGCAAGGCCTCCTTCTGCACGGTGCGCGACTTCACCGGCACGATGCAGTACTTCGTGCAGCAAAATGAAGTTGGCTCCGACGCCTATGCTGCCTTTAAGACGTTCGACCTGGGCGACATCGTTGCTGCCAAGGGCGTGCTTTTCCGCACCCATGCCGGCGACCTCGCCATTCGCGTGAAAGAAATCCGTCTGATGACCAAGAGCATCCGTCCGCTGCCCGATAAGCACAAGGGCCTGCAGGACACGGAGCTTTGCTACCGTCAGCGCTACGTCGACCTCATCATGAATGAGGAATCGCGCAACCGCTTCCTCACCCGCTCGAAGGCCATTGCCGCCATCCGCGCCTTCATGCTCAATCACCGCTTCCTTGAAGTGGAAACGCCGATGCTCCACCCGATCCCGGGCGGCGCCAATGCAAAACCCTTTATCACGCACCACAATGCGCTCGATATGGATATGTACCTGCGAATCGCGCCGGAACTGTATCTGAAGCGCCTCGTGGTCGGCGGTTTTGAACGCGTCTTTGAAATCAACCGCAACTTCCGCAACGAAGGCGTGTCGATTCGCCATAACCCCGAATTCACGATGATGGAGTTCTACGCGACGTATTGGACGTATCGCGATCAGATGGACTTCACCGAAGAGCTCCTGCGCACGGTCGCCAAAGAAGCGACGGGTTCGATGGTTCTCCAGTATCAGGGCCAGGAAATCGATCTCTCCAAACCTTTCCATCGCCTGACGCCGCTTGCCGCCATCAAGAAGTTCGCTCCGAACTACACCGATGAAGAACTCAACAACCCGGACTTCATCCGCGCTGAGCTTAAGCGCCTCGGCGGTGAGATCCCGGTTGACGCCGGCCTGGGCGCTCTGCAGATGGCGCTTTTTGAAGAAACCGCCGAAGCCAAGCTGATCGAACCGACCTTCATCATTGACTATCCGGTTGAAATCTCGCCGCTCGCCCGCGCGTCCGACGCCGATCCTGAAATCACCGAACGTTTTGAGCTTTACATTGCCGGCCGAGAAACCGCCAACGGGTTCTCCGAGCTCAACGATCCGGACGATCAGGCTGCCCGCTTCCGTGCTCAGGCTGACAAGAAGAGCCACGGCGACGACGAAGCGATGTATTACGATGCCGACTACATCCGTGCTCTCGAATACGGTCTGCCCCCGACCGCCGGCTGCGGCATCGGCATTGACCGTTTCATGATGCTGCTCACCGACGCTCCGACGATCCGCGACGTGCTGCTCTTCCCGCACATGCGCCCGGAAAACACGAAGTAATCCATGATGCAGGGTTCCTTTATCCCTGCGTTTGGAAGCTCATCGAGCCGGCCCTTCGGGTCGACTCACTTCAAAGCCCGCCGCGAGGCACTCACGCGAGTCCTCACTGCGGGCTTTGTGCTTCCGGACGCATCCGGCAGCTGGTCAAGCGCAGCGCTCTGCGCGCACCCGGGGCTGATTCCCATTCGCCTGTCAACCGGCGTTCTCATCGGCCGAACGGCTCCCGAATGGGCGGACAAAATCAGCCGCATGCCCGGCATGACCAAGCACCCAACAGAGCTTCGTCTCGATGCGGCACATTTGCTCGACTTCGGCATCGCAATGCGGGCCGCCCACCTTTCTCAGGGATGGCGCGGGGAGCTCCTTGACCTCTTCAGTCTTTCCGAGTCTGCACAAGGGGCAGCCTCAGTGCGCCTCGAGCGAGCGCTCTACCGTCCTCTGGGAGCGCTGACCCGCGCGGTTCATCTCTCGGCTCGTTTGCGCGATCCCGTCGACGAATTCGACCCGGTTTATATCCTCGGGCAGCGAAGCCGCACCAAACGCGTCGGCCCCGGCCTGTGGGACGGCCTCGCCGCTGGGATGGTGGGCGCGGGCGAAACGCCCGCTGAAGCGCTGCTGCGCGAAGCGCATGAAGAAGCCTTGCTCCCGGCAGCGGACGCAAAAAATGCTCGATATTTGGGCAGCTTTTTAATTTCTCGGGCCGTATCGGGCGGCTGGATGTTAGAAGCTTCTTATACCCACGATCTGGTGCTCCCCGCTGGCTTCGAACCCTGCGCGGCAGATCATGAAGTTGAGCGCTTTGCACGCTTTTCGGCACGAGAAGTGCTCGACCTGATTGCAGCACACAAGGTCATGCACGAAGCAGCTTCGTCTCTCCTCTTTTCCATGGCGGCAACGCCCAGCGCTGCGGATTAAGGGCTCTCTTCAAGGCTTCTCAACCGTAAAGCGGTCAATCATCTGCACGCGGCGAGGCTCGGCTTTCTCCAAGCTTCCCGAAACCACATAGACCTCGCCCACGAGTACGCGGCCTTTGACGCAATAGTGAATAAAACTCTGCTCGGAAGCATCGCGCCAATTAGTGTGTTTTTTATGAAAACGGCTCGATCGGTGCGGCTGCATGCCGGTCTCAAAAAGATAACTGTAGCTTTCGAGCTCGTTTTCCGTCATGCTCTTCAACGCCGGCCGTACCTTGCCCAAATGCTTCAAAGTACCGTCCGCCACAGCATCATTGGCCTTGGTGCCGGCGGTGTCGGCTGTCACGAACACCGCGCCCTTGGGCGCATGCAGAACCTTGAAAAAATCGGCGTCATAGGTGAAGTCGGGCTGCGTCACTCGGGCCGGCCAGAAGCTTGGGTCATCGTTGTCGCGCACTTTAAGCGCCTTGGTGCGCGAATAGACATGGTCGTGTCCCTGAAGCACCACATCGATCCGAAGGTCGTCAATCAGCGCTGTCAGCGCTTGCCGAACGCGCCGGATATCAGCATCTTCGAGCGAATGGTAGCCCTTTGAATAAATCCCCTTGTGCAGCGCCAAAATGACCCATTGTGCACCGCGCTCTCGTGAAGTCCGGACATCCTTTTTGAGCCATTCAAGCTGTGCGGGGCTCAATGCTGAATGCTGAGCATGCTGGTTGTCATTGGTATTAAGCACTGCAAAATGCACTCTTCCCCAATCAAACGAATAGGTTGCGCCGCCGTCGGGATCCTCTTTGAGGCCGCGCGTCAGAGCCGCTCCGCCTGAAAGCGCATCATTGACGTTGAAGTGCCGCTCAAACGCTCCAAAGCTCCGCACGCCGTCCTGAAGCGAATAGACCTCATGATTGCCGGCAACCGGCGCCACTGTGGTCTGCGTCAGAATCGGTGCTGAACGCTTGAAAAGGTCGAACCATTCGTCCTCAATACTGCCGGTTTCAACAAAGTCACCGGTGTGCAGTACAAAATCTGTATTCGGAAAGTGCCGCAGGGCCTGTAAGAGCGTATCGGCACCGTAAGCCGCCTCATTGCGCTTATGTTCGTTATAGTAGGCGTTTTGCGTATCGGAGACCTGAATAAAGGAAACTTTGTCTGTTTTGTCCGGATCGGCTGCGGTTTTGAAGCTGCCGACAGGGCTCAGCACTTTGCCCTTTGCGGCAATGCGCCAATACCAAAGCGTGCCGGGACTGAGACTTGAAACCTCTGCGCGGCAAATCGTCTCTGGACGCGTCAAAACGCCAATCTCAACGTGATCGGATTTTCTGGCGCCGTCCTTGGGCCGCCATTTCACACTTCGCCCTTCATCAGTGAAGTAGCCGAGGATGGTACTGTCGGCCTTTTCCGAGCGAAAAAGAAAATGCCCGTCAGCCGTTCGTTCCAGAAAGCGGCTTTGCACCTGCACCGTCTGGACCGGTATGCGGGTGATCTGCGCAAAATCACTCGATGGAGAGAGCTCAACATTCAGGTCGTCCGGTGCCGCATTCATGAACCAGCTGAAGCCCCGTGATGTGCGCGGATCCCCTTTGATCGTCACGACGATTCGGTTTGGAAGCGCATCCATCGCCAAAGCACTGACCGCCGGCTTTTGTTCGAGCAGCTGAGGGAGCGGTTCCTTTGCGGCTGTGTAAGGCTGCCCTAAACAGAGGCCAAGGACGAGAACGCTCAGCCCTGCTGCTGTGCCCATCCGGGGCTGAAAGCTCTTGAAGCGCTGCATGAAAAAACCTCATCGATCAATATGTTTTCAGTCTGCCCAAAAACGGGAAAGGCCGACCGGCAGCCTTCATGGACTGCAGCGGACGGCCTTGAGCAGAGACGTCTAATCGGCAGATCAAACGAAATCAATCCCGCTCGTTAAGCCAAGCCTGAAGAATGGCCTCCAGGATTTGCTCGTTGGACTTCTGCGGATCGTCGGCAAAGTCAGGCAGCTTTACCACCATGTCGTGGAGCTTCACAAAGGAAAGCGTCAGCGGATCGAGATCAGGATCCGCATCGTAAAGCTCTTCGGCAATGCGCTGCACGTCAGACCAGTGAAGCTCCATGGCGATCTCCTTTACTCTCCGACGATGTTGCGGTTGTACTTGGGAATCTCAATCGTGATGTCTTCCGTACCAACCGTGGTCTGGCAGGAAAGACGCGATTCAGCACATGCACCGTAGGCCGTATCGAGATGATCGAGCTCATTGTCGGACGGTTCGTTAAGGCTGTCGAAACCCTGGCGCACGATGACGTGACAGGTCGCGCAGGCGCAGTTGAATTCACAGGCATGCTGAATCTTCACGCCGTTGGCAAGCAGCGCCCTGGCAAGGTTGGCACCGGTTTCAGCTTCAAAGGTCTTGCCTTCCGGGCAGAGCTCAGCGTTGGGGAGAACAGTGATCTTTGGCATTTATCGTTTCTCTGGGATCAGGAAAAATTCAATTGTAAATATCAGGAACCGGAGGGCTTTTCATCAAACAACGCGTCATTGACGCTGCGGCCGGCCAATGCTGCGCGAATGGAGCGATCCATACGGCGCTCAGCAAAAGCTTCAGTGCCCTTTGACAAAGCCTCCACGGCTTTATGAATCATGTCGGCATCCGTGCCGTTAATGGCAGAACCGACCGCTCGAGCGAGCCGATCAATTTCAGACTGCTCTTCAGGCGACAAGAGATCGCCGTCCTGCGTGAGCGCGCTGGCGGTGCTTTCGAGAAGGCGCTTGGCTTCCACCTGCTCTTCACGGAGTTTGCGCGCCTGCATATCGGCCTCGGCGCTCGAATTGCCTTCCTGAAGCATGCGCACAATTTCTTCGTCAGTGAGGCCGTATGAAGGCTTCACGACAATGGATGCCTCTGCGCCGCTCGTCATTTCTCGTGCGGAGACGGACAAGAGACCGTCGGCATCCACTTGGAAGGTCACGCGGATGCGAGCAGCACCCGCTGCCATCGGCGGAATGCCGCGAAGCTCAAAGCGGGCGAGCGAACGGCAGGCATCCACCACTTCGCGTTCACCTTGCACAACATGTACCGCCATCGCGGTCTGACCGTCACGGAAAGTCGTGAAATCCTGCGCCCGCGCGACAGGGATGGGACTGTTGCGGGGAATGATCTTTTCGACCAGTCCGCCCATCGTTTCGATGCCGAGCGACAAGGGCGTGACGTCAAGGAGCAGCCAATCCTCGCCTTCGGCGGCGTTGCCCGCGAGCTTATTGGCCTGCATTGCGGCGCCGACGGCTACCACGCAGTCCGGGTCAATGCCCGTCAACGGCGCAAAGCCGAAATAGGCTTCCACCTCGCGGCGCACACAGGGCATGCGGGTAGAACCGCCCACCAGCACCACGCCTTTAATTTGGTCTTTTTCGAGCTTCGCATCACGCAAAACATTGGCAACAGCTTCAAGCGTTTCATCCACGAGCGACTTTGTGAGCTGATCAAAGATCACACGAGTGAGCGTAAAGGCATGGGTACCCGAAGAGAGTTCAAGTTTAAGAACCGTCTCCGGCGCATCCGTGAGCGCTTCCTTCGCCGCCTTCGCGCGGTCAAGCAGCTGGCGGCGATCTTCTGCGGTAAGTTCAACGCTGCCGAGCTGCGACACTGCCCAGTCAACCACCGCATGATCAAAATCATCGCCCCCCAGCGCCGCGTTGCCGCCCGTGCCGAGCACTTCGAAAACGCCGCGCGAAAGCTTGAGGAGAGAGACGTCAAAGGTGCCGCCGCCCAGGTCATAGACCAAATAGACGCCCTCTGCACCGTTGTCGAGCCCATAGGCCAACGCCGCCGCCGTAGGTTCGTTTAAAAGACGCAGAACGGAAAGGTTCGCCAGTCGTGCCGCATCCTTTGTCGCCTGACGCTGAGCGTCATCAAAATAAGCAGGCACGGTGATCACAGCGCCGGTCAGTTCACCGCCGAGCTGCGTTTCTGCACGCTTGGCAAGCGTCTTCAAAATCTCAGCGCTCACTTCTACCGGACTTTTGTCCCCCTGAACCGTACGGATCGCCACGCCTCCGGGCGCATCAACGATTTCGTAGGGCAGCACGGGCAGCGTTTTGAGTTCGCTGCGGCCTCGCGCGAGCAGGCG
Source organism: Sutterella wadsworthensis (assembly GCF_003315195.1). GTDB lineage: Bacteria > Pseudomonadota > Gammaproteobacteria > Burkholderiales > Burkholderiaceae_F > Sutterella > Sutterella wadsworthensis. The sequence continues at coordinate 8,136 of NZ_QNRV01000035.1, read as the reverse complement.
CTTGGCCGAATAGACGGTGTTGCGCGGATCGCTCTCGGCATGAGCAAGCGCATCCCACCCTGTTTCAACCGACCCATCCTTCAGGTAGCGCACGACAGAAGGCAGGAGCTGGCGGCCGGCCTCGTCGGCAAGCACAACAGGTTCACCGCTCTTTACGGTCGCAGCAAGCGAATTCGTGGTGCCGAGATCAATGCCGACAGCAAGGCGATGCTCATGCGGCGCAGCAGAAAGTCCCGGCTCGGCGATTTGAAAGAGGGCCATGTTTTCTATCTCTTCTTATGTGGGCGAAGGCGCGCGCCCGGCGATTTCTTCCGATGCGTGCGCCTTGGTCAAGCGAATAAATGGAAAGGGTTAATCAGCGTTTTGCTCAAGAAAACGTTCAATGAACATCAGTCGGCGGGTGAGATCAACGGCCTTGTCCCAGTCATGCGTTTCGTCGATCGCACTGCTGAGCGCTTCGAGCACTTTGTCGGCAGCGCCTCGCGCTTGAGCGCGAACTGCGTTCTTCTCATCATCGCCGCAAGCATCATCCATGGCTTCCCGCCAAGCCATCTGCTGCATCAGGAAGTCCGTCGGCATGCGCGTGTTCGTTTCTGCGCCGACACTGCGGCCGGCCGCCTCACAGAGCCAGACGGCACGCTTCACCGGGTTTTTAAGCACCGCATAGGCCTCATTGATGCGCGAAGCCCATTGTTCTGCCACACGGCGCTCGGCAACGGGACGATCTGCGAAACGGTCCGGATGCACCTGCAGGATGGCCCGTTCGTGTGCGGCGTGCAGCGCCTCCAAATCCACTTTGAAGGCGGGCTTGAGGCCGAAGAGTTCAAAAGGCGTCATCTGAGCCATGACCGATCAGCCCTCAGATCTGGAAGGACTCGCCGCAGCCGCAGCGGCTCTTCTCATTAGGATTGTGGAACTTGAAGCCTTCCTGCAGACCTTCACGCGTGTAGTCGAGCTCGGTGCCGTCGAGATACGGCAGACTCTTTTCGTCAACGAGCACCTTCACGCCGAAACTTTCCCAAACTTTATCGTCGGGTTCGACCTGATCAGCAAACTCGAGCTTATAAGCCATGCCGGAACAGCCGGAGGTTTTGACGCCCAAGCGCAGGCCAACGCCTTTGCCTCGGCGGGCCAGATACTTTTGCACGTGCTTGGCAGCGGCTTCAGTAAGCGTAACGGACATGATGATTATTCCTTCTTGGCATCCTGCTCAGCGGGATGCTGCTTGGCGCGGTAGTCGGCGATGGCGGCCTTGACGGCATCCTCGGCCAGAATTGAACAGTGGATCTTCACGGGCGGCAGCGCAAGCTCGTCGGCGATCTGAGCGTTGGTAATCTTGCCGGCCTCTTCGAGCGTCTTGCCCTTGACCCATTCACTGACGAGTGAAGAGCTCGCAATGGCTGAGCCGCAGCCATAGGTCTTAAACTTCGCGTCCTCAATGACGCCTTCAGGATTGACTTTGATCTGCAGACGCATAACGTCGCCGCAGGCGGGTGCGCCCACCATGCCCGTACCGACGTCCTGTGCGTTCTTGTCGAGCGTGCCGACGTTGCGGGGGTGTTCGAAGTGGTCAATCAGTTTTTCGCTGTAGGCCATTCTCTTTCTCCGGAAGACGGTACCGGGAGCCTTTGCTCCCGGGAGGGGGTCTTCATCAATGTTGAATTAATGTTCTGAACCACTGAAATTAGTGCGCGGCCCACTCGACCTTCGAGATGTCCTCGCCGTTCTGGTGCATTTCCCAGAGAGGGCTCTTTTCGCGAAGATCCTTCACGGCCTTGGTGAGGCACTTAACGGCGTAGTCAATTTCTTCTTCCGTCGTGAAGCGTCCAAGCGTGAAGCGAATCGACGAGTGCGCAAGTTCCGCATCGCGGCCGAGCGCGCGGAGCACGTAGGAGGGCTCGAGCGACGCAGACGTGCAGGCCGACCCCGATGAGACGGCCAGATCCTTCACCGCCATCATGAGGCTTTCCCCCTCAATGAACGCAAAGCTCACGTTGAGGTTGAAGCAGACGCGGTGCTCCCAGGAACCGTTGAGGTAGACATCCGAAATATTCTTCTGAATGCCTTCCCAGAGACGATCGCGAAGGCGCTTGATGCGCGGCACTTCAGTAGCCATTTCTTCGCGGGCAAGGCGATAAGCTTCGCCCATGCCGACGATCTGGTGCGTGGGCAGGGTCCCCGAACGCATGCCGCGTTCGTGTCCGCCGCCGTGCATCTGGCACTCAATGCGCACACGCGGCTTGCGGCGAACGTAGAGTGCGCCAATGCCTTTGGGGCCGTAGACCTTGTGTGCAGAAAGACTCATCAAATCGACCTTCAGATGGTCAACATTGAGATCGATCTTGCCGGCAGCCTGCGTAGCGTCGCAGTGAAAGACAATGCCGCGCTCGCGGCAGAGCTCGCCAATACGGGCAATATCCTGAATGACGCCGATTTCGTTATTCACCGCCATGACCGAGATAAGCGTGGTGTCCGGGCGAATGGCATTGACCAAGTCATCCCAGCGAATCATGCCTTCTTCGTCAACGTCAAGATACGTCACTTCGTAGCCTTCGCTTTCGAGGTGGCGCATGCTGTCGAGCACGGCCTTGTGTTCGGTCTTGACCGTAATAAGGTGCTTGCCCTTGTCGCGATAGAAGTGCGCCGCACCCTTGATCGCCAGATTGTCAGCTTCCGTCGCGCCGGACGTGAATACGATTTCGCGCGGGTCCGCGCCGATCAGCGCAGCAATCTGCGTGCGGCCTTCTTCAACGGCCTTCTCGGCTTCCCAGCCGTAGCTGTGGCTGTGGGAGGCGGGGTTCCCAAAATGATCGTGCAGATAAGGAACGAGCTTTTCGACCACGCGGGGATCGCACGGCGTCGTAGCGGAGTAGTCGAGGTAAATCGGAAGCTTCATGACTGAAAGTCCAAAGTATGCAAGGGGAAATCGGGTTCAAGCGCTTTTGCGCACGGGAATGACAGCGGGAATACTCACGGAAGCGCTGCTCTCGGCCTCTGCGGCTTCACGCGCCTCATGCTCCTCAATGAGACATTCGAGCGAACGGCTCGCCAAGAAGCTCTCAATAACGGAATTGAGCTCTTCCCAGAGGTGATGCGTGAGGCAGGCGGCCCCGCCGAGGCAGGTACCTTCACCGCGGCACTGCGTTGTGTCCATGTTCTCGTCTACAGCCAAAACAATGCGATCGATGGTGATTTGAGAAGCAGGCTCGGAAAGCTTGTAACCGCCTGCCGGTCCGCGCGTACTCTCAACGAGCCCGGCACGGCGCAGTCGGCAAAAGATTTGCTCGAGATACGCGAGCGAAATCTTCTGGCGTTCCGCAACCTGCGCAATCGGCACCGGCGCATCGCTTTCACGAGCACGCATGGCGATGTCGACCATGGCGGTAACGGCAAAACGGCCTTTAGTCGTCAGCTTCAACTTCGTCTCCCATCGAACAGATGGCTGACGATTCTCGCTAGGGAGGCAGGTCAGCCGCTCAATCCTGACTGTTCTTGTCAATTTTGTGAGCGGATTCTACGCCAACAATCCTGAGTGATCAAGTCAGAAATTAGGGTTAGTGCTTGAGTTTATTCTGACTTACACTGTTAGATTGAGATTTACAGGCCGTAATGGGGAGGTATTTTGCAATACGGCCTTCAGGAGGCCTGAGCGCTTGCCGCAGAAGATGCGGCACGGGCAGCAAGGAGCTGCTTGGCCTTCTTTTCAAAGTTTTCGATGATCCCCTCACACGCATCCGAGCAGTATTCGTAAACGCGCGTAAATCCTTCGTTCAGGCCATAGTAGGGATCGGGCACAATCGCTTCGTCAATGTCATTGGCGTAGCGCATGAGGAGCTGAATCTTGTGGCGCATGGCGGCGGGAGCTCGCTGCTGAAGTTCAGTCAGCACTTCCCAGTCCATGGCCAAAATTAAATCGAACTTTTCGAAGTCGCTCGCTTCAATCTGGCGAGCACGGTGTCCGGCGAGCTGCACATCTCGGCGGCGGCAGGTGAGCACGGCGCGGGCGTCACAAGGTTCGCCTTCATGAGCATCGCTCGTGCCGGCGCTGTCGCTGAGCATAACGTCTTCAAAACCTGCCTCTTTCGCCTTCTTGGCGAAGATGGCTGCAGCCATTGGGCTGCGGCAAACATTTCCCGTGCAGACAAAAAGAATTTTGATCGCTTGGTTGTTGTTCATTTTGTTGTCCGTTCACCAAAATCCCAAAATCGGGCGAAGGTCTGCGCAGGGCAAGGTTCTCCCCACGGTGCATTATCCTACGCTAGCTTGCTGAAAATTCATAGACTCAATTGTGAGAAGTTCAGGCTGGAGCCGAAGCACCGAAAGCTTGTTTTCTCAATGCCATCAGCTCTTCACGTACGCGTGCAGCCTTTTCGAAATCCAGATTCTTGGCATAACTCATCATTTCTTCTTCGAGCTCGCGGAGACGTTTTGACAACGTTTTTTCGTCCATCGGCAGCGCGTCGGACGCCGACGACTCCGGCGCCACATCTGGACCGCGATAAACCCCGTCGATGATTTCTCGCACCGCCTTCTTTACGCCCTGGGGCACAATGCCGTGCTCACGATTAAAGTCTTCCTGCTTTTGCCGGCGGCGATTGGTTTCGTTTAGCGCTGCCTTCATCGAATCGGTCATCTTGTCGCCGTAGAGGATGGCACGGCCATGCAGATTACGCGCAGCACGACCGATTGTCTGGATCAGCGAGCGAGTCGAACGCAGGAACCCTTCTTTGTCAGCATCGAGAATAGCCACCAGTGAAACTTCCGGAATGTCGAGACCTTCGCGCAGCAAGTTAATGCCGACAAGAACGTCGAATTTGCCTGCTCGGAGATCCCGGATAATCTCCACACGCTCGACCGTGTCGATATCCGAGTGGAGATACCTCACCTTCACGCCTTCTTCGGACAGAAAGTCAGTCAAATCTTCCGCCATTTTCTTGGTGAGCGTCGTCACCAGCACGCGTTCGCCCTGCTTTACCGTTTCAGAAATTTCAGACAAAAGATCGTCCACCTGTGTCGTTGCCGGCCGGACTTCAACCGCCGGATCAACCAGGCCTGTCGGACGCACGACCTGCTCGACCACCTCCCCCTGACAGCGTTTGAGTTCGTATTCCGCCGGCGTTGCCGACACGAAAATCGACTGACGCATTTTGGCCTCGAACTCATCAAACCTCAACGGCCGGTTGTCGAGCGCCGAGGGCAGTCTGAACCCGTAGCGAACCAGCGTTTCCTTTCGCGCACGGTCACCGCGGTACATGCCGCCGAGCTGTCCCATCATCACGTGGCTTTCATCAAAGAACATCAGCGCATCAGCGGGCAGATAGTCAATGAGGCAGGGCGGCGCGGCCCCGGGGGCAAGCCCAGTCAGGTGGCGGGAATAGTTTTCGATTCCTTTGCAGAACCCCACCTGATCGAGCATTTCCAGATCGAAATTGGTGCGCTGCTCCAAGCGCTGCGCTTCTACGAGGAGATTGTCCTTTAAGAGCTCAGCCTCGCGCACCTTCAGCTCGGCCTTGATCGATGTGATAGCCCGCACGATTTCGTCGCGCGGCGTAACGTAGTGGCTCGCCGGATAGACGACAAAACGCTGCACTTTCTGCACCACTTTGCCCGTGAGCGGATCAAAAAGCGAAACGGTATCCACTTCATCGTCAAAAAGTTCAACCCGTACGGCAGTTTCTGCATGTTCAGCCGGAAAAATGTCAATGGTGTCGCCCCGCACGCGGAAAGTACCGCGATTGAACTCCATATCGCTGCGCTTATATTGAATCTTCACGAGCTGGTTGATCAGCTGGCGCTGTGAGCGACGATCCCCCTGACGCAGGATCATGCGCATGGTCGTGTAGCTTTCGGGCGAACCAATGCCGTAAATAGCCGACACGGTTGCCACAATAATCGTATCTCTGCGCTCGAGGATTGACTTCGTTGCCGCCAAACGCATCTGCTCAATATGGTCGTTCACCGCGGCATCTTTTTCAATGAAGAGGTCGCGTGCTGGAACGTAGGCCTCCGGCTGATAGAAGTCGTAGTAGGAAACGAAATACTCCACTGCGTTTTCAGGAAAGAAGTCGCGCATCTCGGAATAGGTCTGCGCGGCCAGCGTCTTATTGGGCGCAAAGATGATGGCCGGTACACCCTCACGGGCAATGATGTTGGCCATCGTGAAGGTTTTGCCCGACCCCGTCACGCCGAGAAGCGTCTGATTCATCAAACCGTTTTCAATGCCTGCGCAGAGCGCATCAATCGCGGCCGGCTGGTCGCCGGCAGGCGGGAATGGAGCATGAAGCACAAAAGGCGAATTGGGGTAGGCGTAAGTCGGCATTGATGCTGCAAAAGGCGGAACAATCTGTTGAAATGCAATTCTACGGTGCACCTTACCGCTGCAGAGAGAATTTTCAACAATTTGATTTTTCTGATTTTACATTTGGTAACATTTGTATTATTTTGAAAATTTGACACTCTAAACGGGCTTCCGTAAAATTTGCAGTCTTGATTCCCCGATAGCTCAGTCGGTAGAGCGACGGACTGTTAATCCGCAGGTCGCTGGTTCGAACCCAGCTCGGGGAGCCAAGAAAAATTTAAACGGACGTGCCCAGCACGGTCGTTACCGGATTCCCCGATAGCTCAGCCGGTAGAGCGACGGACTGTTAATCCGCAGGTCGCTGGTTCGAACCCAGCTCGGGGAGCCAAAAATTTCAAAGGGAGCGTGCATCATGCACTGCTCCCTTTTTTAATTGGTATAACCCTTTCTCGCCGTCAATCCTCTCGAGTCCTTTGATACGGCTCAGTTCCATTAGGACCAACACGGACTGCGCTCCTCCTAGAATGAATAATCTGCGCTCAGGTTTACCGCGCATCTTCATTATTCAAAGCAACCGGAGGGCCGCATGCGCCACTCACCTCAAGAGATCTTCAATACTGCCGCACGCTGGCTCGAGGCCACAGGGAGCACCCCGTACGAAGCCCGCGTTGTTGCCGACCATTTAACAAACGCCAACCTTCGCGGTCATGACAGCCACGGCGTGGGCATGATCGCCATGTATGCCCTCTATCAGAAAGACGGCCGTCTGAAATCCAATACGCCGGCTCGTCTCGTCAAGGATGCCGGATCCATTCTGCAGTTTTCCGGTGACCGCGGATATGGTCAGCGCGTCGGCTTCGAAGCCACAAATGCAGCCATCGAACGCGCCAAGCAAAACGGCATCTGCATGTACACCATTGCCAACACCTGTCACCTTGGGCGCATCGGCACCTATGGCGAACAGTGCGCTGATGCCGGCATGGTGAGTCTGCACTTTGTGAACGTCAATCAGTTTGATCCGCTTGTAGCGCCTTACGGCGGCGCGGATGCTCGATTCGGCACGAACCCCTTCTGTTGTGCCATTCCGGCAGCCAACAACCACGGTCGATTCATCCTCGACTTTGCAACCTCCATCGTGGCCATGGGCAAAACCCGCGTAGCCTTCCTCGCTGGAAAGCACTTTGATGAACCAGTGATCATTGATCGCAACGGCAACGAAACGGCGGACCCTGCCCCCATGTGGCGTGAACCGCGCGCCGCACTGATGCCGATGGGCCGCTACAAAGGCGCCGGACTCTGCTTTGCCTGCGAACTCCTTGCCGGCCTGCTCTCCAAGGGCGGCACGATTGCTGACAAGCACCCGCGCGACGGTGCGATCGTCAACAACATGACCTCTTTCGTAATTGACCCGGCTGCGCTTTGCGATCTCGCCTGGATGAAGGAAGAGATGGACGCCATGATCGACTATGTCAAGGCCTCTCCGCAGCCCAATCCCAAAAACCCTGTTCTGATGCCGGGCGAAATCGAACGCATCCGCACAGCGGACCGTGAAGCCCACGGAGTGGAAATTTCCGACGGCGAATGGGCTGCCATCATCAAAACCTGCCGCGATGCAGGCGTGCCTGAGTCTGAACTTCAAGCTTAAGAGACTGCTCCCCTGCGAGCCCGACGCATGCATCAAGTCTGCGCCGGGCTTTTTTATCGGCTTCAGAGCGCGAAAACCCCCGCAGACCAGAATCTGCGGGGGTTCGTATAGGGAGCCTGGCGATGACCTACTTTCACTGGAAATACAACCAACTATCATCGGCGCAGAGGCGTTTCACTGTCCTGTTCGGAAT
>NZ_QNRV01000034.1 GCF_003315195.1 Sutterella wadsworthensis | reverse complement strand
GAAGCCGCTTTTTGGAGAATTTTCCATCTTTATGCTCTGCACATTATAGTTATAGAGTATGTTAACACAAAAACGAAAGCCCGTGGCCTATTTTTTCAAATAAGATCACGGGCTTGATAAAGATATTGACGGAACTGCCCTTGTTTTAGTGAGCAGGCATCCCGTAGTTCAGGTTTATAGTCTTTTGATTGCGATTGACAAGTATCAACCTGTCAATTCAAAGTTTACATATATAGTTGATTGATATTATCTCTAAAGTGATGAGGTATATCGTTAATTGTTTTCAACTAATAAAGTGATAATATTGAAAACGTGATGCATTAATGCGGCTTCCTTTAGCTAAAAGGCTGCGAGCACAGGCGTTGGAGCAAAAGCTTTGAAGAGCAGCGAGAATCTTTGAGCCCCTTTGCGGGCAACTCTCAACTACATTCTCTTCAAATAATGAAAACAACAGAATGCACTTCCGAGTGTGCTCGCGGCGTGGGCCGCAGTGTGCACTCCACTTTTGTCTTCCCTCATCACTTAGGCGTGCGCCTCGTTTCCCGCGGCGGCATGCGCTCGGGCGGTCTGCCGTGTTTGAGCGCTCTGTCTCTAAGCTTAATGACAGCAGGGTTTCTTTTCTGCGGGGCCGCTTCGCCGGTATTGGCCAATAGTGTCTACGGCGATATCTCTGATCCCTACATGGTGTCCGATCATGTTGTTTTAGAGGACTATGCAGATCACAGCGCAACGAACGTGACGCAGTCAGGCCATCTCGAGCTGTTGGATACCAATTTTTATACGGACAATCTTGAAGTGAGCGGTCAGCTGACTGTCGGGAGCGGCGCCTATTTGGAGAACGTGTATGGGCCGGCAGAGGAGTTTGCCGGTACGGCTGAGCTTCACTCCGGCGCCCGCTTACAGGTCGAAGTTGACGGTTATGCAGAGCTTTGGGAGGTTGTCAGCCGCGGCGGGTCGCTGATCCTCGGCGCAGCGGCAACGGAGGCGTCTGACGTCATATCAAACGCAGAAGTACATATTCAAAAACTGACGGCGGATATGGAACGCACGTTGGTGACGGTGGGCGAAGACAATACTCAGGCGGATCTGTTTTCAACCTTGATGATTGAAGAGCTCTCTGTGAGCAGCGGCGGTCATCTTGACATTCGTGTGGGTTCGGGCGGCGCTTTCGTGTGGACTCATGCGGCATTTGATGATGGCAACGAGGCCGGAACGGATCCAATCGAAAATTTCTTTTTTACGCCCGCCGCGGCGCCGCAGGGTGCAGTTCGCGTGCAAAAGAATGCTTCACTCACGCGCGGGATGTCGATTGCTGTGGGCGGGAGCAGCACGGAACGGGAGGCAGCCTCCAATCGTTGGAACCTCTGGGTAGGAAGCGGCGGCGTGCTCTCTATCGAGGGCGAACACACCACACTGACGCTCGAGGATGGCACGAAGGCTCGCTTTGATGCGGGTTCAACACTTCTTTTGTCTTCGCTCATCCGCACGGATGAAGACGACGCTCTTCAGGACGCTGAAGACGGAGCCGATTCACCGGCATCATCCCAATCGGCTGACCGCAAAGCCGCTTACGGCATTCCGTCGGCGGGGACGACCTTTAAAGTCGAAGGGCTTGATTTGAGCCGCGCTGAGGTCTCCGGACTGGAAAATCTGACGCTGAAAGTAGAGGGGCTTCTGGAAACAGGAGGACTTTATTTCGATGCGTCAGGCGCGGTGGTCGGGGTGTTGGGCAGGCCAACGTTTGAGGGGCCGCTCGCGGCAATGCTTCAAGAGCTTTATGAAAACCGAACATCGCTCCTTGTGCCCAGCTTTTACCGCACGCTTTTTACCAATACGTCCGACGTGGTTGAAGGCACGATGATGGCGGTTGCCACGGCCGCCTCTTCAACGGGTACCAATGAGCGACTGATGCAAAACGCCGTCTCGACCTCCATGCGGCTGGCTTCGGCGGCCAGAATGGCGGAGGCGCAGGCGGCGCGTGCTGCAGAAATTCGTTCGCTTGAAGCGCAAAGGGCGGCTAGCCGAAAGGCGTCCGCAGATTCGGAAAAGGCCGATCCTGACTGGACGGAACGACTGAAAGCCTGGCGCACGAACCTGCAGGAGCATCTGCCGGCGGTAGTGCAGGATGTGCCTGTTTTTATCGGCGCTTCAGCCGGCAGCACCAAGGTTGATGTATCGACGCCGGTTTCTAAACGCTTTACGGTCAAAAGCGAAGACACCACTTTTGACGCCGCTGTCATTTTCGGGCGGGAGGATTGGCGTGTCGGCTTGATGGGGAGCTTCACAACAAGAAGTCTGGATACGCTTTATAAACAGGGAGCGGCAGCGGAACTCGGGGTAGACAGCGAGTCCGACGAAGCTTCCGCATCATTCTTTGTGCGCCGACGGCTCGGCAGCGGCTGGGGAACGGTAGATTTGACGTGGCTTGAGGCTGACGACCGTTATCGCATGGGGGCGGCCCGTGAGTATCTTGAGATGGAAAAACTCAAGCGGCGCATTTATTCCAGCGGCTTTCTTTATGAGCAGCCGCTTTTCGCCGACAGCGCGTTGTCGGGCAGCGGGCCTGACCGCTCATGGGTGATTTCGGGCTTTGCCGGACTGCGGTATCTGCGGGTGGATACGGCTGAAGGAACATGGCGCTCACCGGCAGGAGCTGTGCTCACCATTCGTGAAGCTTCCGCGCAGGCTGTGGCGGCAACGGCGGGCGGCGTCATAACGGGGGCGCTTCATTTTGCGCCGGGAGCCGGATATTGGGGGCAGGTGAAGCCGAGGCGCTTGGATGTGTCGTTGACTGCAGCGTTGAACAGTACGGTCGGCGGCGACCGCGATGTGATGGTTCAAGGGCCCGCCGGGGGCTCGACATCGTCAGCAACTGTCATGACGGCTGCTGAGCCCGAACGCTTCCAATGGAATGCCGAACTCGCTGCCGGCATTGAATGGCGGGATTCCAGATTGGATTTTTCCGGTTTTGCTTCACGCGCTGGATCCAGCGTTCGCTCTGCAGGGGGCTCCGTGAAGATGTCCTGGCGGCTGAACTTGCTCTAATTTACGCAAACACAGTGAAAACCCTAATCCTTCCGGCTGTGCTATTTCAGCGGCCAGTCGGTAAGGATTTGATTCCTTTCAGTCCGCTTTCTGCGCAAGGCGCTCTTGCTTACCTACAATTCACCGAGTAGCGACGGAAGCTGTATGAGGTTTAAAGAGTCCTTGTGCGGATGACGTTTGCCTGCGGCCAATAATCCATTACGGTGCTGTGCGGGTTTGGAACCAACCCGAGCAGCCAAAAGAAGAAAAAGATTTTGGAGGCGGCGATGGATGCCACCCAATTCACGAAAACCGCTGATCCGGCTGCTGCACGCAGCTCGGTGGAACCGCTTTATTACGGCAGGACGCTTTCTACGGGCGAGTCGGTCATGGCGCATGCTGACGGTGTTGCCAACATTCTGCGGGCCATTCGAAACGATCCGGAGCTCATTTCTGCGGCGTATCTTTTCAGCGTGCCCACGCTCGTGCAGAAGCCCGATGAATGGATTGAAAAGAGCTTTGGGGAGAATGTGGCAGGGCTTGTGCGCGAGCTCGGGAAGATGAATGATCTCTCCAAGCGCGCACGCTCGGAAAACAAAGAATCCAGTGCGGCGGTGCAGCCCGAGGCGCTTCGCCGCATGTTCCTGGCGATGAGTCAGGATCTGCGCGTCGTACTGCTCAAATTGGCAAGCCGCCTGCAGACGCTGCGCTGGTTTGTCTCTTCACAGGCGCCGGGCGCAGTGGAATTCGGTGAGGAAACGCTCGCCGTTTATGCGCCCTTGGCTAATCGACTCGGTATTTGGCAGATCAAGTGGGAGCTCGAAGACCTCTCGCTTCGCTTTACGCATCCGGCCGAATATCACCAGATTGCTGCTGAACTCGATGAGTCTCGTGAGGAACGTTTGGAATTCATGGCTTTGGCGGTGAAGAAGATCCAGGCGCTGATGATTTCTCACGGTATTCAGGCTGAGGTGTCGGGCCGCCCGAAGCATATCTATTCCATTTGGAAAAAGATGCAGCGCAAGCACCTGCGCTTTGATCAGCTCTTTGACGTCCGTGCGGTTCGAATCATCGTCGAAACCGTCGAGCAGTGCTATGAAGCGCTCTCGATTGTGCAGGAGCACTTCACGGTTTTGTCGAAGGAGTATGACGACTATATTGCCAATCCCAAGCCCAATGGTTATCAGTCGCTCCATACCGTCATTACCGATCAGCTCGGCCGGCCGATTGAAATTCAGATCCGCACTCGAGCCATGCATGAATTTGCCGAACTCGGTGTTGCTGCGCATTGGCGCTACAAAGAGGCGGGCAATTCCAACGGCGCCTCCATTGCTGAGGAGCAGCGCGTGGCGTGGCTGCGTCAGCTCCTGGCCTGGAGGAGTGATGTGGGCGGGGGCGCTGCCGAGCAGAGCGCCCAAGCCCCCAATGCAGAGGCGGGGCAGAAGGGGCAGCCGGCAGCGCCGGCCGTGGAAGACGACCATGTCTACTGTCTGACGCCGCAAGGCCGCATCGTTGAGCTTCCCGCCGGTGCTACCCCGGTGGATTTTGCGTACCAAATCCATACTCAGCTTGGTCACCGCTGCCGCGGAGCAAAAGTCGACGGGATGATGGTGCCGCTCAATACCAAGCTTAAGACCGGACAGACCGTCGAAATCATTGCGGCAAAAGTCGGTCAGCCGAGCCGCGACTGGCTCAATCCCGAACTCGGCTATGCCGCGAGTCCCCGTACCCGCAACAAGGTGCGGCAGTGGTTCAATGCTGAGCAGCTCGCGCAGCAGATCGCCGAGGGCCGTGACCGCCTGGATAAAGAACTCGCGCGTTTGGGAAAAACCGCGGTTAAGCTCGATGATCTTGCGAAACGCCTGGGCTTTGGCACCGTTGATGAGCTCTGTGTGGCTTTTGCCAAGGAAGAAATCACGCTGACAGCGCTCGCACAGGCCGTACAGCCGCCCAAGCCCGCTCCGGCGCCTGCTCCTGAGCATGATTTGGTGCTGCGCGGAGCTTCGAGCGCGGCGAGTAAGGGCAAGGTGCTCGTGGTCGGCATGGATTCCCTTCTCACACAGCTTGCCCGCTGCTGTCATCCGGTGCCGCCCGACGAAATTGTGGGCTACGTCACACGCGGCCGAGGCGTGATGATTCACCGTGCAGACTGTCCTAACCTCAAGAACATGGTCGATCAGGATCATGACCGCTTGATTGAAGTGAGTTGGGGGCGCGCCGGTGATGATGCGCTCTATCCCGCCGACGTGCTCGTGATTGCCTCCGACCGGTCCGGCATCATGAAGGATGTGACGGAAGTGATGCAGCGCGAAAAGGTGCACGTGACGGCGCTCAACACGCAGATTCTCAAGGGCGATCAGCACATGCGGTTTTCGCTCGAGGTCAAGGGCGGCAATGCTATGCAGGTGCTGCTCAAAGGGCTGCGCGCCGTGCACGGCGTTCTTTCGGCACGCCGTCTCTGAAGACTGAGAGGTGCCTAGGTGAATACCGCATTTGCGCTATCCTTCTAAAAAGTGCTTGCTGTGAGCATTCACCTAGGTATAATTCGTGCCTCACTGATTGTGAACGCTCAGGCACATAGCTCAGTTGGTTAGAGCATCACCTTGACATGGTGGGGGTCGTTGGTTCGAATCCAATTGTGCCTACCAAGACGTTTCGATCGTGATATCCGGTTCAGGGACCGGACGGGGAGCAAAATCTCCAGAACAATAACCTTGACAGGCACATAGCTCAGTTGGTTAGAGCATCACCTTGACATGGTGGGGGTCGTTGGTTCGAATCCAATTGTGCCTACCAAAATTTTTTTCGGACAGCGACGATGCGGATGTTGGCGAATGAATTTCGAACAACAGCGCCCCGTTATTATTAACAGGGCGTGAGCGCAGTATTGTCACTGTTCGACATGAAAGAAGTGCGGCTCAGGCCGCACTTTTTTTTATGCCCAGAATTTTTGTGAGGATTTCGAAATGGCTTCAGTCACTCTTCCCGACGGCTCCAAACGCGAGTACGAAGGTCCCGTCACGGTGGCCCAGGTTGCCGCATCGATCGGTGCCGGACTCGCTAAGGCAGCTTTAGCCGGACGTGTGGACGGCAAGTTGGTGGATCTCTCGCACGTGATTGACGGCGATGCTGCGGTTGCGATCATCACGGCACGCGACCCCGAAGGGCTTGAGATTATTCGTCACTCGACCGCTCACCTGATGGCTCAGGCCGTCAAGGAGCTCTTTCCCGAGGCACAGGTCACGATCGGACCGGCGATCGAAAACGGCTTTTACTACGACTTTTCCTACACCCGCGCTTTTACGCCCGAAGATTTGAAGGCGATCGAAGCTCGTATGGATGAGCTCGTCAAGAAAAATATTCCGATCGTGCGCGAAGAAATGCCGCGTGAAGAAGCCATCGACTTCTTCAAGGCTTTGGGCGAACACTACAAGGCTGAAATCATCTCTTCGATTCCTGCGGGTGAAGTGATTTCGCTCTATCGTCAGGGCGACTTCGTGGATCTTTGCCGCGGCCCTCACGTGCCGTCAACGGGCTGCCTCAAGGTGCATCACCTGATGAAGGTGGCGGGCGCCTACTGGCGCGGCGACAGCAAGAACGAAATGCTCCAGCGCATCTACGGTACGGCCTGGGCGACGAAGGATGAGCAGAAGGCTTATCTCGAGATGCTCGCTGAGGCCGAAAAGCGTGATCACCGCCGCCTTGGTCGCGAACTCGATCTCTTCCATCTGCAGGATGAAGCGCCGGGCATGGTCTTCTGGCATGCCAAAGGCTGGGCGCTCTGGCAGGTGATCGAGCAGTTCATGCGCCGCGTCTATCAGGATAATGGCTACGAAGAAGTGAAAGCTCCTCAGCTGCTTGACCGCTCTCTGTGGGAGCGTTCCGGTCACTGGGCGAAGTACCGCGACAATATGTTCACGACGGAGTCGGAGAACCGCTACTACGCGCTCAAGCCGATGAACTGCCCCGGCCACATCCAGATCTTCAATTCGAAGCTTCGCAGCTACCGTGATCTGCCGCTGCGCATTGGTGAATTCGGTCAGTGCCACCGCAATGAGTCTTCGGGTTCGCTCCACGGCCTCATGCGTGTGCGCGGCTTCACTCAGGACGACGGTCACATTTTCTGCACGGAAGATCAGATTCTTGCCGAATGCGAAGCCTTTACCGCGCTCGTGCAGAAGGTCTACAAGACCTTCGGCTTCTCTGACATCGCCTACAAGGTGGCGACTCGCCCGGCGATGCGCATTGGTGAAGATGCCGTGTGGGACAAGGCCGAACATGCTCTGATGGCGAGCCTTGATGCGCTCGGCATCAAGTACGAAGTGCTCGTCGGCGAAGGCGCCTTCTACGGCCCCAAGATTGAATATCACCTGAAGGACTGCCTCGGCCGGTCCTGGCAGTGCGGCACCGTGCAGGTGGACTTCCAGATGCCGGGTCGTCTTGGCGCTGAGTATGTTGCCGAAGACAACTCCCGCAAGATTCCGGTGATGCTTCACCGCGCCATTCTGGGCTCGCTCGAGCGCTGGATCGGTATGCTGATTGAAGAGTTTGCCGGCGCCTTCCCGGTGTGGCTTGCTCCGATTCAGTGCGCTGTGACGTCGATTACCGACAATCAGGGCGCTTACGCCAAAGATGTTGCTGCAAAACTCCATGCTGCCGGTCTCCGGGTTCAGACGGATTTGCGCAGCGAAAAGATCAACTATAAAATTCGCGAGCTTAGTCTGCAAAAACTTCCTTACATCCTCGTAGTGGGTGAAAAGGAAGCACAGACGGGAACGGTTTCCGTGCGCGCCCGCGGAGGCGAGAACCTCGGGGTGATGTCGCTCGACGCCTTCATCGAACGCATTTCAACGGAAAACCGCGAACGCACCCGCTGATCGGGTGTTTTAGCGCGCACAACGCTTAATTTTTGGGAGAAGAGCCATAGCTCAAGATCGCAAGCATCGGATCAATGGTGAGATCCGAGTTCCTGAAGTCCGACTGACCGGCGTCGATGGCGCCCAGATCGGGATCGTCCGCACATCCGAAGCCCTCCGCATGGCTGAGGATGCAGGGGTGGATTTGGTCGAGGTTGCGCCCAACGCAGTCCCGCCGGTCTGCCGTCTGATGGATTACGGCAAGTTCCGCTATCAGGAGCAGAAGAAGGCTCAGGAAGCCAAGGCCAAGCAGAAAGTCGTCCAGATCAAGGAAGTCAAGTTCCGTCCGGCCACGGATGAGAACGACTTCCAGACGAAACTGCGCAGCCTGAAGCGCTTCCTTGAGGACGGCGACAAGGCCAAGATCACGCTGCGCTTCCGCGGACGCGAAATGGCTCACCAGCAGTTCGGCACTCAGCTCATGGACCGCGTCCGTGAGGAGCTTGTCGATATTGCTCAGGTCGAGCATGCGCCCAAGCTCGAAGGCCGCCAGATGATCATGGTCCTCGCTCCCAAAAAGAAGCGCTGATTTCACACACGCGGTTTTGCATTGATGTAAAATCGCGTTCCTTGACGAGAGGCCGGAAGGTTTTGCCGGCCTCGAGTTTTCTATAAGTGAGCCTCAGGCCAGACAAGAGCCGTTCAAGATCTGAACGGACGCCCGCGGTTCATCCAATAAGAGGTAACGGCCAAATGCCGAAGATGAAGACCAAGCGCGCCGCTGCGAAGCGGTTCAAGCCGCGTGCCAGCGGCTCGATCAAGCGCGCCCACGCTACGAAGCGTCATATCCTTTCCCACCGCACGACGAAGAACAAGCGTCATCTGCGCGGTATGGTCACGGTGCATGAGTCGGACATCAAGTCCGTCAAGCGCATGCTCCCCTACGCCTAATTCAGAAGAAAGGAGTTAAAGATGCCTCGTGTGAAGCGTGGTGTGACGGCTCGTGCTCGTCATAAGAAGATTTTCACCCTTTCGAAGGGCTACCGTCTGCGCCGCAACAACGTTTTCCGTGTTGCCAAGCAGGCTGTCATGCGTGCCGGTCAGTATGCTTATCGTGACCGCCGCGACAAGAAGCATGTGTTCCGCCGTCTGTGGATCGCTCGTATCAACGCCGGCAGCCGCGCCAACGGCCTGAGCTACTCGGTGTTCATGAACGGTCTGAAGAAGGCCGGCATCGCCCTCGACCGCAAGGTTCTCGCCGACATGGCTGTGAATGACAAGGACGGTTTCGCCGCCCTCGTTGCTCAGGTCAAGAACGCCTGATTCTGCGCAAAGAAAGGCTGAAGAAAGCTCCGGATCCGCGAGGGTCACGGAGCTTTTTTTCGAGCATTCTCAGAGAATTGCTTGTAGAATTCCTATCTTCTCCGACGGCTTCTGCGGAGGGTGCGGTCACTATTAGGACGCGCTCATCGATCTGAAGCCGTTCTTCGTGTTTATGTTTTCGGTCTTGGGCAGTTCAGCTGCTGCGGCTGAAAACTGCAGATGCGAAAACGGACGACTCCCTGTCGGGAGGCGCTGTGAGACGGGAATCTGAGCCTGAAGGGCTCTCAAGAGGCTTTGAGCAGGGAAAAAGAAGGAACGGCGCAGCAATGCGTCTTTTTTACATCCTTCGATGCTCAGTCTCTTATTTTTCTCGCCGCAGGTCCTGCACCGACATTCGATGGCGTCCGCCAGATTTCTCAAGTTTTGGAATTCAAAATGCAGGAACTTTCCGAACTCATCGAGTCCGCGCAGCGTGAATTCGCTGAGGCGAATGCCGCTGCCGCTCTCGAGGACGCCAAGGCCCGCTACCTCGGCAAAACGGGCAGCCTTACGATGCTCATGAAGGAGCTCGGCCGTCTCGCTCCCGAAGAGCGCCGCGCTCGCGGTCAGGAAATCAACCGCGCCAAGCAGCAGGTTGAGGCCGCTCTCAATGCACGACGCGAAGCGCTCGCTGAAGAAGCGCTCGCTGCCAAACTCGCCCAGGAGTCCATTGACGTGACGCTCCCCGGGCGCATGGACGCCAAGGGCGGAATCCATCCCGTCATGCGCACGTGGATGCGAATTGAGGAAATTTTCCGTTCGATCGGCTTTGATGTGGCCGATGGTCCTGAAATCGAGAGCGACTGGTTTAGCTTCACTGCTTTGAATAACCCGCCCAATCATCCGGCCCGCTCCATGCAGGATACGTTTTATGTGGACCGCAATGATGATGAAGGCCGCCCGCTGCCGCTGCGTCCGCACACCTCGCCCATGCAGGTGCGCTACGCCCGTACGCATCAGCCGCCGATCAAGGTCATTAGTCCGGGCCGTACCTATCGCGTTGACAGCGACGCGACGCATTCGCCGATGTTCCATCAGGTCGAAGGCCTGTGGCTCGATACCGACATCAGTTTTACCGATTTGAAGGGCGTGTACAGCGACTTCCTGCGCTGCTTCTTTGAGACGAATGATCTCGTAGTTCGCTTCCGCCCGTCCTACTTCCCGTTCACTGAACCTTCGGTCGAAGTCGACATGATGTTCACCAGCGGACCGCGAAAGGGCAAGTGGCTCGAGATTTCGGGCGCCGGTGAAGTGCATCCCAATGTGGTGCGCAATTACGGCCTGGACCCCGAGAAATACATCGGTTTTGCGTTCGGCTCCGGCCTTGAACGCCTGACGATGCTTCGCTACGGCGTCGACGATCTGCGTCTTTTCTTTGAAGGCGACCTTCGCTTCCTGCGTCAGTTCAACTAATCCCCCGAGGCATAAATGATTTTCACTGAAGAATGGCTGCGCCAGTATGTCAATCCGGCGCTCGGCACGGATGAGCTGGCCGATGCCCTGACGATGGCGGGTCTTGAGGTTGAAGAGGTTCGTACCATTGCGCCGGCCTTTTCCGGCGTCGTAGTGGGTGAGGTGCTCTCTTGCCGCGATCATGAGAATTCGGACCATCTGCACGTCTGCGAAGTCAATGCCGGTACCGGCGAAACGCTGCAGATCGTCTGCGGCGCACCGAATGTCCGTGCCGGCATCAAAGTCGCCTGCGCTACGATCGGTGCCGTGCTCCCCGGCGACTTCCGCATCAAAAAGAGCAAGCTGCGCGGTGTGGTTTCGATGGGCATGCTCTGTTCGACGCGCGAACTCGGCATCAACGAAGATCACAATGGTATTTGGATCCTGCCCGATGATGCGCCGGTGGGCGTCGATATCCGTCAGTACGCACGTCTTGACGATGCCAAGATCGAACTCAAGCTCACCCCCAATCGCGGCGATGCGCTCTCCGTGGTCGGCGTCGCACGCGATGTGCATGCGATTACCGGTGCGCCGCTCACGCTGCCGGCGATGGATCCGGTTGCTGCCACTTGCTCCTGCACGCTTCCGGTGGATGTTCAGGCGCCCGACCTTTGCGGCCGCTTTACGAGCCGAATTCTTCGCGGCCTGAATGCTGCCGCTCCGACGCCGGATTGGATGAAGGCGCGCTTGGAGCGCTGCGGCATGCGTTCGATCTCGGCTTTGGTCGATATTTCCAACTATGTCATGCTCGAGCTGGGCCGTCCGACGCACTTTTATGATCTGAAGAAGATCCCTGCGGATCGTTTGACGGTGCGTTGGGCACGCGAAGGCGAGTCCGTTCAGCTGCTCAACGGTGAAACCGTTGCTCTTGATCCTTGGTACGGCGTTATCTGCGCGGGCGATGAGCCTGAGTGTCTGGCAGGCATCATGGGCGGGGAGTCGTCTTCCATCAGTACGGAAACGACAGACCTCTTTATTGAGTCCGCCTTCTGGTTCCCGAAAGCGATTCAGGGCCGCTGCCGCAAACTTAATTTCTCGACCGATGCGGCCTACCGCTATGAACGCGGCGTCGATTTCGCTTCAACGGCCGAACATCTTGAATACATCACACGGCTCGTGCTCGACATTTGCGGTACGCCCGAAACGACGGTAGGTCCCGTTGCGGATGTTCAGACGGCTCTGCCGACGCGTGCTCCCGTGAAGATGCGCGTTGATCGCTGCCGCAAGGTGGTCGGAGTGGAAATCCCTGTCGAATCGATGGAGACAAGCTTCAAGCGTCTCGGCTTCGATTTCACCTATGACGACGGTGTCTTTACCGTCGTTCCGCCGTCGTTCCGCTTTGATATTGAAATCGAAGAGGATTTGATTGAGGAAGTGGCCCGCCTCTACGGACTCGAAAAACTCCCGGATCGTCCGCCGCTGGCCCGCAGCGCGATGAAGCCGAGCCGCGAAGAGCGACGTGATCAGCATGCGCTTCGCCGTGAAATGGCCGAGCAGGGTTATCAGGAGCTCATCAACTTCTCCTTTGTGCCGGAAGACTGGGAACGCGTTTTCGCAGGAAACGACAGCCCCATTCGTCTGCTGAATCCAATCGCGTCGCAGCTTTCGGTGATGCGTACGCAGCTTATCGGCGGTTTGGTGGATATTCTCAAATACAATCTCAACCGCCGTGCCGAGCGCGTGCGCGTGTTTGAGCTGGGGCGCGTCTTCTTCCCCGATCCTTCGATTGAAGAAGGTCCGTGGACGGTGAAGGGCGTTCGCCAGCCGCAGCACATTGCGGGTCTCGCCTATGGTGATGCCGATGACAAACAGTGGGGAAAACCCGCTCGCCGCGTCGACTTCTATGACGTCAAAGGCGATCTCGAACGCTTAGCAGCTCCGATGAAGCTGCGCTTCGTCAAGGAAGCGTTCCCGGCACTGCATCCGGGACGTTCGGCAGCTGTGTACTTGGGCAGCAAGCGCATCGGCTTTATTGGCGAACTTCACCCGAAGGCTGCACAGGCGTATGAGCTGCCGCATGCCCCGGTGGTTTTCGAAGTCGAGGTGCCGGCACTTCTGGATCGTCCGCTTCCGAACTACGTACCGGTGAGCAAGTTCCAGTCCGTTACCCGCGACTTGGCCGTCGTCGTGCCTGCGGAAATGGAAGTCGAGAAGCTCTTTGACGCGGTTGCTGCGGCTAAGAAGAAAGATCTTCGTCTGGCGCCGCTCGCCAACTTCAAGCTCTTTGACCTCTACCGTCCGCAGGACGCAGTGGATACAGTTGCTGAGAAGTCACTGGCCTTCGCCATTGAACTTTCGAGCCGTACCGAAGAAGCGCTCACCGACGAACAAGCTGACGGCGCTGTGCGAGCGATTCTCGAAGCGCTCGAGGGCGTGGGGGCGCATCTGCGCGCGTGATTGACCTTGAACTATTTCGAAGGGAGTTGCATGATTCCCTTCGAAAGACATAATTCTCAATTGACCGCTAGTGAATATGACTGAAGAATTTGAACTGACCGCCGCTGAGATCTACACGCTCAATAAGGCAAGCCTGGCAGAAGCATTGGTCGATCATGTCGCAGGACTTGATCGTCCTCATGCCAAACTTATCGTTGAGACCTTCTTTGAACTCGTCGCCGAGCATCTGGAAAAGGGTGATACGGTGAAGATCCCAGGTCTCGGCAACTTCTCGGTTCGCGACAAGGTGGCTCGCCCGGGCCGCAACCTGAAGACCGGCGAAACGGTGACTATCACCGAACGCCGAGTCGTCACGTTCCATCCATCGGGAACGCTCAACAGCCGAGTGACAACGAATCTGATCGCCGGTGGCGAAGATTGATTTGACTTTTTAGGGAGGGTCATATAAACTCTCCCTTCTGTTCGGGGCGTAGCGCAGCCTGGTAGCGCACTTGCATGGGGTGCAAGGGGTCGCGAGTTCGAATCCCGCCGCCCCGACCAGATCAACAAAAGAAGGTCATCGTAAGATGGCCTTTTTTGTTGCGTCATCGTCTCGCATTCCTTGATTCTCTAAGGATGACGCGATATTAAGATGCTGCTTATTGGCGTATTAAAGTCCGCATCGAAGTGTCTCTAGCTCGCGGCTAATGCTCCCATTTAAGCTCCCATAAAAACACGTGGGAGCATAAAATGGAAATATCACTCGGATTTTTTGGGAGCAACGATTAGCTTATGCCTAGAGTCGCAGTCAAAATGACCGATAAAAAACTCCGAAGCGTTACTTCCGAAACGGCTTGTGGGGTAGTTCCTGGTCTGTATGTCCGTCCACGCAGTAGGAGTGACGGTTCGATTGTCAAATATTTCGTTCTGCGGGATCGTCGCACTAAACGGTGCTTTAATCTTGGCTCTTACCCTCAGCTGAGCTTAAGTGAAGCTTTTATGATGGCTGCGGATTGGCGGCGGATGCTGGATGATGGAATAGATCCTTCAGAAGTCAAGAAGCAAAAAGCAGAGCAGCTTACAAGGCTGCTAGAGTCTCCGCGAGAACCTTCAGTTAAAGATGTTGTCTACAGCTGGATCCGGTTCAATGAAGAACGTGGACGGTGGAAGAATGCCTTAAAGCCAAAAGAGCTTGTCTGGGATGGTTACTGCCGAAATCACTTATCTGCATCACTGTTCTCCATGTCGGCGAAGGATTTGACTGCCGAACGAGTACATGAGGAAATCGGAGAGAAGTGGCGAACGATGATAGACACGCCAGAACGGATCTTGTCCGATATGCGCAATGCTTATGACTGGGCTATGAGACAGGAGATGATCCCGGCCATGCTCAATCCGTGTCAGGTGAAAAATGGAAAGCTCGGTGACCTTCTCGCGCTTGATCGACCGGAGGGTGGTCACGAACCAGCTCTTCATCCGAAGAGAATGCCAGCTTTTTTTGCCGAGCTTATGAAGCTGGTGCCGCAAAGCCAGACTGCACGTTGCCTTGCTTTTGCCATTCTTACATCAGCGCGGAACACCACGGCACGTGAAGCAACTTGGGACGAAATTCAGCAGGACGATGACGGCCATTGGCTGCATGTCATTCCTCGTGATCGCATGAAGATGAAGTCGGACAAGATCCCATTCGATAGAAAAACACCTTTGAGCAACCAAGCGAAAGCGTTGCTCGATACAGCTCCACGCTTTCCGAATGACGAAAAAGGGTTTGTGTTTCCCAATATCAATAAGGGCAACTTGTCTGCATTTTCACGGGATTCTGTCCGGGCGCTTCTCAAACGAATGCACGTTAAGCAGAGAAAGGTTGATGGTATTGGGTGGGTCGATCCAGATCAGAAAACGCGTGATGGTCAACCACGCATAGTGACGCTTCATGGGCTTGCGCGAGCAACTTTCAATACGTGGGCTAAAGATGCCAGAGGATACGGACACAAAGCTTTTCCTCGCGATCTGCGAGAAAGCTGCCTTGATCATCGGAATGAAAGCTATCAGTGCGCATACGATCGTGAGCAGGCGCTAGGAGACATGAGAGATGTATATGAAGCATGGGGGAATTTTTGTACTTCTCTCTTGCAAGTTTCTTATTATTAGTTATAATTTCACTGAATTGGTGAAATACCAGTTCAGAACAGGAGTACGTAATGAAGATTAGTGAGTATGGAAAGCTTGTCCGAAAAGCTCGGATAGACGCTGGTGTCACCATGCTCGATATGGCTCGAAGCATTGGTGTTGCTCCTTCGTATCTCAGTGCTACGGAAGTTGGTTCGAAGAAAATATCTCCGAATTTTCTCGAGAAGGTTGAAAAATTCTTCGCTACACGGGGGATGACTATTTCAGGTCTTCATGAGGCGGCAGACGTTTCAAATCGATCAGTGTCTCTTGAAGGCCTGTCGACAGCTCAACAATTCCTTGTTGCAGGTTTTGCCCGCGTAGATATGTCACAAGAAAAGCTTGAAGAATTTGCCCAGCTTTTGGCTGGATCAAAGCAAAGGGGGCGTGAATGAATTTCTGTCGGGGTTATAAAGTTCCTCCGCGATCGATCCTAAACATCCGACAAATCGCAGAGCATGTTCGAGAGGTAGTGGGTGACCCGAAAAACGCCATGGGGCAGATTCTCGAAGAGTTGCTTTATAGCGGAACTCTCGACGTTGTGCCAAACGACGATCCTCGCCTTGCTAGAGGTGTTGAAGCTGTGTACATTCCTGAAGACAAATGCATTCGTCTTCGAGATTGTGATTATGAGGCGTGCATTTTAGGAACTCGAACACGTTCAATGTTTACATTCTGGCACGAATTCGGGCATCTGATTTTGGGACATGAACGATCTTTCAGTCGAGAAGAGTCGCAAGAGCACAAGGCATATGAGGACTCGGAGTGGCAGGCCAATACTTTTGCTGGTGAGCTCTTGATGCCGTTTGCCATCATTGAAGCAGAGGGTTTGATTTTGCCTGAAGAACTAACAGAAAGATTCGGAGTTTCGTTTGAGGCAGCGAGAATCAGATTAAAGCAATTAAAACGGATATGAGAAAGGCGTTGAAGAAATTGCAATTCTTCAACGCCTGGAGGGTGGTCGCGAGCGAGTCACCCATTGATGTCGGTTTCAAGACTCCATCATTATGAGTTCGGTGGAGAACGATGTCAAGCTCATAGCTCGCTCGTGGAGATTTGCCATATGGCTCATCCCACGAAGAAGGCCCGAAAGGGCGTAATGAAGCTCGTGTTTTGCACTGTTTATCGTCATTGGCGTACAGGGAAGTTAATGCGAGCTTCTGATTATGGCTACAAGGCTTGGCCGTTTAAGGTTAGAGTCCCTGTAGTTTAACCGCAATAACCCCGCCAGCACGACGCTGAGCGGGGTTTTGCTTACGCAGTTTCTTTCACTTGCTCCGTATGGTTGCCTATCAGTGGAGTGGTGGCGGGTTCAAGGTTTGCAACCCACTTTTGGATGTCTTCAGCTTTGAATCGAGCAACCTTAGGACCAAAGTAAACCGGTCGCGGGAAGGTGCCCAGCTTTACTAGTTTCCAGACGGTTGATGTTCCGATCCCACAGGAGGCTGCTACTTGTTTGACATCAAGCATCAATACCCCAATGGGAGATATGTCAGTAGTATTCCTAGCTCTCATTTTGTGATCTCCTTTTGTTCGTAGCAGCAAGATGAGCTTTCAGTGCCCTCATCTTCGAGCTCTTTGATTCGTCTTTCAATTAACACGATGAATGCAATGGTGTTTTGAAGGGCTTCGCCTTCTTCGATCAGTTCTTCAGCCCGTTCTCTACATGCCTCGATGTCCGAGTAAGGCAGGCACAAACGTAGCCTGCTTGCTTGTTCTCTCAGCTCGTCGATGGTGAGATCATTAAAGTCCATCGTTCTTCTCCGACTATTTCTTCAAAGCTCAGGTTTCTTCTTGTTTCCGCGCTTTCTATCAATCTCACGCCGATAGACTCGGTTGCAGCGATTGCGATAGAACGTGCGCAGCTCTTTCGGGAAACCTCACGCCGGTGATCTCCTTCATGGATGAAGATCGCCATTCGAGTGAGCATCTCTGCAAGGATCGTCCAGAGGCCGGTATCGGCAGTCTTTTTTCCTCGCACCGCAGCTTTCATTTGCAAGACACTAAATTCCGTCACCAACAGCATTGCGTACATGTATTCACGCAATGCATCAGACTGGCTTGTCTCAGCGTCTTTTGCATACTGCGTTAGGGCTCTCAACGATGAGAGGGGGTAGTTGCTACTCACTTTAAAAATCTCCGTATAGTTTCCTGCCCTACACCCTAGGAAGTCATTACGTTCGCCTCAGAGTGCAGGGCAGGAAAAGCGGTACGATCAGACGTCTAAATATTTCTGAAGGAGGTTTTTGACGTCATCATCAATGATTGGTTCTGGGGGTACGCCTGCTCGGACATGCTTCATCCAAAAGTCGAAGCACCGAGTAGCGATCATTTGAATGATCGATTCATTCCGGTCGACTGCGTAGATGCGAAAGTCTTGGCCGCCGATCAATACAGCGACATAACAAAGCTTTGCGGCAGTGACTGCCATGTACCACTGAACTTGTGTTTCGTAATAGAGCGGGATCTTGTGTTTGGAGGTGATCTCCCTCTTGATGATCTCTGCTTCTTGCGAAAGTCCCCAGTGTTCAGCCATCAAGGCATTCGCAGTCTTGCATTCGAGCAAGGTGTCTGTTGTCAGCATCAATTTTTGGACGTTCCAGATTGACGCAGGATTTGTGAGGCGAACATCGGCAGAAATCCGGTGATTGATCACTGCTCTGTCGATGTTTGCTAGCGCCCACTGAGTTGGAGTGCTAGTACCTATGTAGTGATCGAGGTTAGAAGCAAGCTGGTGGTAGACGCGCTGAATCATGAATCCAGTTCGTTTTGAAAATTCTTGAGCCACGATGCTCTCAAGTTGAGTCCCCCAGTAAGCAGCCTCGCTAGGTGCTCGGTCCTCGGTGATTTCTGTGGTCTTCTCTCTGTAGATGTCAAGAGGAGTGCGGTATGGATTGATACCGAGAATTGCAGCAACATCAGATCCACCGATACCTTTTTGTCGAGCCTTAAGCCATTCAATCCGATTAGTCACGGTGCGCTCCGATGAAGGCAAAGAGAATCCAGGTGATGAGGTTTCTGAGCATGGTTGTTCTTAGCTTTGATGCGCCAATCAGGCAATAGAAGGAAGGAGTGAAGTCGCCACCGATTGCCGCAGGCACGCATAGTTCTCAGGTAATAGTGTTCGGCGCCGTCAGTCCAGAGATCCAAGCAGCGAGTGTTCGTCACTGGGTGAAGTCTCTTGGCCAGTTCCTTGGCGCGAGTGCCGAAGAAGTAGACGGGCTTCATGCGGCATTCCTTTGAAAGAAAGCGAGGATGCGAGCGATGAAGGTCTTTGAATGCGTCGGCGGCTGCGCAGCTTTTCTAGCTTTCTTTGCACGTGCTGACCGCGTTTTGATTGCTCTACGTGCATCACGACTCAATTCGTGCTTAGGGCGCCGATGTGGGTGGGAGGGAATACTCATCATGCAGGCTCCTCATTACGCCCCGCGGGACTTGTAGAAATTGTGCCAATCCTGAACGAGTTGGCTGAATTCCTTGGTCTTGCTGATTTTTTTACTTAGCCACGATTCAAAATCCTCAAGTGAAGGATCTTTGACGCAGCGGCTGTACCATTGGTAAACGATAATTGCCTCACGTCCGCGGGCTGCGATTGCTTCTTGGGTCGCTAATTCGAGTCTTGCGCCCAGAGCAACATTCAAAGCGGCGCCGCCAACTAAGTGTTGCAGCGCGGTGGTGATGACTTTGACGTTCATTGGCTGAACTCCTAAAAAAGTACGTAACCATTAAGAACTGCCCACTGCATGAGCAGGCAGAGTGAGATACCGAGAGCGCTGATACCGGCGCCAGTCAGAAAGGCGCAGAAGATGATTGCGGTATCGCTGAACCCAGTACGTTCGTTGTGGCCGAGAAGTTTTTTCAACGTCATGTCGTTCTCGGAAAAAAGAAAGGCCCCGGCAGGTGAGTGCCGAGGCCTATTAAGAAAATTAGGTGATTACGCGGTTAAGCGCTTGGGCTGTTGCGAAGCCCAGTGTTGGTAGCACGAGAGATCTTTCACCGAGTATCCCTGCTTGGCTAGAGCATCTTCCATAAAGCCAAGTCCCAGATCATTAACGGCTTCCCAAAAATGAGCTGCGAGAGGGGATTTCACGCGGCGCAAGAGCGCTAAAAAGAGATTCAGATCGTCTCGAAAGAGATATCGCCAGTAATAGATAAAGACAACGATTTTCTCGGCCATAGCCTCGTCGATCACGATTGACCCTTCGGGAATTGCCGGAGCCGAAAGCTGCGGCTTAAGTGTGCATGTCTCGATGAGTGCGAGTGCTGCTTTCATCTGATCGTGTCTTAGGTCTTTGTAGCTCGCGATCTTGAAGTAATCGTAAAGAGCGTTGTAGACCGTCTGGTAGTGAACCGATGAGTTCTTTGCGCGTGACTTGATAGCTTTGCGGATCTCGTACTGCTCTGTAGTCGTGATCAGCGCGGACTGGTCTGTTTCGTAGCGTCCCGTGCGGCGAATCGCCGGCAGAACTTCCGACGTTACCCAGCGCTTGAAGCGCTTGGCGGTATCGAGCTTTGATCCGAAGATTAAGGCGTAGAGGCCGGATTCGTTGACGGCGTTGACCGTCTGGCGTCCGCCGTTGGTTTCGATTTCGACCTTGATCAGGTCTTCGTGGTCGACGTGGTCCTTGATGGCCTTTCGCGGATTGGTGTGACCGAGGGCGCCGCAAACGTCCAGAGCGACGAAAAGCGGGGTTTCGGGTGTGCCGAGCGTGCGCACGGCGTTGTTCTCGAACGAGAAGCTGATGGCTTGCATGAAAGCCTCCTATGCAGGTTGTGGACCTGCCGCACGACGCCAATCGTGGCGGCAGAGCTTGCGGGTTGGCGTACCGATGCATAGGAGCCGGCCCTCGTGAGAGGCCCGCAAGCCCCGCCGTAAATCAGAGGCTTGCAAGGGGGTAACCGCGAGTTACACCCTTTGCGCTCAATAAAAAAGCCGCTCGTAAGAACGATCGGCGCTGAGCGCCTATGCATTTCGGGACGCCAATCCCGATCAGCGCCGCTTTCGCGCTGACACGGAAAGAGTACTCGATCTGGAGGCGCGTGTCAAAAAGCAAAGCCCCGAAGGCTTTCACCAACGGGGCTGAAATATCGCTGCGGGCGATTGCAATCTCGACTCCGCAGAGGCCATCTCATTTAAGAGAATGGACTTGAGCCCGATGAGCAAAAAGCTCAGAGCGGGAGACGATTAGTACTCTACTCAAAGATCGGATATCTGTCAATCAGAGGCTTTTGCACCAAGGTTTTCTCGTTGCGGCTTTTCTTTATCCTGCGATTCTTGGAGACGAACAAGATCTGTTCGCCCCAAACCGTGCAAAACGCAGTCCCAAACTTTGTGCATGGAATCGGTATCTAACACAACACGAGGATAAATACGTTTACCGTATTGATCTTTTCCTGCGCGCAATGGCGAGAGTCTGTCGTACGAGACAGTCATTAGTGAGTCCCCCTTAACCCAAACAAGAGGCGAGTTATAGGGGCTTGGCAAATTTACTACAACCCGAGTGTGCCAGAGTTGTACGGGACTAGGGGCGGTGGTGCTCAGAGGAACAACCGTTAGAAGACGATTGACTCTTCGCAACCGAGGCGTCAATACAACTACAGGCCGTTTTTTACAGATCTCAGGAGGAATGGTTCCCGAAAAATCGCAAATAAGGATTTCTCCTTGATCCGGGTGTAGCTTGATGGATATAAAACCTATTTGCTTGAATGGTGGGCAGGCTTGCAGGTTGGCGTACCACTCATACGGAAGCGGCCTCCCGAAGGAGCCCACAAGCCTGCCCATAATAGGAGGCTTGCAAGGGTGTAGGGATGGCTTACACCCTTCGCATAGACAACAAAAAAGCCGCTTTTGCGAGCTTCAAGGCGGCTATGCACCGTATGAGTAGTTCGGGACGCCAATCCCGATCAGCGCCGCTTTCGCGCTGACACGGGAAGAGTACTCGATCTGGAGGCGTGTGTCAAAAAAAGCCCCGGCGCTTTTTTCAGCGTCTAGGCCAGTGGTTGGTGGCGGGTTGCAATGACGTCGCCCGTCGCGACGCTTAATCGCCATTGCTACGAGCAAGAGCTTCTAAAACCGCGTCGCTCTTACATCCCCAGATTGATATTTCATCAATCTGCTTCGGAGGGCGTTAATTTCAATTTATTTCATTTTCCTGAGTTGCTTTCTTTAAGCAAGTGATGGCAATCAGATCACCGCTAACACTAGTGTCCAACGTATTAATCAATGATGAAACGGAAATTTTTCCGTCGATGTACTCAAGCACCGCTCCAGCGGCGTATAAATTAGTAATCGCTGTAGCCAATAGAGCTAGCCGAGGTAATTGATTCATCTCAACATCTTGATCCATCTTGCGATCTATCTCACGATCTATTTCGATGATCTGTTTCTTAAAAGAATCAATCATCTTTTGATGATTTTTGAGTTCACTCATTTCCCAGTTCCCTTTCCTCGTTAAATATGGGATGTCTTGAAAAGACCTACAACTGCGCCCGTGAGGCAGGCGCAGTAGTTGGCCTTTTCGGCGCTCGCGGACGGCTTTCGCTCTCTGTCCTTCGGCGCCACACTGCGAAGTTCGAGCCTTTGCGTCTTGCCGCTCGGTCGCGTTTCTACCCGCACCTTCTTCTGGCTCTAGCCTCACCCGTTCGGCTCTTCACCGCCCGGTGCTCGCCTGCCCTTTTGGGGCGGGGAGGAGGATTGAAGCAAGTCCCACTTGCGTTCGGTAAGAGCATATTAGCTTTGACAAGGGTAAATTGCAAGCAATTCTTGCCTAGTGGAAACCCGAGAAAGCAAATGAGTGTTGCGGCCGATGCACGGGCAATAAAAAAAGCCCCCGCAGGTGGCAGGGGCTAGGAACTTGTGAGCCGCTTACTTCAGCACGTTTTGGGTGATCCACACGACAGCGGAAACGAGCAATCCAATAGCGCAGATGATTTTCCATGTCTGGGCGTTCATGGCTTTCTGGAGGTCTTCTTTTGAGGCGAGGTGTTTTGTTCGCTCTTCAAGCACAGCGAGCCACTCTCCGTGGTCCATCACTTTTTCCTCGAACTTGCTGGATGATTCAGCTGTATCGAAGCCCTGGGTCATGCTTTTGGGCCCTCCAGCTGTTTGCGTCGATTGATGACCCATTCCATGAGCGCACTATACGAGAACTGTTTGACCTGCCCGCATTTTTTGCAACGAACGAGGATGCACTTCTCGGTGGTTCCGTGGAGGAAAGCTATGTAAACATATGCATCGCCTTCCTTGATAATATTGTACTGGTTGTGGTCGACGACGGACGGTTGCCCGTGCGCATTGAGCATCACAGTCCACTCATTGCAGCCACAGAAGTCGCATTTTCTCGGCTCAAACTGACCGAGAAACTTAAAGATCTCTTCGATAGTCGCCGGCGGCGTGTTAGTCATTACGCTGTTTGCTTGCATGAATTCTCCTTGAATTAGCACTCCTTGCCGGAGAAGACGTACACGACGCAACCGACGACCCGGACGCTTTCCATCGTGGTGGGATCCAGCTTCATAGGACGGTAGGCGGAGTTGTCCGAGAGGAGCGTAAATGTGGCGTCAAGGTTGCGCTGCACGCGCTTGATGAAGATTTGGCCGCTCGCCTGAAGGACGAAAATGCCGTCACGGCGGATCGTGCTCTGCGATCCGTCGACGATGCAGAGTGAGCGGTTTGGAATGGTTGGTTCCATCGAATCACCGTCGGCGGTGACGATGTGAAAGTTCTTCGATCCGATGACGCCCGGCAATGAGCGAAGGAAGGATTCACGGAACTCGATTGATCGAACGATGTCTAGGGAGTTGGATTGGTTCTCGCAAACGCCGTCGTGGCACGAACCTTCGATAGCATAGACGGGGACACGCACCCACCCTTCCTCGGGAATGTCGTCGACTGGTGCGCGATAGGGAACGACCGAGACACCGTCTTCGGCGAGAAGTTGGTCGATCGACGTGTCGAGGATCTCAGCGAGCTTCGACAGGTTTTCCTGTCGCAAAGTCTTGCCGGAAGCCCACTGCTGCACGGCCTGTCGCGTAACGCCGATCTGCTTGGCGACGTCGTCCTGTGTTAGTCCCTTCTCTCGAATGAGTCGGGCGATGCTGTTTTTGCGAGTGTTCATTCGTGTTCTCCTAGCACAGAGTGTGCAATCAAAACTTGCGAAGACGCAACGCAACCATTACTTGCGATATACTCTCGATGTCAAGTGAATCTTGCTAAATGAGGGTTTTATGTCAAGCAAGTCTGAAAAGCCGAATCCTGCGGTGCTCGCGGTGATGGCCGCTGGCTCTCAGGAGAAGCTCGCCCAGAAGCTCGGCGGAAGCCTCACGCGGCAGGCGATTGCGCTGTGGATTCGAAACGGTCGAATCCCTTTGGGGCGCGTCGCCGAAGTGTCCCGCGTGACCGGCATTCCCAAAGCGCTTCTCAGTCCCGATTTCCGCGATTGAGGTGTGCCATGGGCTATCGGGAGATGTTCGTCGTGCGCGCATCAGGCATGACCGACCGAACGCAGGTCGACGTGCTAGAGGCGCTCGCCTTTTTTCAAAACTCGAAGACGGGGATGTGTTTCCCGTCGACGGACGCGCTCGCCCGCGTCTCTCGCGTAAACGCAAACCTTGTGCGCAAAACTATTCGGGCGCTCGAAGAGTGCGGCCTTGTGTCGTGCACTCAGGAGCCCGGCTGTCCTCGTCACTTTGTGCTCCATCTAGAGAAGATTCCCAAAGTGGTGGACGAATGTAACCCCCTTGAGGAATGTGAACCCCTTGAGGAACCTCAACCCCTTAACGTTTGTGAGCCGAACCCCTTGAGGAAAGTTAAGGGGACCCCTTTAGGAAAGTTAAGGGGACCCCTTGAGGAACCTCAACCCGAACAGGGAATAGAACAGGGAATAGAACAGGGAATAGAACAGGGAAGGGTTGCGCATGCATGCGCGAGCACCGTCGCACCGCCTCAGGGGTTCGATGACGAAGCCGAGGCTGAGTGGAACGACCTGACCGCGCGAGCTGCTCTCGAAGCTGACTCGATGCCGGAGGACGTTTTCTCTCCTGACGGTCAAACACCATGCGAGAGCATCAGTAAACAGCGCGACACGCAATTTAATTCGGTTTTTGGTGATGACCCTTCGGAGGCTCAGGATGCCGTAACGCGTAAATCTGAGGCCTGTTCTAAACCGAAGCAACCGCGCAAAGAGCGAACTCCTCGCGTGCGATTTCCAGAAGACATTCCGGAGGACTGGCGGGTCGACGCTCAGAAGCTCAGGCCTGAGATTGATGCTCAAGCAACTTTCACCAAGATGCGTTGCTGGCTAGGCGCAAACAACACGACAACCAAGACAATGCGGCAGTGGAAGACTCAATTCCTCGGCTGGATCGGCAGAGAAAAGAAAGGATTTGGACACTATGCAGGGAATCACAGAGCTGATCGGCCGCATCAAGGCTATGCGGGCTTCGGCGCAAGAAACACAGCAGAAATCGACTATAACTACGGACTCCCGGTTCGAGGTGCGGTGGGATGAGTGCTCTCGGCATGGTAGGTATCGTTCGTATTGGGTCGACGACTCCTGCACGTTCCATTTTTCGTCTTGTCCAGAGTGCTCTCGGCAAAGATTTCTCGCGCAGCACTTTTCACTTGAAATCCCTCCGCGATTCCAAGGCATGACTGTGACTTCCTGGCAGACCTTCAACGCAAAGATGGAAGAGGTCAAGAGCGCAGTTCTAGCCTGGGGGGAAGACATTGAGACAAGTGTTAACCGCGGAAAATCGCTCATTTTTGTCGGTAAGACTGGCACTGGCAAAACACATCTAGGCGCAGCAATTGTCATGGGAGCCCTGCGCAAAGGCTTCGTCGCAAAGATCGTCGACTGTAGCCTGTTGCTCTCTGAGATTTATGAGACGTACGGCAAAGATGATGCCGGACGTGCGAAAGGTGAAGCTGCAAAACTCATCCGTGCCTACATTGATCTGGATGTGCTTGTGATCGATGAGATAGGTCGCAGTCCCATTTCTTCCCACGGGGCTGACCGACTTTTCGAAATCATCGACGGTCGCTACAAGCAGTGCCGACCGACCATAGCAATCTCAAATTTGCCTCTCGTCGGCAAGGATATCCAGGATGCTTCACTTCGAACCGTTCTTGGAGATGCCGCCATCAGTCGTCTATCTGATGGTGGGCAGTGCTTTGCGTTCGACTGGGAAGACTACCGATGGAGGACCAAATGACAGATCTCTTTTCTGCTCTAAAGGTCTATGGCCCGTGTCCGGTT
>NZ_QNRV01000033.1 GCF_003315195.1 Sutterella wadsworthensis | reverse complement strand
CTGAAGGCCAATAAACCAACTGATCGCAACGCTTGGAAAACAAAAGAGATCCCGAAGAAAATCCGAGATCTCTTTACCCTGTTAGGTTTGCCCTTGCCACCGCGAGTGTTCCGGGACTAGGTGCATCCCCGGGAGTTTGGGATTAATGCGCCAATGATGGAAGTCCATCACCCGTTTGAACTGACGCTCTGGATTAATGCCAATATTGTCCGCTTTCTGCAGCGTCGACCCAACAGCAAAAGTGCCTTCCATGTAGTTGCCGCCGCCGCCGACAACGGCATTTTTTTCGAGCACAATCGTCTTCAGACCGTTATCAACGGCAGCGGCTCCAGCGGTCATGCCTCCCGCTCCAGCCCCAACAATGACGATATCGGCATCCATTACGTGATCTGCAGCAAGCGCACCGCCAGAAAAACATAAAACTGCCGCCGCTGCCGCTGTGAACTTCCATACTTGCTTCATTTTCCTTCTCCTATGCCCGTTGTCAGGCACAACCCCTTTAGGAATAAAGGGATTGTCGAAGAAGGCAAAAAAACGCACTACCCTCACGCGAGAGTAGTAATTCATACCTAAGGTATGGATTAAGAAAGCATGTTGTGATCCGCAGGCATCAAAACATTTGCCGCAGCCAAGTTATGAGTAAAGACTGCCGCTCAAATGGCTTCATTACATGCCTAAACTTTGAGCAAGTTCGGCCACACTCGCACAGATAGCATCCGGCTGAGCCGGTTCGAGCATCTTCGTCGTCATTGCGCCGTAGCTCACGGCAATGCATGGACAACCGAAAGCATGCGCCATGTAAATGTCATGCGTTGTGTCGCCCACCATGACCATTTCTTCTGCAGACCGTCCCATAGCGACGCTGATGGCTTCCAGCATTGCCGGGTTGGGTTTTGAGGGATTCTCATCGACGGTTTCGGTAGTCGAAAAGCAGTCCGCAAGTCCCGTTTGGGCCAGTACTCGGTTGAGACCGCGGCGGCTCTTGCCTGTAGCCACAGCAAGCTCAATCCCGGAATTTTTTAATTTTTGCAGCAGTTCAACAATACCCGGGAAAAGATGGACTTCAGTCTCAGCCGGTCTATAGCGCTCAGTGTAAAAGCTCCCAAAAGTCGAATAATCCTCTTCCGGGCAGGTCGGAGCAACGATTCGGATTGCATCCCGCCAACCGAGACCGATAACGGATTTCGCCAGACTTGTTGAGGGCACTGGAAGGCCAATCTTTTCACAGGCGTACTGAATGCTCAAAGCAATTGCTGCAGTGGTATCGAGAATCGTACCGTCCCAATCGAACACGACGAGTTTCGGATGAAAAGTCTTAATTTGCTGAGTCTGCGTCATTGAGCGGCCTTTTTAGATTCAAGCGCCGAAATTACGGCCGAGAGTTCTTCTGGGAGCGGTGCAGTAATGTCCACCGGCTCCCCGGTGACGGGATGTGCAAACCGGAGCTTCCAGGCATGCAGAAACATGCGTTTGAGCGGCGCCCCCAACAGCCCGTGCGTACATTCGCGGTTGAAGGCAAAGTCGCCGTACTTGTCGTCTCCGACGAGCGGAAAGCCCTGAGAAAGCGCATGCACGCGAATCTGGTGCGTCCGTCCGGTTTTCAATTCGGCATCAAGATAAGTCACAGAACCGAAACGCTCGAGCACCGTAAAAATCGTATGCGCCGACATTCCTTCAGACGAAGCGCGCACTCTGCGCTCTCCTGAAGGAAGAAGATAGCGCTCTAACGGCACCTTCACATGCTGGCGTTCGTTTACCCAATCGCCTTTTACCAACAGTTTGTAATGTTTTTCGACGCCGCCCTCTTTCATGAGGTCGTGCATACGCACGAGTGCTTTGCGTGTCTTGGCAATCACAATTGCGCCGCTCGTTTCCTTATCGAGGCGATGACACAGTTCAAGCATCGGCTCTTCAGGACGGGTAGCGCGAAGGCGTTCAATCAGTCCATATGAAATGCCCGAACCGCCGTGAGCTGCAATGCCGGCGGGTTTGAGCACGATAAGGATATGCCGGTCCTCGTAAAGTACGGGGAGCACTCCTTGAGCGAGCGGCGCAGCAGGCGGCGTGCCCGCTGGTTTTTGCGCAACGCGCATCGGCGGAATCCGCACAACATCGCCCAGCATGAGTTTGGTTTCGGCTTTGGCGCGCTTTTTGGAGACGCGCACTTCCCCGGCACGAATCACGCGGTAAACATGTCCTTTGGGAACGCCTTTAGCAATACGAAACAAAAAATTGTCTAAGCGCTGACCGTCTGCATCCTCGCCGATCAGCACGTAGGACACACGATCAGCAGGCACCGTCTTCAATTCAGCTGACGGTGTTGGTGTGATTTCCCCAATGAGACTGATTGACATTCGATATAATTTCCGCTTATCGCCGATACGACTCTCAGGAGACGATCGGTGTGGATTGACATGAGACGTGTCGCTGCGCTTTCGATGGGCATTTCCAAAAAAGCGCGCAAAACGTAATTTTCTCATGTTTGGATTGAATTTGGACCGTCGAGACGGCAGCCAAAACTCAGCATTCGGACACGCTTTGTGGAAGCACCGAATCTCTGCTGGGTTGAGGTTATCGGCTCGTCGGGTGATGAAAATTTAACGGACGACGCCATTCTGCCGGCACGCAGCCTGCTGCAGAGGGTTTATGAACCCCTCAGCAGCCTCAGTGCGGCAGAAGGCGGCGTTCTTCAGCTGCAGGCCGATTCAAAACCCTCCGGGATTCGCATCGACCGAAGCTGCAAAGGCAAAAGTTTTTTGTTCGCCATCCGCTTCCCTTTCGGACGCGATGACGCCTCCCGCCGTCCTCGGATCGCTCTGCGAGCGTTCCCCTTGCGACGTGCGCTTGTAAGAGGCTTCACGCGGAAGGACTGCGAGATGTTCAGCAGGAAGACTTCCGTCTCACGCCTTCTCCCGCTCAGCACCCAACGATGCTCGGCGGCATTTTGAAGCTCTGAGAACGCATCGGAAACGCCTGAAGCAGCCTTTTGCAGCGTGCAGAATGCATCCGCCGCTTTCGCGGGCTCCCTCTCTTACGGAGACGGCTCGACGAATAGGCAGCTCCCGTGTGTACGCCATGCGGTCGAGCTCCGCGGCGGATCTCTGCAGTAAATGCCGCATTATCAGCGCGGCGTT
This sequence comes from Sutterella wadsworthensis, assembly GCF_003315195.1. GTDB lineage: Bacteria > Pseudomonadota > Gammaproteobacteria > Burkholderiales > Burkholderiaceae_F > Sutterella > Sutterella wadsworthensis. The sequence continues at coordinate 22,426 of NZ_QNRV01000033.1, read as the reverse complement.
TCTGCGGATGATGATGCACGTTGACTGCAAATGGCCGTCTTTAATGATTTCCAAAGTGCTTTCACTGGGCCTCAAGACTTCCCGTCGTCAGCCGACGGGTTGGAATAGAAGTGCCCAGAGATCAGGAACTCACTCTGTATGAATACTCATCCGCCGAAATGAAGTGCTTAAAGGCGCGCAGCCATAAGGAGACGCTTGATTCGACTCCCGCTGCAGCGCGGCTGAAGGCGTTCCCGCGAATCGTCAGGGAGCGGACGGACTAAAAGTTGACTGCCGGCAGACCGTGAGGGATTGAGCCCTTGGCGCCGGAACCGACAAGCTTCAAACCATGCAGCTTGACGGTCTTTCTGCGCTAAGCCGTGACTCTCCCCAAAGCACCTGCTCGTCTAACCTTGATGAGCGAAGTGTGCAGCACATCTGCCGGACGGCGGCGCAGTGTGCTCCTCATTTGGAGAGTACTGCGGGCCGAGCGAAAGCTTCAAACTCGCTCAGCCTCTTCAACGGCGCATCCCAGCGCCATTGAACTCCCCAGAAGATGAAGCGCTTCGCGAACACGCTCCTCCGGCAGGCACGCCTTCATTAGGTCCCTGAACGAGAAGCGAAAAACGTCTTTGCGGCTCTGGTCGCAGCGAAGACTTCGAGGACCACGGCTCCAGCTCACCGCAGGGAGTTTGCACCTCATGAAGCGCATGCTTTTTAACGCCACGCATCCGGAAGAAACCCGCGTTGGCATCGTCGATGGCCAGAAGCTCATCGACATCGATATTGAAACTGCCGGCCGAGAAGCCCGCAAGTCCAACATTTACATGGGCGTTGTAACCCGTATCGAGCCCTCGCTTGAAGCGTGTTTCATCGATTACGGCGAAGAACGCCACGGCTTCCTTCCGTTCAAGGAGATCTCCCGGAGCTACTTTGCTGAAGGTGTGGATGTTCGCCTTGCAACCATTAAGGAAGCGATTCATGAAGGCCAAGAGCTGATCGTTCAGGTCGAAAAGGAAGAGCGCGGCAATAAAGGCGCTGCGCTTACGACCTTCATCAGTCTCGCCGGCCGATATCTCGTTCTGATGCCGAACAACCCGCGTGCCGGCGGTGTCTCCCGCCGCATTGAGGGCGAAGAACGTCAGGAACTTCGGGAAGCGATGGATCGCCTCAAGCTTCCTAACGGCATGTCGACCATTGCCCGTACTGCCGGCATCGGCCGCACGACCGAAGAGCTTCAGTGGGATCTCAACTATCTGCTCAAACTCTGGGAAGCCATTACTGACGCAGCTCGTCCGGTCTACGAATATCCGACTGAAAACGGCCATACCAAGCTGCTGCCGGAAGCTCAGATCAACGGCAAGAAAGGCAAGCGCGCCAACCCCGCACCTTTCTTGATTGTTGAAGAATCGAACCTTGTTGTTCGTGCCATTCGTGATTACTTCCAGCCTGAGATCGGCGAAATTCTGGTCGATACAGACGATATCTACGAACAGGCTCGTCAGTTCATGGCGCACGTCATGCCCGATATGGTTGACCGCGTCAAGCGCTACCGCGACGACATCCCGCTCTTCACGCGCTTTCAGATTGAGCAGCAGATCGAAACAGCCTATTCCCGCACGGTGCCGCTGCCGTCCGGCGGCGCTATTGTGATTGACCACACTGAAGCGCTCGTCGCCATTGACGTGAACTCTGCCCGTGCAACCCGCGGCGCGGATATTGAAGAAACGGCCTTCAAGACCAATTGTGAAGCTGCCGACGAAGTGGCCCGCCAGATGCGTCTGCGCGATCTGGGCGGTCTGATCGTGATCGACTTCATCGACATGGCTGAAGCGAAGAACCAGCGTGCCGTGGAGCAGCGTCTCAAAGATGCCATCCGCTATGACCGCGCTCGCGTACAGACGGCCAAAATCAGCCGTTTCGGCCTGATGGAGCTTTCGCGTCAGCGTCTGCGTCCTTCCCTCTCGGAAGGCAGCCACATCACCTGCCCGCGCTGCAACGGCGTAGGCGTCATTCGAGATACGGAGTCCTGCGCCATTCAAGTGCTCCGCATTCTGCAGGAAGAAGCGATGAAGGAAGGCACGGGTTCTGTCCGTGCTCAGGTGCCTGTTGACGTTGCGACATTCCTTTTGAATGAAAAACGCAACGACATCACCAAACTCGAAGCACGGCACCGTGTGCCCATCGTGCTGGTGCCGAATACCAGCCTGGAAACGCCGCACTATCACATTGAGCGCATCCGTCAGGACGACGAGCGCCTCGAAGTGCAGGAACCGAGCTTCAAATTGGCAGAAACCATTGAGACGGTCGCTGACGACCCGTATGCGCAGAAGTCTCAGGAAGAAAAACCGCTTCGCCCCAAGCAGGTCCCGGTCATTAAGAATTTGATTGAACGCGATCCTGCGCCGGTGCAGACTGCAGAAAGCAAGAAAGCCGAACAAAAGGCAAATGCCGGCCGCGTGAAGCAGCTCCAGCCCGTTGAACCGAAGAAGTCGCTCTTTAAGCGCATCATCGGATTCTTCCTCGGCACGAGTGACAACAAAGCCGAACAGAGCGAAAAATCAGCCAAGACGAATAAGTCTTCGCAGAAAAAGGATCGTGACGGCCGAGCCGACGAACGGCGCCGTGCACGCGGCGCTCGCGGTGACCGTCAGGAACGCGGCGACCGCCGCCGTGCTGCTCGCGGAGAACGACTCGAACGCACGGATCGTTTGGAACGACAGGAAGCTGCAGAGAAGACTGAGAAGACGGAACGTCAGGAACGTACGCGCCGCCAGCGCCCGGAGCGTGCAGAACGTGCAGAACGGACTGAACGTACCGAACGCGTCGAACGTACCGATCGGCAGGAGCGCGAAGACCGCCGCCGCAGCCGCAAGTCGGCTCAGCAGCAGTCGACGGATGTCACGCCGGAAAAACTCACCCTGACGCAGCCTGCCGTCGACCCGGAACTTGCCGCTGCCGAAGCAGCTCCGAGTCAGGATGTGGATGCTGTGGTGACTGAAGCGGTACAGGCTGAAGCCCCTGCCGCCCAGCAGCCTCAGGATGAAGAGCGCCGCTCCCGCCGCCGTCGTCAGCGCCGCCGCCCTGCCGATGAAACGACTGAAACAGCGGCCGCTCCGGAAACGCCCGAAACATCCGAAGCGCCCGAAGCGCCCACTGCTGAAGCTCCGGAAGCTGCAGTTCCCGAAGTCCAGAAGACTGAAGCTGCCGATAGTCAGGAAGGCCTGGAGACGCCTGAAGCAGATGAAGCTGCCGAGAGCGATGCTGCCGATGGTTCGCGTCGCCGCCGCCCCCGCCGCCGCCGCCGCGGCAGCCGCGGAGAAGGCGAAGCCGCTGAAGGCTCGGATGCAGCCGCCGAAACGGAAGCGCCGAAATCGGCTGATGCCGCTCAGGCTTTTGCTGAAGCTGCTCAGCCGACCTGGACGCCGGCTCCGGAAGCGCTCGTGCAGATTGAAACGAAGCCCAATGCTGTTTCTGAAGCAGTTCACGGCGCCTTTGCAGATGCTGTCCCCGCAGCGGATGAAGCCGCACCGGAAAAGAAACCCGCTCGTCCCCGCCGCAGCCGCAAGCCTCGCGCAGAAACAGTGAAGACCGAGGTTCAGCCCGAAGCATCCGCTTCGAGTATTGAGCCCGCAGAAACGCTCGTTCAGATCGAAACGAAGGTTCCGACGAAAGCTGCTCCTGCTGAAGTCCCTGCCGTTGTCACGCCTGCCCCCGTGCCAGTCGTGAGGGCGGAAGCGCTTCCGCAGGTTCCGGTCGAAATTCTGGAACAGGTGGAAACCAAGGTTCAGCCGACGCAGCCGGTCGAAGAGACGAAGGCTGTCATCGAAGCCATAGAAGCGGCCGAACCTGCCGAGGCCGTCGAAACGGTTGAAGTGACTCAAGCCTACGAAGCTCATGAAGCGAAAGTTGATGCGGACACGCCGGCCGTCAGTGAGGGGCTCGCGGCCAATCTCTCTGCCGCAGGTCTGCAGCAGGTAGAAACCAAGGAGCCCTCAGCTGCCACCGGTTATGTGCCGGTTATCCAGCCGGGACGTGCCGTAGCCGCTTCAGCCGTCGTAGAAGATGAAGGCCCGCTCGAGCAGGTTCACACCCGCCCCGAGCTCGTAAAGCCCGTCGACTACGCACCGCAGGCTGCGGCCGGCCGAAAAGTGGAGGCTCCGGTCGACAACACCGCGCAAGAGCATCTCGTGCAGGTGGAAACCACCAAGCATGAATAAATCTAGGTCTTAATCCCAAGAGCTCTTGTCCTGCCCCGAACGCATTTCGCGTTCGGGGCATTTTTTTCATACTTGAATGTCTGTTTCGAACTATTGTGAGACTGATATCAACGGCCGTACGTCGGTCCGAGATTCATATAAAAGCTAAAGAGGAAGATCTATGAATCGAAAACAGTATACTGCCATCGCGTTTGCGCTCGTCGGTGCAGCTGCTTTGTCCGCTCAGGCCGTTGTCGCCAAAGATCTGACAGTTGCCGTCTACTCGGCCTTCACCACGCTCGATCCTTATGATGCGAGTGATACGCTGTCGCAGAACGTAGCCAAGTCCTTCTATGAAGGCCTCTTTGGATTTGACAAAGACATGAAGCTTGTGAATGTTCTCGCCGAAAGCTACGACGTGAGCAAAGACGGTCTCGAATACACGATCAAACTCAAGCAAGGCATTAAGTTCTCTGACGGAGAACCCTTCAATGCGGCTGCGGTTAAGGCGAACTTTGACCGTGTCACCAATCCGGAAAACCACCTCACCCGCTATCAGCTCTACCGCAATATTGAGTCGGTGGAAGTGGTTGATGATGCAACCGTTAAATTTCACCTGAAGGAAGCGTTCTCGGCCTTCATCAACCAGCTCGCTCACCCGTCGGGTGTCATGATTTGTCCGAAGACGCTCGCACTTTCCAAAAAAGAAGTGGCCTTTAACCCCTGCGGCACAGGTCCCTACGTACTCGAGAAATACAATCCCGCCGAGTACTTGGTCGTGAAGAAGAACCCCAACTATTGGCAAAAGGGGCTGCCCAAGCTCGATTCCATCAGTTTCCGTCCAGTACTTGAAGATGCCACGCGCGTTGCCATGCTGCGCACCGGTGAAGCCCAGTTTGTCGACGTCGTGCCGCCCGAGCATGTTGAGCGTTTGAAAGAAACGCCTAATATCGTCGTGGATGCAGCACCTTCGATCGTGCAGCGTCAGATCTATCTCAACAACACCAAGAAGCCCTTCAACGACCTGCGCGTTCGTCAGGCACTGAACTACGGTCTTGACAAGCACGCCATGGTAAAGGTGCTCTACAAGGGCTTCTCCGCCCCGGCAACTGGCGTTGCTCCGGAAGGTATTGACTTCGCCAAGCAGTTTGGCGAATGGCCGTACGATCCCAAAAAAGCCAAAGAACTTCTGACCGCCGCAGGCTATCCCAACGGCTTTACCGCCACTCTTTGGGCAGCAAGCAATTCGAGCGCCAACCAAAAAATGCTCCAGTTCCTGCAGCAGCAGTATGCCCGCATTGGGGTTAAGCTGCAGGTTCGTGCGCTTGAGGCCGGCCAGCGCGTCACGCTCGTGCAGTCTGTGGGGCCCGAAAAGAGCACCTCACAGATGTTCTGCTGGGGATGGTCGGCATCTACCGGAGAACTCGATTGGGTGCTTCGACCCCTGCTTGCCACCTCGAGCTTCCCGCCCGCCAATTCCAACTACGCCTATTACAGCAATCCGAAGCTCGACAGCCTGCTCACGGCCGCGCTGAAGACAACGAACCGTGCCGAAAAGACCAAAATCTATGATGAGGCTCAGGAACTCATCTGGAAGGACGCGCCATGGGTGTTCCTGGTGGTCGATCAGGGGATTTCTGCCCGTTCTGCAAACCTGACGGGCTTTTATTCGCTCAAGGACGGCGGCTTCAATTTCCTGGAGGCTGATCTCAAATAGTCCTTCAAGCCTTTGACGCTTTGCGCTGAACGCGCAAGCGCCCTCACAAAACGGCCGCAGTTCTGGTTCAGCTGGACTGCGGCCTGTTTGGCTAGGTCATCAGTCCGTCACGCAAGCGTATTGAGATAATGCAGCCACACGACGCCGTTCACCAACGGTTCTGCTTCCAAAAGCTTCAGCCGGACACCCTCAGCTGGCGAGAGCTCTTCACTGCCCGCCCAAGAAAAGAGTTTTGCGCTCTCCGAACGGCCGTCCACCGTCGGGCAGACCAGCACCGAAATTTCTTTGATAAGACCGGCGGCTAAAAAGCTGCCGTTGAGGACACCGCCGCCCTCAAGAAGCAGCCGCTTCACGCCAAAGGTTTCTTCGAGCGCGGCAAGCGCTGCCGAAAGTTTTTCGCGTTCAGTGCATTCCGCACCGTCTCCTTGGAAAACGTACGAAACACCCGCACGGCGCAGCCGTGCAAGATGTGCTTCATCGATTTTCGGATCGAGGACAGCCACCACATGTTCGCCGGTCGGCAGGCCGTTCTTTGAAAACTGCAGACGTCCCTTGGGATCAAATACCACTGCGAGCGGCCGATCCTGACGATCGCCCACATAAGCACGCGGCACGCTTTCTCCTCTCCCCCGCATACCGGCAGGTTCCCCTTCCACAACGCCTTGACCGTATTCGGCCATCGTGATGCGTCCGACTATCCAGCCGTCCCCCTGAAGCCGCTTAGCCGTTGCTTCATAAACCTGAGTGAAGTCGACGCGTTCTGCAGGTTTGCTCCAACGCTCGAGCAAAATGCAGCCGTCAAGCGAGGTGATCATGTGGCAGACGATGTCCATAACCTTTCCATATCAATAAGTTGATGAAAGACCAGCGGATTCATCTCCCGCCAATCCGAATAATCTTTGGGAATCCGTGCGGCCTCTCGTCCGGCAATACCTCCGAAAACAATGGCGTCCATCAGGCCGCAGGCGCCGGCATCGCCCTTGCCGTTGAGACCGCCCGTAATTTCACCAGCCGCGAAAAGCCCGGGAATAGGCCGATCATCCACCACGGAGAGCACACGGGATTTCAAATCAATTGCCAATCCGCCGCTGCACATTAAAACCTTCGCAAGAAGCGGTGCACAATACCAAAGCCCCTCCTCCATGAGTTCGGCCTCCGGAGCGATAGGACGTCCCAGTCGGTCTGTGAAACTGCCTGCAGTTCGGCCTTCGCGAGCTGCCGTTATCGCTCGATTGTAGAGTTCCACTTCGACCTTCAGATTGGATAAGGGGATGCCGCAGGCTTGAGCCAAAAGCGCAAGCGTTTCATATTTCTGTACGAATCCGCGGGAAACCAGGAGTTCAACATCGGACGCGGTAAAGACCATGGATCCCGGATGCCGAACGGCACGGGCATCGGCGATAGCGACAACATCCCGATCGGCATTGAGTACGTCAAAGACGCCGTTCGTACGTTCCGCCGTGCTCGACATTTCATTGACGAATCGACGCCCCGTCTGCCGCTCAACCCAAAGTCCCTGCGCCCCGGCGCACCAGCGGCTGAACTGCCAGCTTGTTCCCCATCCTTTTTCTACAGGATTGGCATCCGGAATGCAGGTGATGTACTGCAAATGAACCAGCCAAGCGCCGATGCGGGCTGCCTCTCGGAGCACCTCGCTCGTGCTCCCTGGCTGCGTTGCGGTACCAACATGTTCAGAGAGACGCTGGTTATAACGCTGCCGGAAAGGAGCATCGGCCGCAAAACCGCCGGCCGCCAACACAACGCCGCGGCGAACATTGATGCAACGGCGCAGACCGGTGCGTGTGTTTTCCACTACGGCTCCCGTCACCGCAACGCCGTCATAAGTTTCTCGTGTAATGAGATGCAGGAGTTTTTCATTGACCTCAAACTCAGCATCCAATGTCCGTGCTCGGTCCAAAAGCGGCATCATCAATGCCGCCGCACCGTCGCCCGCCACAATGGCGGATCTCGGCACAGACTGTTCGATTTCTGAACCGACGGCATCCATTACCCAACGAACGCCGATTTCATTGGTAAGCCACTCAAAAGTCGGCAGTGCTTCCAGCGCCAAACATTCAATTCTTCCCGGATGCCCGCAGTAAGCTGATGACATCAGATCATCCGCAAAGTGCTCGGGTGAGTCATCAATCCCCATAGCTCGCTGCATGGGCGACCTTGGTACGGCCAGAGCACCGCGAGAAATGATGGAACTTCCGCCCAAGCTGCCCATTTTCTCAATGACCAGAACGGATGCGCCGGATCGGCGCGCTTCGATGGCAGCCGCTGTTCCGGCTGCGCCGGAGCCGACAATCAATACATCGGTAGTGACTATTTGAAGCCCCTTAATCATCTTCTCCCACTTTGTTCGAGCCTGTGCAGACTCCATACCTGCGGCCCCCAGGCCTAGACCGGCAGCACCGAGCGCTGTATCCGCCAAAAAACGACGACGAGACTGCTGAGCCCGGACATCATGCTTGCTCTTCATGGTGTTTGCCTCACCTTTAAAGCCATTTCAACAGCCCGAACAGCCTGAGCGAGCCCTGCAGCACCTTTAACGCCAAGCTTGCTGCAGGCTTCGCTTCGGTGCACCTGCACCGTCTTCACAGCAATGCCGCCGAGGCGTTCCCCCACTTCTCGGTTGAGAAGTCCTTCAGCCACCAGCTTTGCCACTTCCTTTTCTCGATCAGTAAGCGTATTCCACGCGGCAACCAGCGCTCCGGGCGTACTATCGCCTACGGCACCACGAGATTTAGCCATGGCATCGACAATCGCCTGCAGCAGCCGCGCTCGATCGGCAGTTTTTTGAATAAACGCACATGCCCCGCGGCGCATGGCATCCACCGCCATATCAAGGTCGCCGTGTGCAGAAAGAAAAACAATCGGCAGCGTAATGCCTCGCCGGATCATCTCTTCCTGCAGTTCCAGCCCTGTCATGCCGTCCATCTGAACATCGAGCAGCAGACATCCCGGCCGAGAAGGCGTATCCCCTTTGAGAAAGGACTCGGCAGTCGGATAGACGCAGCATTCGAACCCTTCATGCTTGAGCATGAAAGCGAGCGATTCCCGCATGCGCTCCTCATCGTCAACAATACGAATTAAAGGGGTTTCAGCGGTGGTGGTTTTGTCGAAATTCATTGAGCGTCCTCGCGAGCTGCATTAAAAAGTATTTTTGCGTGCTCAAAGTGCGGAGTGTGATGAGGGATCCTTTGAATCATCAGCCGCCCTTGTCTTTTCCCTCAAATCAATGTCAGCCTTTTTAATTTCAGGCATCCAAACCGGCAGCGTCACATGCACGGCAAGCCCGTGGGGCGCAAGACGCTCAAACGTCAGGCGGCCGACATTATTTTCCGCAAGCGTTCTGACAATCATGAGACCAAGCCCCAAACCGCCCTCTCGTGTCGTTTGGAGCGCAGTACATCCTAATGCTGCAAACGTTTGATCTGAAAGTGCCGGACCATTGTCGGTGATCGTCAGGACCACCGCCGCGACATCTCCGGGCAATGATTCACGGGCAGTTTGAAGGTCAATCATTACCGTCGGGTGATCAGACTTGCGTGCTGCTTCAGCTGCATTGGAGAGCAAATTCACGACAATGAGCTCGAGTTCAAGCGGATCCATCCAGACCTTTACCGATTGAAGCACGCCCGTACGGATCGAAATGCCCCGGCTTCTATTCGTCAGCATGAAGCTCTGCACCGCCCTTTTAACCCCCTGGTCCGCCTCAAGCACCTGTCGATTGACTCTGCCTTGGCTCCAGCTGCGTACGCGATCAATAATCTGCGCCGCGCGCACGGCTTCGTCGTTAATCGACTCCACTGCCTGCGCGACTTCATCGAGCGTTTCAGGTTCATCTTCAATGAGACGCAGCGTCCCTCTTGAAAGATTCTGAATGACCCCCAAAGGCTGCTTCATCTCATGCGCCACAATGGAGGAAATCTGCCCAACCGCTCCAGCACGCTGCAGTGACTCTAAGCGTGCCGAAGCTTCACGCGCCTCGCACTCCGTCTCCTGCTGTTTTTTCCAAGCTTCTTTGAGTTCCCTCGTGCGCAGCCCGACGAGCTTCTCCAGCACAAAGCCGTGCACGCAAAGGCCAGCGATGGAAATCAGGACAATGATGATGGCGGCCTTCCACTCAGACCAAATGCGCGCCAACGTCCATTCACGCAGATATGCGTAAGGGCCGATCCGGAGCGTGCGAAAGAGGTCATCATAGGCCTCCACATTGGGCGACACCGTCCAATGCTGCCCCCAGGCATTAGCTGGTTTGGTGAGCAGCACCGCAGTTATCGCGCGCGCGGCTTCCTGACTGAGTGAAGCAGTGGAAGCCAGCATCCATCCAGGATATGCAGGCGTGGAATGCCGGCAATGCAGGCCGTCGTCTTTGCGTTCATCGAGCACCCGCAGCTCTCCATAGGCGCCTCGCAGCCCTGAGCGCTCGAGCTCTTCGAGAAAACAGGCACGCAGAATACCGGCATCGGTTCGTCCGGAAAGGACATCCGTCACTACCGCCCGCATACGTAATCGCGGCTCCCGCAGCTCCTGTCCGAAAAAATGATCCGGATCGAGGCCAATGCGGACAACTTCACGCTTGAGCTCAAGTTCCCCGGGACTCACTTCATCACGCACCAGCGAAACACTCCGTCCCTTCAGATCTGCGAGTGTCTTAAGATCCTCTCGATCTCTGCGCACAATGACGGCCGCTGCAGCAGACTCTTCCGCATCGACCGCCGCATCCGACACAATGCTCGCCACAAAACGGTTCATGAGCGGCCGCTGAGCAAAGAAAAAGAATGATGCAGGAGCAACCGCCAAATCTATTTCTCTCGCCTCCATTCGGCGCATCAGATCGCCCGTTCCCAAGTAGTCGGTTGCAAAGCGAAACTGGGGCAGCTTCCAAGCGAGCCACCGCACGGATTCATCAACAAAAGAGCCGTCATACCAAGGCGGCGAATGTGTGAGCACCCCTAAGCGGATAACAGGATGCAGTGTCCTATCCCCTGCGCCTTGCGTCAGCTCGGCTTCGGCAGCCGCGGCACTCTCGCTCGCATCTTGCATTTGAGGCGGCAGGACGTCAGCGTGCACAACGCCCCCCGCCGCTCCGAGCGATATCGCCAGAGCAGCTGGTAAAAGCAAATGAACAACAACGGTCTTCAGTACCAAAGGCAGACGGATAGCGTACGGCATATGCCATTGAGTTTAGCGCTGAGAAGACGGCTGAAAATAAGCTGCAATCAATCGAACACAATCTTCGTTCTTAAGCAAATGTCTTAGGAGGTATTTGGAGGAACAATGCGTTTCGTGAACAGAGGGCATCTGAAGAACAAAGATCTTCGAGACGCCTGATGATCTCATTCAATTGCTGAGCATGTTTCTGAGACTAAAAACATGCTCCTGAAGGAGAAGAAAATGGTTGAACTTAATCGCCGTACGTTCCTCAGTGGTTCTGTCGCGGCCGGCGCCGTTGCGCTTTTCGGCACTGAAGCCGCTCATGCTGCTGGTGCCGTCAAGCTTCCCGCAAAATGGGATGAAACGGCTGATGTCGTCATTGTTGGTTCTGGTTTTGCAGGCCTTGCTGCAGCTATTGAAGCCAAGAAGGCTGGTGCTTCTGTAGTTGTTCTTGAAAAGATGGCAACGGTAGGCGGCAACTCCATCATTAACGGCGGCATTTTGACTGCAACCGGCTGCCCGCAGCAAAAGAAACACGGCATTAAAGATTCGCCCGAACTTCTGGCTCACGACATGCTCGCTGCCGGCCTCTACCTCAACAATCCTGAAAAGGTGAAGCTCGTTGCCGACAACGCCCTTTCGAACTACGAATGGACGGTCAATGAACTCGGTGTCGAATACAACCCGGATGCCATCGGTCAGGAAGGCGGCCACAGTGTTCCGCGCTACGTCTTCACGAAGAACGGTTCGGGTTCGGGCATTGTCTCGAAAGAAGTCGAAAAACTGGAAAAACTCGGCGTCAAAGTCCGTACGCGTACTTATGTAAAGCATGTTCTGCGTGACGATACGGGTCGTGTTCTGGGTCTTGAAGTGCTCGAAGGCTATCGTTTCCCGAAGACCGGCACGGGCAAGACCAAGTTCATCCGCGCCAAGAAGGCCGTCATTCTTTGCTACGGCGGTTTCTCGCGCGACGTTGAATACCGTACGATGCAGGATCCGAAGCTCACGGCAGCGCTCGACAGCACGAACCAGCCGGGCGCAACGTCAGAACTCTGGCGTGAAACGAGCCGCATCGGCTGTGCGCAGGTTCAGAACGACTGGATTCAGTGCACTCCGTGGAACAACCCGAAGGAAAAGGGGATGGGCATCGGCTGGACGTTTGCTCAGTCCGGCGCTGCTGAATACGGCCTCTGGGTTGCCACTGACGGCAAGCGTTTCGTGAACGAACTGGCTAACCGCAAGGTTCGCGCTGACGCGATTATGGTTTTAAAGGGTGAAGGCAAGAGCGCTGTTGCTATCTGCACGAAGCCCAACCTCAAAGCCTTTGAGGAAGCTCGTCCCGGCATGCTCCAGAAGTTGCTCGAGCAGCAGATCATTAAGGAATATAAGAGCCTTGATGAAATTGCCGCCGACTACAAGATGCCTGTCGACACGCTGAAGGCTACGGTTGCTGAATTCAACAACGCTGTAGAGACCAAGAGCGATCCCGCATTCGGCCGCTACATCAACAACGAACAGACGCCGCTGGCTGAAGGTCCGTGGTACGCCGCTGAGATGAGCCCGAAGGTTCACCACTGCATGGGCGGCCTGGTTACTGACCTGCAGTGCCGCGTGATCGATGTTGTCGACGGTAAGCCGGTTCCGGGCCTCTTTGCTGCCGGTGAAGCTACTGGCGGCGTGCATGGTGCTGTGCGCCTCGGCTCCTGCGCCATTCTCGACTGCCTCGTGAACGGCCGCATCGCCGGTCAGCAGGCAGCAAAGGCCTAATCGGCTTGACGCTCAGGATTTGAGGCGATGTTATTGATGTTCCGTTTTCTCTATTGGAACATCCTCTTCGGACAATAAACCGACACACCTCAACACCCCTTGCTAAGAGCGGCGGGCCAATGAACCCGCCGCTCTTTTTTAAATATGAAAAAGACCCTTATTGCGCTTGCCTTCGCGCTTGCAGCACTTCCTTTCGCAGGGGATGCGGCAGCCAAAGGCTTTGCTGATTACCATACCGAGACCCTGAAGCTTCCCTGCACGACGTGTCATGCGACCAAGGATGAAATGCCGACGACGGACACCTGCATCAAGTGCCACCCGAAGGACAAGCTCGTTGCTTCCACCAAAAACGTGAAGCCCACTAACCCCCACACGTCGCCGCACTACAACGCTGATCTGGACTGTGTAAATTGCCATGTCGGTCACGAGCCCAGCGAGAATTACTGCGCGCAGTGTCATAACTTTGACTTCAAAGTGCCTTAACCGCGGAAAGCGCTTTGAGTGCTAGCCGTACCTACCTCAAAAAAAGGTCGGGATATATGCCGGTTGTCTGAGATTGGATAACCGGCATTTGTTTTTCGCGGGCAATAGAAATGGGGGATTGCTGAAGCCCCAGTGCAATGGCTTGCTTCAGCGATCACTATTAAACCCATAACCGTAATTTCGCATTAGAAGCACTCGATCCTCAATTTGAAAAGGTGATCAGATCTTTTGCAATAGATCACAAGTGATTCAGGTCAACGACGCTGCGGCTGTCATATACACCAAAAGCTCAGTGCTTTTGCGGATGTATCAGCAAAGCAGCGATCGTACACTAGGTGGTATACCACCTTGGTTGCTGGAAGATCCCTTCAGCAGCAGGTAGTGAACCCGATGGAGAAACGAGTGAAAGTTCTTAAATTAACGCCGCATGACAATGTCGGCACTGCACTGCAGGATCTAAAGAAAGGCGATACTTTCCAAATCATTCTGGATGGGAAAGTAATTGGTGAAGATACCGCAAAAACTGAAATACCCTTCGGATTTAAAGCAGCGTTAGGAAACATTCCTGCCGGGACGAATATTGTCAAATACGCTCATGTCATCGGCAGAGCCTCCATCGATATCCAGTCCGGTGAACTGGTTCACGTACACAATATTGAAGGCACCCGCGGACGCGGCGATCTGAATCAATAAATCCACGGAGGGTATATGGATTTTTATGGATACATGCGGCCGAATGGAAAAGCCGGTGCGCGAAACTACGTTCTTTTACTGCCGGTTAATCGTTCGCTCAATTTCATAGCTTCCAATGTTGAACGCATGACCCGAAACACTCGTCATTTTGAGATTCCTGCTGAAACCGGACGCACAGAAGTTGACCGTGAAGTCATTGCACGCACACTGATCGGCTTAATGAATAATGCCAACGTAGGCGGTATCGTCCTGCTGGCGGTTAAGTCCGGCGCGGGTTCTGCCTACAAAAACATGTGTGCGGAGCGTTTTGAAGAAGAAGCCCGAAAAACCGGCAAGCCACTCCGAATCGTTTACCTCACCAATGTTGGCGGCTCTTACAACATGCTGGGCGAAACGCTTCGCTTGACACGCGAGGTTCTGCTCGAAGTTTCTGACTTCCGGCGTGAAAACTGCCCATTAAGCGCCCTCACCCTCGGCGTCAAGTGCGGCACCTCCGATGCCACCTCAGGCATTGCCGGCAATCCTTGTGTCGGCGCTGCTTTTGATCAGCTGATTCGAGCTGGCGGCACTGCATTCTTCTCAGAAACAACGGAAATTATCGGTGCGGAAGACCTCGTAGCCAAACGGGCAGTGAATGAAAGCGTAGCTAAAAAAATTCTTTCTGCCGCTAGACATTGGGAAGATAAAGCTAAAGCGACCGGCGAAGATATTCGCAAAATCAACCCCATACCTGCCAATATTGCAGCCGGCATTTCCAGTCTAGAAGAAAAATCTTTGGGGGCCATTGCAAAAAGCGGCACATCTCCCATTCAAGATGTCCTGAAGTACGCTGAGATGCCAAAGGGATCCGGCCTCTATTTCGTCGACTCCTGGATGTCGTCCTTGTCTCTGCCGCTGTGTCTGACGGCCTGCGGTGCAACCATCATGCTCTATCAGATGGGCGGCGGAAAGATTGCTCAGCACCCAATGATGCCTTCCATTAATCCAACGGTGGTCTCCCCTTTCCTTTATCTGACGGGCAATGCTGTTGCTTATAGCCGTGCTCCAGATAATTTCGATTTTGATGCCTCGTCCATTATGACTGAAGGAGCATCAATACCTGAAATGGGAACAAAGCTTCTTGAACATCTTTCAGCCATTGCTTCGGGCACCATGACTAAGATGGAAACGCTCAATTATGCGGAACAGCTTGAGCTTTATATGGAAGGACCTGTTCTTTAATACATTCTCCTGAATACATCAAACTAAAAACACAGCTTCATATCCGAGCGAAGTTGTGATTGGGTTATTTTCTTCATCGGAAAATAATCCAAAGATGGCTCTATCCATCTTTTCAGACCTCGATACTCCTCTTTGGCGTATCGAGGTCTTTCTTATATCCATTTACAAAAAATTGATACTGACAAAATTCCTGCAGACGAACTGTGAAAAATGACAATAAAACGGAAGCCTTTTCAAACTGCGGCAAAAGTTTATTATGCTTTTCATTTATTGAAGACAATAAAAACTCCCGAAAACTACCTGCTCTTACAGCAGATAGTTTTCCGGGAGTTCGGTTTGCTTTGTGTGTTGAATGATCTTTTAGGACGTCAGCCGCAAAAGACCATCCTCACATCAAAGAAGCACCTTACTTGTTGCAGCACTTCTTGCAGCAGACCGGCGTCGGATGAATCATCTTCGACGGATCAACGTACTGATCAAACTGCTCAGCCGTGCAGAGCTTGAGGTCAAGCGCCGCTTCCTTCAGGCTCATGTCGTGAGCATGAGCGTACTTGGCGATCTTCGCAGCATTGTCGTAGCCCACGAGCGGCGAAAGCGCCGTCACGAGCATGAGCGAACGGGTCATCAAGTCATGCAGACGCTGTTCGTTGGCCGTGATGCCGACGACGCAGTGGACCTCAAACGACTTCATGACGTCCGCGAGGTTGCGGATCGACTGGATGAGGTTGTAGGCAATAACCGGCTTGAAGACGTTAAGTTCAAAGTTGCCCTGGCTTGCGGCGAAATTGATCGCTGCAGCATTGCCCATCACCTGCACGGCCACCATCGTTACAGCTTCGCACTGCGTCGGGTTGACCTTGCCCGGCATGATGGACGAACCCGGTTCATTTGCCGGGATATTGATTTCGCCGAGACCGCAGCGGGGGCCGGAAGCGAGCCAGCGAATATCGTTGGCGATCTTCATGAGGTCAGCAGCAAGACCCGCAAGTGCGCCTTCAAGGAAGCAGACTGCGTCATGGCTCGTGAGGGCGTGGAACTTGTTGGGCGCATCCTTAAAGGTAAGACCCGTCTTCTTCGTGAGGCATTCCGCAACCTTGGCGCCAAAGCCTTCGGGCGCATTGATGCCGGTGCCGACAGCCGTACCGCCGATAGCGAGTTCACGGCAGGGTTCAAGCGCAGCAACAAGATTTTCGCGGCTGTGCGTGAGCATCGAAGCGTAACCCGAGAATTCCTGACCGAGCGTCAGCGGCGTAGCGTCCTGCAGGTGCGTACGGCCGGACTTAATGAGATCCTTGAATTCTTCGCTCTTGGCGTAGAGCGCCTTTTCGAGCTCTTCCAAACGCGGCAGGAGGTAGTTGGTGGTCTCCACAACGGCCATGATCGAGAGGGCCGACGGGAAAGTGTCATTCGACGACTGCGACATATTCACATGATCGTTCGGATGCACCAACTGGTCCTTGGGCAGATCCTTCTTGTCACGGAAATTGCCGCCGAGAATCTCGATGGCGCGGTTGGCGAACACTTCGTTCATATTCATGTTCGACTGCGTGCCCGAGCCCGTCTGCCAGACGACGAGAGGGAAATTGCCGTCAAGCTTGCCCTCAAAGGCCTCGTCCGTCGCCTGAATGATGGCGTCGGCACGGCGGTCGTCTAACTTGCCGAAAGCACGGTTGGCTTCGGCACAAGCACCCTTCAGGAGCGCAAACGCGCGAACGATCTGCACCGGCATCTTTTCAATGCCGATTTTGAAGTTCTCATAGCTGCGCTCGGTCTGAGCGCCCCAGTACTTCTCGTTCGGAACCTTCACTTCGCCCATCGAGTCTTTCTCAATGCGGAACTGATCCATGGTGTTCTCCTTTCTCTTCCTGTAAGAGGCAATCGAAAATTGGTTCATGAAGACAACAGGGAATCTCTCTCAGTCCCAAAGATGGAACCGGATGATGGCGGAGACCGCAATGCCTTCACTTAGCGCGGACAATGATAATGAATTAGCAATCCTTTGTGCGTAGTGCCTTGTACCTCCGGGGTAAAAGAAAAGAATATTTGATATGGGGATTACACCCACGGAAGAGATTTACACAATGGTCTTAAGTTTGTTGACATTGGTACGCAACGGAATGTAAATCGGGCAGAGATCTAAACTTTCATCTCAAATAATAAATGAATTCATTTAAACAAATAAGTTGTTCAAATATATATTTATTAGGGTTTATATCTACTCATTTCAAGTTAGTGACTGTTTTTAGTCATCGAGAAGGACTCAACCTCTCTAAAACCCGTTAACTGCGCGGCAAACCCACGTTTCGCAATCCTTGCCGTTAAATGCAAACTTTCTAAGTTATGAGGCATGTCAAATTGTGTAAAGCACATAAACATCCTAAAACAGCCCATTAATTTAACGATATTTCATATAGTTAAATTGTTTACTCCATTTTCTTGGATTCAATCATTGAATTTTGCTTTTTCTCAATGAGGGGGTGATATACTGGTATACTAATAGGTGATTGAGACCCCAGAGACATGCACTCTCAACCACCGATTTCTTCTAAATGGAGACCTGCAATGGCGACTCTTGAACTTCCATACGAGAAGGTCTATGACCTCCTGCATAAATGCTGCACAAGCATTTCTCCCGACGTGCTCTACTTGATGAAGCGCGCGGCGGCAAAAGAGACCAACCCTGAGGCAAAAACCTTTTTGGAAACAATGCTCAAGAATGTTGAGCTCGCCGGTCAAATGGACAAACCCGTTTGCCAGTCTCCCGGTTTCCCTTCTGTTTGGATTCGCTGGGGTGAGGCGATGCAGCCTAACCTCACGAACTTGATGGGAAACATTACCCAGTCGGTCATTGAAGCTACAAAAGCCGGCTACATCCGTCCTTCCATTGTTCATCCGCTGACCCGCCACAATCCGGGCGACTCTTCCGGACGCGGCGTTCCGAATTACGAACTGCGCTATGAGAAGGATCTGCCTTACTGCGAAATCATCGTCAGCGCGAAGGGCTGCGGTGCTGAGCTCCCGAACGTTGCCAAGATTTTGACCCCAGCCACCCTGGGCAAGAACTACAAGGGTCTCAAGCAATTGGTGCTCGACACGATCTGCGGCTCCAACGGATTCATGGGGGCTCGCGGCTATCCCTGCCCGCCGTTCTCAATCGGCATTGGCCTGGGCGGACAAATGGACGTGGCGGCAAAGCTCTCTCGTGAAGCCATTTCGACCCGCAACTGGCTCGATCACAACCCTGATCCGCTCTTTGATGAACTTGAACAGGAACTCCTCGCAGACATCAACAAGCTCCAGAACGGTCCCGCTGGTATCGGCGGCGATACAACCGCTCTGGCGGTGAAGATTGGCTGGGCTGCCACCCACACCGCCATTTGCCCGGTTGTCATCAACTTCCATTGCTGGGTTGCTCGTCGCTTCGGTATCCGTTTCTACCCCGACGGCCGCACTGAACAGCTCTTTCAAGCAGGAGAATAACAATGGCCGTATACGAACTGACGCTGCCCCTTGATGATGCAACAGTTGAAAAACTCCAAGTCGGCGACATTATTTATTTGAATGGGCAGGTCTGCACTGCTCGAGACATTGCTCACCTGAAGCTTCGCGAGCTCGCCGACGCCGGCAAGCCTTTCCCCGAAGACCTTCGCGGCGGTGCGCTTTTTCATGCCGGTCCAGTCATGAAAAAGGATGCTCAGGGGAAGTGGTACCTGAGCGTCATTGGACCGACGACCTCTATTCGTATGGAACCGCATGCCGACTTTGTGGGCCAGCAAGGCGTCAAGGTCATCATCGGCAAGGGCGGCATGGGCGATGGTACCAAGGCTGCGCTGCAGAAATATAAGCAGGTTTACGTTCAGGCCTGTCCGGGCTGTGCAGTTGTCCTGGCAGCAGGCATTGTCGGCACGAAAGAACCTCACTGGTTTGAGCACGGCATGCCGGAGGCCATGTGGCCGCTTCAGGCAAAGCATTTCGGACCGTTCCTCGTCACCATGGACTCGCACGGCAACAGCCGCTATGACAAGGTACGTGACTACGCACAGAAGGTCGAAAAAGAAATCCTAGCGACCAAGTAGTCTTTCCGAATTGATGAAATTCATCCTTCGTAGTTGATGATGAGTGAAGGGGGAAAAGTCGCTTTGTCGTGTTTTTCCCCCTCTTTTTTTGAGGATTGCTATGACTAATCAAACCTGGTCCCCCTCCAAAGCTTGCGCAGATTTTGTTGCAGACCTTCAGTATGCGGATATTCCAGCAGCTGTCATTGACACCATGAAGCGCGACACCCTGGATTGGATCGGCTGCGCTGTCGGCGGTGCTGCAGATCGCTCTTCCCAACCGATCAAAGCCGTAGCTGACGTGCTCGGCGGCAATTCTCAAGCGACATCCATCGATTGCGGCCGCCGAAACGTTGTGCTTGCCGCCATGTCAAACGCTTACTTCGGCCATATTCTGGAAATGGACGATGTTGACCGTGACAGCATCAGCCATCCCGCTACCCCGAATTTAGCCGCCGCCTTTGCTGCAGCTGAATTCGCCGGCAAACAGGGTAAAGACGTACTGCTCGCAGCCGTATGCGGTTTTGAAATCATGCTCCGCATCGGTGCCGCCATCACGCCTGCTCACTACAAAATCTTTCATACGACAGCGACTACAGGCGTGTTCGGCGCAGCGATGGCTGCCGGCAAACTGCTCGATCTCGATGCCATTCAGCTCAACTGGGCATTAGGCAACGCCGGCACAATGTCGGCGGGCTTGTGGCAGTTCCTGCCCGACGGCGGCATGAGCAAATTCCTGCATACAGGAGCGGCTGCCGGCAACGGCATCCTGGTTGCCATGCTTGCCAAAAACGGCTTTAGCGGTGCAACCCACATTCTGGAAGGCAAACAGGGGTTCTTTGCCGGTTATGCCCGTCAGGAAGTGTGCTATGACCTCTTCAAGGACTTCGGCGAAAAATGGCGTGCCGGGCTCATTTCCTTCAAGCCCTATCCGTGCTGCCGGCACACCCATTCTGCGATTGACGCTGCACTCGATATTCGCCGGCAAGCCGCAGGCCGCGGCTTAAAGACCATTCGTCTGCTGACCTACACAACGGCCAACACCGTGGCGGGCACCCGTTCGCCGGCGACCGGCCGTCAAGCCAAATTCAGCCTGGCGTACTGCGTCGCCTCCACGCTCTTAAGAGGCGTGCCTACGGAAACGTCCTTCTCGGATCAATCCGTGAATGAGGCCGATGTAAAGGCTCTTGAGCGTCGCATAGAAGTGGTCGAAGACACCGAAATCAATGCCTGCGTGCCTCGCAATTGGCCCTGCCGCATTGAAGCCGTCACCGACGACGGACAGGAACTCCATGCCCAGATCTGGAATCCGACGGGAGACCCGGAAAACACGCTTTCCTGGGACGGCGTCGCGCTTAAATTCCAAGCCATGACTGACGGCATTATTCCGGCCGCCGTACAGGACGAAATTATTGAGCTTTGCAAACATTTCGAGGATTTAGATAAACCCTGCTTAATCTTCGAAAAAATAAATACTTCCTTTACGAGAAAGTATTAATTAAACGCCCTACCCCGAGGGGCGCCAAACAAAAACCACCAAGGAGAATCAATAATGGAAAAAGATAAATTAATAAAGATGCTAATAGGGTTTTTGCCTCTATTACTGCTCTTTTTAGACCCTCCGGAAGGCATGGACCCCAAGGCCTGGGGATTATTCCCGTTCTATGCCGGCGCTATTTTGATGGTCATGCTTCGCCCTGTCGGTGAAGCCACCGCGCTCGCTATTTTCCTGGGCCTTTATGCCGTCATAATGCGCGGCCATACCGTGGCGCTTTCCGGCTTCGCACTGACGATGACGTGGCTCGTTGTCGGCGCCTATATCATCGCCCAGGCCTTCCGAGATACCAACCTCGGCAAGCGCATTTCCTTCTGGATGATCCGCATCTTCGGACGTTCGACTTTGGGGCTCGGGTATGCGGCAGCCTTTGCCGATTTCATCATCGCTCCGGTAACGCCGTCCAATGCGGCGCGCACCGGCGGCATCATCTATCCCATCTTCCTCAGCGTCGCGGAATCTTTGGGTTCGTATCCAGACAAAAATCCCCGGGGCTTTGGCGCCTACATTTCGGTTCTGCTTTATGTGGTGACTATGTGTACCGGCATCACCTTCCTAACGGGATATGCCGCCAATACCGTCGCTTGGGCGCTGGCTGATCAAATGCTGGGACTGCACATCACTTGGCTCCAGTGGACGACTGCATTTATTCTGCCCGCGGGCATCGTGCTGCTGATCGCGCCATACGTCATGTATCTGATCTACCGGCCCACTCTGACCAAGATCGATAATGTGCGAATTGCCAGGGAAGGCCTTGCGGCCATCGGCCCCATGAGCAGCAAAGAAAAAATTCTTCTCTGCCTATTCGTCCTTGCCATTATCGGTTGGGCCACCTCTTCTTATACGAAAATCAACTCCACTGCCGTGGTTCTGGGCTTCATCGCCGTCTGCCTGATGACCAATGTCCTCAAGTGGAAGGATATTGCCAAAAACAGCCAAGTTTGGACGACCTTGATGTGGTACGGCGGCATTCTGGGGCTGGCCGGCGCCATGAACCAATTCGGCTTCTTTAAATGGATGGCAGAACAGCTTCAGCTCTATGTGGACTTTTCATCCTTCAGCCACGTCGCACTGCTCTTCACTTTGGTCGCTGCCGGATCCGTCTGCCGATATCTCTTTGTGTCCTGCGGGGCGTATATGGCCTCTGTGCTTCCGGTGCAGTTCACTATCGGCTTGGCAGCCGGTCTGCCTGCCTGGGACATGTTCCTCGTCTTTCTAATGTGCGGCGTTATGGGCGCCATCCTGACGCACTACGCGAATGCTGCCGGCCCCGTTCTGTTCGGCGGCGGGTATGTCAGCGTTAAGACTTGGTGGCTCATAGGTTTGTTCTTTACGCTTCTTAGTTACATAATCTTCGCACTAGTCGGTGTTCCTTATTGGTCAATGCTGGGTCTATTTACCTCTCTCTAATGCGTTTACATTAGAAAAGGAGGCGGCCCGCTGTTTAAACAAGTAGGCACCTCCTTTATTTACTTAATAACCCATCCGCACTTGTAACCCAAACTCCCGGAGTACTAGATCTTTAAGGGGTTGAGGCTCATCAAATCAGCCTTGAATGTTATTTAGCTCATTCTGAAATTCCTGCAATTTT
>NZ_QNRV01000032.1 GCF_003315195.1 Sutterella wadsworthensis | reverse complement strand
TATTCCTGCCTCGCGTCGGCGCTGTTTTGAATTGCTCCAGCTTTCTGAACCACCGCGGCGATTCGAAATGTAGAGCAGGTAACCCGTAGTTCAGGTGTGTAGGTAAGGGCAAACCTAACAGGGTAAAGAGATATCGGATTTTTTCTGGATAGCTTTTGTTTTCTAAGCAATGCGATCTTTGAGTTTATTAGCTTTCAGATAACGAGGCTCCATAATGGCCTTCATTAAAGAATTGTTGGACGAGGCGGTGAGCGTGAGCAGCTGTTTTGTTGCGTCGACATGCCATACGCGTCATCAGGCTCAGTGACCAAGCTTCGCTATTAGTGATTTTTGTATGATTTGAAGGATCCATCTCGGAACGGAAGACTCTGGGAATCATCTGTCCAACGGTTCGGCATTGGCGCAGAAGAAACTGAATTCAGCAGGCCGCAGATGAATTGGTGAATGCGACGGTAATGGATCTGCAGGAACGTTTGCTCAGAAGGCATTTACTTGCAAGCAAAAAATCTCAAATACTCTTTACACATCAATTAGATAATTGATGAGTTCCAGCAAGCATTCAATGTTGAAGCCTAGGAAAAAGAAAAAACGATAGTAAACAATGAATCGCTTTTCTGTATAATTTTGGAACCACGAAACAGGATAAATCTGTCGAGTCAGTCTCTGCCTCTTTGGTTCGGAGCTCTTGAGCTTAACCACCAGCTCTCAGCAAAGAACAACGGCTCCGGCCGTTGAGGTCCTCGCAAGAGGTTATTACGACAAAGCCCGGTGATTGCGACACCGGGCTTGCCAACATGAGGAGATATGTGATGTTAGGAGCATCTCTGTCCTCGTGGGAGATTATGCCACACACGATACTCGTGTGCACCGGTGACATTCATGTTGACGGTGTTCTGGCGGCGGTCCTTGTGATCGCTTGGTATCTAACCACGACGCGGCGTTAAGCAAGCCGCAGAACGGCTCCTCCCGGACAGCGGAAACCCCAAAGGAAAGGAGGAGTCCAGCGGTGACTATTCGCCGGCAGAGCTGCCGCAGAACAATCGTCAGTAGCCTTGGATTTACGGTGCAGTGGAGCGTGAGGAGGAAGCGTGTCACATCCAGAAGGTCACGCGCTGATTATCGGCACGATGGGTTCGGGCAAAACTCGTTGCTTTGATCTTCTAATTTTTTGGACGTTTCTGCGAAACGGTCTTCATCATTAGTTGGACGAGTGACCGGGATCTGCGCGGCGTCAGCATGACGCATTGGGGTTCCGCTGATAGTTAGAGAATCAACATGCTGACACAAAACTGTATGAGTTTGCCGTACTTGTTTAGCCGACGTCGCTGAAAAGGGCAGAGAAAGATTAAGCGCGATTGCCTGAAAATATGTGGTTTTGATGACGAGCTATATTCGGGTGTGACGCAAGAGGGGCCGTCCCGAAGGGACGACCCTAGTGCCTTAAGGCTTCTTGCGGATCATAATCCACAGCACTATCACGATAACGAGCGAGAGTCCATCCAGATGGACGCCGCCGTCAATCGCGATCGATAAGTGCTGTGGTATGATCAAACACGAAGCAAGGGTTTGGTGTGTCATGACCGTTCCTTGCATCATTGACTTAGCCCGCCCGCAAGCGGGCTTTGTCGTTTTTTTCCACCCTTTGCAGAGGCTCCATCCACGGCTTACGCCATGAATTCCTTGCCCGGCCGCGGTAGGTATGGATGGGCAGGCGGCATGCATGCCACCTTGCTTCGTGTCTACGGGGTTATGCCATGTATCGAACATCCCATTGGTTGGTTCGATCAGTGTGAAGCTTCATGGCAAATGGGATAACTTAACGTTCAGTCGCGGTTCATCACGCCTTGCCGCCGATGTGATAAGTTTTTTGAGAATTGCAGGCCTGTTGCAGTCGGCAGTTTTTCTGATCACGATCCCATACGTCATCTATCATCTTTGCCAGTCTCGTAATAATTTCGTTTTTGTTTGGCGGTTCTGCTTTAAGGATTGTCACTCGCTGCATGACTTTGGAGAAACTGCTTTGATTGACGGACAAACCGCTTATTGCTGGATTGCTGGGTCGTTATTTGGGATTATTCTCATGATTCTCTATGTATACGTGTGCCGCAAAGAGAATCAGGAGGCTCAAAAGCACAAGGATCAATCCACGAAATAAATCTGAAGGCACGTTCAAGGTCGAGTTCTACAACAACGAGCTCCCGTGCTCAGTAATCGACGACCCAACGTCAGTGCGGTTTTATGGCCCCCTTTCTGGAGACTTGACGCGAGTATCTCGTACTCAGTCTGTTCAGTGACATGTAACGGCTGGACACGCTGAGGTGTTGCATATTGCACAAAAGCGATTTAATTCGCAATCGCCCCGCCGATGCTGTCAACTGGAATTGAACAGGTTAAAACGCATTTAAAATTTACTTTTTCAATCTGTCCAAAATTCCAATGCCAGTTCAGATTGGGGCGACCTTCTAATGAACTTTAGTTAATAATTTGTGTTTATAGATATTTGATTTCTTATAGATCATTATGGAAGCAAATTACTTTATTCGACACTTGAGGAATTCTTTTTTATG
Organism: Sutterella wadsworthensis; assembly: GCF_003315195.1. Taxonomy (GTDB): domain Bacteria; phylum Pseudomonadota; class Gammaproteobacteria; order Burkholderiales; family Burkholderiaceae_F; genus Sutterella; species Sutterella wadsworthensis. Next base: position 23,659 of record NZ_QNRV01000032.1, on the reverse strand, counting down.
ATTTTGTGCATAATAAAAAATATATTGTTGCATTATTCCGGCATTTGCTCCGTACGATGTAAGAGGATTATTCCCTCCATAGTATTTATCGATAACCTTTTTAATCCAGGTATCAGTCGGGATTAGGCCAGTTCTTCCGTATGAAAATAATCCGACACAATTGGCAATCTTACATCCTACACCTTTAATCTGCATTAAAGTATTTACGAGGTTAATATCAGAGTATTTTTCAATAAATTTAAGATTGACTTCACCGGACATTACCTTGTTGGCAGCATCTTGAATATATGGTAATCGGTACCCTAACTTGCATTCTTCAAGTTCTTTTGGAGATGCCTTGGAAATTTCGATAGCAGATGGGAACAAATGGATCGTTTCATATGGTGTAATTATAGGTTTCCCAAACTTTGATGCTAAAGATTCTAATGATGTTTTTATTGCCTTAATGGACTTACGTTGTGAAAGAATGAAAGAGATAAGAGTTTCCCAGGGATCCTGCTTTAGTATCCGTATGCCTTGACCACAATTGGACGCGCGATGCAAAATACCATCTTTTGAAGAAAGGGATTCTCTCAATGATTTATAATTTCGGTTCAAGTCAAAATATGGCTCCCAAATGGAATACCATTCATCGTTCGAGCAACTGACATTATATCTTCCTGAACTCTGTTTATTGATATATAAGATATGGTTTCTAATGATAAACCTATAAATATTATTATCAATTTTTTTTCACTCGGAAAACTTGACCACTATTAGCTATTGTCTGAAGATTAAAATCATCAGTTATGTTAATTTCCATTTTCGACGCCATGAGAAGTTGGTAAATTCAACATCAATACTTCAGTAATTATATGATGTTTTCAAGAAGAATATGTCGCCCTGTGCTCCTTACAACGTTAATGATGTGACCTCATCCACCTTGCATGAAGATAAAAGATGCCAAGAGATATTCTCGTGCAATGTAGACTATAAATATTTAGAATAATACATCATGATAACGATAAAACGGAGAAAATACAGCAGAGTTACTGCTTCCGAACTTCACATACTTCTGTTCTGGTAGCCTATTCAAGAGACAGTATCAAATATGGTACTGAAGCCATGATTGGCTCATGGTTAAAGACCTCCTGTACTATCCGCGTTATTTCTTCAGATAGTTCTGACATTGGTTATTGTACCGATTACAGTATTATCTGTAATCGCCATGATGACTGCATCGATACTGCATGGTCGAAATGGTGATTCTCTATGGATGCGGGTCGATCTCGGATGTCTGATCTCTGTCTACATTTTTTTTTGTGATCGTGACACAAGAATTGAACCCTCTAGGCAGATCGAACAGAATCAAACACAAGTCACAATAACGTAACGTTAGTATCAACACATTCTAATTGTCATTTCGGAAAATAAAAGCAACTCGCTTTTTGCACTTCGACTCGGTCCGACAGATTCCCAAGATTGGCTTTCATAGCTTCAGCTGACTTTGGTGCGCTATTTAAAGTTTTATTCATGGATTAATTAGATGTGCATAGATGAATAAGCCCCACATTACGGCTCGAGCCGACATATCGCAGCATTTACTAGCTCGGACAGTAGATGAGTGTTGAACGTATTTCCGTATTTCTTGGGTTAGGTCTGGGAATCATGCTTAATCAGGTGTTTGAATGTATATAGACAGCATTATGATTGCGATACTTCTATTGAATATTTCACCGTCTCCACTCTAACGAATATCTAAATCATCTATTCAATTGATACCTCTTCGGTGACTTCTCAGAAAACGTAAATGCTTTCACGCTCGGCGTGCGCGGAGAAGTGCTCACCAAAGCCCGTCAGGTCAACATTGTTCCGCACTTTGGTCTGAGCTTCACGCGTCTCTTCACCGACGGTTTCACGGCAGGCTTCAACATCAACGATATTGGGTCCACAAGGACAATCAGTTTGGCCTAGACGACTGGGCTTTCAACATGTTGAAGTCAGTGCATACAGAACCCGTTGTTTTCTCTGAAATCTTCGTGAATGATGGTCATCTGATCATGTCGGACATTCAAAAGCGCTGATGTTTCAGAACTGCCAAAGATGCTCGGATATCAAGCGATTCCAGGATGCTGATATCGCTATTTAGAACAGAATCAGTGCTGTTTTATTAGGATCGCGAAAGTAAACGACAGTGTTAAAACAGCAACAAAGTGATCGGAAGAGGGATGATTCAGGGTCACATATGTTTGTTTTCATTGATGTAATCAGATACGGTAGTTAGTTTTTATATGAAAACATGTGTTTATTTATTGCTGAAAGCCGATGGAATGCGTAGAGTTGCAAGAGGTTCGAGATTTAAAGAAAATACTGTACGAGCGAAAACGTGCGGACGTTTCGTCGACCCGAATTCGTTTTATCTTCAAAGGGACAATAAACATGCAGAAGAGTACTCTGGCTCTTGCTCTGGCTTCGATCATAGTGATGGGGGGGGGGGAATACCGCTGTCGCGGGAACCCCGAAATACCTGAACGATCAGGTGGACAAGGTGGGTCATGGTATCGATTGGACTGAAACAGTCTCCGATACGAACGAAAGGGTCGCCTTGGTGAATGATGGGAAAGCGCACAGCATCACGGGTTTTAATGTCATCAACATACTCCATAATGCTCCGGGTAACAACGGTTCCTGGAAGGCTGAGAATGGCAGTACGCTGAATATTTCTGCGAATGAGATCAGGCTCTCACAGAAGGCGGTGGACGCTGGCAGGCCCAATCTTATTCATGCCATCGGCGGAACAATCAATATTCAAGCGGTCAATGATGTTGTTCTGGCGGGTGAGGGTGAGAGTGGTGCTGTTGTCATGACCCAGGCGTATTCTAACAATTCCGCTCTGGCCAATATCACCTCGACTGAAGGTAGCGTGACTATCAAGTCGAACGATAGGGGCGCGATCAATGCTGGTTTGCTTAACAAGGACCTGAAAGGTCTTACCACGACGGTGATTATCAATGCGGCCAAGAATGTGACTTTGGCAACCGGAGCACCTGATAGGGCAGCTGTACAGTTGTTTAATCAAAATATGAAGCCGAATGACGAGTGGAAGGGCGATGCAGGCAACGCCAGCATGACAGTAACGGCTGGCGAAGAATTGAATATCAGCGGTGGATTGGGTGTGCAGTCTAAAGTTACATTGGGTGAGTCCTCGCTGAAATCTTCATTTTCTGCCGGGAAGTCGATTAATATCACGACGGCTGGATCATCCTTGATTATGGATGGGGATGCTACTGAGGGCAGCAATTCCGTCGCCTTTGATGCGCCTGAAGTGAACTTAGCAAGCACCAATGCAGGGGTTTCGACCATTAATGTGTCGGAGCAGAACACCAGTATCGCTTTTGGCAACGGCAAGACTTCAAGCGTTGTAAATATCACGTCCAATCAGGGCAACGCAGTCTCCGTCACTGCTGAAACTTCCGCCTTGGCCTTCACCAACTCAACGGTTAATGCCGACGGGGATGTTTCTTCTACGGGTGTGATGAACCTCACTGATACGACCTTCAACCTTCTCAACGATTCGACCTTCACAAACGCCGTTTTGAAAGGTTCCAACAGCGCGATCGTCGTTGATGAGATCGCGGAGGGTTCAACCGCTGTCAAAATCGACGAAAACAATGTCAAAGACTTGCAGGTGGTTGCCTCATCCGGCCTCAACGATCAGTACGTCACGGCCGCTGCAGCCGCAGCAGCTCTGGCAGATGCCACGGCCGTCACAGACGGCACCAACGGGTCTCACACCCTCAAAGGGCAATCCGGTGCACTCTCAGATACTTGGGTTGCTGATGCGGACGGTACGATCACTACGATCTCTACGAACCAGTCCTTGGATGCATTCGGCAACTACAACGCTATGACGCTTGTCCAGTGGCGCAACGAAGTGAACCACATCAGCCAGCGCCTTGGCGACGTTCGTGATTCCTCGACGACGATTGGTGCATGGGCCCGCGTCTACGGCTACGACAGCTCCTACGACGACAATGTGTCGATTGACTTCAAAGCCAATTCGATTCAGGCGGGCGGTGACTACCGCATCAACAACACCTGGCTTGTGGGCGGCGCTTTCAGCTACACGGACGGTGAAGGCAAATTCTCGAACGGTTCCGCTGATTCTGACGGCTATTCGCTCGCGGCGTACCTTTCCGGGTTCTTTGACTGTGGAGCGTACGTTGACTTTGTGGGTCGTATTGGCCGTCTCTCAACGGATATCACTGCCTACAGCGATGCGAGCGAATTTAAGGGGTCCTACAACAACACGACGTTCGGACTTTCTGCTGAAGTGGGCTACCACTGGAAGCTCAACGACACGTTCTATGTTGAACCTCAGGCCGAACTCGCTTACGGTTTCGTAAAGGGTGATGATTTTACCGGCGCCAATGACGTGAGAGTTGAGCAGGATGACTTCCAGACGCTGGTTGGTCGTCTCGGTGCTCGTATCGGTGCGTCCTTCGCTGATGGTGCCGGTACGGTCTACGCTCATGCATCCGTCAATCACGATTTCCTGGGTGATGCAGACTACACGGCGTCGCTTGGCAGCGTCTCCCGTGATCTCAGCGTTGACATCGGCGGAACTTGGGTTTCCTACGGTATCGGCGCTCAGTTCAACACGTCGAAGAACTTCAATTTCTACGGCACGCTTGAACGCGCGAACGGTTCGGAATATCAGGAAGACTACCGTTATTCGGTCGGCATGAGCTATCGCTTCTAAGCCGCTCGAGTTTCAATAATCAATCTCTGCCATGCCGCATTGGAAAGATGCGGCATCGCTTTCGCCCTCGGATCTTCGGGTTCGGGGGTTTTCTTTAGATCGAATGCGTGAAGTTGTGGGTAGTCAGGTTATCTTCCAAGCAGTTCTGCGGGATCGTGATAGTGAAGTACGTAATAGATAGGCTTTCATGCTATAGTATTGCATACTATATCTCTTCATCATATGGTGATGGTTGATGGCAATTTTGGCTTTAAAAGGAGTTGCGAGGGCAATGCGTAAACTTCATTGCTCGGATGAAATGATGGCAGCAGCCTGTGCCGAAATTGCAGCAGGGTTGACAGATGCTGATTTAGGTTCAAATTCATTTAAAAAATGGATCCCTATTGAAGAACGAGGTAAATCGGGCGGTTTGCGAACAATTATTGCTAGTTGTTTCAATGGGCGATAGTTTATTCTTGCAATTTGGGTAAAGAGTGATCTTGCCAATATTCCTAGTGATCAATTGCGATGTTTGAAACAGCAAACTGCACTTCTTTTAGAGCTAGAAGATGCGGCAATCAAAAATTGATTGCAAAGGGTTCTTTAGTCCAGATTTTAGATGAATATTCGTCAAATCAAGGAAATTAAGATGACTGTCAAAATATCAGATGCGTTGAGTGAAAGTATTAATGATCTTAATGAAATTCTCTATTCACAGAAATTGATTGATAAAAAAGAATATGAACGTGTTAGTGCGCGATTTCCGTTGGTCGCAGTGTCAACAGAAATGGATGGGCCTAAGTTTGCTCAAATTCGCCGAAAATTAAATTTATCTCAGGCGGCGCTGGGGCAGCTCCTGGGTACATCAGTTTCCACTATTTCAAAATGGGAATGCGGGAAAAATCCAATAATTCCATCGGTTATCGTTTTAATGAATGTATTAGACAAGCATGGTCTAGCTGTTTTGATGTGAATTTAACTTTAGAGAACTTGGAAGCTAATCGACTGAAAATACCTCTTTCGTTATCCTGCTGAGGGCTTGGGACATCCTGGAGAGCCTTAATAGCGATTTGCAAGGTGTTTGGAATCGTCGAATTACGCAAGAGTATTGCCTAGACTATTCATCCGCAGAATCGAGGACCGCCATTCATTCAATGTGTTACTCACTCGAGAAGCCAATAACAGCAATCTCCCCGCCGGCGTTGGTTTCCTCTCCTGCAGGACGGGTGACCGTCTATGAAGAGAAATAATCCGGCTTGTTTTCAAGCCGCTTGACAGGCAGAAGCGCACGGTCTACTGCTCTGAGCCAGAAAGCCTGACTGGCGAGGTCAGCGTGCAAATGTTTCGCCGCAAAGTCGTTGGCTGGAAGCGTGGCGCTGTCAATCCATACTGATTTGAGGTTGGCTCCGGAGGCGCTGGATCCGTGCAGCTCGAACTGATCAGCCAGCACTTGTGAGAGCAGAAAACCAAAGGTGTATTGCCAATCGTAGAAGACGGGCTGCGTGCGATAGAAGTGCGTTTTATAGGCCCAGACATAGCGGTCTTCGCCCACTGAAGCGTCCCCAAAATAGTGACGCCATGACTCGACGGACAGTTTGTTTACCGTTTCGAGCGACAGCAGACCTTTCTGACGTTCAAGGAGAATGTGCTTCAAAAGACGGTGGCGCGCAGGGATCGTGAGCAGGCAGTTGGTGAGACGTTTGAGCATCTGCCAGCGGTGAAGTTTTTCCTCCGGCGTATTCTCCGCGGCACGCAGCAGCGACCGGGAAAGAACGGTTTCACAGAAGTTTCCGGCGAGTTCCGTCATTGCAAGCATCGGCACTCGCGCAGGAGCGGGGGCCTGGTGAAGCACCTGCATATGCCAGGCCGCGCCAAGGAGGTGTGACAATGCCGCTTCACCCGAGAGCGTGGGAAGATAGTTTGCAAGAATCCTGACGGCGTCGAGAGCCGGCAGATCATCGCACCAAGTGCCGCCGGTTTTCATCGACTGACCATGTGCGTCAATCCAACCAGAATGTGCAGCGGTGTCGAGGAATTGAGTGAATTCTGGGTCGAGCTGAGCAAAAGCGCATTTCAGATCATCAATGGCACCCCAAAAAAATCGGCCTTTTGTATATAGCGCGTCTGGCGACGGCGAGAGGAGATTCCAAACTCTCATTGGACCATCGCCGAAAGCGCGCTGCCGAAGCGAAACAGCCAGCCGAATGCGCGGCAGCCGGGCCTCCAAGGCATTAAAGAGTGCTCGGTAGACGCGCAGATCCATGCGTTCAGAACGCATGACATAGGGAAAGAGCTCTTCTCCGGCGAGCTTTAAGAGCGCAAGGTGAAATCCTGTGTGAGCGTTGAGAACATCCAGAAAGCTCGGAGAGTGTGATGCGAACCAAGCATTCATCGCTTCAAAAGTCGTGCGCCTCAATACAGGATCATCTGCATTTTTGAGGACTGCAATGCTTGCGCCGAACCCCTGGATACGCGAATGGCCGTCAGAGTCCTTGACATTGAGCGCCATAGTGCTCGTGAGGTGGGTGTGCAATGCGCGGACCGGTTCGAGCACCGATGCGGAAACATCATTTGCAAAAGAGACTTTGTCGGGCGGCAGGTCGTCGAGAATGGTGCCGCGCAGGCGTCTGGCCTCTTTCCAAAGACGCAGTTCGGGGTGAGCGCTAAAAATGGGGTCATTGGACGCACGCCCAGCCAGATCGTGAAAAATGAGCTCAACGAGTTTGTTGAGCTCTGCGGCTTTGTGTCCGATATCCCCCCTGGCTTTGACCGCTGCCGTATCCGCTGCAGAAAGACCAAGATGTGCGCGGCAGATCGTCCGCAGCGTCTTCACGAGGTCTTGGCCTCGCGCAAAGAGCTGGAGGACTTCCGGATAGGTTCCAGGTCTCTCGGCCGCGGCTGCCGTAGCTCCAGCCAAAGCGCCGAGCGTCACGTCGAGACTGAAGGAGAGTTCCTGAAACTTGGCGCTGCGGACATTGGCCGCACCGTCGTCAGCCCAGGAGGGCAGGGCGTTGGTTTGTTTCATAGAAAAAGCGGTGGTAGTAGAACCACCTATCGGACAAGGGTTAACGTCAGTGTGACAGAAATTGGATGGTGCTGGAAGGGGGCGGATCACCGCATTTTGCTCTGGCTCTAAGCAATGGGAGGTACGGGAGTACCCCCGGAAGCAGTCTGACCATCCCGACAAACCCTAGGCAGGGTGCAGGCGGCTGAGCAGAATGGAATGCATTGAAAGAGTGCAGCGGGCGTAAATACCCGGAAAAACACGACCCGGATCCTGGCTGCAGTCTGATCTCAGGAGACTTTCATGGCCGGAATTATCTTCGGTTGCATCATACTCGTCCTCGTCGGATGGGCGATCGTAAAAGGGAAGTACGCGCCCTTTATTCTCATTGCAAGCGGCGTTGCCATGCTTGCTTTCTCTGTTTTCTTTGATACGGGCACATTCATGCCCAAAAAAGCGCTTCCGACTGGAAACGACTACCTGAACATCATCGAGTTCATCCGCTACATGTTCTCGACTCGTCTCGCCGGCCTGGGTCTCCTCATTATGACGATGGTGGGTTTTGCCTCCTATATGACCCATATCGGTGCGAATGATGCTTTTGTGAATATCGCGATCAAGCCGCTTTCAATCATCAAGAGCCCTTATGCGCTGGTGTTCCTGGCCTTCCTTCTCGGCAAGGCGGTCTCCATGGTGATTACCTCCGCAGTTGGCCTCGGCGTGCTCTGCCTTGCATTGATGGGCCCGGCGCTTGCAGCCCTCGGCATGAATAAGAAGGCAATCGGTGCGGTTTTTGTCACGTCCGGCGCAGCTTCACTCGTTCTCATCGGCGGCTCAACTGCGGCTGCCGCGAAGGCCTGCTCGCTCTCGATTCTTGATTACGTTTTTGTATTCAAAATTCCCGCAGCGCTTCCCACCGTTCTGGTTATGGGTCTTGCCCATGTTTTCTGGCAGAAGTATCTCGATCGACGCGAGGGCTGGAATCCCCAAGAACATATGGGCGAGCAGCTTGTCTTTGAAGGCGAGGATGTGAAGAAGCCGAGCACTGCGGCGCCGAAGTTCTACGCCATCCTGCCTTTCCTGCCGATGATTTTTGTGGTGGTTTTCTCCCGCTACTGCATCGACTCCATCAAACTCGACATCACAACCCTGATGTTCTTCTGCGTTGCGATTGCGATGATTTGTGAAGCTGTGCGCTGGCGCGGCAGCATCGAAAAATTGGGGGCCGGACTGAAGGCGTTTCTCATGTCCATGGGCAAGGCCATGTCCGGTGTGGTGGCACTCGTTATTGCAGCCGGTATTTTTGCCGAAGGCTTCAAGGCGCTCGGCATGGTGGATGCGATTGTTAACCTCTCGAGTGCAGTCGGTGCGGGTGCGATCGGCATGTCCATCCTTTTCGTAGTGATCACGACGCTCGTCACCATCATTACGGGGTCGAACGGCGCGTCCTTTTACCCGCTGATCGAAATGGTGCCGAAGATCGCCAAGGACATGGGCGTCAACCCGGTGATGCTCGTTTTGCCGATGCATCAGGCTTCAACCATTGCCAGACCGCTTTCGCCAGTTGCCGGCGTTGTGGTCGCCATTGCTGCAATGCTCAAAATGTCGCCGCTTGAACTCGTCAAGCGTGCAAGCGTGCCTTCGATCGCAGGCCTGATTGCTCACCACATCTTCGCTTTCTGGCTCTCTCTTTGATTGATGACTTCGACGAATAGGAAATAACAAAAATGACGAAGGATCTGCAGAGCATTCTTCAGGCTCCTGAATGGTCGATGGATGACGCCTACGGCTCGGTCGGTTCAGAGAAGTGGAATCGAAGCATTGAACGCGCGGCGGCACTTCTTAATGCGCTCCATTCCATGGAACGGCCCGTTGCCCGTGAGGCGCTGGCTGATCATTTCAAAGAGTTCGATGAAGCCAATACATTAATTTCGTCGCTCGCCGCTTTTGCGAAGTGTCAAGGCGCAAAGGACGCGGGTGATGAAGAAGCTTCTGCAGCAACAGGTGCTGTGGGTACGCTCCAAGTCAAACTTGAAGCCGCGGCACTGCCGCTCTTTGAGGCGGCTGAAGCCCTGCCGGCAGACGATGCGCTTTGGCAGTCATCGCCGCTCGCTGATTGGCGCTTTGTGATTTGCGAGCGAAAAAATGAGTGGCACCGAAAGCTCTCGCCGAGCGACCGTGAGTGGCTCTCTGACTTTGAAGAAAAGTGTTTTCTGCCGCTTGGGGCTGTTTTTAAGACGCTCCAAAAAGGGGTTGACTTCGAGGCTGAGAACAGTCAAGGCGAATCTGAACGTATCCGTGCAGCCAAGCTCGTATCCGTCATTAAAGGGGCGCCTGACCGGACATTGCGCCGAAACGTAAATATTGGTCTTGCGAAGTCCTATGGCGAACGAGCTGAACTTTACGCAGCGCTTCTCAATGAACTTCATGGCTTCAGGCTCGCCGCTTTCGGGCGGGCAGGCGTTGATGCCGCGGATGTATCGCTCGCGCAGAACCGCATGAGCCGAGGAGCGCTTTTTGCCATGCGGGAAGCGATTGTGCGCCATCTCGACGAGATTCGGGAGGCGGTACGTCTGAGAGCGCCTTATTTTGAAAAGGGTGCGCGCAGGCTCGCCGTGTACGACCTGATGGCGCCGGCCCCCCAGCAGGGCAAAAACGCGGTCCCAGCGCTGATTCCTTATGCCGAAGGCATTGACATTGTGAAGAAGGCTTTGGGCGCCGTACATCCGGAAATGTCGGATTTCATCGAATTGATGCTTCGCAACCGCTGGGTCGATGCGGCGCCTTCGGATAAGAAAATCGGCGGAGCCTTTTATTCGCGCTTCAATGAGTTTCGGATCCCGCGCGTCTTCTCAAGCTATATGGGCACGATTACAACCGTGCTGCAGCAGGGACACGAACTCGGGCATGCCTTCCATTACTGGATCATGCGCGATCTTCCCGTGGTACAGACAGAATTCCCCATGACGCTCACCGAAACGGCAAGCACCTTTAACGAGGCTTTGGTTCGGCGCTACCTTCTTGAGCATGCCGCGAGCGACGCCGAGCGTTTCTCCATGCTCTGGCAGGAGCTGCGCAGCGCCGCGAATTTCCTGCTCAATACGATGGTGCGTTTTGACTTTGAATGCGCCTTTATTGAGCAGCGAAAGGCGGGAGTGGTCCCCGCCAAGCGCTGTGTCGAACTGATGCGGGAAGCTTGGGGAAACTGGTACGGCGATTCGACCGAGGGGGCCGATGACTATCTGTGGGCCTATAAGCTCCACTTCTATAAGACTGACCAACTTCTCTACAACTATCCGTACACCGTGGGCTATCTGCTTTCCTCGGGGCTCCTTGCCGAACTCGATAAGCGCGGTCCTGATTTCATGCCTTTTTACCGCGCAATGCTGCGTGATACCGGACGCGACACGGTCGACGGCATCGTGCGGCGTCACTGCGGTGCGGATGCTGCGAATCCCGCTTTTTGGGAAACCGCCATGCAGGCGCCGCTCGCCGCCGTGAAAGCGTTCGCGGCGCTCAGCAGCAAATGACCGATATGAAGCACTCTCAATTCCAAAACTTCAACCGTTTCCAAAGGAGGAAAACCATGAAGCATACTGCACTCCACCTTGCAGTCTTTGGTGTTCTGGCCGGCGCAGCGCTTGCTGCGCAAGCAGCCGATGTTCAGATCTACGGCCGCGTCGATGCAGGCTTTCTTTACGAACATAAGAAGGGTGAAGACACCTTTACTCAGAAGGCTGGCGGCCGTGCACACAACCGAATCGGCTTCAACGTCGTTGAAGATCTCGGCAACGGCGTGAAGGTGAAAGCTTATTTGGAGAACGGTTTTTACATCGACAACGGCCAATTTGATGACAGCAAAGTGCTCTTCAATCGCCGCTCGATTCTCGCTCTGCAAGGTTCATTGGGTGAAATCGGCTTCGGCCGCATGGGCACGGTTCAGTCCACTGTGGCGCCTTATACCATGGGCCTTATCAAATATGATCCGTTCGGGACGTCATACGGCAATGCTTCAATTGGATCAACTTTCTCCAATACGAGCCGGACGAACAACACCGTAACTTGGGTCTCACCTACGCTGAATGGGTTCCGTGTGGGGGCTTCGTATTCTTTAGGCGACAAGTCTGACGACCTTTATGAAAATCTTGCCGACCGCAGACATACGGGTGCGCTTGCTGTGGACTACACCGGCAAGGATGTGTACTTCAGCCTGAACTACGGCAATGTGGATTACGGCAACCAAGAAGCGAAGTCCAAGGATTCAAACGGGCAGGCGATTTCTTTTGGCGGCTGGTACCGCTTCATTCCGGAAGCAAGAGTCTTCTTTGGTGCTCAGTATTCAACCCATTGGGAAAAGGGTGCCGGCCTCTCGAGTTCAAAAGTGACAGTGGCAACGGCTGCTGAACAAAACGATGGGTGGGAGGGCTACAGCCTTCTGCTGGGTACGGATTACGTGATCGGGAGCCACAAACTGATCGGCGGCGTTCAGTACTACGACGGCGAACTCAGCGGCAATTCCGACTACAACTTCCGCCGCACCGTTTTTTCGGCTGCTTATGAGTACAAATTGGCGAAGAAGGTCTGGCTCTATTTTGCGGCGACACATTCCGTGGGCGGCGGGGATCTGAAAGCGGCTGCAGATAAGGAGGGCCTCACCAAGACCACACAAGTCTTTACGGGTCTTAACTTCAATTTCTGATGATGTGTATTCGGCGCGCTTGATTGGCCAGCATAGAAATGCTTCCTTTTTGGAGGCTCCCCCTTCTTAAGGGCAGTGAAGGTGTGCCATTTTATTTGTCAACGCTAAATTGACATAACCTATAAATTATTAAAAGCACGCGAGGGAGGTGAAGAGCTCTCTCTTGCAAGGCAATCAGTGCATTCTCTTCAATCTTGATGAACTTCGTGTTTCGAGTCTATGGCTGGGATCACGAAGTTTTTTTATTATTTGCTCTATCGTAATTAAGAATGTTTTTTTCATAATTTATTAAATATTGATATTTATTATTTTTGCTATATGAAATATGTTTCTGCATTATAAAAAATAAGTGATGACAGGCCGGTTTTGAGAACCATTTAATTGTTTTCGTGCGTTGTCAACATATTGATGGTTTCAACGACTCATATAAGAAGATGCGTTTGATAAAGACGCAGAGGGGAGGTTGTTCAAATGTGTGCTTACAGGCCGCATCTTTAAATCCTGTATTACTGACAAATATTAAATTTCTTTATAAATAACATAATGTTGTGATGAAGGTGGGCCTGCCTTGGAAGTTATGTATCAACTGATAGTCAATATCTAACAATAAAATTATTTTATTAGACACATGAAGCTAACCCCTAGAAAACAATAAAAAGTTAAGTAAATCTCATGCACACTAATGCTATAAGTTTACGTTTATAAATTTCTAAATCATTTAAGACTAATTTCGTGCAAGTTGTGCTTTCAAAAGGAGGAAAAGTCAATATTTTTTGTGAGATGGGTATGTTTTTTGGCTGCTAAACGACGGCATGGAATACCCTTTGACTCTGGTTTAAATTGATTGATGTCAATATTAATGAGGAGGGTGATGACAGGATATATTTTGTCTTTTACTGCGTGAGTAGGAAAGACAAGGACCAACCAAAAAATATTCCCAGAGGACAATGAAGATGAATAAAACCTTCAAGACGAAGTGGAGTTCGTCGCGTCAGCAATATATTGTTACCGATGAAAAGCATGTTCTCAAAGGTAAAGCATCCAAGAATACAGTGACCTTGGCTATTGCAGCCGTTCTTGCAATTGCGTCCGGCACTTCTTCGGCTGCGTATGTGGAAAAAGGTGTTGTAGGCAATCAGGCATCGTGGGAAAGTGCTGAATATCAAAAGGACTGGGGACTGGCAGCGATGAATGCCTCAAAGGCCTATTCTCTCGGCTTTAACGGTCAGAATGTGGCTGTCGGCGTCATGGATTCCGGTGCTCTTTTACAGAAGCATCCTGAGTTGGCTGGAAATCGTTTTCATGCCTCTTCAGCCCAGGGCAAGTACGGCTCGACCGGTAATCGTTATCAGACAGGCGTCAGAGGAATAGGCGACGTCTTCAAAAACGGTGATTACAAGGAGGGCGAATCCTTTAATTTAGACGGCAACTTTATTGCCGAAAAGAACGACACTCACGGGACGCACGTGACGGGAACTGTAGGTGCCAATCGTGACGGCAGTGAATTTCATGGCGTAGCTTGGGGGGCCAATGTCTACGTCGGCAACTCCGGCGGAACGGACAACACCAACTATGGTCCATTCCAAGATTACAAGTACTTCCATGCAGCTTGGTCGTCTCTCGCGCAGGATTTAATTGCCGCAAATGGTACTGAACGCGGCGGTGTCATCAACAATTCCTTTGGTACCAATCTTCGTTATGGTGCTTCGGGCGGCACGTCGCTTCCAGTGAACTCTACTGCGCAGACGGAATATGAATACTTCCTCTTTAAGCAGGTCTATGGCGATAAAAAAACGTTTGTTGATGCAGCTTGGGATGCTGTTAAAGGCACCAATGTGGTTCAGGTCTTTACAACTGGCAACCGCGATTTTGCCAACCCTTACTATCGCCCGCTGTACCCGTATTTTTCCCCCGAAGCAGAACGGAACTGGATTGCAGTAGCTGGTCTGCAGAAGGATGGTGTCGGAACTGACGGTAAAGACACGTATAAATGGATCTCAAACTTCAATGAAGCTGGCAATGCGAAGTGGTGGACTATTGCAGCGCCGGGGCGTGATATTTACAGCAGTATCGTCTACGACGATCACTACGAAGATACTGATGCCCTGCATCCTCTGGGCACGCCGGGATATGCCTCTTACGGCGGTACATCCATGGCGGCGCCTCACGTCTCTGGTGCTATGACTGTTCTAATGTCTCGCTATCAGGATATGAATGCTATCCAGGTCCGCGACATCCTTTTCACGACGGCGCGCCATACTAATACGGACGGCTCTCTCTTCACTGGTTGGACTGCTGAAGACGGTGTGCCTGATGTTCTTTACGGTTGGGGTACGCCCGACTTGGATAAAGGCATGTTCGGTCCCAGCCAACTTCTGGGCAAGTTCGAATACAAGGTTAACAACCTGGACGTATGGTCGAACGACATCAGTCAGAAGGCTCTCGATGCACGCAAAGTTGAAGATCAGGCCTGGATGAAGGCCACAACGAACGGCACCGATACATCGGCAGTCTATGAGCTCGGTGAGGCTTATACCGGTATGAAGAATATCGAAAATGCCGTTATCAGCAAAGAAGATGCTGAGAAGTGGCGTCAGGAGTACTACAAGAAGCGCGCAGAAGCCATCCAGAATAAGATCGACAATGCTCTTTATGACGGATCGCTGGTTAAGAACGGTGACGGTACGATTGTTCTGACCGGCAACAATACTTTCCGCGGCGGCGTCACTCTTAATGAGGGCAGCCTTTATGGTTTCAACGACTCCTTCGGTATCACGGAGACCGCTGCGGGCAAGGCCAATGGCCTGGTCACCGTGAACGGCGGCAAGTTTGGCGTTGTCAATAAGTATGACGACAAGCTCACACTGAAAGGCACAATCACTGACGGCGCATCTGATCATTCCGTCGATGCCGTGATCAATGCCGGCGGTACATTCCTTGTAATGGCCGGTCAGGACGTTGAGATGGGCACACTAACCTTCAAGGATGGTGCAGGCTACAGTGTCAGTTCGACTGACATTGATGTACTGAAAGCCGCTTACGAAGGTAATGCTCAAACGGGTACTGTGAAGCTCGATAAGCTCACAGGTCTTGATGCTGCCGCTGCGAACCCCGACTATGCGCTCTTCAAAACTGAACTCACGTTCGACGAGACGAGCTCAATTCTGACAGGTACGCTTTCGGCAGATAAGAGTCTCTCATTAGCAAACTATGGGTCTGGCAACGGCCGCAAGATCGGGCAGGCGATTGATGCTGAACGCACCGGCGCTCTTTTCGAGAGCCTCCTCAGTGCCTCGAAGGCTCAGGTCGAATCGACCTATGCGTCTCTGGGTGACGATTTCTATCTCAACAGCCGCAATGCTTCCATCGTCAACGGCTTGACCCTCACACGCGCGGTGAAGGATCAGGCTGCCGGCATCGGTGAAGGCCGCGTTGTTGAAATGGCCGACGGCAATGGCCGTCTATGGGCGACGGGCATCGGCGCCTGGAGTTCCATTGACTACGGCAGCTCTGACATGGACAGCAACTTCTATGCCGGCCTTATCGGCGCTGAGGTTGATGTCGCGGATTCGACCAAGATCGGAGTTTTCTTTGGTGCTGGAACAACGGAGAACAAGGCGGGGAGCTTCAAGGTTGAAAGCAACGACATTCATGTTGGGCTCTATGGTCTGACGAACGTTGAAGACATCGCTTCAATCCATTATGGGTTCATCTATACCCATCAGTCTGCCGATGCGAACCGCACGCTGACTGTCAAGGATCTGGCGGGCTACAACAAGTGGTCGGGCGACGCTGATGTTACGCAGATCTTTGCTGAAGCTGCCTTCAAGGGTTTCAACACTGCGGCGTATTCAGTGGAACCTTACTTCGGCCTCGCATGGATTCATGCTGAATCAGACGGTTATTCCGAATCTGTCGGCGGCATGACTTTCACAACGAATCCTGAAGATCAAGACCTGCAGGTGAGCTCGCTCGGTATTCGAGCCGGTGTGCCGTTCAGCTTCGGTGCTGCCAAAGTTACTCTGAAGGGCGATCTTGCCTGGAACCACTTTTTCGGCGATACCGAAGCTGAGGCCCGCATGAATCTCGCCGGTTCGGGTACAGCCTTGATCAAAGGCGGAGAGCTCTCCGACATGGCGACGGTTGGTCTGGGTGTCGAAGCTCAGCTCAGCAAGACTGCCACGTTCGGACTTTCCTACACGGGTGCTTATGACGGCGATGTAACTATGCACGGTTTGCGGGCCAATCTGCGCTTTGCCTTCTAACTGATAACGCCTTATTCGAACTGGTCGACGTCTTGAAACGGCGACAGGGGAATTAGGCGATTAAAGAAACAGGACCGCTTCAGTTTGAAATGACTGAAGCGGTCTTTATGAACGCCGGCAAAGCTGGAGCAATGTTCAAGGAATAGGACTACATCGGGGTTGGCAGCCAGATGGTTCGTGGCGTTTGACCGTTGGCCGAACAAGCACTGAAGATTCAAACGTCACGCCATTCATGTTTATATGGCGAAAGGCTTTCGAGCCCTTTGCGCATGGGTGCATAGAATGAACGATATCGAGCGTCTAGATCAGCGTCTGCTGCTGACGGAGTCTGACAAAGGGCACAACGCGAAGCCATATTGAATTTAGAAAGCCCAATCAAAATTATCAGAATTGTGTTGGCATTTGGCGATTGGGCAGGGACTGCCGACAACTTTCTGGAAGCAGAAGAGGCTGCAGCTGACAATCGCCGCCAGATAGGTGTATATTCTCTCCATTAAATAAACACATGTTCATTTAATGGAGAATGAATATCATGTAGCGCAGAACCCTTCTGACTTCCGCCGTCGGGGCGGCCGTCGCAGCGACCTTTAGCACGACTGCAGGAGCCGTACAGAATCGCGTTACTGGATCACTGCCCAATGTGATTGATAAAAACATCCGCATTTATGGCAACGACGCTTATCCCGTGCCGCACCGTCGTGCCATGGAGATCGGCGCCGTGCGCGCCCGCATGCCGCACGACTTCGTTCCGGGCAGGCGGTTTCTGCTGAAAAAGGGTGAAATAAGAACGCCCGGCGGAGCGCCGCTTGAAAGCGATGTTGTGCTTGAAGAAAATGTGGCCCTGAAGATGCGCGACGGCACGACCATCTATACCGATGTCTTCCGCCCAAATGATGACGGCCGCCATCCCGCGATTGTGGCCTGGAGTCCCTACGGCAAAACCGTGGGCGGTCAGCGTCTGGATGACGTTCCCAAACGTTCCGGCGTTCCGCAGAATGCTGTTTCTGGGCTCGAGAAGTTTGAGGGCGCCGATCCGGCTTTCTGGACAGCGCAGGGCTATGTTGTGCTCAACCCTGATCCCCGCGGCGTGGGGCATTCTGAAGGCGATATTTCCTACTGGGGGCGTCAGCTTGCTGAGGATGGATATGACTTCATTGAATGGGCGGCTGCGCAGTCTTGGAGCAACGGCCGGGTCGGCATGGCCGGCAACTCCTGGCTAACGGTTTCGCAGTGGTTTATCGCTGCAGAGAATCCTACGCACCTTGCTGCCATTGCGCCGTGGGAAGGTTTCTGCGACCACTTTGAAGAACCGGGTACGCGAGGCGGCATCCCCGAGCCTGGGTTCCCGGAAGTGATCATCAAAACCTTTGCCGGTCCGAACTACATTGAGGATCAGCCGCGGATGATTGCCACGCACTTGGTAAAGGATGCGTATTGGGAAAACATGGCTGCGCGTTTGGAAAAAATCCAAGTGCCCGCTTATGTGGTGGCGAGTTATACCAATCCGGTGCATACACACGGCTCGTTTGCCGGCTTTATGCGGATTGCCTCCAAAGATAAGTGGCTTCGCGTCAACAACACCAATGAATGGTATGACCTTTATTCGCCGAAGTACCGTGCGGAATTGCTGGCCTTCTTTGACCGTTATCTCAAAGGTATGGACAACGGATTTGAAAAGACGCCCCGCGTGCGTTATTCAGTGCTCGACTCGGGCGGCACCGCAGAGCGGGTGGATGTGCCTGCTGAGAACTGGCCGCTGCCGGAAACAACGCTTAAACGTCTGTATCTGGCCGAGGACGGTCGGCTGACGGAGTCTCTTGCGGCGAATGCCTCGTCCCTGCAGTACGATTCGGCCTCCGGAAGCGTCAAGTTCCGCTATGTCTTCCCAGAAAATGCCGACGTGGTGGGATACATGCGTGCGAAGCTCTGGATGGAGACGCCCGAATCTGACGATATGGATGTTGAGGTGGTGGTCCGCAAAGTGTCGCCGACCGGAGAAGCCCTCCATCGTCCGATTCCAGAGTTTATTGCTCCCGATGCCGTCGCAACGGGAAGACTGCGTGCTTCGATGCGTGAACTCGACCTTAAGCGCACGACTGAGCTCGAACCCTTTTATGTCTACAAACACCCGAAGAAGCTCCGTCCTGGCGAACGGGTGCCGCTCGACATTGCGGTCTGGCCGATGGGCGAACATTATCGAAAAGGGGAGGTCTTGGAGCTCGAGGTGCGCGGCGTGAAGATTGTGCCCACGACCTTTGAAATGGGATTTGGCCGTCATCCCATTCCGGTGCCCGCTGCCGGCGGAACCTATGATCCGTTGCACCCGCCTGTCATGGAGGTGTTGGGAGGCGATGTGCCGGTGCCTCCGAGTGTTTCGGCAGCGACCGTGCCGACGCCGGCTTCGGCCAATCACGGCGCTCATATCGTTCATTTTGGCGGCGCCAATGATTCGTGGCTGCAAATTCCAATTTTGAAGATTTAAGCTCTTAGCGGCCAGTTCTGAGCCTCGAGGCGTTAGAGTTGAGTATTCCATCGTTCCCAGCTGAATCCAATGAGCCGGAGCGATGGAGCTGCTTTCATTTTTGAATGCCTGCATATTGAGGAACAGAGCATTATGGGCTCCAGCGCAAGACCAACGCAGACCGAAGGAACCGCCCGCCGACGCGGCAGACGTCCGGCCTCCGAAGTTTCGGGCCGCTCAATACTGCTTGAGACGGCGCAGCGCCATTTTTCACGCTGCGGGTTCGGGGGCACGTCGCTCAGAGCGATTGCGCGGGATGCCGACGTGACGCCGGCTTTGGTCTGTCAGCTTTTCGGCAGCAAAGAGGGACTCTATGATGCGCTCCTTGAGAAGCTCGCCTTAGATCAGCAAACACAGCTCGCCGAACTCGTTCGTCTTGCGGACCTTGCAGAACGTTACCCCAAAGCCGCATTTGAACGCTGGGTGCAGATGCTGGTTCAAATTGGTCCCGCCATTTCGGATGTTCCTGCATTGCTCATGCATGAGGTCGACCCCATGCCTGAGGAGCACGACAATGGGGAAAGCCGCATTCCGCGCATTACTGAAAAACTGGTGCGGCCTTTCAAAAGAGCCTCCATGCCCATACTGAATAAGGCCTTGGAAGCAGGCATTATTCGCGGTACCTCGCCAGACTTGGTCTTTTCGCTCCTGATGGGGGCCGTTTCTGCGACGCTCTTGGCGCCGCAGATATCCGGAGAATCCCCGGCAGCGAATATGGATTTTCGCGAACGAGCTGCGGAAAACCTTTTATTGCTGGTTTTGAAGTGAGATTTTCGCTCACCCTAAATGATCGGCCGGAGGGATGCCTAAAACCATCGGGTTCCCCAAAATGAAGACCGCTGTTTTCTGCGGCTGGATCTTGTCCTCACGCCTTTAGAAATTGCGGGATTAGACCAAGAGGTCCAGCCGAAAGCTCGAGATCAAGCGGTTATTTGGCGGCAGTGGTTTGGGTTTGACCTTGGAGAGGTTTCTTTTCTTCCTCGGAAGAAGGCTCTTCCGTTTCATCGTTTTGGGGAATGATGAAGAAGTTCACACGGTCCTTTTCGACAAAGAACGGAGGGTTCAATGCTTTCTCCGGCGCCGGGCCTTTGCGGGTATTGATGTAGGCGTAGACATACTCTGGGAGGTCAGGCGCCGCAGCCATCATGGCCTTTGCCCAATCGAATTTCGGCTTCAAAACAGCGTCGCGGAACTTGAGCTGAACGTCCTTTCCTTGGATATACCAGACTTGAATCTGCGGGTCGGTGAAGCGCGGCGTTGAAATCTGCGGCGCGAAGGTCCAAAGGCCGAAATTGACAATTTCGATGCCGCACTGACCCATTCCCAAGAGGGTGTCCTTCCAGGGTTTGCATCCCAATTCTTCGTTGACGACCTCAATCCCGGCTTCATTGTTGCCGGTCCCCGTTTTGTCGATGTGGTATGAAATCTGATAGTCCTTGAACTGATCCTGCTTCTTGAGTGATTCAGCGATGGCAGGGATGGCCCTAGCAACGAAAGCGTTGACGGCGGCTTTCCTGTCCTGAGCTTCTTCGGCGCGGACGTATCCCACCAAGCTGTCGGGCGTCGGATCGGTCGAAGGCAAGAGGAGCGACTGTGCGAGCCAGAGACCGAAGCCGATGTTCCAGTCGGCTGTTCCCGAAAGGATGCCGCTCCCTGCAACATTCCCGTGGAGTGCCCCCCAGACGGCGCCGTCAAGCAGCATCGATCCATCGCTCGTCAGCTTGACGTCCTTCGGCGCAGGGCGATCCATGATGTGCTTTACGCCGAATTCCGTTGCGAGATTATTCGCTCGGCTCAATTTTTTTGATACTGATATTCGGGCGTGTGTTTGGCGGCTCTTTCGGGATCGACGGGGCCGGTGGAAACGCAGCCGGAGAGGGCTGCTGCTGCGGCAGCAGCAGTCAAAGAAAGAAGAAGGGCGGATTTATTCTGCATGACGGGCGGGTTTAAGGATTGGGCGAAGTTTTTCTTGGGCGAAAACTGTTCTGTGTGCCAATCAGCGATTTCTATCGACACAATAGCGGCCAATCATACAGCAAATGTATACGAAAGCAATATTTGTAATGCTGAGCCTCGGGAGGCTTTTGAGATCATTTCTAACAATCGGTGTTTTTCTCGTTCTGAAGGGAAAAATGAAGGCTTTATTCGGCGGGGAGTGCCGCTCCCCATGGACCTTTAGGGAGTTTTTCCGCGATTTCTCGAGCCATAGAAACGAGGCGCATCAAGGCCGGCGAGGCGGTTTCAAGCGAAGGGAGGGCCAGTCCCAGCGCAACTCGTTCCTGCGGATGAAAGGGCTTTAGGACAACATTGCCTTTGAGGTTGATGCTTTGCAGCCGGTTGTTGACGGAGACGCCTAGTCCGGCATTGACCATGGCATAGGCTGAATACGGGTCATTCGTCTGCAGATGAATTTTCGGTTCAATTTTGTGGCGGGTGAAGAAGTCATCAATGTCCGAATTGTGATGAAGCCGCGGATAGATGAAGGGTTCTTCGGCAATTTGCCTCACGGTAACGCAGTCGGCTTGAATCAAAGGATGCCCGGGCGGCAGCAGCGCCACAAACTCTGTTTCCATCAGCGGGAAAAAGTCGCCGTCGTAGGAGTGCTGAGAAAGAAAGGCGCAGTCGAGCGAGCCGTTTCTCAGCCGCTCGATGAGTTCGGCATCTGCGCCTTCAACCGTTGAAAGCGTGATGGCTGGATAAGCATCGGAAAACTGCTTGAGGAGCTGCGGCAGCCAGGTTGTCGAAATGCTGAAATAGGAGCCGATGGTGAGTGAACCCGTTAATAGTCCCTTCACAGCGGCAATTTCCTCGTGAACGCGGCGTTCGGCAGTCATCAAATCTCTGAGGCGGGCGATGATGGGTTCAGCGCCTTTGGCCGGCACCACGCCGCGTCGGCCTCTGAGGAGAAGCGTTGTTTTGAGTTCGGTTTCGAGCGACGAGATCTGACGGTTGAGTCCCGACTGCGTCATGCCGAGTTTTTCGGCTGCGAGCGAAAAGGTTCCGCATTCAATGGCGGTGAGGAGGTACTCAACTTTTTCCAGATTCATCGAACGTCAGCCCGTGAGGGAAGAGGATACTTATAGTGATTATTTTGCACATCACATGTTCATTCAGGGCATTTTACGCACAAGGCGCTTCGGCATAAACTTCTTTTCCATCGTTGAATTCAGATTCGTTTTCCCCATTCTTGCGGAGCTTATTTATGCTGAACTTTGCCTGTGACTATCTCGATGCCGCACACCCCAAGGTATTCGAGGCGCTCATGAAAAACAACTTCGTGAAGACAGGCTGCTATGACGAGAGCGAAAGCGACTGCTTTTGCAATGCTGCCCGTGAAAAAATTCGCGCTGCCTGCGGCGTGCCGGATGCTGAAGTTCGTTTTCTTTCCGGCGGAACGCAGACCAACAAGGTGGTGATCAGCACGATGCTCAAACCCTGGCAGGGCGTGATTGCGGCCCGAACGGGTCACATTGCCGTGCATGAGGCTGGCGCCATTGAGGCCTCCGGTCACAAAGTGATCGAGATTGCTGAACAGCAGGGCAAAATTTCTGCCGAAGCGGTCGATAAGGTTTTTCGCGCTTGGCACGGTGACGGCAACCGCCTGCACATGGTGGAGCCGGGCATGGTCTACATCACGCAGCCGACGGAATACGGCACCGTCTATTCGCTCGCGGAACTGACTGCACTATCGAAGGTCTGCCGCCGCTGGGGCGCACCGCTTTATGTTGACGGCGCACGGCTTTTTTATGCATTGGGTTCCGCCTCGAACGATGTAACGCTTAAGGACCTGGCTCGTCTCACCAACGTCTTCTATATCGGCGGGACCAAGTGCGGTCTGCTCTTCGGCGAGGCGGTTGTGTTCCCCAAGGCGGGCACGGTGCCGGGGTTCTTCACGCTGATGAAGCAGTACGGCGCCATGCTCGCCAAGAGCAAGGTGCTCGGCATCCAGTTCGATGCGCTCTTTACGGAAGAGCTTGGCCTTCACCTCGGCCGTCACGCCGTGCTTCAGGCCGACCGCATCCGTGAAGCACTGACGAAGAAGGGCTATGAACTGCTTTTCGGCAGCACGACCAATCAGATCTTCCTGCGGCTCACCAATGCGGAAGCTGATCGTCTGGGGCAGTCCGTCGCAATGAGTTTCTGGGAACGGCTTGATGATGAGCATGTAGTGAAGCGCATTGCCACTTCATGGGCAACGGACCCCAAGGATGTGGATGCATTGATCGCGCTCTTTTAAGCGCCGCATCTCGATCTCGTCACATGCATCTCACTGTGGCTGACTGCAGTGCGGCGGCCTGAGGCCGATCGCTAAAACAAACGGCGGGCGCCTTCTTTTGAGGAGGCCCCCGCCGTTCTTTTTGTGCGCCCGGCAGCGCACGTGTGATTGTGTGGTGAAAGTCCACTGTCCGCCCGGTCGCGGGAAGGACTAGCAACTCGGCAGAGTCGAGGA
>NZ_QNRV01000031.1 GCF_003315195.1 Sutterella wadsworthensis | reverse complement strand
GAGTCTTCATCCTTGAACTTCTTGTGGAAGCGCGGGAACTGGGAGCGTCCCTCAAAGAAGTTGACCATTGCCGTCATGAGGTCCTTCATGCCCTGCTGAAGTACCTGACTGTGACACTCGCCGAGCCAGGGGAACTTCTCCTTCCATTCCGGCAGAAGGGCGCAGAGCTTTGGGTAATTCACCCGGAAAGTCTGATCCTTTTCACGTTGCTCCTTGTTCCAGTCGAGCCCCTTGTTGTAGACGAAACGCACGCAGCCGCAGGCTTTGGCAAGACTGCGGCGAGTCGCCCCATCGGGCTTGAGCTTGAAAACGAAGGATTTATGTCGGATCATGTGCTTTATTTTACTTTGGTCTGCATCATGACACCGGATCTGCGACGTGGTAGACACTGTTTTTTCGCACTCAATGTTCATTTAGTCTTTGTGACGAAATACCTCCGCTCCATCTTCACGGATGAGCACCTGATGACCATAAGAGCGTCCGCCGAGAAGGTGTGCGGCGATTTCGGGGCCTGTCGCGGGAATTCAACGGAGAGCGCAATCATGTTCACCTCTTGGTGAGCTACCCGCCGAAGGTGTCCATATCCTCCCTCGTCAACAGCCTTAAGGGCGTGACGAGCCGGATATTAAGGAACAGGTTCCCCGAACTTGAAACTTCCTGCTGCAAGGGGAAGCTGTGGTCGCCGTCCTACTTCGCGGCGAGCTGCGGTGGAGCCCCGCTCGAAAAGCTCAAGGCCTATATCGAAAGCCAGAATCGGCCTGATTGAGTCCGTTTGCACTTGCGCGCGTCGCCTTATATCCCCGTCATGAATGACGGGGCTTTACGGCTCGTTTTGGTAACCGCTCTGACTAATATCAAAATAGAGTGATCACGCATAGGCACTTGATATATACGAAATATCAGAAGTTTACAATATCGGTAATCGTTAACATGGTTATTGGCGATCTATAACGCATGGGCAGGCAGTATTGGTAATCAGTCCCTCAGTGCATAGTTTCTTGCATATAACTCACCAAAGAGCTCAGCGGATGAATACCTCTTTCGCTGTGCCAGAAGGGTTTATCCGAAGAACAATGCTGCATCGAACGGAAAAAACACTTCACGGAAACTTAACAAGACTCAGCTTCAGACAAGCAGTAACTGCCTATCTACTGCCTACTTACTGCGTATTTTACTGCTAAGTAGGCAGTTAACTGCCTACTTAGCAAGTGTACTGAGTCACTTCATTTCCGCGATGTCCGCTCAGAACCACTGTCCGAAGCGACGAATGTAAAAGCGCTTCATGCCTTGTGCCAGCAGACAGTAACTGAAGAGAATTGCGGCGAGCCACGGGAAATATGTCCAGGGCAGCGGCTGCAGGCCAACCATGGCACCGAGCGGCGAAAACGGAATGCCGATGCCGACAGCCACAATCACAACCGTCATCAGCAGAACCGGCAGCGCGGCGCAGCTTTGGAAGAACGGAATTTTTTCGGTTCTCAGCATGTGTACCACCAAGGTTTGCGAAAGCAGTCCCTCAATGAACCAGCCGGATTGGAAAAGTGACTGACTGGCCGCGGAATTGGCGCCGAAGACAAACCACATCACGGCGTAAGTTGCAATGTCAAAGACCGAAGACGTCGGACCGATCCAGAGCATGAAGCGGCCGATATTCTGCGCATCCCACTTGCGCGGCTTCTTCAGAAACTCCGGATCCATCTTGTCCCAGGGGAGAGCAAGCTGAGAGAGGTCATAGAGCAAATTCTGGATGAGGAGATGAATCGCCAGCATCGGCAGGAACGGCAGAAAGGCGCTCGCAACGAGCACGGAGAAAACGTTGCCGAAGTTTGAGCTCGCCGTCATGTTGATGTACTTGATAATGTTGCCGAAGGTTTCGCGTCCTTTGAGAACGCCTTCTTCGAGCACCATCAAGTCCTTTTCCAACAAGATGATGTCGCTCGCCTCCTTGGCGATATCGGCCGCGCTGTCGACGGAAATGCCGACATCAGCGTCTTTCAAAGCCGGGGCATCATTGATGCCGTCTCCTAAAAAGCCGACCGTGCGGCCGTTTTTCTGCAGCACACGCAGAATGCGGGCCTTCTGCTGCGGCGTGAGTTTGGCAAATATGCTGCCCGTCTGTGCCGCTTGAGCGAGCTCAGCGTCCGAAAGGGCCTCGACTTCCGATCCGACCAGAACCTGATCGGCGTCAATGCCGACTTCAGCGCAAATGCTGGCAGTCACGACCGGATTGTCGCCCGTAAGCACCTTGACCGCTACGCCGTGTTCGCGCAGCGCCAGTATGGCTTTGCGTGCGCTCTCTTTGGGCGGATCGAGGAAAGTGAGAATGCCTTCGACCGTGAGACCGCACTCATCGTCGTTGACGAGCGACGCCTTCCCATGGTCGGACAAGCGTTTTCTCGCAACGATCAGCACACGGAACCCCTGCTTATTGAAGGCTTGCGTTTGTTCGAGAAGCCCTTGGGCGCGCTCTGGCGTGAGGGGCACCAAAGAGGCGCCCTCCTGCAGGTGCGTGCAGATGCTGAGCATTTCTTCCACCGCGCCTTTGCAGATCAAGCAGCGCTCTTTGGAAGCGGTATCTTCAACGAGCACCGATACACGGCGGCGGACAAAGTCAAAAGGCAGCTCGTCTAGCTTCATAAAGCGTTCGCGCACGGTTCGATCCAAATGAGACTCGCCGCAGCGAAGAACAGCCTGATCGATCAGATTTTTGGCGCCGCTCTGGCTGCTGCTGTTAAGCCAGGCATAGGTGAGCACGGTCGAACTTTCTTTGCCCTGCGCATCCAGATAATGCTCCAGAATGATCTTGTCCTGAGTGAGTGTTCCGGTTTTATCCGTACAGAGCACGTCCATTGCGCCAAAGTTCTGAATGGCGTTGAGGCGCTTGACGATCACTTTGCGCCGGCTCATGGCAACAGCCCCCTTGGCCAAATTGGAGCTCACGATCATGGGCAGCATTTCCGGCGTCAGCCCGACCGCAACAGCCAGTGCGAAGAGTGAGGCCTCAAGCCAGTCGCCTTTGGTAAATCCGTTGATGAAGAGCACAACGGGAGCCATGACCAGCATGAAGCGGATCAGCACCCAGCTCACGCTGTTGACGCCTCGATCAAAAGCGGTCATGGCGCGGGTGCCGATGATCGACTTGGCAAGCGAACCAAACCAAGTGCTGTTTCCGGTTGCTACGACCACGGCTGATGCATGGCCGCTCACGACATTGGTTCCCATGAGACAGATGTTTTTCAGGTCAAGCAGGTCCGCTTTGGCATCAGCATTCGGCAGCGCCTTGCGGGTCGTCAGCAGGTCCGCATCGGGTGCTGCATCCCCTTTTTCGACCGGCAGCGCTTCGCCGCTCAGGATGGACTGACTGACGAACAAGTCGCGCGACTCCAGAAGGCGCACATCGGCCGGCACAAGATCACCGGCGGCGAGATAGACCACATCGCCCGGAACCAATTCACTGATGTCGACTTCTGCGCGGGACAGCGCCGAAGAGCCGTTCCCCGGACGCCGAACCGTTGCCGTCGTCTTTACCATTGACTTCAGCGCCTGAGCGGCCTTATTCGTGCGGAATTCCTGCCAAAAGCGAAGCAGACCGCTCAAGATAATCATCGTTGACATGATGACGATGCCGGCCGGTTCCGCTTCTTCGCCCTGCGCGATCGGGAGCCAAACATCCGTGAAGCAGCTGATGGCAACGAGCACGAGCAGCACGTAAATGAAGGGGCTGTTGTAGGCGCCTAAAAGCTGGCGGTAAACCGGCGGCGCCTTTTCCTGAGCGACCTCATTGCGGCCGTAAATGTCAAGACGCTTTTTGGCTTCTTCAGCGCTCAGCCCGGCAGGCGTCGCGCTCAGCCAGGCAAGCACCACATCGAGTGTTTGATGGGCTGCCCGTTCAACCGCGAAAATTCTGGTTTTGCGCTGCTTTCCGTTTTCCGCAGCATTCCGGCCGAGGAGCCGGTTCTTTTTGGTCATGTCGGTCATGACACACCTCTTGGATTTGGGTTGACCTCTGCGCTGCTTGTCGCTTAAAGCGCTCCCGACGCAGGCAGAGACCAGGGTTTCACTGCCGCGCTTGAGGCGCAGCTCCGTCAGACGGCCGATGGTTCTCCAGCCCATCGCCATATGTCTTCATTTCATTTGTGACTGCCGTTCACCCTTCTTTAGCGGTGAAGACGTCTTCCTCAGTCAATGAGAAACCGTAATGTTTGGGACCCCAAAAAGTACCGTACCAACCATTAAAAATGATCAGAACGCATCATTTTTGGACACAAAAATCACCCTGCATTTAAAGAAATGCATTCAAAGTTTTTCTTTGAGAGGAATTGCGGCGGCTCTCGATATTCGCCGGACGAACGAAAGGCACCGAACTGAATCGGCTCGACAAGACCCAAAACACCGCAGTCAGAGGTTCACGCCAGCGAACCCTGCCGAACGAGGTCTCCCCGTACAGCATGCGGTGAGCGCATCTATTTCGAAATTTCCGGGCAAAATCAGCCCTGCCTTCCTGCTCTGGTCAAAAAGACGCAGCGCAGCAAAGGGAAGCCGCCTCGCGCAGATCAGATCCGCGAAGGGGGAAAAAGCTGTTGGATATAGGTGAACATGACGATCTGCTCCAACTTTGAATTGATTTTGGGTAGCAATCGTCAAATTGAAGATCACTGCCCGCCGTATTGATCGTTGATAGTGTCGGCAGGCAGCGCAGAGAAAGTGTTTCTCTGTAGCGGCCTGACTAAATAATCAACAAAGGACTCGGGTGTTCGTCCACCGCTCGTCTCCTATAAAAATGATGCTGAAAGTTTAATCCTGACTATTGAAAAGTCAAGCTTTGCATCACTCATCATGAATAAAAAAATCGATTTAACAAACCAATATGAATAAGAATTTATTGTCTACTGCAGAATTTCTAGGCAACTCAAATTTGTGAAAATTCGTTTCAGCCTTTGGGACAAACCCCAATTATCTATTCAAAGGCCTCTCTTGCTTCAGGCACCAGCGCGAGCTTGGCCTTGAGCTCAGCGGCGGAGTGGCAGCCGAGTTTGCGCATCGAACCGGCCCGATGAAATTCAACGGTACGCACAGCGATTTCAAGGCGTTCAGCAATTTGCCGGTTGGTGAGTCCCGAGACGGCAAGAAGCGCCGTCTGGCGCTTTCGGTCTGAGAGTGAGAGAAAGGCCGTGCGGGCCGCTTCAGTGAGCGCCGCCTGTCGAGCGGCTTCATCGGTGAGCGCGGCTTCGCGCGCCGGCGTGCCGCCAGGCGTCTGCTCGGTCTCCCCTGAAGCCAGAGACTGAGCAATCGTCAGGGCCCGCTCAATCGCGGCGAGCAGTTTTTCCGTCCGCACGGGCTTAGAGAGAAAAGTGACGGCGCCCGCTTCAATGGCATCCACCGCCATGTCGACGTCGCCATGCGCTGAAAGAAAAATGCAGGGCAGCTTTGAACCGCGCTTTTTCATCCGGTCATGCAAAACAATGCCGGACATTTCCCCCATGCGAACGTCGAGAATCGCGCAGCCGGGATCTTCCGGACGATCGTTGATGAGAAAGGACTCTGCACTCTCATAGTGGCGCACGATAAAGCCTTCGTTTTCAAGGACGTAGGCTAAGGCATCGTGAATATTGGGATCGTCGTCGACAATGCGGATAATAGGAGCGGCAGTCATTTGCTGGGGTCCTTTAGAGCGGCCGTTGAAAGAGGCTCAGCCGACTCTGCGGCCGGCCCGTGAGGCACAGTTGCGGAATCATCCGTTTCGGCTCTGACGGATTGCGATGTGCTGACAAGGGGCAGCGCCACGCGCACAGCGAGCCCGGTCAGGCGCGGATTGAGATCGGTTCGCCCAAAAGTGATGGCGCCGAAGCAGGCCTCAACGATCGACCGGACGATGGCAAGGCCGAGCCCCAGACCGTTAGATTTTTGACTTGATCCGGCCTGCGGCTGGCTGGAACCGGCCTCAATGCGCAGCAGCGCTTCGTCGGAAAGGGGTTTGCCGCTGTCGGCCACCATGAATACCACGCTGCTGCCGATGACTTCAGCGGTAAAGGCGACCATGGTCCGAACCTCCGGGGCCTTCGTGAGATTAACTGGTTTGGGCTTGCCGCTGGACTCGTCGGCGGCCCAGGCAGCCTGAGCGGCCTCGGCAGCATTCTTCAGTAAATTGACGAAGACCAGCTCGAGCTCGAAGGCGTTGGCAGAAATATGGGCAGCACTTTTAGGCACCAGCACCCAGAGCGGAAAGTCCCGCATGGATTGTCCGCGCCAGAGGCGCACGGCGCTCTGCATCACATCGGCCGCTGACAGAACGGATCGCTCCAGTCTGCGGCCTTTGGCATAGGCGCGCACACACTCGACAATCTCACTCGCCCGCTGTGTTTCGTCGGCAATCCGGTCAGCAATTTTGGCCATGCGGTCCGGATCGGCCGAACCACGGCGAATTTGGCGAGCGAGCCCCTCCGCGTAAAGCGATGCCGATGTGAGGGGCTGGCGCAGTTCGTGAGCAAAAATGCTTGAGATCTGCGTGAGCGATGCAGTGCGCTGCATGGATGCCAGGCGCGAAGCCTGCGCCATCTTCTGCTCCATCAATTCGCGAACGCGCTCACCCTGGCGGCGCGCAAGCACTTCTGCTCGCCAGCCATGGAAGAGCAGCCCGAGAATCAGGAGCGCAATGACAAGCATCCAGGTGAGATAGTCGTCAATCAGTTCATTGAGCATCGTCGCCCTGAGTTTCTCGGACGGTCCCACACGAATCGATTCAAGCAGCGCGTCCACGGACTTGTAGTTCGTCGGAATCGTCCAGCGGGCACCGCGCTCGGTGGGCGGCATCGACAGGAGCGCAAGCGTCGCGCGCCGCGCGGCCTCGGGCGAAATCAGCTCCGTTGAGGCCATGGTGAAGCCGGGATAAAGGTCCGTGGAGTGCACGCAGGCCACGTCCATATTGTCTCGTCGATCCAGAACGCGAAGCTCGCCGACGGCTTCGGGGTGGCGCTCAATAAACTGCTCGTACGCACAGAGCCGCAGGACGCCCGCATCCGCTTTGTCATCCAATACGAGCTTCACAATATCCGATATCGACCGAGCATCGCCCGTGAAAATCGTTTTCCCGAAAAACGCGTTGGGATTGATGCCGAACTTTGCGACTTCACCGAGCACAATTTGCCAGCCCGGGAAGGAAAGCGCGTTGCTCGCCGCAATCGTGCGCCCTTTCAAGTCGCCTAAGGTTTGAAATTCCCGGTGATCCTCACGAACAATCACCGCAGACCCTTCATTGCGGTTGGGGTCCGGGCCGCCCTTGGAAACCAGCGTGGCGAGCGGACGAAGGCCAAACGTTGAAAGCCGTGTGACCGCGCCGGAAGTGCCGAGAATAAACTCGGCTCCGCGGCTCAAAACAATACGGTCGAACTCTTCGAACGTACAAAAAATCAGTTTGATGCCGCGATTGGGAAAGAGCGGCGCCAGCGCAAGCTTCGTCGCTTCGGCAATAAGCAGATTGTCGCGCGGGAGCGCAAAGGTAATGACCGCAATGCGTATCGGATCTGTCCCCGGCACAGGAATAACCCCGGCATCAGGCGGCACCTTCAGGTCGGCCGCAGAATGGTCCAGCGAAACGACGGCCCCGGTTCCGCGCTCTTCTGCCGGGATTTCGGCCGACACCGCAGCCGCGAGAACAGAGCAGGCAAAGCGCAGCGCCCAACGGCACCAAGCAGTGCTTTTTCGTTTTGCAAACCGAAAGCTGAGGCGGGTCATGTCGTTCTGAGCCAGCCGGTTCTATCGGCTTGAGAGCGTTTGTGGATACTTTTTTCGCATACGCGGGTTTACCCGCCTTTCTAGGAAGTTTATCCAACCTTTTCTGCCTTCCAATGGGCTTTCGGTCCTCTGGGGCATTTGAATTCATCCGTTGTGACCAGAATCAGTCTTCTAAGGGTTGACCCTTAGCAATCTTTGGATACGTTTTGAGTTTTGCTAATAACGCTTCACGCGGTCCAGCCGGATTAGTATTCATTCATCAACGTTCGATATCGAACTATATATCAATGCTCACAGCGGTGTTTCCAAGAAATGACCGCCCCCGCAGAAGGAATTTTGATCATGAAGAACATTCTGGTTGTATCCGGCCATCCCAATCCCTCGGCATCACTCGCCAACAAAACCATTCTGGAGAGCCTCAGAACAGCGTTTCCGCAGGCCCAATTCCGCGAACTCGCTTCACTCGTGAAGGACGGCCATTTTGATCCGGTCCCAGAGCAGGAAGCGCTCCTGAAAGCCGACGTCATCGTGCTCCAATTCCCGTTTAACTGGTACTCGGTGCCGGGGCTCCTGAAGACCTGGATTGACGAGGTGCTGCTTCACGGATTTGCCTATGGTTCAGGCGCAAAGCTTTCGGGCAAAACCGTGCTGCTTTCCATCACCGCCGGCGCTCCGGAGGCGGCCTACCAACGCGACGGCTTTACCGGCCACACGGTATTTGAGCTCCTCACGCCGCTCGCCGTCACCGCCAAAGCCTGCAGCATGATTTTTGCCGAATCCGTCGTGTCGTACGGCTACTCCGTTCCTGCCGCCCAAAATGACAAAGAAAACTATCTTGCCAACGCCAGAAAGCATGCCCAAGCGCTTTCGGCGCAGCTGAAGGCCCTCTGACAGGGAAGAAATGTTTTTTATTGATCAGCTTATTCATGCGCCTATAAGCAATCATGCTAAAGCCCCGGCAGGGGTCACCTGCTGGGGCTTCAATCGTTCCCAAATGCCTGAAAGAAAAATCAGCGCTTAGAACTTATGCACAATACCTGCGGCGACCTCAATGACCGTCGGGGCAACATCGAGGGAATACCCATTGAAATCTTTCTGCCCTTTCACCGTCTGATATGAGTAAGAAGCGACGCCGTAGAGCGAAGTACGTTTGCTGAGCGAATAAAGGTACCCTGCAGATGTGTTCCAACGGGAAATATCAATTTCGCCGAAAGTTGCTCCGATTGCGGTTGCCATATCCCAGCCGTTCACCGTGTCAATCGTGCCGTCCAGATAGGAAGTTGCCACCTTGAAGGTACCCCCTGCCGCCGGGATATCCGCGCCGATCGTGAGACCATAACCCTTTACCTGGAAACGTTCAGTTTGTGCGGGAGACAGCGCAAAATCTTTCGAAAAAATATTGTCGATGCTGTTCAAGTCTGCATTGTCAAAATACTGAGCCCCGGCATAGAGCTTGACAACCTGGAAATCGTAATTGCCGCCTACTGTCACTGTCAGCGCATCATCGACCGGATTGCCCCAATCCACGCCGTTCCATTTTGTCGTTGAAAAGTTCGTTTGGTCAACAACGGCAGCAAGGTTAAGGGGGCCGTTGGCATAAGTGAGCCCAATCGCGTAATAGCGGTCGACGGACGACTTCCCTTCCACACCATGCAGGCCTGCACCGTCGTAGTCATCCTTGCTGTCGGTATCAAACGAATACTGGGCATAAGCCTTAAAGCCCGCAAAGGCCGGCGTTGCGTAGGTAACCGTGTTGTCATAGCGGTCAAAACCGCTCATCACGGTGCTGGCATTAGCCGCATACTCGCCCCAGGAGGTCCCGAAAGGCGACAGACTGCCGAGAAGCCCGAAGGTACCGTTGCCGCTCGCGAGACTGCCCATCCGGCCGAAGGCGACGGTGCCGAACGCGCCGGACAAGTTAAGCTGGGCCTCACGGCCAAAAAGGCGGTTATTCTGCGTGAAGCTCCCCGTGTCCGAAGCGAAACCGTTTTCAAGAACGAAGCCGATCTTAAGCCCATTGCCGAGGTCTTCCGTACCTTTCAGGCCAAATCGTGAACCAGCGGTCACGCCGGACTTCATCTGGAAGGTGTCAACCGTATCGACATCCGGCAGATCGGCATCTGCATGCTGATAAACCAAACCGGTATCAATCACACCATAAAGGGTGACATCAGCAGCCAAGGATGAACCGGCGAAAGCTCCAAGAACGGAGAGTGCAGCAAGTGTTTTTTTCATTTGAAGAGGTTTAAATCAAAAAAAATGGCGCAATTGCCTAAAGGCAGCAAAGCGCTGCGTAATCCCTGCACGAAGCTTCGTCAAAATCTGTCTGACATTCAGAAAACAAAATGTTTTTCGATGATTCATGCAACCCTGATGGGTTTGCGGACCGCAATAATCATGCTTTGACCCTGTACTCTCCACAATCCAGTCTTTTTCCGTTACGGCGCCAATATATTGTTTTTAAAGGAAATCAAATAATGTAAGTTCGTATTACATTTAATATATACACCACATATACGACGTTTTCGTTTCCGATTCATCTCGAGCTATCGGCTGCGAATGGCATGACGCTTAACTAACTGCGCCCCTCATTTGCTGGCGTTTCAGTCCATCGAGCAGCTTCGACGAAGTGCTGCGAACGCCAATTAGCCTTCACTGCTCCCGCGCGAGCCAGATGAGGAAGAGCATCACCGACAGGCAGTCTGCTGCGCCCCCCGGCGACAGACGTCTGGCGACGAACTGGCGGTCAACTGTATGGACAGCATCACGCCACGAGGCTTGGCGCAAAGCGCCGGACTGGAGCAAATCACGAGCACAGCGCTTCACTGCCGCAAGCGCCTCAATACCGCCCCGCCGCACCAATGTCGTATCGTCAAGTTCGCTCATGATTTCAAAGAGCGCCTCAAGCAGTCTGCGGGCATCCAGATCCGCCTCCGGCAGACTGCAGAGCGCGAGGAGCGGCGTCTCAATGGCCGGAAAGCCCGCCGCGGCTTCACCGCGAATGCCCGTGAGTCCATAGTCACGATGCGCACGCATACCCGGCGTTTCTTCAGAGGGCCTTCCGGTGAAATCCGTGAGGGTGAGTCTTCCGAGCTCAGCGGTCTTATCCAAAACGTTTTTGATGAAGGTCTTTTCATCGAGCTCATCGAATGCTTCGCGCTGCGCCGCGCTCACCTCACCTGCCGCGCCGAGGACAAGGCCGAGTGAAAAAATGAGCCCTTTATGCGTGTTGATATGGCCCGTCGCTTCATACATGGCTTCCTCGGCTTCGAGTCCGATGAGCCTCAGCACCGCAAGCAGAAATGCCGGGTCGTCGGCAATCCATTCGCCCGCCGCGAAGAACCGCGGAAAAAAGGATGAAATCGCCGCGGCGCTTCTCTGGAACGTGAAGAAGTCCATGTCCTCGTGGGAGCCCGAGTGTGCAGGATCCACTAAACCCGGCTTAGGCTGGAGTCCAACCTCATAAAGTGCCGCACGCAGCGCCAGTGCGCCCGCACGACGGGCGGCCGCAGACACGGTGAAGGCGGTTTCATACGCAGCGAACCGTGCCAGCCGATCGGTCACGCTTTGCGCGACATCTTCGGCTGAATGGCTTTTTTCCCGCATGCAAAGCGCTGCCGGACGGCTGCAGACAAAGCATGTGCGGCCCATCCCGTGACGTGAAGCCAGAGAGACCGTCTTGCCGCCGGCATCATAGACATCAAAGTCAAAAAGCCTTGACCACGGATGGAGGGCCTCGAGCTCCGCGGTCTTCTCCTTGACGCTCTGCGGCGCCTCAGCTGCCGCGAAGAGTGCCGAAGGACCCGCTGAAGCATTGGTGAGCGCACATTCCGTGAGCTGCGGGAACCGCAGGGCAAACTCAGACATGCCGCTCGCGAGCAGCCGCCGCAGAAGCGCGGAATCCTTGATTCGGCCGGGGATATTAAGCGCAAGCTGAACCACCGTCTCGCCGGCGTGACGCCGCGCAAAGGCCTTCCGGCGCTCGACGCGCGCCTCCTTCTCTTCGAGATAGGCGGCAAGGCGCTCCGTCTGAGGGGCGTCTGGCGAATAGCAATGCCTCACCGCGCTCATGACGCCTCCCTGCGGAGCGCTTCACACAGTGCGGTCCCTTCAGGAGACTTGAGATAGGCGAAGGTCGACGCGGGCACCCACTCCTCAACCTCGTCCATTCGGCCGGCCGTCCAGGCCGCACGCACCCGTGAGGCAGAAATCGCGCCGACTCCGTCTTCAATGCGCGGCACTTCCACGAGTTCGAGCGCGTACTTTTTGAAGACGTCTTTCAACGCTTCGTTATATGCGCGGGTGACCGGGTCCGTCGGCTCCGTCCCGACGAAGCGCTTGGTGATGCCGAACCCCGGGGCAAGCAGATGCGCAAAGATGGTTCCGTCAAGATGCGTTTGAGCCGGCAGCCGCTCGTTTTTCTTTAGGAAATAGGAGGGAAAGGTCCCGGCAGAAATAATGTACGGGCCGCTAGGCACTACGCGGACATTGGGCAGATCGGCAGTGCCTGCGCGCACGAGCGCCAGTCTGACGTCAAACGGAAAAACCGACTGGTTTTCCTCAACGACAAAAACGATGCACTGCTCAGCATCGCGCGCCGCGAGCTCAATCAAAGCCTTGTGCCCCAGCGTAAATGGATTGGCGTTAACAATAACAGCCGAAGACCGCGCATTTGGGTTCACGCCGCCCGCGCAGATGCGCCGGATCCACTTCTGGGGTGAACAGCTGCCGAATTCCAGAAGGCACGCGTAGGGCGGAACATTCTCCACGAGCCGAAAGCCTGCGCCGCTGAAAGCTTCGGCATTTTGAGACTTCGTAAAGAGCTGCAGGTAAAAGATGCCGCGCTCGCGCGCCTCTTCGACAATCGCGGTAAAGAGCTTCTCGACAATCCCTTTGTGACGCATTTCGGGGTCGACCGCGGTATTGCGCACAACACTGCCCGACAGAATGACCGTGCCGACGAGCCGGCCGCCGATAAAAGCGCCGAAGCACGCATCCGCATATTCGCGCCGCACCGGCAGATCTCGTTCTCGAAGAAATGCCGTCACCTTCTCCCACTCTGAAGGATTAGCAGCTTGTATTTTCCGGATCTCTTCCATAGCGCACCCGCTTTGCGGAGGTTTAACTTCATTTCATTATCTGCGCAAATCTTTTGATTTTTCAGGTTACTTTAATTACCAAACACCCTCACATTCAGACTGCAAAGATACAATTAAATTTGCCCTGTCTGCGCTCGTAAATCAGTGTCAGGCAATTATGAAAACACTTTTGACAGGAATACCGGCCCTTCAATAAACACTGTCCGGTCTCTTGAATATTAAATGCGCCTGCAAACAAAACTTCTTGCATTAACGGCAGCATTGTTGTGCCTGATGCTTCTCGTCATCCTGAAATTCATTCAGGTCTACGAGGGCGACTTCGTGCATGAAGACGTCTCGAACCGCGTTCAGGCGATCTCTCGGCTTGTCGCCTCCAATTCAAAGCTGCAGGACTGGATGGCGCGTTCGCCGCTCACTCCGGAAGGGCTCGAAGGCATCCAGCGCTACTCCGAGCAGGTGCGGCTCGCTACCGGCGTCGAATTCATTGTCATTTTTGACAACCACGGCAAGCGCCTTTCGCACCCTAATCCCGCGAAGATTGGTCTGCACATCCAGGGGGCTGATGAGAGCGGCGCTTTGCGAGGAGAGGAATACATCTCCGTTTCGATCGGCACCCTCGGCGAGTCCATCCGTGCCTTCACGCCGATCTTTCATGACGGCCGGCAGGTAGGCGCTGTCGTCACCGGCATTACGACGGCCAATGCCAAAACGCTCACCGAGGCCCGCATGACGAAGATGCTGGGCGGCATCTCCCTCGTGTTCCTCGTTGGCTTTCTCGCCATCATCATTTTCTCGAGAAAGCTCAAGAAAACGCTCCTCGGCATGGAACCCGAAGAGATTGCGCTGCAGAACACCATCAGCAGCACAGTATTAAAGTCCGTGCGCGAAGGCGTGCTCGTCATCGATGCTGCCGGGCGGCTTCAGGTCGTGAACGATCAGGCGCGCAAGATTCTCGCTAAGGCCCATCTCCCTTCGGATGTGCTGGGGCAGCCCGTGGACAAGGCCATCCCGCACACGCGCCTCTTGGAGGTGGTGCGCACCGGACGCGCGGAAAACGATGCCGAACAGAATCTCGGCGGCGTCGTGATCATCACCAACCGTGTTCCGCTCGTCGTGAGCGGGAAGATCATGGGCGCCGTCGCAACCTTCCGGGATTTAAGCGACATGATGGAGCTTGCCGAAGAGCTGACCGGAGCCAAAAAGTGGATCGAAGCCCTGCGGGTTCGAGCCCACAACTACCGCAACACGCTGCACGTCATCAACGGACTCGTGAAGAACCAGCAGTACCCCGAGCTCGAGCGCTACGTCGAAGAGCTGCGCATTGCCGATGAAGTGCATAACGGCCGCATTGTCCGCCTGATGAAGGATCAAGTGCTCGCGGCGTTCCTCCAGAGCAAGGTTGCCCGCGCAGCTGAACTCGGCATTGAACTCGACGTGGAGCCCGATTCCCATGCCGACGAAATCCCTGACGCTCCTTTCCGCCAGGCCCTGCTCTCCGTCGTCGGGAACCTCCTCGACAACGCCATGGATGCTGTGAACGAATCCGAAGAACGGTGCGTGCGCATCCGCATCACGAGCGGCCAGCCTATCTGGT
Organism: Sutterella wadsworthensis; assembly: GCF_003315195.1. Lineage (GTDB taxonomy): Bacteria > Pseudomonadota > Gammaproteobacteria > Burkholderiales > Burkholderiaceae_F > Sutterella > Sutterella wadsworthensis. Next base: position 14,691 of record NZ_QNRV01000031.1, on the reverse strand, counting down.
CCGTCGAAGTGTCCGACTCCGGGTGCGGCTTTAAGGGCGACCCAATGCAGTACTTCCGCAAGGGCGTCACCACCAAGGGCGAAGGCCACGGCTACGGTCTTTATCTCGTTGCCCGGGCCGTGCACGCCTATAACGGCTCCATCGAAATCGAAAGCAATTACCCTGCCGGCACCGTGCTTAAGATTGTGATGCAGGCTGCGGGACCCGAATAAGGAGAAAGAAGTGATCCGCGTGATGATTGTTGAAGACGATCCGATGGTGGCGAGCGTGAACGAAACCTACCTCTCCCGCCTGCCTGGGTTCTGCGTCATTGCGAAGGCGGCCGACGGCCTGCAGGCGCTCGAAAAGATCAAAGCGCTTTCCGGGAGCGTCGATCTGGTGCTCCTTGACGTCTTCATGCCGAAAATGGACGGACTCTCTTTTCTCGAACACTTGAAGAACCTTGCACCGTCGGTCTCGGTGATCATGATCACCGCCTCGCAGAATAAGGAAAGTCTGCGTACTGCGCTCGCTCACGGCGTCGCCGACTACATCATCAAACCCTTCACCTTCGAGCGCTTCAAGGCGGCGCTGCTCACCTTCGCCGAACGCTGGCGGCTGCTCCATGAAGCCGAAGACTTCGACCAGTCCGACCTTGACAACATTTTTCACCGCGGCGCCCCGCCGCAGCAGTTTTCCAAGGGCATTGATGCGGACACCTTGGAAAAAATCCTCGCTTCGGTCAATGCTGCATCAGCGCCCGTTTCCACTCAGGAAGTTGCAGACGACGTGGGACTCTCTCGAATTTCCGTACGCAAATATCTTTCTTATCTCGAAGAAAACAACCGTATTCAGGGTGAACTTTCATACGGCGGGAAAGGACGGCCCGTAAAACTTTATCGCGCGCTTTAGCAGCACTTTTATCAATATTGAATTGATCCGCTTTTAACCGTACTTTCAAAACTTACATAATCGATCTACTTAATCTCCTAAGCGAGACTTCTGAAAAACCTATTTCCATAATGAAAGTGCTCTTATTCCGGCGGCCCATTATGGAAACCACTTCCAAAACTTTCTGGCAGACCGCCTGCGAACTCAAAATCGGGCCCGTGCCCGCGCCGGTCTACCTCGTACTCGCCGTCATCGTGGCTGCAGCAACGATTTTCGGCCAGCTGCCCGCCGACATGGTGGGCGGCATTGCCATCATGATGGTGATGGGCATTCTGCTCGGCGACATCGGCCTCAAGGTGCCGATTCTCAAGGACATCGGCGGCCCGGCCATTCTGTCGATCTTTATTCCGTCAGCAATGGTTTACTACGGCCTCTTGAACAGTGATGCCATCAAGGCGATCACGGCCTTCACCAAGGGTGCGAATTTTCTCTACTTCTACATCTCGTGCCTCGTTGTTGGCTCCATTCTCGGCATGGTGCGCACCGTGCTCGTGCAGGGGTTCCTGCGCATGTTCGTTCCGCTCGTGGTCGGCACGGTTGTTGCGTCGATTCTCGGCTGCATTGCCGGCATGCTCTGCGGCGAAGATCTCTATCACACGTTCTTCTTCATCGTGATTCCGATCCTTTCGGGCGGCGTGGGCGAAGGCATCCTTCCGCTCGCAGCTGCTTATTCGGAAATTCTGAATCAGTCCGCCGATCAGTTCCTCGTGCACTTCGTGCCCGCTGCGATGCTCGGCAACCTCTTCGCCATCATGTCCGCGGGCTACCTCAAGAAGATGGGCGAGCGCTTCCCGAAGCTCTCGGGCAACGGCACCCTTGTAAAGTCGGGCGACCTCTCCGACATTACGAACGCCAAGGCCGAAGAAGCCCCGCTCGACGTCAAGATGATGGGCGCGGGCCTCGTCCTCGCCTGCTGCTTCTTCTGTGCGGCCAAGGTGCTCGCCCTCTGGATTCCGATCCCCGCGCCGATTCTGATGATCATCCTTGCCGCGCTCATCAAGGTCCTTAACATCATGCCGACCGTGATGGAGCAAGGCGCCAAGCAGTGGTACAAGTTCGTCTCCGGCAACCTCACCTGGGCGCTTCTCGTCGGCGTGGGCGTCATCTATACGCCCTGGAATGACGTTCTCGCAGCCATCACGCCGGCCTACATCTTCACGATCATGGCGACCATCTTCGGCATGGTTGCTTCGGGGCTCCTCTGCGCTCGGTTCATGAACATGTACCCGATCGAATCCGCGATCGTCACCTGCTGCCACTCGGGCTTGGGCGGCACGGGCGACGTCGCCATCCTCTCGGCAGCCAACCGCATGGGTCTGATGCCCTTTGCGCAGATTTCCACCCGCTTGGGCGGCGCCTGCACGGTGATTGCCGCGACGATTCTGATGCGCGCGCTTCAGTAAATCGCCCTCATCCCAAGCACTTTGCTCTGCCAAGCTCTTTATTCATGAGGCACATCATGCGACAAGGACAAGCCGGAACACTCGAAAGCAACGACGCGGTCATCACGGTCGCCGAAGCCCCTGCGGGGAGCGGGATCATCATCGACCTTGAAAGTTCCGTGAAAGCCGCCTACGGCGACGCGATCGAAGCCGTCATTCGGGATGCGTGCCGCGAGGCCGGGATTGAGGACGCCGAAGTCGACGTCCGCGACAAGGGCGCGCTCGACTGCACCATCCGCGCCCGCACCCTGACGGCCATTACCCGCGCCGGCCTATAAACCAGCCAAAGGACCACTCATCATGAGACGTACGCTTTTGTTTCTGCCGGGAAACAACCCCGGCAATCTGCAGTCCGGCGCAGTTTTCGGCGCTGACGGCATCATCCTCGACCTCGAGGACTCTGTGTCGCCCGCAGAAAAGGACGCGGCGCGCCTTTTGGTTGCGAGCGCCTTAAAGAGCGTTGATTACGCGGGCGTAGAACGCGCCGTGCGCATCAACACGCTCGCGACCGGCGGCGAAGCGGACATTGCTGCTGTCGTGCCCTGCCGCCCGGATGCAGTCATGCTCCCCAAGACCGAATCGATCGACGACATCCGTGCCTGCGAAGCACTGCTCGAAGAGGCTGAAGCGGCCTGCGGCGCAGCGAAGAAGACCCTCATCATGCCGCTCATTGAAACGCCGATGGGGCTCGCCCGGTGTCTCGAAATTGCCTTGGCGAGCAAACGCGTGACGCTCCTCTCGCTCGGCGGCGAGGACTACACCGCATCGCTGGGCACTCAGCGCACGCGCGAAGGCCGCGAACTCATCTTTGCCCGCGGCATGCTCGCCAACGCTGCAGCGGCAGCCGGCATCGACTCCATCGATGCCCCCTTCGCCGATACCAACGATCCCGAAGGGCTCTTTCTCGACACTCAGAACGCCCGTACCTTCGGCTTCAAGGGAAAGTTTGCCATCAATCCGCGCCAAATCAGCGTGATCCACAAGGCATTTGCGCCGACCGCGAAAGAAATCGCCTGGGCCAAGCGCATTCTTGTCGTCATTGAAGAAGCTCAGAAGAAGGGTGCCGGCGTCATTGCGCTCGACGGCAAAATGGTTGATGCGCCGATCGTCGCCCGGGCCCGCCGCACCATTCATATGGCAGACATGCTCGGCCTGCTTGAGGAGGAATAACCATGCGCAAGACCATTCTCGGCCGCGAGATTCCCGATCAGCTCGACGGCATCGAGCTCAAACCCTTTGCCGGCGCATTCGCCGCCCGCCCCTCGGGGACGCGCGCAGCGCCCCCCGTCAAGTGCAGACTGCCGGGCGATGCCAAGTGCCTGCCGGACCTTGACGCCGTCTTCACGAAGGTCGGCCTGAAAAGCGGCATGACGCTCAGCTTCCATCATCATTTCCGCAACGGCGACATGCTGATGAACCAGGTGATTGCAGCGGCTGCAAAGCGCGGGATCAAGGATCTGCGCATCGCGGCAAGTTCGATCTTCCCCGTGCACGCCCCGCTTGTTGAATTCATCCGATCCGGCGTTATCACACGCATCGATTCCGACTACGTCAGCGGACCAGTAGCCGAGGCCGTCTCCTCGGGACTCCTCCCCCGAGCTGCTGTTTTCCGTACGCACGGCGGCCGAGCCCGCGCCATTGAATGCGGCGACCTCCACATCGACGTCGCCTTCATTGCAGCGCCTTCGGCCGACGCATACGGCAACATCAATGGCGTCACGGGCGAGACGGCCTGCGGCTCCCTGGGCTACGCCTTCCCGGATGCGGACTATGCCGATCAGGTCGTTGCCGTCACAGATAATCTGCAGCCTTATCCGCTCACGCCGATCTCCATTTCTCAGGAACGCGTCGACTGGGTCGTTGAGCTCGAGAAGATCGGCGATCCCAACGGCATTGTTTCCGGCACAACCAAGGTGACGAAAGACCCGGTGCAGCTCATCATCGCTCAGAACGCCGCCAAGGCAATTGCTGCTTCCGGCCTTCTTCAGAACGGCTTTTCGCTTCAGACTGGTGCGGGCGGCGCTTCGCTCGCCGCAGCGGCCTTTATCGCGGAAATGATGCGAGAGAAGCACGTCGTCGGCAGCTTCATCATGGGCGGCATCACCGGTCTCTTGGTCAAAATGCTCGAAGAAGGCCTCTTCAAGCGCATCCTTGACGTACAGGACTTTGACCTCGAAGCCGTGCGCTCCGTTCGTGAGAATCCCGCTCATGAAGAGGTCGGCGCATGTCTCTATGCAAGCCCCTTTAATTCGGGCTGCATTGTGAATCAGCTCGACTGCGCCATTCTCGGCGCCACTGAGATCGACACAGACTTCAACGTGAACGTGCTGACGGGCTCCGCCGGGGCCATCATGGGGGGTTCGGGCGGTCACAGCGACGCTGCGGCCGGCGCGAAGATGACCATCATCACGGCCAACCTCACGCGCTCGCGCATCGCGGTGATCAAGGACCGCGTACGCACCATCTGCACGCCGGGCGAAACCGTTGACGTTCTCGTCACCGAGTGGGGCATTGCGGTAAATCCGCGCCGTACAGACCTGCTTGAGCGCTTCACGAAAGCGAAGCTTCCAGTTCATTCGATCGAAAAGCTCCGTGAAAAGGCCGAGCGGCTTTGCGGCAAGGCCCGTCCGATTCCCGAGGGCGAGCGCATCGTCGGGATCGTCGAGTACCGCGACGGCACGATCATTGACGTTGTGCGTGCCAGAGCATAAGGGCCTGCGTCCAGCCGCATATTCATAACCTTTCAGGGAGTTTCGTTTGAGCGGGACTCCCTTTTTTTCCGTATCAATCGATCACAATCGCGCAGTTTTTCGATCTTTTTGTACCCACGGCAAAGGGCGAAGACGATTAGGATCAGTACCAAAGAATTGCGAAATGCAGACGATCCGTCTGCACTCGAGCATAATGTGAAGCATTTTCATTATCGGCACTCCCGCTCAGGCCGCGCATCATGCGCGAGGTCCGCCTGCGGCAGCTGCTGATGCTTTGGAGCCTAATTTCAATGACTGAACCCAAAATCGCTGCGCTGGATGCGGCAAAAATCTGGCAGCTCTTTAACCTGGGCGGCACGGTGCTTGTTTCTGCAGAACACGACGGCAAAACGGACATGATGCCGGCGAGCTGGGCCTCGCCGCTCGACTACGACAAGGTATTGGTGGTAGTGGACAAATCCCACTACACCCGCAAGCTCATGGATCAATCCGAATACTTTGCGCTCGGCGTTGCTTCTGCGGGCATTCTTCCTGAGCTCCTGTCTCTTGGATCCGTGAGCAAGAATGCAGATCCCGAAAAACTCGAAAAAAGCGGGATGGCGCTCTTCACGCAGCCAGGCTTCAAGATTCCGCTTGCCCGCGGCTGCTCGGCCTGGGCCATTTTCAAGAAACTCCCCGAAACGGACGAACTTTCAAAGAAGTACGACCTCTTCCTCGGGCAGGCCGTTGCCGCCTGGGGAGATGAACGCGTCTACCAAAACGGCAGACCCGACTTCGAGCACGCGCCCAAAGAGATGCGCACCACGCATTACGTTTCCGGCGGCCGTTTCTTCCTCCTCGGTGAAGCGGTCGACGTGGAGCCGACAGCGCAGTAACCTTTCGGCACTGCCATTCTCTCTCTGAAAATCGGAAGGACGGCGCTTCGCCGTCCTTTTTTATGGTTGATTCGCCATGATCCCGAAGAGCATTCTGGTGCGCGGCGCCCGCGTACACAACTTAAAGAACATCGATGCGGAGGTACCGCTCAATCAGATCGTCGGCATTGCCGGCGTATCGGGTTCCGGGAAATCGTCGCTCGCGCTCGGGGTGCTCTATGCGGAAGGTTCGCGCCGCTATCTGGAATCGCTTTCAACCTACACCCGGCGCCGCATGACGCAGGCCGCGAAGGCCGACGTTGACGAAGTGCTTCATGTGCCGGCAGCGCTCGCCATGCACCAGCGGCCTGCTGTTCCCGGGATCCGCAGTACTTTTGGAACGGGAACAGAACTCCTCAACGGCCTGCGCCTCATCTTCTCGCGCTTGGCAAGCCACCGCTGTCCAAACGGACACTGCGTGCCGCCGACGCTCAATGTCGCCGCTGAAAAAGAAATCATTTGCCCGACCTGCGGCGTGCATTTCTTTGCGCCGGGTGCAGAAGACCTAGCTTTTAACAGCCGCGGGGCCTGTCCCAAATGCAGCGGCACGGGTCTGATCCGAACGGTTGACGAGTCGACGCTCGTTCCCGATGAAAACCTCACGATAGAAGAAGGCGCCGTCGCGCCGTGGAACACCCTGATGTGGTCGCTCATGGTCGACGTCTGCCGCGCGATGGGCGTGCGCACGAATGTGCCTTTTAAGCATCTCAGTCCCAAGGAGCGCGACATCGTTTTTCACGGGCCGGCCGTCAAAAAACGGATCTTCTACAAAGCCAAGAACACCAACAGTGCGGGCGAACTCGATTTCACCTACTTTAATGCCGTCTATACCGTTGAAAATGCGCTCGCCAAGGTCAAAGACGAAAAAGGCATGAAGCGGGTGGAAAAGTTTCTCAAGGAATCCGTCTGCCCGGCCTGCGGCGGCACTCGGCTCTCGGATGCTGCCCGGGCGCCGTGCGTTCGCGGCATCTCTCTCGACGCGGTCTGCCGCATGACGCTCACGCAAGCCATTGATTGGGTCAAAGGCATTGCGGCATCGCTTCCGCCGCCGATGCGCCCAATGGCCGAGCGTCTTGTCGAATCCTTTCTCGATGCTGCCAAGCGGCTCATGGATCTCGGCGTCGGCTACCTGCAGCTCGACCGCGCATCTTCGACTTTGTCAACGGGAGAACGTCAGCGCATGCAGCTCGCCCGCGCCGTGCGCAACAGGACAACCGGCGTGCTTTACGTGCTCGATGAACCCTCGATTGGCCTCCATCCGGCCAACCTCGAAGGACTCATCGGCGTTATGCACGACCTCCTCGCCGACGGCAATTCCATCGTGCTCGTCGATCACGATGTGCAGGTGCTGCGCGAGGCGGGCTGGCTGATTGAAATGGGGCCGGGCGCCGGCGCAAAGGGCGGCACCCTTTTGGCTAAGGGCACCGTCGCGGCCATTGAATCGAATGCCGCCTCCCGCATCGGACCCTACCTCGCCGGCCGTGCAGCGCCCGCGCGCACGTCACGCGCCGCTAAGGATGAAATGTTTGCCTTCGGGCGCATTCATCTTTCGACGCTCGCGATCCACACTGTAAAGCCCCTCGAAGTCGATTTCCCCAAGGGGCGGCTCACGGTGGTAACCGGCGTATCGGGATCGGGAAAATCCACGCTGGTGCTCGAAAGCCTCGTCCCTGCGCTTCAGGCGGCAGCCGCAGGCAGAGCGCTCCCCGCCCATGTCCGTGCCGCAGAAGCGCCCGGCATCACCCGCGCGCAGCTCATTGACGCCTCTCCCATCGGCACCAATATTCGCTCTACTGCTGCAACTTACGCTGATGTCCACGACGAACTCCGCAAAGTCTTTGCCCGGACGGCAGACGCCAGGGCGGGCGGCTGGAAGAGCGGCGATTTTTCCTACAACACCGGCCGTCTGCGCTGTCCCGCCTGCGACGGCACGGGCGTGGTGAGTCTGGACGTGCAGTTTCTTCCCGACGTTGATATTCCGTGCCCGGACTGCAGAGGATCGCGCTACGCCAAGGAGGCGCAGCTCATCAAACGCACAAACAAGGCCGGGCGCACTTATTCGCTTCCCGAGCTCATGGACATGGATGTCGACGAAGCGCTTCAAGCGTGCGCAGACCTTAAAACCGTCGCCTCGCGCCTTAAAACGCTCGCAGATCTCGGTCTCGGGTACCTCACGCTCGGCGAAGGCACTCCCGGACTTTCCGGCGGCGAAGCTCAGCGTCTCAAACTCGCGAGTGAAATGGGCAGAGGCCAGAGCGATGCGCTCTTTGTGTTTGATGAACCCACCATCGGACTCCACCCCGCAGACGTAGCCGTGCTTCTCAAAGTTTTCGAACAGCTGCTCGCGAACGGCTCGACAGTCATTGTCATTGAACACGATCTCGATGTTATTCGTTCGGCCGATTGGATCGTCGATCTCGGACCGGGCGGCGGGGATGCAGGCGGCGAACTGGTGGTTCAGGGCACGCCCGAAGACGTCAAAGCTCAAGCGCGGAGCATTACCGGTCAATACATTTGATTTCGTCTTCTGCCGATGTATTGCGTATAAGTCCTCAAGGAAGCTTTGACCGCTCTGGGCCTAGACTAAAGCTATTAGGGAACCCCCGAACCTTAAAAACCCGGATTTGCCGGGCACTCTTTATGTCAGAAGCTCTCCTCCAATCCATCTCCAACACCATGGTTTTGGTGTTAGTCGCCGGCTACGGCTGGTGGCTTGCCCATCATGGAACCATCTCGGACGCCGGCCGCGCCACAATCGCCAAGCTCGTTAATGCACTCATTCCGGTTTTTCTCTTTTACTCAGTGACTTCGAAGTTCGGCCGCGAGCAAATGATCAAACTTCTGGAGATGGCTTTTCTGCCTTTCATTACCATCGGCCTCAACTGGGCAATATCCGAGGCGATGATTCGAGTCGGACTCGTGAGAAAGGAGCTCGGAGGCGTATTCGTTGCGAGCTTTTCGGGCGCAACGGTGCTCTTCGTGGGCGTGCCGATGACAACCGCCCTATTCGGCGAAGCCGGCATTCCCTACCTGCTCGTCTACTTCTTTGCCAACTGCTTTTTCATCTGGTCGGTCGGCCTCTATCGCATTCAAATGGACGGGGTGGCGCGCAGAGGCGGCGTGCGTCCGACGTTCTTTACGCTCAAAAGCGTCAAGATCATCTTTGCGCCGCCCGTCGTTGCGTTTCTGCTCGGCATCGTTTTCGTGCTCATCTCCATACCGATCCCGAACTTTCTTATGGGAACCTTTAAGAGCCTCGGCTCCATTACGTCTCCGCTGGCACTCATTTTCATCGGCATGACGATTCACCGCGTCGGCTTCGAAAAGCTCAGACACGTGCCCCGAGAGGTTTGGTATGTCATGTTTTCGTGCTTTGTTCTGCGCCCGCTCGTGATGTATCTGGTATCGGCCCCGTTTGATCTCGACCCCATGATGCGCAAAGTCTTTGTTGCCGCCACCATGCTTCCGGTGTCAAGCGTCATTGCCGTTCTCGCCCGTGCTCACGGTGCAGATGAAGAATTCGCCTCCGAAGCCGTGGGCGCGACGACGATCGGTTTGGTCTTTGCGCTACCGGTCCTGCTCTTCATTGTCAACTTTGTTTGATTCATCGACGGCCCGAAACGCTGAAAGCCGGATCCGGCGCATTCACGCCGATCCGGCTTAGTGTTTGCCGGCCAAAGCTCTTGCAGGCAATCAAACTGAATGCAGGCGGATGAGACGCTTGCCTTCGGCGGTGAATTCCTTGACCGGACGCACCTCATCGGGGCGTCCGACGCGGCGCAGGAATCGACGGGAGCTTCCCGACATATTCCAGCCCACCAGACGGCCTCGGCTTTCAATGCGCCTTTCAAGGCACGAAGCGCAGTGCGTCGGTTCGTCATCGAGACAGGGCTTGTTGTCGTAAAGCTGATAGCCCTTGCGGAAGCGCTGCGGCGAAAGATTGGGCATCACGACGTTGCAGCCGTATTCGACGCCCATTTCGCGTCCGTCGTCACGGATGGCCTGAAGCGCCGTGGCGGCGGCAATATTGATCGGCCCCATGACGAGACGCGTCACGGCGATCATATTGAGCGCAAGCTGCAAAAGCGCCTTCGGCTCCATCTGCCCGAGAGACTCGAGGTCATTGCCTTCGCACTTCAGGTACGGTCCCATGCCGATCATGTCCACGTCAAGCTGCTGGAACGTACGAATGTCGCGGCAGAGGTCTTCGAGCGTCTGACCCGGAATGCCGATCATCACGCCCGTGCCGAGCTGGTACCCCGCACGGCGCAGACTGCGCAGACATTCGAAACGGTGCTCGAGATTCTTTTCGTTGGTGCCGGGGGTTGAGTGCAGCAGATTGAAAAGCTCCGGATTCGAAGTTTCGAAACGCGCCAGGTAGCGGATCGACTCCGGATTCCCGCAGGCCTTTGCCCAGCGGCGATAGGTTTCTTCCCGCTGATCTCCCAGGGAAAGCGTCACGCCGACACCCTTGGGCAGCATCGGACGCTTGGTCCTAAGATGAATTTCCCGCAGGCACTCGCAGATGAATTCAATGAACTTTTCGTCGCGGCGCTCACCCGCCTGCAGACAGACGGAGCCGTATCCGTTGTCAGCAGCCCAGACCGCAGCTTCCACAATTTCCTCTTTGGTCATTGTGTAGCGCTTGACGTCGTGGTTGGCCTTGCGAATGCCGCAGTAGCGGCAATTGGCCGTGCAGATGTTTGAGAGCTCAATCAGGCCGCGGTAGTAGACGTACGGGCCCATCAGCGCGGTCGTGCGGCGAAAGGCTGCGTCCTTAAGCATTCGGCAGTCTTCCGGGTCTGTGAGCCCAAGCAGCGCGACAATCTCTTGGTCAGAGAGTTCTGAGGGCTCCGCTTTTTCAGCCTTGGCAAGCAGTTCTGCGAGTTGCGTGCGTTCCATGATGAGAGTGGATTCCTGGGGTCTTTTTTCGAGACCGTATTGTGCATCAAAGTTAAGCAAAGCGGGTTAACCCGATCTTACGAATGTGCATCCGGCAAAGCGCAGCAAACTGCGAAAAAACACGAGCGAAGGACTGTGGATGGACACTCCCTCGTCTAAGCTCGCGCCCCCTCATCAGCCCGAAGCTTTTCGAGGACCATCGAGCTCTCTGAGAGATTTTTGCCGGCCCGTCCTTGCAAATTTGCATTTATCGATAATCGATTTTTATTGGAAATCAAATCGTTAACAACGCAATTAGGCGTTTTATCCAAGACGTCTACGCTTTTGTCAAGCTTCGTTCAAATAAGATTAAACCAAGCTACGCTATTTAACTTAGGTGATTTGCCGATCCGTTTAAACCCCTGAGCGAAGACCCTTAATTTTCATTGTATACGGATTTAGACCTCTGCCAAAAGGGGTATTCCGTCTTTGCCAGCCCTGACTAAGATCAGAGACGTCACCTTTTGGTGCGGGTTGTCCCTAATTTGATCTAGGGACTGCAACTTCGAACTATTCATGGAATAAGGAAAATGGAAAAGCAGCAATGTTCCGCATCGGGTCTGTCCCGAGGCGAACTCAAAACACTCGGGCTCTCATCGCTCGGCGGGATCTTGGAGTTTTACGACTTCATCATCGTGTTCTTCTTCGCAAAGATTATTTCCCAGCACTTCTTCCCCGCAGGGATCGGTGAGTTCTGGGCCATGCTGAACACTTACGGCACTTTTGCCGCCGGTTATCTCGCCCGCCCGCTCGGCGGTGTCGTGATGGCTCACTTCGGCGACAAGTTCGGCCGAAAGAACATGTTCATGCTCTCGATTGCGCTGATGGTCATCCCGACCTTCTCGCTCGCGGTAATTCCTACGTACGAAACGATCGGTTATGCTGCTCCGCTCTTTTTGATTCTCGTTCGAATTTGCCAGGGCATCGCGATCGGCGGCGAACTGCCGGGCGCTTGGGTCTTCATTCATGAACACGCACCAGCCGGCCACAAGAACGCCTTTGTCGGCTTTCTCACGGGCTGCGTCACCGGCGGCATTCTGCTCGGTTCCTTCGTTGCGCTCCTGATGAACTTCATCTACACGCCGGCGGAACTTTCCGACTGGGCCTGGCGCGTTCCGTTCGTGATCGGCGGCGTCTTCGGTCTGATCTCGATTTATCTGCGCCGCTTCCTTCAGGAAACGCCGGTCTTCAAGAAGATGCGCGAAAGCAAGGCGCTTGCCAAGTTCCCGCTCGAAGAAGTTGTCAAGACCTCGCGCTTCGGCATCTGGATCTCCATGTTCATCACCTGGGTGCTCACGGGCTGCATTGTGGTGTTCATCCTGCTGATGCCGGGTTTTGTGGGCGGCGTCCTTGGCTTCTCGCCCTTTGAGACGACCTACTTCCAGATGGGCGGCCTGGTCTGCATCGTGAGTTCTTGCTGGCTGACCGGCCGGCTCGCGGATAAGCACAATCCGTCGACCCTCTGCATCCTCTTCTCCGCGGGCTTCGCGGTTTCAAGTGTGGCGTTCTTCTCGCTTCTCTATACGGCCGCTCCGGTTGTCTCTGAAGTCGTTCTCGCCTACTTTGCCACGTGCTTCTTCGCGGGCATCATGAACTTCTGCCCGATTTTCATGTGCGACGTCTTCCCGGCCCGCATCCGCTTCTCGGGCATCTCATTTGCCTACAACATCGCCTATGCGCTCTCGGGCGCTTTCACCCCGCAGCTCTCCTTTGCGCTCCATGCCTATGCCAAGACGCATCCGGACACGCTCGGTGCAATGGGGCTCTCGGCCTACATTGTCTTCCTCGCTCTCGTATCGATCGGCACTGCACTCGCAATGCGTCGGGTCTATAAGAACGGCGGCGCTGCTGTTTCCCAGATGGAGTTCCGTCCGGCTCCCTAAGCCCCGACGACTTGAGCCCATCTCAAACGTTCCAGAGGGCGAGCTGATGTTTCAAAGGTTCGCCTTCTAAACGCCAGAGAAATGAAGCCATGAACCGGTTCGTGCGTTATGCACCGAACCGGTTTTCTTTTTCAAAATTCCGGTCGTTTGCGGTTCTTCAGACCCAATTGTTTATGCACGACCAGGACGCTGCCCTGAGCTTGGCTGCCAAAGCGCACTGACGAAACAATAAACAATGACGGAACTCTGCACGCACAATGAAGCGGAGACATTTGCGTCCCAGCGCTTCACTCTTCCGGTGATAAAGCGCTGGTACGCTGCAATGAACACTTTTGAAGCGGCTGCCGGATTAGGACGCAGCTAGCCGGCGGCGCGCAATCGTTACCCAGAGCGCCGCGCCGGTTGAGAGCACCCGATCATCAAAGTCAAACTGCGGATTGTGCAGGTTTGAAGCGCCGTATGGAGCCTGACCGCCGAGAAAACCGTAAGCTCCCGGCACCTCACGGGCGAGGTAGGAAAAGTCTTCGCTCGCCATCTGCGGAATATCGGCAAAGGAAGCTTTCTCGTCGCCCACCACTTCACGTGCGGCCGCGAGAAGTTCTTCGGCCAGACGTGCATTGCTGTTGAGCACAGCCGCTACCGGCGTGAATTCAACTTCGGCTGTGCAGCCGACCGATTCCGCCGTCGCCTTCGTCACGGCTTCAATCCGCTCACGAATCACTGCGCCTGTCTCGTCGGAGAAAAAACGTGTGCAGCCGCCGACCTCTGCAGTTTCCGGGATGATATTGAAGGCACTTCCGGTGTGGATTTTCGTCACCGACACAACGGCTGAATCCAGGGGAGCGATGTTGCGCGAGACAATCTGCTGCAGCGCCGTCGTGATCATGGCTGCGGCCAACGCGGCGTCAGCGGAGAGCTGCGGGGCGGAAGCATGTGCGCCTTTGCCCTTCACTCGAATCGCAAAAAAATCCTGACCCGCCATCGTTGCGCCTTTTCTGCAGCGCACTTCTCCCACGGGAACATCTGTCCAATTATGAAAACCATAGAGCTCGTCGACGGGGAAGCGCTCAAAAAGACCGTCCTTGATCATCGCCAAAGCCCCGCCCGCACCTTCTTCGCCAGGCTGAAAGATGAAGACCACCTTCCCTTTGAAATCACGGTGCGCAGCAAGGTACTGTGCGGCAGCAAGAAGCATCGTCATGTGTCCGTCGTGACCGCAGGCGTGCATAAGGCCCGGCTTACGAGATTTCCACGGGCATTCGCCTGTTTCCGTGATCGAAAGCGCATCCATGTCTGAGCGCAGGCCCACAGTGCGTCCCGGCCCGAGCGAGCCCTCTAAAACGCCCACGACCCCATGGCCGCCGACGCCTTGAGTCACCTCAATCCCGAAGCTCCTCAATTTCGCGGCGACCAGATCTGCCGTCCACGGTGTTTCAAGCCCGAGCTCAGGGTGTTCATGGAAGGTATGGCGCCACTCAATGTACTCAGGTGCGTGAGCTTCAAGTTCTGTGAGAAGAGACATGATTTCCGCCTCCAGACGAAATCGCTAAGAAAAGATATGGAAGCTGAATTATGCCCCCCAAAGCAGCATCAAACCCGATCGGCTGGCGTCGAACGCTTGGGGCTCACCGCCGATCCCGTTCGGAAGCACTCAAAAAAAGATGGGCGCATCCCTATTGCGGAATGCGCCCAACCGGCTCAAAAGAAAGTCTATGGCTTTAGAGACTTACTTCGCAGCTTCAGCTGCAGCCTTGCCGGCGATTCGACCGAAAACGATGATGTCCGTGTAGGCATTGCCGCCCAGACGGTTTGTGCCGTGCGTGACGCCCGTCACTTCACCCGCAGCCCAGAGCCCCGGGATCACCTTGCC
>NZ_QNRV01000030.1 GCF_003315195.1 Sutterella wadsworthensis | reverse complement strand
ACTGATTTCACACAACGACGGATATGGGTACGCGTGGCTCGGCCACGCACCTCATTCCTCCCCTGCCTGAAGGCAGGGGTCTCCTGAGGTATTTTGATGAAGGAAGACCGTCCCATACTTGCTTACGCAGCCCGCATGCATGAAGAGGGCCGCCGTTTTCTGCTCACTGAGATGAAAAAGGCCGGCCTGGACGAATTGACGACGAGCTGCGGAGACATCTTCCAGGTGCTCTTTCAGCAGGAAGGTTTGAGTCTCACGGCGGTTGCGCAGAAGATTCGCCGTACGAAGTCGACGACCTGCGTCATGCTCGATCGACTTGCCAAGCAGGGCTACGTCGATCGGCTCCCCAGTGAATCCGACGGCCGAGCGAGCATCATCATGCTCACCGAAAAAGGCCGTGCGCTTAAACCCATCATGGCCGATATTTCAATCCGCATGAACGAACGCATTTTGGGGTCGCTCACAGAGGATGAGGCTGATCAGCTTGAGGTACTGCTCGCCAAAGCTGTCCGGACTTACGGCCCGGCTGCGGATGAAACCGGAAAGGAAGGCGGCGGCTGTACCTGCAGCCGAGTCCTTAAGGGCTGATGGGCTGACTGCGTCCATGGGCGGCATACATTCGGCTTGAGCATGTCTGTCGGCCAAACGTACAAACAGCACTAAAAAGCGGCCTCCAGCCTAGAGCCGGTGGCCGCATTCCATTCAAACGCGCGGAGCTCTGCGGTTAGTTTCCGAGCGCCAGCGTAAAGGTGCCGGCCGGATCCAAATCCGGAAGATAGTGCTTATAGTCGGCGACGATGCCGGCTTCCGGATCCATGTCGGCAAAGCCTTCCGGCCAGCAGACTTTGGCGATAAAAGCGCTCATGTGCCAGTCAATAATGGAGCGCAGACTCCCGTGATCGACGGCGTAGAAGCGCCGGTTTTTCACGGCCGGGAGATTTTGCCAGAGCGAGCGGTGCATAAAGGCTTCGAGACATTTTTCCGCGGTCTTGCGCTCGACCGTGAAGCCCATCTGCATCTGGTCGCTCGCGCCGCCCGACCACCTCGAGCCGCCGATGATAATGATCTCCGGGTTCTGTGAGATGACGTACTCACGCGTAGCAGCGCTGTAGGGCTCGCGGTTGTTGGCTGAAATGCTGTCGGCGCCCGCGCGGGCGAGCATGGCGCCCCAAAGGATGGTGGAGTTGTAGGTGTTGCCGTAGTTGCCGACGCCTTTGCTGCCGAGTTCCATATAAACCTTGGGCGCCTTCTTGCCGGCAGAGGCTCGGGCAACGCGTGCGTCAACGTCCTTGAGGCCGTCAATGGCTTTGCGGCAGAGTTCCTCGGCGACGGTGTCCCGACCGAGCATGCGGCCGATGATGCGGGTGCTCAGCACATGGTTCTCGAGCTTCATGGCGTGGTAGTCGGTGACGATCACACGGATGCCGGCGCGCTCAAACACTTCAATACGCTGGGTGTTGGCTGCGAACTGAGTACGGTTGATGATCATCGCATCGGGTTTCAAAGCAATGATCTTTTCAGAATTGAGGATGTCGTCGTGGAATCCGCCGATGGAAGGAATGGACTTCAGTTCCGGGTAGGCCGTGGTAAAGACCTGATATTCGCCCATGCGGGTGGATTCCCAATGATCCTGCGTCATGCCGACAACGCGTTTGAGGGCGTCTCGGCCGCCGACGAGCATGAAGTTCTGAATGTAGTTGGCAACAATGATCCGCTGCGGCTCCTGAGTGAGGATGACGGTGCGTCCTGCGAGATCTTTGAAGGTAACGGGCCAGCTGCCCGCCGGCGGCAGGGCGGCTTGACCTAATGCCGCTTCGCCGGCGGCGGCTTCAGCGGCAAAACTGGCAAAAGGCAGCATCGCCAAGGATGCGGCAGCTGCGGAAAGAAGAAGCGTGCGGCGAGTAAGCATGAGGCACTCCGAAAGCGCAAAGGTTGATGAAGACTGAATGGCTGATGGTGTTTCAGGGCATTCAAGTCGCAGCTGTGACATTCGAGAAGGCGGCAGCCGCGGGTTTTGTCGCTGCTGCGACGAAATCGGTGACGATGCGGATGCTTTTTCCCGACAGAGGATCCGAGACTTCAGAGAGGCTCGGTTCAATCACCTGTGTTTCGGTGAATCCCAGATCGATGAGCGCCTGCAAATCCCATTGCGGACGAAGTTCCTGTGTAAGCGGCAGCGTCTGGGCAATGGCGTCAATCGCCGAAGTATCGACGTTGAGCATGTACTGCGGCTGGTGACCGAAGGGCGCGGGCATGTTGTCGTGATGGTGTTTAAAGAGCGGATCCACAAGATGGCGGTAATGATTGCCGTCCTCATATAGGAGACGGCCACCGGGTTTAAGTACGCGCATCCATTCCTTGAGCGCCCTTTCCGGATGAGGCAGATTCCACAGCACATTGCGGGAGATGACGGCGTCGAAGGTTTCGTCGGCAAAAGAGAGCGCTGCGGCGTCGCATTGACAAAACGTCACATCAGCCCCGCTCGTCTTCGCATTCTCATGAGCGTGCCGGAGCATTTCAGGGCTGGAGTCGCAGCCATAAGCTTTCCAGCCGCATCGGGCAGCGGTAATGGCCAGAAGCGCCGGTCCGCAGCCAACGTCGAGCACCGAACCGCCGGGCGGAACGCCGCGCAGATTGCTGAGCAGCCGTTCTCGCCAATGCGCTCCGCGGGGACCGTTGAGTTCGTCAGCGGTGCGCAGGCTGTAGCCTTCGGCACGAGTGTTCCAGTAGCCGGAAACTTTGTCGCCCAGAGCGGCTGAGGTTTTGACGGATGCGGTTTCACAGATGGGGGTGGTCGTCATCATGGCGAATGCGGTGGTCGTGTTGATCGGAACTGCTCGAATGCGTGCAGGCAGGGTCATGCGCGTGCGGATGGGACCCGTGGCCGTGTGTGCCGTCGTCAACGTCAAGCGGCGTCATGGGGATCACGGTGAGAAGCCCCTCTTGAGAGCGTTCAACCGCGGCTTCCACGCGATAAACGACCGCCAGCTCTTCGGGCGTGAGTACCTCAGCCGGAGCGGCAAATCGGCGAATGGTGCCGTCGCCCAGCATGAGGAGCTTGTCGGAGAATCGAGCCGCGAGCATCAAGTCGTGAACAATGGCAAGGACGGCTGCGCCGGTTGTTTTGGCGTAGCTGCGGGCGGCCTGCATGACGATCAGCTGATGTCTCAGGTCGAGCGCAGAAGTGGGTTCATCGAGCAGCAGCACGCGGGGACGGGAAACAAAGGCCTGCGCCATGAAGACGAGCTGCTTTTGACCGCCCGAAAGCGAGGCCACGGGACGGTCGGCAAGGTGACTGATCTGCATGGCGTGAAGCGTCTGATCGACCCGCTCGAAAATGTCGGGTGTCACTCGCCAGGAAAGCCGGCGGCCGAGGCCGAGCATGACCATTTCGAAGACTGTCAGGCGGCTCTGGACCTGAGTGAGCTGCGGCAGGTAAGCAATTGCGGACCGAGGGAGTGCTTTCCCGTTTTCGCAGAGCGTTACGCGTCCGGAAGAAGCAATGAGGTTTGAGACGGCTTTGAAGAGCGTGGTTTTTCCGGCGGCATTTTGCCCGAGCAGACAAATGAATTCACCCGCATGAACGGTGAAGCTGATGTCGCGGAGCACTGTGCGGCGGCCGAAGCCGACATTCAGGTTTTCTACGCGAAGTTCAAGGTCGCTCATCAGTAGTCCCTCCGATTCTTAAGGAGCAGAACGAAGAGGAAAGGCACGCCGACAATCGACGTGATGATGCCTACTGGAAGCATGGCACCCGTTGAGATGAATTTGGAAAGGAGCGAAGAAAGCAGAAGAATCGCTCCGCCGAAAAGCATGCTCGCGGGCATGAGGAAGCGCTGATCATCCCCTAAAAGCAGTTTGGCGCAGTGGGGCGCGACGAGCCCCACAAAGGCAATCGTGCCGATGAAGCTCACCGACGCAGCGATCAGCACGGATGCCGTTGAAAAAACGAGAAGCCGCAGGCGGCTGACTTGAATGCCGAGGCTTTTGGCACGTTCTTCGCCGATAGAAAGCGTTGTGAGCGCCCAGACTTTCGGCGCGAGAAGGAGGGTGCCGAAAAGAACTGCGCCCAAGGCGCACGCCGCCGAAAGCCAGCCAGCACGCTCAAGATTGCCGAAGGTCCACCCGGAAATCAGCTGCGCCACTTCGGGGCTCGCGACATAGACGAGAAATTGGTGCAGGGCCATGAAGAAGAAATTCATCACAATGCCCGCGAGAATGAGCGTTGTGGGCGTCATGCCGCGCAGCCGTCCCAGCGCAAGAATCAGCGCGCAGATCAAGAGCGACGCCAGAAAGGAGGCGGTCATGGTGCCGAGCCACAGTTCTCCCCCTACCGTAAAACCTGCGGTGATCGCGAGCGCTGCGCCAAAGCTCGCTCCCGAGGTGATACCGAGGGTAGAAGGGCTCGCAAGTGCATTGGCCGTAATTGTTTGAATCTGCAGTCCGGCCAGCGCTAGCGCAGCGCCGACGAAGAGCGCCGTCAGGGTCATCGGCAGGCGAAGCGACCACAAAATGAGCGCTTCCGGGGACTGACCCGACGGTCCGGCCCAAAGTGCATTGAGCACTGCGCTCAGAGGCATGCCCGAAGAACCGGCCGTCAGATCAGCGGCAAAGAGCAGCGCCGTCAATGCGGTGAGCCCAAAGATAAGCGCCAGTCGGTGCTTCATCGCTTGTCGGTAATGGACGTGGCAGCTCATGGAGAGTCGTACGGAATCGGTTTGGAAGTGCGGCGCTGCGCCTTGCGGAGCACACCTGTTATGACAAAACAAAAAAGCATCATACTCTTTGCGGCTGTAAATGCATTAACCTTTTAGACCTAGTTACAGAGGCTGGGCCGGCCATTGGGCTGCGTGAGCAAAGTCCGAGCTTATCGCTCGATATGTTTGCAGAGGGTGGCAAACGCTGCCATTCAGTTTGTTGCGTAAAACTGCCCGATAGTGCGCCAATGTGCGCTCGAGCAGACGGTCTGAGCCGGACAGAATGTTTTTCGGCTGAAACGAGACGATGAATTTCACTCAACTGGCATTGGTATTTCTCGGCGGCGGCATCGGCGCATCCATGCGGTGGCTGCTCTCTGCATCTGCTGTGCGGTTCCTCGGCACAGCCTTTCCGGCCGGCACTTTCGCCGTCAACCTCATCGGCTGCTTTCTAATGGGTTTGGTGGTCGAGTATTGGAGCTGCCGACTGGGATTATCGGAAAACCTGCGGCTCTTTCTCACAACAGGACTGCTCGGCGGCTTCACGACGTTTTCGTCTTTTGCGCTTGAAGCGGTGCTTCTCGGTGAGCGCGGCGCCTTGGCGCTTTCCGTGTTTTATGCGCTGGGCTCCTTGGTCTTGGGGCTTGGCGCCGTCGTGGGCGGCATCGCATTAGCCCGTGCTATTGCGGGCTGAATCGGCTCTCTGAACTCTAAAAAAAACGCGTGCAGGCATCTGATGAAAATGCCCGCACGCAGTTTTTCTCAATAGCGGATGCCTGCGAAAAGCAGCGCTCTTCGCAGGCAAAGGCTTCTTGATTTATTTCAGTTCGGCTTGGTAGAAGTTGTACCCGCCGTCAGGCTGAATGTAGAAACCCGTCAGGTTCTTCGCACTGGCGGCAATATTCTTTTCCGTCACCAGCGGGATCCACGGCATGTCGGCCCAGAGCTGCTCCTGCATTTCCTTATAGATCGCAGCCTTCTTGGTGCGGTCCGTGGTTGCCAGGCCTTCCTGAATCAGACGGTCGACCTTTTCGCTCTTGTAGTAGGCTTCATTGGAGCCCACCGGCGGCATATTTTCGGAGGCGAGGAGCGGACGAATGGCGTAGTCGAGTTCACCCGTGGAGCTCGACCAGCCGATGTAGTAAAGGTCGTGCTGGCTCTTATCGGGCGTCGGCACAGACTCTACGAGCGCGGTGCGCTGACCGGCCTCAAGTGCGCGGATGTTGGACTTGACGCCGACCTGAGCGAGCTGCTGCTGCAGGAACTGAATAACCTTCTGGGCGGTCGTGTGGTTGTAGCCCGACCAGAGATTGATCGTAAGACCGCTGCCGTAGCCGGCTTCCTTCAGGAGTTCGCGGGCCTTCTTCGGATCATAGGGCCAGGGACCGAGTTTCTCGGCGAAATCAATGGCGGCCGGAGCGTAGCCCGTGGCCGGATCAGCGTAGCCCGCAAAAGCGACTTTGCAGAGCGCTTCCTTATTGATGGCATAGTTGAAGGCTTCGCGGACGCGCTTGTCCTGGAAGGGCTTCTTCGACATGTTCATTTCAACATAGCGAAGAATGATGGAGGGGGTAATGTCGAGGCGAACCTGATCCTTCCCCTGAACCTGCTTGACTTGTTCGGCGGGCAGCGGGAAAGCAAACTGTGCTTCGCCCGTCAGAAGCATCGCAACGCGGGTGCTGTTCTCAACGACCGGCTTCCAGTTAATGGCATCGAGTTTCGGGAACCCTGCCTGCCAGTAGTTTGGGTTCTTCACGACGCGCATGCCTTCGCTCGGATTGTATTTGTCGAGCGTGTAGGGACCGGTGCCGCAGGGTTCGAAAGCGATCTGCTTATTGGTCTTATTAGCAAGCGTCGACGGGCAGATCATGACGCCGGCCGGGTGCGCGAGCTGATTGATGAAGCTCGAGAAGGGCTTCTTGAGCGTGAAGCGCACCGTGTAGGGATCGACCACTTCAGTCTTTTCGATGTTTTGGTAAAGCATGTAGCGCTTCAGACCGTTGGCCTTGTTGGTCACGCGGTCAAAGTTGGCTTTCACAGCGTCAGCCTGGAATTCTGAACCGTCATGGAACTTCACGCCCTTGCGCAGCGTCACCGTATAGACGAGGCCGTCGTCGCTCACTTTGTAGTCCGTGGCGAGTGCATCGATCACCTTCATGTCTTTGTCGAACGTGAAGAGACCTTCATAGAAGGATTTCGAAGCGGTCTGCGACAGCGTATCCGAAGCGTCGTACGGATCAAGCGTCGTGAACGTGCTGGCAATGGCCACCGTAATTTCTTTCGGCGCGGCCTGCGCGGCGCCGGCGGCGACAAGACTTGTGAGCGCGAGCGCGGCGGCTGCATGCTTCAAATTCATTTTGTTCCTCCAAAACAGGTGAGGCGCGGGCTGCCCTAATAATCGACCCGCAAAAGCGTTTCTAGACTAACCCGCTCAAACGATTCGGCATCACAGAATCTCAGCTGCAGACTGCAGAATTTCAGCCGAGTTGACTCTTACGCAGTCGATGTAGGTAAATGTGCGCAGTTGGGGCTAGCCTGGTGCAGCTGCTTCCTGAGTGGTGTACATAGAAAAACGCGGCGAAACGCAAAAAAGAGCGTTTCGCCGCGGCAGATTCGGCAGGATTCGGCGACAGACGATGAATGATCTTCAGGCGTCTGTGCGGGATGCTTTCGCCGAAACGTTAAAAGTTAATGTGGATGCCCGCCATTGCCTGGCCGGAGAGCGGATCGTCCACGGGTGCATTGTTGGTGCGCGCGTCGATGAAGTCCTTATAAACGCCCACTGCAGCATAAGCTGTTGTGCTCTTGGAGAGCGGATATTCGTAGGCAATTGTCGCGCCGAAGCGTTTGAGGCTGTTGCCGACATTGTCTTCGTCGGCAGCCTCAACGTCATCGTGCACTTTGGCGTCAAGCCAGGAAAGCGCCAGATCCGTAAAACCATGGCCGGTGGGGATCTTCGCTGAAACCGCGGCGGCGAAGCCCCGCATGTCGTCCAGACCGGTGAAGAGCGGATAGTCGCCGATGTTCGAGAGTGCCATGATGTGGTTTGCGCCGCGGAAGTACTGCGCCCAGCCGAAAAGCTGGAAAGCGGTAAAGTCGTAGCTGCCGCCGACTGTCACAGCGATTTCATCGTCGCGGCTTCCTTTCGAGGAGTTTTCATTCATGTACTCCAAAACGGTGACGAGACGAAGGGGACCGCGGTCATAAGTGAGCGCAGCGGCGCTGTAACGGTCCGTATTGGCCTTATTCTCGTCGCCGCCGTCTGTGCCGCCGAAACTGGTTTCAATGTCGAGCTGCAGTCCGTTGATGACGGGCGATTTGTAAAGCAATGCATTGTCGACCGAGAAGCCGATGAAAGGCATGGCATACAAAGCCCCTGCGCCGTAACCGTCCCAGCCGGAGCCGAACGGGCTGGTGCGCTGACCGAGGATCTGGAAGCCCGCGGGTGTGGCTCCCGAACGCATCGTGCCGAGGCGTCCCATCCAAAGCTCGCCGTACTGCTTGTGAGCAAGGTAAAAGAGCGAGCCGAGGTTAAAGAAGATGTCCTGTTCCTGAAGTTGTCCCGAATCGGCTCTAAAACCGGATTCTGCAATGAAACCCACGGAAAGCTGATCGCTGATGTCCTCGTGAGCACGGATGGCGAAGCGGCTGGAGTCCAGCATGCTTGATTCCATGCCTAAAGCCGTCTCCGTGCCGTGGATGCCGTCGTTCACGAACGTATATTTAAGACCGGTGTCGTACATGCCGCCGATGGATACGCTGGCAGCACAGACTGCCGACGATGCAGCTGCCGCAAGAAGCGCAGCGCAGGCCGCGCAGCGGGAGAGAGGGAATAATTTTGGATTGAACGTCATCATTTGGCGCTCTCTGGTGTGGTTTGATTGGCGAAAGGCAGGTTTAGTCAGACGATGCGCTTTCAGGAATGTCGGCGTGCTGTGACGCCCGAAACTTCGGAACCAAGGATTGAAGAAGACTTCTGATGTGTGTGAGCTTTGGGATGAGAGAGGTTCCGCAGTGAAGCTGAGATGTTGCTTTGGAGTGTTTGTCCTCGAAGAAGGGTGAAAGGCTGCCTTCTGATGCGGTGCAGCTGAACGGTCTCCCGACTCTGAAAAAGGAGAAAAAACAAAGTCGGGAGACCGAGACGCGGAGCGTTACTTAGCGGTCTTCACGTACTCAGCGGCTTCCTTGCCGGCGATGCGGCCGGAATTCCATGCAAAGCCCAGGGCGAGACCCTGATACGGCGGGTAGGATGGAGCGGAGTAGAAGCCGTTGGCGTTGTTGCCGACGGCGTAAAGGCCATGGATGGGCTTCAACTCAGAATTGAGGGCCTCAAAGCGGTCGTTGACGCG
This sequence comes from Sutterella wadsworthensis, assembly GCF_003315195.1. Lineage (GTDB taxonomy): Bacteria > Pseudomonadota > Gammaproteobacteria > Burkholderiales > Burkholderiaceae_F > Sutterella > Sutterella wadsworthensis. Next base: position 21,298 of record NZ_QNRV01000030.1, on the reverse strand, counting down.
CACGCCGCCCAGCGTCGAAAGGCTCACAACCTTTGCGCGCGCAGCGTAGAACGGGCCCTTTTCAACCTTGAACTTGAGGAATTCAGCCGGCTTGCCGAAGGGGTCCTTGCCGCTCGATACGGCCTGATTGTAGGCCTTCACGTCGGAAAGGAATCCTTTGGTTTCAAAACCCGCCTTCTGAGCAAGCTCTTCGAGCGTATCGGCCTTGAAGGCCACGCCCTGGCGTACAGCTTCTTCCATCAGCGCGCGGAAATCGCCCTTGCCCGTCGGATTGGCGGGACCGGCGCCGGAGACTTCAAACGGGAGCTTGTCGGCTGTGTAGGCGTCAAGCGTCTTGCCGTCAACGACGACAAAGTACTTGCCGCCCACGGAGTAGCCCGCGTTGGCCCAGTAGACGGTGTCGTAGATGAGTTCTTCATTGGCAAAGCGCCGGCCGGCCGGATCCACCCAGAGGAGCGGCGTCTTCAGAACGCGCACCAAGAGGTTCGAGTCGACCATGCCGTGGCTGCCCGCGGAAGAGGTCGAAAGACCGTCGAATTCCGCGGCGTGAATGAGCGCGCTGTGTTCACCCGACTTCTGGGCGCCGGCCTTCCAGGCCATATTGAGACCTTCGCCGTTGTTCGACCAGGCGATGCGGTTCGTCAGCTGGCTGCTTTCCATTTCCTTGGCGAGGCGATTGACATCGCCGCCGTAGCCGCCGGAGGCGAGAATGACAGCCGAGGTCTTAATGGTGAGTTTGCCCCCGTCGGCCTTCTCGGCGATGACGGCCGTTACGTTGCCGTCCTTATCCTGAGTAAGGTCATAGGCGCGGGTCTGAAGCAGAAGTTTGCCGCCGAGCTTGCCGAATGCGTCATACATATTCTTGAATGCACCGGCATTGTCGACATAGCGATGGTAAATGCGCCAGCGGATCGGATAGGGGTTCTGGCCCTGCTGAGGATTCCAGTCGATAAGTTCAAGCTTGGCGCCGTGCTTATTCATCCAGTCGACGGTCGAAGAGGATTCATCGATGACGCGGCGGGTGATCGAGGCCGAGCTCAGGTAGTGGTTGTAATCCATGAGCTGCTTGTAGAGCTGGTCCTTCGTGAGCTGAGAAAGCAGTTCCGGATTGTTCTTGTACTTGGCTTTCTGCATGGAGGATTCAACGGCAAAGAGCCCGGAGGCGAGCTTGCCGGCACCGCCCACTGCAGGTCCCTTTTCAAGCACGATGACCTTGGCGCCTGCTTCAGCGGCGGTGACGGCGGCGGCAGTGCCCGAAGCGCCCGCGCCGACCACCACGATGTCGGCCGTCAGGGTCTCATCGGCGCCGACGGTCTTAGCAACCTTCACGTCGTACTTTTTCGGATCAGCGCCGGCCTTCTCGATCGCCGCAGCCACCGCCTTGCGGATGGCTTCGCTCGACACCGTAGCGCCGCTCATGCCGTCGACAGCCGTGGACTGATGCTCAACAATGGCAGGCGCCATTTTCTTGGCAGCAGCGCCGCCGAGTTCAGGGGTTTCGCCGGAAACGTCAAGCTTAACGTCGGTGATGCGGCCGTCCTGATTGAGCGTGACGGCAGCCTTGACGGTTGAAAGCTTGCCCTGAGCGGCACCCTCATAGGTGCCGGCAGTAACAGCAGCGACGGCCATGGCCGAAACACCGCACAAGAGCGCGGCAACGGCGGTCATGCGGAAGGACTTGGTGATCATGAACGGTTCTCCAGATAGAAAAGTGAGGCTTCGTATGTGGTTTGCGGCTGCCCGAGGCTGTGAGGCGCTCGAACGGCACTCTTCAATAGGTCGGTAGCCTAAAGTTCAGTGGTTTTTTGAACAATCTCGGCGGAGCTACCGCATCATTGGGAAAGCTAATCGTGGCTGTGTTATTTTTTTCCGATTGAGTCCGGCAGCAGCATTTTGTTCAGCTCTTCATTCCATTCGTGCGCTCGTAAAGGAGACGTCATGTTTGAACCTCGTCATCTCAAAGCGTATTTGGCGCTCGTTAAATGCATGCACTTTGGCCGCGCAGCGGAAATGCTCGGTATTTCGCAGCCGACCTTGAGCCAGCAGATTCGGATGCTTGAGGAAGCGGTTGGTGCGCCGCTTATCAACCGCAGCAACCGCACCATGGAACTCACGCCGGTAGGCCGCGTTTTTGCTGAAGATGCGCAGCAAATCCTCACGCTCATGGAGCGAGCCAAACGCAATGCTGAGGACATTCTTTCCGGGGAAGAGGCCGAAGTGAAGCTTGGCGTCTGCCCCGGCACCATCAGCTCCGGATTCCTTATTAATCTCCTTGCAGAGTCCCGACGCAGATGGCCGCGCATCAAAGTGCTCACGGAGGTATCTCCGCCCACGAATTTGGCTGCCCGGCTCTCCAAAGGACAGATTGATATTTATGCCGGATTAACGACTGGCGTTGATTTCCCGCAGACTGTAACCAGTCAGGTCATCGCAGAGTGGGATGCCGTACTGGCAGTTCCTAGGAGCCGACTGGTACTCGAGGAAACAACGTCTCCGGAATTTCTCAAGGATGAAACATTCATCTATCTGGAGGGCGGTGAAGCGGGCTATCCGCACGTGGTGGAAAGCATTTTGGGTTTTACGCCCAAATCGACTTTGAGCACGCCCTCGAGCCGACTGATGATGGCTTACGTGGATGCCGGCTACGGCGTCGCGCTTATTCCTGCGCCTGATGCAACGATACGCGGAACCAATACGCTCATTCGAGCCGTGGCCGGCGGCCGCGGCGTGATGAAAGCCCGTGCCGCTCGGCTCGCGGTCAACAATGCGCCGGCCGTGCGGCGTGTCTATGACGTCATCCTTGCGCTCTCGCGCAACGGCAGCGAATAACAAAACGACGCGTGACTGATCGGCTCACGCGATTTAACACATACTTCATCAGAAGATTGTGAAGGAAACTTGATTTGCCGCTTATTTCGGCGTTCTCATGCCGAGAGCTCGGTTAAAACGTCTGCACAGGCTTTTTTTGGTGTCTCGGGCAGATAAGATCAGCCTATGATCTTGTTTTACTGTACGATCTTGATGTATGTTTGTAGTATCATTGGAGCGTATGTTTGGGAGGATAATTATGGAATTTCAAGTAACTAGCCGCGAGTTTAATCGTAACTCTGCAAAGATTCGTGAGGAATCTCTTCATAAACCGGTGATCATCACTGTGCGAGGCGAGCCGACCAATGTGCTCCTTTCTTATAAGGAGTATGTTCGTGTTTTCAAATCTTCAGATAACCGCAAGACTGCAACTGAGCTTTTTGCTCACAAAAAAGCCGCTTATTGCGATCTCGAGTCCGAACTGGTGCGTAATAAGGAATTGGTCAAAGCACCGGAGTTTGACTAATGTTCCTTCTCGATACGAACGCTGTCTCAGAAAGCAGAAAGCTTGCAACCAGCAATGTTGATCCTGTCTTTAAGAACTGGATTGACGAAATTGATCCAAATCTGCTTTATGTATCGGTCATCAGTTTGATGGAACTTGAAGTGGGTATTCTCCGCATCTCCCGCAGAGATACTCGGCAGGGTATCGTGCTCCGAGAATGGTTTGATATGGAAATCAAACCGAATTACGAGGGGAGAGTGCTCGATATCACTCCTGATATTGCCTATACCTGCGCGCGTTTAAATGTACCGGACCCGCGGCCTTATCAAGATGCTTGGATTGCTGCGACAGCATTAGTACATGGCATGACTGTGGTGACGCGAAATGTTCGTGACTTTGTGCCGATGAATGTATCTTTGCTTTGTCCATTTACTCAGCCGCATTAATTTCGCTTGGGCTTCATTGGATGGAAAAGAATTAGTTCATGTGAAGTGAAATCTCATGTTTAAGGTTGGTCGAAATGCATTCGGGCATTTCGACCAACCTAATTATTTCTGAGTTGCCGCAGCAATCTTCAGAAAATTCTCGAGCTGATCGAGCCCCCGCTCGGTCAGCATGGATTCTGGGTGGTACTGAATGCCTTCAACCGGGAGCGTGCGATGGCGCAGCCCCATGATTTCACCGTCGTCCGTTTCTGCTGTCACCATCAAGTCTGCGGGGAGCGTGGTGCGGTCCACGGCGAGCGAGTGGTAGCGCACCACAGACAAGTCTTCGGGCAGTCCGGCAAAGAGTCCCTGACCGTCATGACGGATGTGCGACGTTTTTCCGTGCATCACTTTTTGAGCGTGAATAACGTCTCCACCCAGCGCTTCGCCGATGGCCTGATGTCCGAGGCAGACGCCGAGCATCGGCATTTGGCGTGCGAGTCCCTCGCGGATGAGCTCGAGCAGAATTCCCGCGCTTTCTGGACGGCCCGGACCGGGAGAGAGAACAATCGCGTCGGGGCGAAGGGCGAAGACGGCATCGACCGTTGTGCAGTCGCAGCGTCGAGCCGTCACGTCGCAGCCGAGGATCTGAAAGTACTGCACGAGGTTGTAGGTGAACGAGTCGTAGTTGTCGAGCATGAAAATCTTCATGGCAGTCATTCCTTTTGAAGCGTATTTCGGGCTCATTCAGTCGGCGAGTCCGCGGGCAGCGAGTTCAACAGCCTTCATCATGGCTGCGGCTTTATTTTTCGTTTCCTGATATTCGAGCGCCGGAACGGAGTCGTAGACGATGCCGGCGCCCGCCTGAATGGAAAAGTTCCGCCGCTTAGCGACGCCCGGCGCTTCGGGTTCCTCAAGGTCCTCAAAGATCAGCGTGCGGATCGTGATGGCAAGATCCATCGCGCCGTCGTAGCCGAAGTAACCCGCTGCACCGCCGTAAAAGCCGCGCGGTTCAGGTTCAAGTTCGCGAATGATCTGCATGGCACGCACCTTCGGCGCGCCCGAGAGCGTTCCGGCAGGGAAGGCCGAACGAACGAGATCGTAGGCGTCGAGTCCAGGGGCGAGCCGACCCGTGACGGTGGAAACAATGTGCATGACGTGCGAAAAGTATTCGACGGTCATAAAGGAGGGCGTTTTGACGCTGCCCGGGGCGGCAACGCGTCCTAAGTCGTTGCGTGCAAGGTCAACGAGCATCAGGTGTTCGGCGCGCTCCTTCGGGTCGGCGAGGAGCTCTTCGGAAAGCCGTTCATCGTCAGCGGCAGAGGCGCCGCGTTTCCTCGTGCCGGCAATCGGGCGGAGCAGCGCGCTGCCGTCGGCTTCGGTGCGGCACAGTGTTTCAGGAGAGGAGCTCACGAATGTGAGGCCGCCCATCTTCATAAAGAAGGTGTAGGGCGAGGGATTAATGCGGCGAAGCGCCCGGTAGAAAGTAAAGGGTTCAATCGTCGTTTCACCGGAAAATTTCTGGGAAAGAACGACCTGAATGAGTTCGCCGTCACGGATCAAGCCTTTGGCTTTTTCTACCATAGCGCAGAAATCGTGTTCGGTCGTATTGGCCTTGAGAACGGGTACTGCAGCCGGATGCTGATCCGGGAGCTTTGAAAGATCGAGCGGCCTGCGGATTCTCGCCCGCACTGCTTCCACGCGGGCCGCGCCCGCGGCGAAAGCCGAACCGAGATCGGGGAATTCGTCGATGCGCACACCCGCAGAAATCGTCATGGTATGGCGGAAGTTGTCAAAAATGATCATATCTTCGGCCACCATGAAGGCTGCCGTAAGCCCATGAGGCTTGTAGCCGGTTTTGGGTTCGAAATCACCGCACATCTCCCAGCCGAGCGCACCGACAGCACCGCCCGTAAAGGAGGGCAGATCTGCAGGAGCCGCGGGACGAAGGCCTTCAGTAAGCGACCTCAGGGCCATGAAGGCGCCCTCTTTTGTTGCGGCTTCGGGAAGCTCTCGGCGTCCGTCGGCGTCCTCCATAAATGCTCGGCCGTCTTCGACCGAGAACCGCGCTCTGGGATTGAGGCCAATGAAGGAATTTCGGCCGAAGCGCTCGCCGGCTTCGACGGATTCAAGGAGAAACACATCCTCGTCATCCTTGAGCCGGGAAAGAATGGAGACGGGGGTTTCCAGATCGGCAGTAAGCGTGAGCGTTACGGGAACGTAATTGCCCTGCTGGGCGAGTCGGGCAAATTCGCTGAAGGCGAGCATGGCGGCATCCTAAAAGAGAATCATGAAATCGGAAGACGAAAAAAAACGGACCGGAATCACTGAACAAGGATTCGGTCCGTTCTTTTGGAGATCTGCGGCAGGCGCTCTGCAGCAGAGGTCTCGCGGCGGCTGAGGAAGCTCGAATGCATCAAGGCGCTGGGCGCTTTTCGTTCTTTTGCTCCTCCCGGCTGCAGACGCAGACGGGCGCCGACGGATCGAATCCGGGACGCCACCGCCAGCTGCGGGAGAGAAGAAGCAAGAACATGAAGGTTCCTCAATGGGGCATAAAGTACAGAATCACTATCGCATGATGCGGGGCAGTTCGGCGGGAGCGCCTCTCGGCGCTCCGCCTCGGTCGATTTGATCCGCATCAGAATCCGGTGCGGATAGCGGTCGGCTGCCTTGTCAATGTCATGCAATCGGCCAGCCGAGCGCTTCGAGCACATTGCGCGCCGCGGCTTCGGGTTCAACATTGTCGACCGAGCAGTCTGCGGTGCCCTCGTAGGTCGCTCGTCTTTCCGCCCAAATGACGGAGAGCGGCCGCGACTGCGAGACGGGGCGCCCCATGGTCGGCAGCTCTTCGATGGGGCGCTTCAAAAGCGCTACGCGGCCGTTCTGCTTTAAGGCTGAGACATTTTTCACGCGCATCATGGTGCCGCCGCCCGTGGCAATCACCACGCCGCGCCGTGCTCCGGCAATGGCGGCGATGCGCGATTCCAGGTCGCGGAAAGCGGGTTCGCCGTGACGGCGGAATATTTCGGGGATGGGGAGTTCCGCAGCAGCCTCGATTTCTTCATCCAGATCGATGAAGGGGCGTCCAAGCCGTGCCGCAAGAATGCGGCCGACGGTGGATTTGCCGCTCCCCGGCATGCCTGAAAGCACGATGTTTTCGAACTGACGCTTGAGGTCCGCATGAATTTCTTCAGCGCTCGCTGCCGGTTGGGCCGGCGCGCCGTCGACGGGGGAGGCGATCGAGAGAAAATCGCGTGCGGCGGCTTCGGCCTGCACGACAAGCATGCGCAGGCCGTTGACCGCAGGGATGCCTCGCGCTCTCGCACGAAGCATGAGTTCGGTGACGGCCGGGTTATAAATGAGGTCGAAAACGAAGGAGAGCTTTGGGAGGAGCCCCAGGTCGCCGATGGGCGACACGCCGCAGACAGGGAACATGCCGACGGGCGTGGCGTTGACGAGAATCTCTGCATCGGCATGGCGGTTAAGCGCTTCGCGGCCTTCGGCTCCGCGAATGTTCACCATGACGGCAAAGGCGCCGAGATCTTTTAGGACCGCCTGCACGCATTTAGCCGCGCCGCCCGTGCCGAGGATCAGGGCTTTCTTGCCCTTGACCTTGATGCCGCTCGCACGGACGGTGTCGAGGAATCCGGCATAGTCGGTATTGTCGCCCACGAGCTTTCCGTCAGGACGGCGCACGAGGGTATTGACCGCGCCGACATGCTGCGCGGCGGGCGTCAATTCGTCGCAGTAGGGCAACACCGCTTCCTTATAAGGAATGGTGACGTTGAGGCCGTCAAACGGCGTTGTTCGCAGGAATTCGTCCAAACGCTCGGGCTCGCACTCAAAACGCTTATAGGCGTAGGCGCCCAGACGCGCGTGAATTTCCGGCGAAAGCGTGTGTCCGAGGCGGCGGCCAAGCAGTCCGCAGAGCAGTCCGGCGCCCGCTTTGGGCGGAATCGGTTCAGCATTGCGGTCGATGGTGACTTCCACCTTTGCACCGAGCCCCTTGAGGTCGGCCGCCAGAACGCGGTTCATGCCGGCCCCTTCAAGGGTGAGGCCGACGCCTTCGCGAGTCGCCTCGAGCAGAGCGGGCGCAGCCCCCGCAGCCGTGCAGGCGCAAATCAGCCGTTTGGCGGCGTACTGCGGCGTTTCACCTTCGCCGAGCGTTTTGAAAACAGAGAGCCGCCCGGGCTGATGCCCTTCAGTGCCGAGAGCGCCTTCTTCGAAGAGCTGAGCGGCGAGCTGCCGCTGGCGGGAGCCCGCGATCAAAAGTTCGTAAACCGCTGCGACAATCGGCCGTTCGTTGGGCGGCACGCGTTCAGCGAGCTTTTCCAGCAGTGCTTCTTCGCGCTTGGGCGCATGAATTGGCAGGTTCCGGCCGCGCTTACGCTCGCCGATTTCGTCGGCGATGGCCAGGCGCTCGATAATAAGTGCCGAGAGCTTGGCGTCAATGACGTCGATCTTTGCCCGCAGGTCAGCCAAGAGGTCGCTCGGCGCTTCGCGCAGCTGCGCGGGATGAGGATGAGGTTCTGCCGTCTGCTGGTCGGTCATGATGAATTCAAACGTATCTTTTTGAAGGGTGGTATGGGGCGTTTCAGCGCGGTGCGCTTTCATTGGGCAGTGTTCTCGGCTCGTGCCTTTAAAGCTTCAGAGGCCCAGCACTCGGCATTGGGGAGGTCCTTTGAGAGCACTGCCGGCGGCGCGAGGAGGAGGTCCAGGGCAGCGAGTGCCGCAACGGCCTCTACGACCGGCACCGCGCGGATGCCGATGCAGGGATCGTGCCGGCCGGTGACAATCAGCTCGGCGGCTGTCCCCGCTTCGAGCGAGACCGTCTGCTGGCGGAGCGCAATGGAGGGCGTGGGTTTCATGGCTGCACGAAAGAGGATCGGTGCAGAGGTGGTCATCCCGCCCGCAATGCCGCCCGCGTGATTGGCCGCTGGTGCTGCGCCGGGAGCAGAGAGCTGAGGCTCCCAGGGGTCGTTCTCAGCCGAGCCCGAACGGCGTGCGGCCGCAAAGCCGTCGCCGAATTCCACGCCTTTGACCCCTGGAATGCCAAAAAGTCCGAAGGCGAGCGCGCCGTCAAAACCCTCAAAGAGCGGGCCGCCCAAGCCCATCGGCAGGCCCGTGATCATGCCTTCGATCACCGCGCCGATGCTGTCGCCCGATTTCCGGGCAGCAGCGACGGCAGCGGCCATGGCTTTGTCTGCTTCATCGCTGAGCACTGGAAGTTCGCGCTTTAGCCGCGCCTGCAGCACCGCATCGGTTTCGCCCATGGGGCTGAAAGGCCGGTCTTCAACGGTGCCGACCGCGGCCAAGTGAGCCGCAACCCGAATGCCGCGGCGGGCAAGAATCTGCAGGGCAATGCCGCCCGCGCAGCAGATGGGAGCCGTGAGGCGTCCGGAGAAGGCGCCGCCGCCGCGAACATCCTGAAAGCCCTGATAACGCACCTGCGCGGGCAGATCCGCGTGCGACGGACGAGGGCGGTCAGCAATGGCCTTGTAGTCTTTCGAGCGCTGATCGGTATTGCGGATAAGGGCAGTGAGCGGCGCGCCGCAGGTGATGCCGTTCATGAGACCGCAGAGAATTTCAGGCTGATCCGTTTCGCGGCGCTGCGTCGAAAGCCGGCCGCCCGGCGCCCGGCGTCCCATAAAGGCGCAAAGCGCCTCTTCGTCAACGGCTTCGCCCGCAGGGAGCCCTTCAACGGTGCAGCCAATGGCCGCCGCATGGCTTTGTCCCCAGACGGTGGTGCGCAGATAAGTGCCGAAAGTGGTGTTCATGATGGAGTCAATCGTTTTGAATGCAGTTGCGGGTCTTGAGGTCGGCAGGGGCCGCGGAGCCCTTCATCCGCTCCAAATCCTCGAAAAAGTAGGGATAGGACTTGGCCGCATCCTCTGCGCCGTCAATAACTATGGGGGCGCCGCCGGAGGCGCCGGCCACGGCGGCAGCCATGACGATGCGGTGATCTTTGAAGCTTGAAATGCGCCCGCCCGAAAATTTTCGTGCGCTGCCGATGCCGTGCACCACCAGTCCGTCGGGGAGCTCTTCATGCGGCACGCCGAGGAGATGCAGGAGCTGAGCCGTGCTCTGCAGACGATCGCTTTCTTTGATGCGGAGCCGTTCGGCATGGGTGAACCGAGTTTCGCCCTCGGCGGCACCGGCCGCCACGGCGAGAATCGGCACCAAGTCCGGAATCTGCCGGGCATCAATCGTTTGCCCGCGAAGCGCGGCGCCGTTTTTGGGAGGTTTGACCCGCACGGTTCCGACAGGGCCCTCGGAGGACGATTCAACCTGTGCGCCCAAGCGCGACAAAATGTCGACGACGGCACGGTCGCCTTGGAGCGACGTGAGGCTGAGTCCCTCCACGGCGATGCCCTCGGGATTTTGCGTGAGCGCCCCGGCGCAGAGCCAGAAAGCGGCATTGGACCAGTCGCCTTCGACCTGAACATCTTCGGGCGGCGTGAGGACGCCTCGGCCGGCAATGGTCCAGAGCGGCAGTCCTTGGTCGGTGCGTGATTCGGCAATTTCAACGCCGCTTTCGGCAAGCGCGGAGAGCGTCATGCGCACATAGGGTTCGCTCTCGAGCCGATCCTTAACGGCGAGTGTGCTTGGCCCGTCAAGAACGGAGAGCGCATAGAGGAGTCCGCCGAGAAACTGCGACGATACGGCGCCCGACAGCGCATAAGCGCCGGGGAGAAGCCTGCCGGTGAGCCGCACGGGAAGGAGCGCCCCAGGAGAAGCCTCGGCATAGTCGAGTGTAATGCCGTGGCGCTCTAGTTCGCCGGCGAGCGGCTCCTGCGGTCTGGCGGGGAGACGCCCGGATCCCGTAAAGATGACGCCGGCTGGTCCGTTCAGGGCGGCAGCGACGGGCAGAAGGTAGCGCAGCGTGGTGCCCGATTCACCGCAGTCGAGCACCGGCGTTTCCGTGAGGGTGTTCCGTTCTGCGCGGCTGATGCCCTCTACCCGCGCGCCCGTTCCGGGGAGCCGTTCGATTTTGGCGCCGAGCCCCCGCAGGGCGCGGCAAGTGGCTTCAATGTCGTTGGAGCCGCCCCGAAAGCGCACGAGCACGGCATGATCGGGCGCGCCCAGCGCGGCGGCAATCAGTTCGCGGTGAGCCCAGGACTTTGAAGGAATGGCGGCAATCGTGCCGGAAAGCTGTTGCGGGGAAACGGTCTGCTGCATGAGGAGTGGCTTCAAGTTGGCGCGGCGCTCCGGCCGCCCGTATTTTTCTTCAGAGTCCTGCGCGGATCCTCTCGAGGAGTTTCGCCCAGGACGTGCGCTCGATTCGGGCGCAGCCGGGTGAAACAGGCAATACCAGCGCGACATCGACGGCCCCGGCCTTTTTATCGTGCTGGCAGAGCTTAAGGAGCGATTCGGGCGAAAAATCGAGGTCGCTTCGGGCTTTTAAAGCCGCAGGAACGGCCGATGGGAGCCCCGTTTTGGCGAGAAGCGTCTCGAGATCAACGCGCATTTCGTTGGGAAGACGTCCTTCGCGAACCAAAGCCCGCGTGAGAATTGCCATGCCGATGGCGACAGAGGCGCCGTGAGAAAGCTCCCAGTGCGCTGCCGCTTCGACGGCATGTCCGACGGTGTGGCCGAGGTTTAAGAGTCTTCTTTCACCCGCTTCGCGTTCGTCGGCTTCGACGATGCGGCGCTTGACGTCAATGGCGGCCAGTATGAGGTCAACCGTCGGAAGGGGCGCGGGCGACCCGGGTTCAATGCCGGCAAGAGCCTCATGGACGAGCTGGTTCATGCGGGCGTCTATGCCCGCATATTTGATCATCTCTCCCCAGCCGCAGGCGCGTTCCCGCTCGGGCAGCGTGTCAAGCGCCTGCGGATCGATCAGCACGGCCTTGGGCTGCGAGAAGACGCCCATCAGGTTTTTGCCGGCAGGAAGATCCACGGCGGTTTTGCCGCCTACGCTCGAATCGACCATTGCGAGGAGTGAAGTCGGGATCTGCACGCAGTCGATGCCGCGCATCCAAAGCGCGGCAGCCAGACCGGCGAGGTCGCCGATCACGCCGCCCCCGAGCGCAATCACCGCAGAGCTTCGCGTGAGCCCGATCGCAGCAAAGGCTTCAAGCGCGCGGACGAGTTCAGCGGGCGTTTTGGACGCTTCGCCGGCAGGAATCACGTGAATGCCGGCACATTTGGTGCCGAGTGCATCTGCCGCCGCGCGGGCATAAAGCGGCGCAACGTTGGTGTCTGAGACGATGACTGCTCGTTCGGGAACGAGTGCCTGAAGGCGCGCCTTGAGCGCGTCGTGTCCGCGGGCATGGAGGAGCCCCGGGAGCGCCTCTACATCGTAGGTGCGTCCCGTTGAGACATGCAGAATGCGGGAGCGTTCGCAGCAGCTCATGACGCGCACACGCGGATCACATCTTCAGCCGTACGGACGGCGGAAGGGGCGGCCATGTTGTGAAGATTCACGGCGGCGCGCACGGCGTTCACAGTCTTCACGACGCGCTCGAATTCTTCGGGCGTGATCGACTGCGGACCGTCGCAGAGCGCGGCGGCAGGGTTGTTGTGCACTTCGATCATCAGACCGTCGGCGCCGCAGGCCGCTGCTGCGGCAGCCATGGACGGAACATAGCGGGCGACGCCTGTGGCGTGCGAGGGATCGATCACCACCGGGAGGTGCGTTTTTTCGTGAAGCACCGGCACGGCAGAGAGGTCAAGCGTATTGCGGGTGGCGGTTTCGTAGGTGCGGATGCCGCGTTCGCAAAGGATGATCTGATCGTTGCCGCTTGCCATGATGTATTCGGCGGCCATCAGGAGTTCTTTGATGGTGTTGGCCAGACCGCGCTTGAGCAGAATGGGCTTATTGGTGCGGCCGAGTTCCTTGAGCATTTCGAAATTCTGCATGCTGCGGGCACCGACCTGAATGACGTCGACGTCTTCGAAGAGCGGCAGATGCGTGATGCTCATGATTTCAGTGACGATCGGCAGACCTGTGGCTTTGCGGGCCTTGAGGAGCAGGTCAAGCCCTTCGCTTCTGAGCCCCTGGAAGTCGTAGGGCGACGTACGCGGCTTGAAGGCGCCGCCGCGGAGCATCGTGGCGCCAGCGGCTTTCACGGCTTTGGCGATGCCGACGATCTGCTCTTCGGATTCAATCGAGCAGGGACCGGCAATCATGGCGAAGTGGCCGCCGCCCACCTTGGCGCTGCCCGCTTTGACGATCGTGTCCTCCGGATGGAAGAGGCGGTTGGCGAGTTTGCAGGGGTCACTTACGCGGCGAATGGATTCAACCGACGGAAGCGCCAGAATTTGGTCGGCGGGCAGATGCAGGCGGGTTTCGCCGATGACGCCGACGGCTGTTTTTTCCTGCCCCTGCATGACGACAGCACGAAGCCCTCGGGATTCAAGACGGTCCTTAAGATCGGTGATGTCGGTCGTTGTGGCGGTGGCCTTCATGATGATGATCATGGTTTCTCTCCGGAAGAATAAATTCGGGTATTGGGGTGGATTCGAGTGTCTGGGCTCGATCTCTTTGCCGCCGGAGAGTGCTGCTTGGCCTTGCTTGGATCCCGTCGTATCTTTGGTGCGGTGCGGGAGAGGAAGGAACAACAAAAAACCTGCGGCGTTTGAGACCGCAGGTTTTGTGTTTTCGCTTGCCGAAACCTTTTATGCAGTCAAACGCGTCTTGTGCGTAAATCGCCAAAACGCGTAATAAAAGGACGATGCATGAAGGACGGTGTTCATTTCGAAATCGGTGTAAAGGAGAAATGAAAGCGAAGTGCTTGAGAATCAATTTACTCGCTCAGCCAAACTTTGCAAGGTTTTTTGAGAGCCGCTGAGAGAAATGATGACGCCGATTTGGGTTGCCTACAACTTCTTGCCTATAGCCCTGGGAAGTCATCGTAGGTGTTAACGACGGGAGACACTGAAGACTTGAGCTCAGCGCGGCTGGCCGGCAAGGGGAGAAAGTTCCTCAAGGTCATAGGGCGTCGTTTGATAGACGTAGTAGTTGAGCCAGTTGTGGTAGAGGAGGTGCGCGTGAGAGCGCCAGCGGTTGATCGGACGCTGCGCCGGATCGTCGGACGGGTAATAGTTTTCAGGAACAGAAATCTCGAGTCCTTTTTCAAGGTCCCGGCGATACTCCGCGTCGAGCGTGAAGAGGTCGTATTCGGGATGTCCGGTCACGAAAATTTGCCGCCCGTTTTCCGTGGAAAGCAGGCAGGGACCGGTGCGGCGGCCCGAAGCAAGCAGTCTCAGAGCGGGAACTGCGGCTAGATCCTTTAGATTGAGGCCCGTATGGCGGGAGTGCGGGACGAAAAAGCGGTCATCGAAGCCGCGCACGAGCGGGTTGGAAGGGCGAAGCACTTCATGCTCAAAGATGCCGAAAAGCTTTTCGGCCAGCGGGTGCTTGCGGATGCCGTAGTGATGCCAGAGCGCGGCAAATGCGCCCCAGCACACATGAAGCGTGGAATATGCATGAGTGAGACTCCAGTCGAAGATGCCTTTGAGCTCTTCCCAATAATTCACTTCGTGAAAATCGAGCTGTTCCACGGGTGCGCCGGTAATGATCATGCCGTCAAAACGTTCGTTTTCGACCTCCTCGAAGGTCTTATAGAAAGCATCGAGATGGTCGCCCGAGACGTGCCTGCCGCGGTGAGAGGCGGTCTGAAGCAGCGTGAGCTCTACCTGCAGCGGCGAATTAGCAAGGAGCCTCGCAATCTGCGTTTCCGTCGTGATTTTGGTCGGCATCAAGTTGAGCGCCAGAATTCGAAGCGGTCTGATGTCCTGTGTGCGCGCTCGGTCGGGCGACATGACGAAGATGTTTTCGTCAAGAAGGCGCTCATTGGCAGGAAGCCCGTTGGGCAGAATGACTGGCATCGCGGAAGTGCTCCGTATGGAAAATCGAGAAGTCTCAAAGAGACGGCGGGCTGATCGAGCGCACTGAGAGGCTCGCTCACGGGGCGCTTCACATCCCCGCAATGAGTCTAAGGAGAACGATGACCGAAGCGGCCTCAGGTATTACAACTTGGACCATAAAACCTGCAGATTGCGCAGGATGGGTACGCATATCAGAAGTGTTTTGCGATGTCGGCAGTCCGAAAAGAAAACGTCGTTATATGTCCTGTATGCCGACTCAAACGGTTTTAGGTAATAGGTAATACCGCTAATTGAGTATGACATTTTGCTTTCTAAAATACGCCATTTCGCCTAGAGGCGAAAAGCATAAAAAAACGATGAATACCATCCAAGGAAGCGAAACTCATGACTTTTGAAATATGGGCAGCATTGGCTGTCGTCTGCATCACGGTATACGGACTGCTCAAACGCTGGGAGACCCGTTTGGTGCTCCTCACTTCCGGTTTCGCAATGTGTCTGCTCGCACTCGATCCGATTGCTGCTTTCAAGCAGTTCGATAAGTCGATGACCAATGCCTCACTCATCGTTGTGGTCTGTTCGGCGATGGGTTTCGCCCGAGTGATGAACCTCACCGGGTGTGACCTGCATCTGGTGAGGCTCCTTACGAAGCCGCTCAACCGTTTGGGTATTGCGCTCCTGCCTTGCTGCATGATTGTGACGGGCGTTGTATCCATTGCGATTTCGTCTTTGGCCGGCATGTGTGCGGCCATTGGTCCGACGATCTGCGCGCTCATGATTCGCGCGGGTTTTCGGCCGGCAATGGCTGCCTGTACGGTGATTGCTTCGACGCTGCCGTCCTTTTGGTCGCCCGGGTCTTCCCATAACGGGTTCGTAGCAAAGATCGCGGACTGGCCGATCATGGACTATCTCACCTATACGGGCACGCGCACGCTGCTGATTTCCATTGTCTGCATCATCGTGATGGTTGCGGCCTGTCTGCTCTTTGGCGACTACAAGAAAGGGGGCTTCGAGAACGACGGCGTTCACGACGCGGCAAACCAAGTGGAGCTGCCCGAAAAGGCTAATCTGCTCTGGGCTTTTGCGCCGCTCCTGCCGGTCATACTGCTCTTTGTGGTGGCCATCGGGTTCCCGCAGGTGAAGGTTTCCGTGGCGACAGCTATGCTCATCGGCGTGATCTACACGATGATCGTGACGCGCGTCAGTCCGGCGGATCTGACAAAGCGGTTCTTTGACGGCATGGGGCAAGGCTACGGCAGCATTCTGGGGCTCATCATTGCCGCCGGCGTTTTCGCCGCCGGCCTGCGTTCCTGCGGCGTCATTGACGTTTTCGTCGAGGCGCTTAAGGGTTCCTCCGACCTCGCCAAACTCGGCGCGGCCGTCGGTCCCTATGTGCTCGGCGTCATGACGGGTTCGGGCGACGCTGCGGCCTTTGCCTTCAATGAAGCCGTTACGCCCCATGCCGCCTCGTTCGGCATGACGGTCCCCGACCTCGGTTACCTCGCAAGCGTTGCCGCTACGTTCGGCCGCGTCTCTTCGCCCCTTGCTGCCGGCGTAATCGTGATTTCGGGCATTGCAGGCGTGAGTCCGATAGAGGTGATTAAGCGTTCCGCACCGGTGCAGATCTGTACGCTTGCATTCCTCTTCTTTATCAGCTGATGCCTGCGGTCTGCTTCATCACTCTGAGCCCTGACGGCCGGCGGGTTTCCTTTTGAACGGGCGGCCCTTTCTTGAAGCGAATCAATGATGGTTTTCTATAGCGGAACATTTCTTTCGGAAGGCGGCAGTGCCCATTTTGAAATCTTCGGGCGCAACGCTGCAGACGAGCGAGTCCATGGCGCGAGAATTGTTCGGATCGGTTCGCCAGGTAAGGTTCAGGGATGGATTTCCGCTTGAGGGGAGACTCACGGCAATGGCTGCCAGCGTCTGAACGCCGTCGGGCTTGGTGCCGGTGCGCCAAATGCTGCGGACGGGACCGTCATGTCGGTCGCGGGTCATGGCCGCCATGTCCGCGATCTTAAGGGGTTTATCCGCAGCGGCGAGAAGCTCCCGAATGCGCTCGAGCCGGCGTGCGCTGCTCGAGCCGATTTTTTGGTTGAGAGCTTCGGATTCCGGTTCGATGAAGTGGTTGGTGTGGGCGGCCGTCCCGTGTTCTGTGATGCGGACAGTGGTTTGACCGCCCGGCATCACCTCAACGACGGCGATTTTGGTGCGGTCTGCCAGAAGGTAGTTCACCGGCTCGACAAATACTTCCTTGTGTGCGAGCACTTCGTCGACTGAGGCGTAATGCTGCATGATCCAGTCGGTTGCGCTCAAGCGGTGCTTAAAGAAGCGCGGCAATGCCAGCCGCTCTTTGCGCGGAAGGCTCCCTGAAGTTGAACGGGCGAGGAAGAGCCCCTTCTCATTGAAGCCCATGTTGAAGCGGTGCTTGTCGCCCGTGAAGAGTCCCAGATAGGCATAGCCCTTTGAAGGCACTGCGATGTCAAAGCGCTGGGGCCCCGGGTGTTCGTCCCGGGTTTTAGCGGCGAGCGTTCCGCCGCCCTCGACCATGCCTTCGCCGACAGCGCCAAAAAGTGTGCAGGCAGGGGTGCCGGCTGCGGCGAAGAGGGCGCAGCCAGCCCATACGAAGCGTCTAAAGGCAGGCGTGAACATCTTGGGTTTTTGGAATAGAGACCTAAGCGCGGCGCAAAACTGGTTTGAGTTTGCGCCGCTTCCAGGCCGGTCAACGGTTAATGAACGGCTTTAGAACCAGGCTTTGGACTGGGCAGCCATGCGGCCGGCTTCACGCCCATTGACGAGACAGTCCATCACCGCGCACGCGCCGATGCGCACGGCGCCGTGAATGCCGCCCACGAATTCGCCCGCCGCAAAGAGGCCGGGAATCGGCTTGTCGGTCATGACGTCGAGTACCGCCGTGTCAACGGCGGTAGCCACGCCGCCCATGCAGTGGTGTACTTTGGGACTCATTTCTGAGACAAAGTAGGGGCCCGAGCCGATGGGCTTGGCCGAACGGTCGAACCGGCGGCCGAACTTCGGATCGCTCTGTTTGGCAAGATCATCGTTATATTGCGCGATGGTCTTTTTCAGAGCTTCCGGATCCATTTTGTAGGCTTTGGCGAGCGCTTCAGCATCGTCATACTTGACGACGGTCTTTTCTGCAATCATCTGGTCGAACAGGCCCGGGCGGAGCTTTTCGAGATGTGCGACGCCGTCGCTGTCGCTCAATGCAAGCGCGTGTCCGCCTTTATTGATGACGGTGAGAATGGCGTCCGTGCAGACTTTGCGGTCGCCGAATTCATTGACGAAGCGTTCTCCGGTAAGGCTCGAAAGCCAGAAGCCGAAGAGCGAGCCGGAAATAGAGGCAAAGTGCGTGGCTTTCCCCATGCCTTTTTCGAGCGGAGAGCAGGACGGCAGGCACTGAATCCAATCGGCCTGAATGACCCGCGCGCCAATGCGGGAGACTTCGCGCCAGCTTTCCGACGTGGCGCCGGGCTGGTTCGTGGTGAGAAATTGTGCGCCCAGCTTGGGGTCGAGCTTCTGACGATACTTCACGTCAGCGCCGAAGCCGCCGCAGGCGAGCACCACGGCGCGGCGGGCGCCGATACGCTTCACGGTGCCCGCGGCAGGCTTTCCGAAGACATAGCCTTCACGAATCTCAACGCCTTGAACACGTCCTTCGGGGCTTCGCAGGATCTTCTCCATGAAGCAGCCCGTACGGGGCTTGACGCCGAGCGAAGCGAGTTTTTTAACGGCCGGCACAATAATGCCTTGGCCCGTGCCCTGCCGAGTGATGAGACAGCGCTCGGCGGAGTGGCCGCCCTTGCCGGTAAGCGTTGGATTCCAGTCCACACCGATATAGCTGCGTGTCCATTCAAAGGTTTCTGCGGCGTGTTCACAGACGAACCGAATATGCTGAGGATCGCCCAGACCCAGACCAATGCGCTCCATGTCGGCCATCAGTGCTTCGGGAGAGTCCTTGATGCCCTGCTCTTTCTGCACGCTCGAGCCCGGAACGGCGAACATGCCGCCCGAAAGCGAGGAGTTGCCGCCCACGAAAGCCATTTTTTCAAATACGGCAGCAGAAGCGCCCGCTTCGCGCGCAGCCAGGGCTGCAGCAAGCCCGGAAAAACCGGAACCAATGATCACTACATCATAGATTTCGTCAAATTTTGGCTTTGACGACGATGCATCGGCGGTGCTGACAAGACCCAATCCGGCAGCAGGGAGCACGGCGGCGCCGCGGATAAGCGAGCGGCGTGAGAGATTATTCATGGTTTCCTCCTTTTTTGATATGAACTTCTCCCGCAGTCGTTGGCTGGCCTCCGAAGACTGCGGGCGAGCGGCCAAAGTCTAAAGCTCGAACGGGCGGTTCTCCAAGCATTGAGATGATCGCAAAGCATTAAAACCGTAACAATCGGCGATAGAACTTTCAGCGGCAGAAAATGGGGTCTGTTAACGCGCTGCGGCGAAAGGAGTGAAAACGTATTACATGTGCATATTCCGTGTTTTTCATAAGTCCGCGGGATTTAAATGACGCAGATAATGGAACGCAGCGGCAAGGGTCACAGGGATCCTTGTCTGAAAGCTTAGATGCGGAGAAAGATATGCGGAAGCTCTTCACAATTGGATTTCTTGCGGCTTTAGGTTTGGCCGGTTCGGTTCAGGCCGCGCTTCAGGACGGGACCTATGAGGTATCGGCAAAAGGCAATAACGGCCCCGTCGTCTTCTCGGTTGAAATCCAAGGGCAGGCGATTAAATCCATCAAAGTGGTGCGCGGTGAAGAAACGCCGGGCCTGGGTATTGAGGCCATTGCTATGATCTCTAAGGAAATTATTGCCCGGCAAACGACGGCCGTCGATGCGGTCTCGGGTGCGACGAATTCCTCGCGGGCTGTGACGGCAGCGGTCGATGCGGCACTCCAAAAAGCGGGCGGAACCGCTGCAGATCTGAAAAAGACGCATCAGACGGATGCTGCGCTGCCCGTCAATAATTCGACGGATGTATTGGTGGTGGGCGCCGGCGGCGCCGGCATGGGGGCCGCAATTGCAGCCAAGGAAGCCGGAGCGAAGGTGCTCCTGATTGAAAAGCTGCCGCTCGTCGGCGGCACAACGCTTTTGGCTTCAACGGCCTTTAACGCCGGCGGGTCCAAAGTGCAGATGAGCTCCGCCAAACCCTATACCGCCGCGGATTATTTCGCCAAACTTGAAAAAGGCGCGCGGGGTCAGGAACTTGCCAACGTGAAGCAGCTCGCTGATCTCTCCGGCCCCACTGCGGATTGGCTTATCGGCATGGGTGCGGACCTATCCCGCGTTATCAACGGCTCCCAGCACACGCCCAAAGACGGCGGTGCGCTCGGCACGAACCTGGTGCCCGTCATGAAGGCACGTGTGGATGCGCTCGGCATCGAAACGCGAACCGATACGAAGGCGACCGATTTGATCGTCGGTACAGACGGCCGCGTGTCCGGCGTTCGGGTGACGACGCCCAAGGGCTCTTATGAGATTCACGCAAAAGCGGTGATTTTGGCTACCGGCGGCTTTGCTTCGAACCCAGATCTCGTGAAGCGCTTCAGCCCGCAGTTGGCCGGATATCCGTCGACGGCGAGCGTCGGCGCGACGGGTGACGGCATCATCATGGCGGAAAAGGCCGGTGCAGCACTCTCGCAAATGGATCTGACCGGACCGCAGACGGTGGCTTATGACACGGGTCACGGTGCGGTGTCGCTCACTAACGTCCGCTACAACGGCGCCATTCTCGTTAACCAAGAGGGCAAGCGCTTTGCCAATGAGCTCGGACAGACGGCCGCGCTCGCTTCGGCGATCACCAAGCAGACGGGCGGCGCTGCTTACCTGATTTTCGATCAGAAGGCTGTTGATCATGCGTCGCTGATGCAGACCTACAAAGCACGCGGCTACTTTGTTGAAGCGCCGAATCTGACGGATCTTGCAGCCAAACTTGGCATCAATCCGCAGGCATTGGGCGCAACCGTTGCGGAGTGGCATACGGTTTATGACACCAAGCAGGATCCAGTCTTCGGGCGGAAGGATTCCATCTTCACGCGAATTGACACTGCGCCTTATTACGGACAAAAAATTTCGCCCGCTTCGCAGACGACCTATGGCGGCGTCATGCGTGATGCGAAGAGCCGTGCCGTTCGGGCTGACGGTTCGGTGATTCCTGGGCTTTATGTCGCAGGCGAAACAGCGAGCCAGTTTGGTTCTGGCGTCACGATTGCCGTGGTGCTTGGCCGCCTGGCCGGTACGGAGGCCGCTAAGGAAGTAGAAGCTAAATAAGGAACGCTCGGCGATTGGGAAGCTGCTGCTGCGGCTTCCCAATTAAGCGGGAGATGCATAAGGCCGGCCTCGATCTTGTGCTTCACTCGCCGGAGGACGGCTCGCCAGCCTGCCGTTGCAGAATATGCAAAGACCCTTTGCGTTCGCCGGCCAAAAAATGCTAAATCTGCGCATGGCGAGAAAAGCGCCCGGATTTCATGATTGTCACAGCTGAAAAACATCCAGCCCAAAGGAGAAAATCATGAAATCAATGAAGCTCAGCAAAATTGCGGCATTTGCCGCGTTTCTGGGATTTTCGGCAGCCGTTGCCGCCAGCGGCGGCCCGAGCGGTCCGGCCGTTACCCCAAACTCCCGGGGATGCACCTAGTCCCGGAACACCCGCGGGGGCAAGGGTAAACCTAACAGGGTAAAGAGATCTCGGATTTTTTTCGGGATCT
>NZ_QNRV01000029.1 GCF_003315195.1 Sutterella wadsworthensis | reverse complement strand
AATACTTCGCTGATGCGCTGGCTCTTCAGAGCAGGACCATGCGGCAAATACACACTGGCCCGCCAATCCTCCATGGCAGCCATGGAGTTGCCGCCGTCTAATTTGTAGATCGCCAGATTGAGCAGGCTGCGGGCATCCTCTTTGAAGATCTCGCGCAGATGCTCAAGCACCTGTGACTGCGCTGCCAGCTGTTCCAAAGCCCAAGTGAACCCCAAGCTGCGGGTATCCCACAAAGCTGTATCTATTTCGGCCTCCGCTGGTTTAGGGCCGGGAGCGTTCGGGAAATCTCGGCGATAGGCAGCCTCATCGACCAGAGTCTTATCCAGGCCGAAATAAAAGGTTCCTTGGGCGTACTGAGGAAATTCAGTACGGAATTTGGCGGTGATATTGACGACGGAATCGGCTGCTAAGCGGCCGACATACTTGCGGGCTGAGCGTTTTGATTTCTTAGTGACCGGATCCCACTGCGTTTGATAGGCGTAGATGTAGCACAAGCCCTTGGCATTGGTTTCTTTGGTGAAATACCACTTGTTGCTAGCCTTTTTCATCATCAATTCCGCTGACAGATACCTAATTTAAACATAGGTAGCATTTTAGCGAAAAAAAGAAATCCCGTAAAAACTTATTGGTTCATTTTCACGGGATTAGCTCAGCAAAACAACCGATCCTTGACCTTAATCACTCGAGTTCGGGATCTGTTATCCGGGAGTTCAGGTATTTTATGCAGTCAGTAGACAGCAGCAAAGAGATATATCTGTTAATACTTGGCTTGATGAATAAATGAACCGACGTGAGCGGAATTCATTTATTAAATGATGAGGTGAGAAACATAATCTTTACAAGTCGTTGCTTGATGAGAAATTAAGCACTCAAAATAATGAAGTTCATATTTCATCTAATTGGATGTAAAGATCGGGCATCATATTAGTGATAGCGCAAGTATCCCAAATTGTATAAGCATAATCGCTAGTTGATTAGAGCTGTCAGTGATTGTTTATATCAATGGCTTGATTTGTTGCCTGATAAACATGATTATAGAAGACGGGTTTTATCACTGTCTTATGTTCATCAATATGAGCTATGTATTTAAGAATGATTTTCATTATTGAAAACAAAAGATTTATTGCTACACCTTGCATCGGGGTTGCATAATGAGCGAAGAACAACGGATACATTCAAGCTAAAAACATGAAAAAGTGATGTATCTGCGATGTACAAAAGATGATGGGTCAGAGGGGATGAGATGAAAAATGTATCTATGAATGGCATTTTCTCGAGGAATGTGGAGATATTTATTTCTCTAGCTAAAACAAAGTCATTTCAAAAGACGGCGTCAATTTTTGGATTGTCAACCTCTTCTATTTCGCGTGAACTAGTAACGCTTGAAAATAAATTAAAGGTTACACTCGTAGATCGTTCTTGCCGTCCTTTGATATTGACTCCTGAAGGGCGTAAGTTATTAAGCGAACTCATTCCTATAATGAATGAATCGCAACGGGCAGTTGCTTTGGCACGAGAAGCTTCGAATTTCCATCCAAGCTTAAGAATTGGTTTTATAGATAGCTTTTCTTATGATGTTGTTCCACAGTTCATTACTGTGATGCAGTCAAAAATATCAAAGTTCATATGTTTGACTGGAGGCGCAGACAGACTTGTAGAGAGACTTTTATCTCATGAGGTGGATGTAATATTAACCATTAATCCTTGTTTTGAAATTCCAGATTTAAGGCGTCACCTCCTTCTGCGAGAACCCTCTGTTCTTATTTTTCCAAAATCACAATATGATTTTAGAAGATATTTTAGAAGTTGGGAAGATTTAGCGCATTGTGGCCTACCATTTATTCGTAATTATTCTTTCAGTGGTGGAGGGCAATTGGAAAGTCAACATTTAACTACTCATGATTTAAAGTTAATGGGAACTATTCAAACTGATAATAATGGACTTCGCATTAAATTGGTTTCTGACGGTAAGGGATGGGCAATTGTTCGTCCACTTACTCTTTTACAGCATGAAAAATTATTGAGTAAGCTGACGATTTACTCGGTTCCTTCACCATTAATAGAACGAAAGGTTTATATTCTTGGACGGTCCAACATTTCTGTTGACCTATATAGAGATATTGTTGATAGTCTTGCTAATATTTTAAACTCTGAAGTAATCCCAAGATTAACAGAGATTTTCTCCCCTACTATTGTTAAATCGATTGAAGTGTATCCGTATACTAATAAATAGTAAATGAATTAAAAGTGTTGGAAGGTTAGTCTAAACGGGATGAATGCATGAGCTGCAATTTAAAATTGCATAGCATGAAAACTTATTGATCCTATAGAACATTCTTTTACGATTGAAGCGTAGGGGATGCTTCGACTCTAGAGGAATATATTGTTTCTCTTGGCATTTCCTTTTATAAGGAGATTTTGCCATGTCTCTGCTTGTTTCGCTTCTTGCTGCTGTTGTTGTGTTTATCGCTGGCTGGGCAGTGATAAAACGTTATCCAACAGTGATTGTATTGTTTGCTGCAGGGTTAATAATGATTGGTCTCGCTATTCTGTTCGGGGCTGATTCTATTCTTCCTAAAAATGCTAAAACTACTGGATTAATCTGGTTTGATGCTATTGATATCATTCGGCTTGCCGCTATTAAGCAGGTTGCCGGTATTGGCATGATTATTATGGTTGCAGGTGGTTTTGCAAAATATATGGAAACCATCGGCGCTTCTGGTGCGCTTGTACATGCATGTATCTCTCCGCTGAAAGCTCTTCATAGCCCCTATATTGTTTTGGGGCTATGTTATCTTGTTGGTGCCGCCATGGTGCCAGTCGTTCCTAGTCACGGCGGTATGGCGATGTTGCTTTTAACGACGATGTATCCCATTCTTTTAAATTTGGGAGTTTCAAAAGCTGGTGCAGCAGCAGCAATTTTTTGTTCAGGTACTATCGGAATGGGGCCGGGGACAGGAACTGCACTATACGCTGCTAAAATCGCAGATATTGAGCCTATTGTATATTTTGTCCATTACCAACTTCCAGTGGCTATTCCAATGATTTTGGTGATAGCAATTTTGAATATTTTTGTTCAGAGGTATTTTGATCGTCGAAATGACGATATTTATGAAGAATCAATATTTGCATCTGATAAGGTATTGAAAGTAGGTCCTCCAACTTATGCAATTTTGCCTGTTTTGCCTATTGCTTTATTATGTATCTTTTCAAAATTTGGTTATTCAGCAATTCAATTAAATACGGTAACTGCACTTTTATTGAGTTGGGTAATAGGCGTTATTGTCGAACTGATTCGGGTTCGAAATGTAAAGCAGGTTTTCCAAGATGCTATGGCTATGATCAAAGGCATGGGATCATTGTTCTCAACGATCGTGGCTTTGATTATTGCTGCTGAAGTATTTGCAACGGGCATCAAACTGTGTGGACTGATCACTTTGCTTCTTGATGGCGCAAATGCAGGTGGTTTGGGGATAACAGGAATGTCCGCAGTCCTTTCAGGGCTGATTGCAGTGGTTTCCTTCCTGACAGGCAGTGGTGTTGGTGCGCTGACAAGTTTGGGTTCAATTGCCACCGATGTTGCGAACGGGTTGGGCGGAAATGTGACCCAGCTCATCTCATCTATGCAGTTTACTGCTGGTCTTGCAAGAGGCATTTCTCCAGTGGCAGGCGCAACAATCGTTGTTGCCGCTGCTGCAGGTGTGAGTCCAATAGCCATTGTGCGTCGTACCGCTATTCCGATGGCAGGTGCTTGGATAGTAATGATGATTGAAAATTATTTACTCTTAAATTAAATAAGTCCGCTTGGTTGCTGATTATTTTTAATTGGGGAATTTAAATGAATTCAAATAATCATATTACTGTTGATCAAATTAAGAATGATGCCGAGGTTATCAAAAAAGAACTGGTGGAGTGGCGGCATTATTTGCATGCTCATCCCGAGCTTTCATTTAAAGAGGAAAGAACCACTCATTACATTGTAAATAAGCTAAAAAATTTTGGATATACAGATATTCAAATTGGCTTTGGACCATTAAAAACTGGAGTTATGGTTGAGATTGGAAGCGGAAGACCTTGTGTCATGCTTCGTGCTGATATCGATGCCTTGCCAATTCAAGAACAAACAGGGGTTGAATTTTGCTCTCAATCTAAAGGTGTATCGCACGCTTGCGGGCATGATGCGCATATAACAAATCTTCTCGGTGTGGCTAAGCTTTTGAAGAAATATGAAAATTCCATTAAAGGAAGGGTGAAGCTGCTTTTTCAGCCGGCAGAAGAAACTAGGGTTAAAATATACGAAAAACCTTTATCCGGAGCGGGTTATGTTGTTCGAAGCGGTGCTATTGATGATGTGGATGCCATTTTTGGCATGCATGTTTGGGGGATGTTTAGTAAAGGAAAAATATACGTTAAATCTGGTCCAACAATGATGGCTTCGGGTCGGTTTAACTTAAAGGTTATTGGGAAAGGGACTCACGGTGCAAGTCCGCATTTGGGATGTGATCCGATAACAACGATATGCCAAATCGTGGATGGCATTCAGACTGTGGTTTCTCGAGAAGTGAGTCCTTTGGAACCTCGATTAATTACTGTCGGGACGATCCATGGTGGTACAGCGACTAACGTTGTGCCGCAGGAGGCAATGATTTCTGGCACTCTTCGTGCCGCTAGCGAAAATGTCGTTAAATTTATGGGCAAAAGGTTGGCGGAAGTGGCAGAAGGAACGGCTAAAGCTCATCGATGCTCAACAGAGTACGATCTGCTTATCAACGGGCCAGCTGTTGTAAATGACTCGGAAATGGTTGTGATTGTTCGGGAGGCCGCAACAGATGTATTGGGGACCGAACACGTCTGTGATGTTGAAATGTTGACTGCAAGTGAGGATTTTCGAGAGTATTCTGCTCGACGTCCTGCTGCTCTTTATTTTATGGGAATGTTTGAGCCTGAAAAAGGAGTTGGCCAGCCTCAACATGACCCAGGTTTTATTGTCAATGATGATGTGTTAGTAGATTCTGTAGCAGTGATGACTTCGATAGTCTTTACTTACTTTAATAAAACAAGTGAAAATCACTTTGGACAGAGCACTCAGACAATATGATCGGGAATTTGTTAAGAGTTTGTTATTGGCGATTTTGAACGGACGATCGTTCGTCTGTGAGCTGATCGTTAGTCTCTTCGGATGTCTGGATGGCCGTAATCGCTGATTCATGAGGCTGCGGCGGCTGAGGTTCTTGAATAGCCGCCGCGCCGGCTTGTACAAAGACGCCCAATCGATCGACAAACTTCACGATTAATTTGGCGAAAAGCCCGACCAGAACTGCCGACAAGACGGTTCCTTCACGTACGCCGATGAGTTCTCCCGCGCAGACAAATCCAATGCCGGCAGCAATCAAGGAGAGTGTGACGTCGTTGACGATCTTCACTGAACCGAAGGACTTGCGTGTGACCGCGGCGGCTGCCAGTACGAAGCCTTCCCCCGGCTGGACAATGGTTTTTGATCGAATCTGCATGACAATGCCAAGTGCCAGAACGAAGTTTCCCGAAATGCTCATCAGGAGGCCCGTCCACCATCCGGCCGGTGCATGCGGCGAAACAATCGCCATCGCCAGGTCAATACAGATGCCAAAAATGAGAACAGTCGGTATTTGCAGAAGATTCCAGAGCGAAAACCGCCGACGAAGGAGCAGCACCTGACCCGCAACCAGAAAAATGTTCACGAAAAAAATGGTTGTGCCAAATGAATAGCCCGTGAGCACAGTGAAGACATATGGAACCGTGCTGATGGGGGTGGTACCGAGGTCTGCCACCGTTGTGAGCACTACGCCAAGAGCCGCTGTGAACATGCCGATGAGCAGGAGCAGCAGACGAAGCGACAGATGTGCAAAGCGGCGAGAGGAGCCAACGGGTGTTTGGCGGGGCACTGGCGGCATGAGGAAAACGGTCAGTCAAAAGAAAAAAGCCGACGGGTGTCGGCTTTGAAAACAGAAATGATATACCGGATTGAAAACATTGAGATACCGCTTGGGGAGAACGGATGCGCAGGCGCATGAGCATGAGCCTTGCACTTTTGTTTTCTTAGTGACAGCCGTCCAATGTCGCGTTAGAGCGTCTCAAACAGTCGAAATGAGGAGAAGAAAGTACGAGGGCGAATTCGCAGATTGACGGAGCGTGATGGATTCGGACCTTCATGCTTTTCGCTGCTGCTTGAAGGAAACCGCCGGCGGCAAAATCTGTGGAACGTCGCAGGATTAGGCAGCCGTTCGATATCCGACGGCCTCTCACGAAGGAATTGGTTGTCGTTATTTGGATCGGCAGAGACCCGATGTTTTATGCGGCAGGTTCATCCTGAGCGCGATGCCATTCAATCGTTCCGCTTGTCTGCAGTTCATCTTCGGCACCAGGCAGCTCATTGATAAGCCGCCACTCGAAGCCGAGTTTCCAGGAACCATCTTGATCGCTCATAGTGGGAATTGAAGCCGGCAGCGTAAGCCGCAGGCGCAGTTTTGCGCCGGGACGGATAACAGCTCGGAACTTCAGTGTCTTCACTTGAGCGGGAGCCGCATCGGGCGGTACTTGGGTGAATTCTCGGGCGGCAGTCTCAACGAGAAGAAGCTGTGCCACGCCGGGAAGAATCGGCATGTCGGGGAAGTGTCCTCTGAACCACGCCAGTTGGAGCGATGCCTCAAAACGAAGTGTGAGCACTCGCTTGCCGTTCTCAACCGTGTCCGTCTCTATCAGCCATTCTGGTCGGCGCTGATCAAAGAGCGTACGCAGACAAGCTACCGTGACTTTTCCCTGCGGATCAGCAGGCAGCTGATCGACAAATCGCCAGCGCCGCGGAAGCGCAACAGCAGGAAGCGATCGCTTCAAGTGCGTCTTCAAGGGCTCGAGCAGTGCGGCTTTGCCTTTTGTAAACAATAGTTCGCGGCCTGCCGGCGTAAGCACGACAGCCGCATGGAGTGCATCGCGCTGAGATTCTGCACGGATCGTTTCCAAGCAGACTTTGCTGTTGGAGACGAGACCGGTTTCAAGCAGCAGTTTTTCCACTTCAGGGAGCGCTACGCGTTTGCCTTCAATTTTGACGATGCGGTCAGCCCGGCCGAGGAGTGAAAACAAACCGTCTTGCAGCGCAATGCGGTCTGCACCGTCGATCCAACCTTCATGGTCAAGGTGGCGGCCGGAAAGCGCAATGAGTCCCTCTCCGGCAGGCAAATAGCGGCTTTCGACTTTAACGGCTGCCTGGATCCCTTCAACGGTCTTCCAAGCTGACGCGGCAACGGCGGATTTTTCATTATCCGTAAAACGTCGCTGCCGCCAAGCGATGCCGCCGGTTTCAGTCGAGCCGAGCACTTCAAAGGGAAAGTGCCCAAAGGCGCATTTGGCGTTTATTGCGCCGGCATCATCGAGCGGGCCGGTCGATGAAAAAACAGCTGCCGCAGTGCCTAGTGACGGTGTGAAGAGAGACTCGTCGCCGAAGCGCTTCAGATGCGCAGGCGAACTGATGACGACAGCCTTGCGTCCTCGCACAGCGCAATTTTCAAGAGCTGCCTCAAGCGACTCAGGATAGTGAAGCCTCGGTCCCACTGCAATGCCGCGTTCTTCCATCAGCGGCCACATCAAGCGAAAGAGCAGCCCATAGATATGTTGCGCGCTTACGGTGCCGAGCACTTCAAATTCGCCCCACGCAGCCGGTGATTGGCCGGTACGTTCAATGACGCCGGCATGGATCGCTTCAGGCTCGTAGAAACATTGCTCGAGCCGCTTTCTGATGAGTTTGGGTTCGCCGGTGCTTCCGCTCGTTAAGAGCGATAACAGTTCTGCTTTGTCGTCCAAAAGCGGAAGGTCTGCGCAAGGCGGCAGGCGGTTAAAGTCCGAAAAACGGCATTCAGGGGTCATGATCGACCAACTGCAGCTTTCGTCCATTGCCGCGGCATCGAGCCCAAGCATGGTGTTTTTCGCGGTCAGCCCGGCTGCGCTGAGGCGTTCGAGCGTTCCTGGAAGCGCATCGCCCGGGAGAATGACATGCACACCGGCTGCCCAGCATCCGAAAAGTGCCGGCAGCAGTTCAGCGGCATCTTCGGCGTAGAGCACTGCATTAGGCAGGCGCAAATGCTGAGCTGTGCTGCGCCAGACCGCGGCACCGGCGAGAAAGCCTGTCATGGAGAGTTCCATGCCTAGTGTGTTTCTTGCAACAGGGCGGTTCGCTGGGGCATGTTGAAGGATGCGGCTCAGAATGGTGTTCTGCATGGAAAAAGCGTTGGTTGAGAATGCACTCTGGAGAGGCCCTCGGTATGGAAGGAGAAGACAACGTTGATCGGTGTCTGAGGGTTTGCCGTATCAAACCGTTCGTCGACTTAACCGTCAGGATGACGGAACGTTATTTTTGTCTTTCACGCCGGTGCATGACGATAGTACGAAGAAGCCATTCTCCCGCAAAGAGCACGCCGATGGCGATATAGGAAAGACACCCGTTCCAGAGTACCCACGTCTCTCTGGAAAGAAAAACGGTAGCGAGCGCAGCTGCACCGTTGAGAATGAAGAATCCGCACCAGACCTGAGTAACGCCTCGGCACCACCGAACGGCTTCAGGCGGCAGCACAGCATCTTTCATCCGGGCGAAACGTTCGACCATGGGCATTCGATTGGGGAGAAGCGTTGTGCCGAAGGCCCAGAGAAGAAAGGCATTGACAAGGACTGGATATAACCGCATGGGTTCTTCCAGTCCGGAGAATGCAGCTGCTGCGCATAGACAGACCGCGATGACCGAGAGGACCCAATCCTCCCGCGACCTTGTCACTAAAGCGCGGCAGAAAGTGACTGCGGCAAGACCAGCAGCAACCGCTGCTGGTCCCCAGTGCGAGAGACCGTACCAGGCCCAGAAGGGATAAAGGACGAGAACAGTTCCAAACGTTGCGCGCAGAACCGCCTTGAGCGGCAGGGCCATGGCTGAGGCTGACAGCTGTGTGTCAGGCGGCAGGATCGGGTTCTTCCATGATTTTGGCAATCACGGAAACGACATCACCCAGAGTGCGTACAGCCTTGAAAGCTTCCGGCTTCACTGTGCGGTTTCCCAAATAGGGCTTGAGCTGCACAATCATGTCGACAGCATCAATGGAGTCGATGTCAAAGTCCTCGTAAAGACGAGCTTCAGGTCGGATCTTCTCGGCCGGAATATCGAATTCGTTGGTAAGGATTTTGGAAAGAGCGGCGTAGACCTTCTCTTCTTGAGGCGTAAAAGTCGTCATGGCATTTAAGGCAAAGAGTCAGGCCTGTTCGCGATGGGATTCAATATAGTCAGCAAGCGAGCGAACGTTTTTGAAAACGGCGCGGGATTCTTCGCTTTCTGCTGTAAGCGTCACGCCGAAGCGCTTTTTGAGTGCAAGGCCAAGTTCAAGCGCATCAATGCTGTCAAGGCCGAGCCCTTCGCCAAAGAGCGGTTCATCGGGATCAATATCTTCGGGTTGGACGTCTTCGAGCGCGAGCGACTCTACGATAAGGTGCTGCAGTTCGCTGATAAGGGGATTGTCCATGGCTGGATTGATTCTCTGAAGGTGAATGATTCGGCGGCGGGCAAGCGCAGCCTTGATCGCGGCTGCGCTTCACTCACAAATGCGGGAAAAGCGCCCGGCCGACGGCATTGGTAAGTTCGACGGCAGCGCGGCGAAAAGACTGATTATAAGTTTTTTGAAATGTCTGAACATCGATCTCAGGAAGCGCCTCAAAGGTGAGGACCATCGGTTCCTGCGGAAGGCGCCACCAAACGGCATCCTTAGTGAGCCAGCGAGGATGGGCGGAGATTCTTACCGGTGTGATAGGCCGGTTGGCGTGTAGTGCGAGCTGCGCCGTGCCTCGATGCATCTTGGGAATTTCACTCAATTGAATAGGTGTGCGGGTGCCTTCAGGAAAAATCACGAACGAGACGCCGCGGGAAAGTTCTGCTTCCAGAAGACCGAGTGCTTCGGGACCGGCGTCGTTGGGGATGTAGCCGGCTCCCAAAATGGGGGCTCGCGTAAACCAATTCTTGAGGAGCGATGCTTTGACAATAGTGGTTGCTTCTGGAACGATGGATAAAAGGCACACAATGTCGATCAGTGATGGGTGGTTGGCCGCGAGAATCGCTCCTTTTTTCTGGAACGCTTCGGGGTTTTTGACCTCAATGCGTACGAGACCGAGTGAGGTGACAACACTGACAAAGAGCCCAAACCAGCGTTTTACGACCCGTCTGGCCAGACTTTTCTTTTCTTCAGGCGTGCCGCCCGCCATCTTGAGCCAAGGCGTGAGGAAAAAGCCGAAGACTATTCCGCCCAGGCCAAAGAGCGCAAAAGCGAAAGCAGTAAAGGCCAGACGAAAAGGAAGGAGCGCTCGGCGGCGGAAGGCATGCATGGAAACTGCATTCATTATGGGTGCCTCGTCTCGGCTTCAAGTCTGCTGGTTTTTGCCCAAATGTGCGCCGCATGGCGGTCAAAATGCGTAAAAGTACGATCGTCTGAGCCGAGCAGCCAGGCCAGTACTTCCAGTGCCGGTGAGGGGCCGCCCAAAGTGTCGAGGCGATTATCGGACGTTTCGGAAGCCGACAGCGGCCGTGTCGTCAGGGCTGCGCAGGGACCTTTCGCACACACCTCGCGCCATTGATTCGGATCGGCTGTTTCATGTTGACGGCCAAGCAGCAGCCCGACGGCATGTGTCACGCCGGCAGCGTTCGTCTGTACGGGCGGCTTTAGGTCGGCACAGATAAGCAGAACCTGCGGAGCTTCAAAGAGCAGACCAACCGCGGATTCAAAGGCGGCTTCGAGCGAAAAAGGACCGCCCGCAAGCGCAGTGAGGTTGCCGGTATGCCCAAGCGCAATGGATAAGAGCGCCGGAGGGGCATTATGCACACTTGTCGAAAAAGCGGCCGGCGAAACGGTTCCGCCGGCGGCAACACTTTCGAGTGAATCCACCGCCAGCTGCAGATCGCCCCAGCGGGAGGCATAAACCCACGGCAGATTTTTATCCTCGGCTGCTGCGAGGAGCGGTGCGGCCGCTTCGGCAGCAGCTCTCCCTAAAGGCGAGAGCCGGCGACGAAGCATCGGCGGGACAAGGACTGCCGGCGCTTTGGGTTCTGCGGCGTTCAATGGAGCATATTCGCTCGAAAGCAGTCCAAAGTCCGCACCGTGCGTGCGGAGGGCGGCAAGCCAGGCAGCCCGGTCAGCCAGACCGGGCGCCCAAGCGGACCAGGCAAGAATCTGTGCACAGTTGATCATGGAATGATTGTGTTTCGGATTTTTGCCTGAATTTTAAGGAAGATGGATGCTATTTGGCGTAGGGCTTCCAGTCTCCGTCTTTTTGTTTGAGATATTCCTGCCCCTTATATTCGAGTACTTTAGCCTGTCCGTTTTCAGAGACCGGATTGGTTTCAGGCAGATCCTTCACAAGCGATTCCAGCGGCGTGGCACCGCCCTTCTTTGAGAAGAAATTCGTTTCGAGCGTGCGTCCGATCAAGGTGGTCATTGCAAGATAGCTCGTCGGCCCCGTCACGTGGATGGGCGCATCGGGGAGTCCCTGCAGACCGACGAACTTCACCATCGTCGGCACTTCCGTGATGCGAAGAGACGGGATATCGCGCAGACGCGGCGCCTGAATTTTGTCGCCGCGGACGGCTGCGCCGTGTTCGGGCACGACGAGGACCATTACTTTGCGTCCGGAGCGCTCCAGTTCACGCAGGAAGGTCTGCAGATCATCGAGCAGCTTCTGGGCGCGGGGCTTAAAAGGCTCGGCACGGCCGTGACGCGGCAGGCGATTGCCGTCGTGCAGTGCAATGAGGTTCATGAAAGTAACCGTTCGCTTGTCTTTTGCTCGCTGCAGAGTGCGCTGCCAGTAGCGAAGCAATGCAAGGGTATCGGTGAGCTCCTCATCGTCAAATCCCATATAGCGGACGGCAAGGTTTTTCCCCAGACTTTCGAGATCCGCAGTGAGGCCCGTTTCGTTGCGCAGCGTCGGCAGGAAGCTGTCGTATTCGCCAGAGTGGTCAAACATCATGTGCTGGCGGTAGCCGATGGTGCCCAGACGGTTGAGAATTTCGCATTCGGGACGGCGCTCGCCGTAAATGCCTTGGTGTGAAGGCTGTCCGCAGGCTCCTGTGAGAAGTCGAATGGCAGCCGGCCCCGAATAAGAGGTGGCGCTGTTGAAGCGGTCAAATCGGATGTTGAATTTCTCGAGGACCGGGTGCTTGTCGAGCTGAGAAGCGACCAGGTCATCATTGGAAAGCGAACAGATGTTGAGGAGCAGAATGTCAAAGGGCGTGTCTTTATCGGGAAGCCCTTGGGGCAGTTCAGCGCGGCGCTCCTTTTCGTAGTTGAGGAACGCCTGATACCACTCTTCAATGGTCTTTGAATCGGCAGCTGCGCCGGCCGGCCCGCCCTCGGCAGTTTCTGTGCCGCCAGCCGCGGCTTCACGGGCCGCGGGCGCAAAGAACGCATCAAGATAAGGCATGGTCACCATCACCGCGAAGTAGCAGATCGTGATGAATGTGATGCGCACGCAGTTGCGAAGCAGATACCAAAGACAAAAGATGAGCGCTGCCCAGCCGACCATCTGCCAGTTGATGAAGTCGAGGGCAAAGTCAATGACGTAGTTCAGTGAGAATCCCTGCACCGCGGCTGCGTTCGTTGTGAGGCTCGCAATGGGCGGCAGCCAGCTTTCGCTGTAGGCGAGCGCAGCACCGGCCGCAACAGCGGCAAGACCGCGCAGTGCGCTCAGCCACCGATAGGGAATCGGAATCAGCAAAAAGACGAGCAGAAGCGCATTCCAAAGAACGTCTAGATTGAGATAACTAAAGTAAGCAAGCGCAAACTTCAAAATGAAATAGACGTTCCAGACACCGAGCCCGCGCCAGGGGAGCTTAAGCTCGGCGGCTGCTCGGGGCGTCTTTTGAGTCGGAGGACTCGGCGGTGTATCCGGCGTAGTATTTTTGTCGGTCATGACGATCTGATCAGTGTCTGTAGCGTTCACTTGGCGCCGCTCTGTCGAGGCAGCAGAAGTCGTCCGTCAGCATCGAAGGCAAAGCGTTTGTCGTCGAAGCCGAGGCCGTAAAGATTCAGAACGTTGCCGTAGTAACGGTCCGGACTGACGGGATCGGCAGCGAGCGTCGTGCGGATGAGGCCTGCAGTACGGTCGTTGCCGAGAAGTTCGAGAACACAGGCGCCGAAATAGGCGGGACCGGGACCAGAAACGTCTCCAGTCGTCACCGATACTTCTTCGGGCGGGGTGTTCATGCGGCGAACGATTTCAAGGAAGGGACGGAACTGCTTTTTGAGCACCGGACTGGCCGGGTCAAGCGGTGACATCATTCCAACCCAGAGATAAGTGCGGATGGCGTTGTAGCTGCCGACTTCGTAATCGCTGCCTTTCGGGGGAACGAGGCGGCCTGACTTATCAAACTGCGCCCATTCGGGGGCGTAGCCGCTCGGAGCGGAGCGTACGAGCATGCGCAGTGATCCGTCATACACTTTTTTCCAATAGACATCTTCCAGAGCAAAGCGTTTCAGGATGAAAAGCGGGTAGTAGCTTGGATTGAGCTTGACAAGACCGTTCTTTTCAAAACCAACGCGTCCCGGAAGAATCACGTCGCCAAGACCATCAACGGTGCGGACTTCTTTTTTAAGAAGTTCAAGCATGGCGCGGCCCTTGGCCGTATAGCCGTCATTTTTCCAGAGACGCCCGGCTTCTAGCAGGTTGTAGGCGATCCACATGTCGGAATCGGCGGCATTATTGGTATCCAGAATCTTCCAGGACCGGGACGCTTTGTCTTCGCCCCAGAGCCAAGCAGGAAGCGTCTTGGTGATGTCGCCGCCCGACAGGTTTTGCTCTGTCCAGCTCAATAACGCATCGAATGTTGTGCGGTCGTCAGCGGCAAGCGCGAAAAAGAGCGCATAGCTCTGACCTTCGCTCGTCGTGATTTTGCGCTCGTCACTGCGATCCACTACGCGGGCGTTGTCAACGCTTGCCGTCTTGAAGGCATCCCACAAATCCCAGGCATGAGCCGACACGGCAGCAGTTGCGCCAATAGCCGCACAGAGTCCCGTAACGATGAAGTGCTTGAGTTTGGACATCATGCTCTCCGACCGACCCAGCGGCGCATAAGGAAGAAGGCGGCAAAACCGATGATCGCGGCGGAAATGAGCGCGAAGAAAACGAGCCAGCCGGGGTGTTGTGAGAGCCGCATCCAGATTTGATGCTGCACAGGGAGGTTCCCCACTGCATAACGGTCGCCGACACTGAAGGCTGCCAGACCGTCCATTGAAACGACGGTGGTAGAACCGCCGGCAGCGGCGAGCCCCTGGGCATCGCCGAGTGCATCTGCAAGCACCACAGCACCGGCTTCGCCTTCAGCAAGGAGCGCCACGACAGAGTGCTCGGAACTCAGAGGTGATTTGAAGCCCGAAAGAACGCCGACGCCCGGAGCAAAGATGGACTGCTGAGGCGGTTTGGGGAACTGTCCTGCTTTAAACGCTTTCGCGGTTTCTTCCTGAACCTTGAGGGCATCGTCTTCATTGATGTCAGCGAGCAGCGCCGGCATCGCCCCGACTAAAAGCACATCACGGTCCTTGAGAATGGGATCTGCAGGATTTCCGGTCACCGCGATGCGGTTGCCGAAGGCGCCGGTGGCGGCTGACATGCGGCCGACGGCATTAAGCATCGCGCGGATGGACTGGGGTTCGGCATTGTCCGCAATGAGCACTGCAGTTTCAGCCAGATCGGCGTAGCGCGTGAAGGGATAGCCCGTCTGTGTGAAGAGCTTTAAGTTGGGCATTCGCGCGTAGTGATAAAGGCCGGAAATTTCCAGCGTCGATGTAGGTTCGACTTCAAACTGGTGCGGGAATACCATAATCGACTTGCAGTTCTCGGGCGATCCGCCTTCATACGTGCGTTCGTAGTGCATTTCGAACGTGAAGTCATTGGTCTGCGCAAGTGCGAGCGCGTCATTGGTATTGTTAAATAGGGCGCCGTAAAAGCCCGGGAGCGAAATCACGCGCGAACCATGACCGTCCTTCGTCGGCAGCGGATCGGAATCAATGAGCCGGCCGTTGACCAAAGCGCGGAATTGCCCGGCTTCATCCTTCATGGGTTTGGAGGCGCGGTAGTCGACCTTCATTTCCAGAGTGGCATTGTCGACCATGAAGAGGTCGGGGGCGAGCCGCACGGGCAGATGCACGGGCGGCATCGCATAACCCTTAGCGGTGAGCTGTCCCGAATATTCGATTAAGCGGCTGAAGGGAACCTTCTGATCCGTGTCGAGCCAGCGCGGTGCGTCGTAGGCTTTGCGGCGCTCGGGTTCCTGCTGTGCGGCGGGCTTGAAAGTGTCGCCGATCATCACGCTGCTGCCTCGGCCGAGTGCCTTCATAGCGGCAATTAAATCCGCATCGTCGCGGCCCGCGACAATGAGCATTTTCTCAGCAAGACTGTTGGGCGCATCGGCGACGGAGATCTGCGGCCCCTCAACTTTTGGAAAATCCTTCAAAAAATTCGGGCGAGCCGTATTCGTAACGAACACCACGAAGTGCTCGCCTGCCGGAGCTTCATTGAAATATACGGGGAAATCTGCACCGCGCCAGTAAGCGAGCCGGCCTGCCCATGAGGCCGTCAAGGCCGCAGCAGTCTTCATGGCGGCTGACGGCGCAGACGGAAAGACCATGGGCAGCACCGTTGGGTCACCTGTTGCAGTGTCAATAAAAGGTGCAGGCAGTTTGCCCATGTCGCTGCCGAGACGGATGCGCTGCTTTTCGAGCACCAATCGGCTTTGAGCATTGATGTTGAGCCAGAGTGCATCGTCCGCAGGATTCTCGCACGTCGACTGAATGTGTCCCACGAACTCAATCGAGACTTGGTTCATCGTCTGCATTGACTTCGGATTGAGCGAGAAAACGAGCTTGCTCGGCTTCCCAATCATGTCTTTCGTCAGGACGGCGGTCTGCTGGAGCTGGCCATTCAGATAGATGTTGAGCTGAGAGGTGGTATCCAGAACCGACGGCGAGGCGGTGAAGGACAGTTCGAGATCCGCACGGGAAATAACATCGTCCGAGCGAACGCCGAAGTCGAAAAACTGATTCTTGACGAGCCCAGTGAGCTTCACGCTTTTTGCTTGTCCGCCGGGCACTAAATTCAAAAGCGGTTTGATTTCCGTCCGGGTGCCTGTCGCGTCGGTGCGCCAGACGGGCGCAAAATCGGCCGCAGGCTGCATCGGCGCAGCACTGGGGGCAGGTGTGTGCAAGGCTAAAAGAACGAACGCGGAAAGAGCGGCAGCCTTAAAGGTCTCTGCTCCTAGGCGGAAGGTGGGGTGAGCGAACATCGTGGGAGAGGTGCTGAAGTGATCAAAGCGGTTTGAGCACCAATGCTGCAGCGCTGACGCGCAGAGTGTTTGAGCGTTCGGCAGCAGAGCGCGGGACTTCAACCACAAGCTGCGTTGCGGAGGTCATCGTAAAAAAAGGGATTTTACTAAATAAAAGAGATGTGCAGGAAGATTGAAAGCAGTGTGCGGCACTGAAAACCAGATGTTGAAAGCTAAAACTGGCTGGTATACAGTAAACAGAAAGACCAACTGAAAATGGGCCGGAATAGGGTTTGTTTGCCGCACTGAAATCCGTGGTGAACGGAGGTGCTGCGATGCACTTCGCTGCAGCGTGAGATTGCTTTCAACCGAAGATTAAAAAAAGCGCTGAACACCCCTTAGAGTCTCACTTTGCTCAATCGTGGCAAGATTGTGCCGAACATTCTCAAAATGGATGGTTCTGCCTGCGGCAGAGGGAAGTTGATTGATTTTGAATACTATGATCCAAGCGGTTAATTGCTTGTATTGGGTCGCTTAACGGCTGGTGCCGTGGCTCGCAGCTATCCGTACCTTGCTTGCTATAACAACAGGAGACGCAGCAATGACAACGATTGCCTACTTTGCGGGATGTGCTGCGAGCCTGCTTTTCTTTGGCCGTTTATCTAACCGTTTCGGTCGACGGCCTATGGCTGCACTCGCCGCGCTTTTGGTGTTGCGGTGCTTATGCTGCTCAGCCAGCTCGAGAGTCTTGCGGCACTTTATATTGCCCGCTTGCTGCAGGGATTTGCGTCAGGACTGACGGCTTCCGCAGTGATCGCGTGGATTGTTGAATCTATTCCTGCCGTATATGCCAAAAGTTCCGCAGTCTCTGCAGCGATTGTAGGCGGAGGACCTTCCATTGGCTTCGCAGTCGGTGCTTTGCTGACCGGCATATGGGTTGAGAGTCTCAAAATGCCGCTGCAGTGGTTGCTCCTATCGCTGGGCACGGTTGCTGTCTTGACGCTGCCCGCCATTTTTCTTTCCGCCGAAACAGCTCATTGCCGACCAATCCCGCTGAAGGATTTGTTGATATGTGCCGGGCGGCACCGAAGTGCTGGAGATCGGTCATACGGCAAAAATGGCTCAGCTCATCTCGGCACTGACGGGGGCGATTTGTACGAAATTCAAACGGAAAAAACTATCCGGCCAATTATCGAGAAACGACGCGTGTAGCAGAGGATGAACTTCGCTGCGATGCAAAACCGATGCTTGCAGGAACACTTCCAGACCTTTCCAAATATGACCTCATCTTTTTGGGACATCCAATTTGGTGGGGAAAATTGCCGCCAGCGGTCAATTCGTTTCTGAGTGCTGCCAATCTCTCCGGGAAAGAGGTTGCACACTTTTGCACGCATGCCGGCAGCGGTTTTGGAACGAGTGACTGAGAACTGCGCGCCCAGGCTCCCAACGCTCAGTTTCTTGAGTCTCTGAGCGTTGTCGGCACTGAGGCTGACCATGCAAAGGTGCAGATCGAAAACTGGGTTCGGCGTGTGCTAAATCGCTGAGATTCGCTTTAGGCCTCTGTTTTATAAGCGGACGGGGTTTTCGGCAGGAATGAAATGATGCCGTCGCGCAGTGCCGGAAGCGTTTTGCCTGGCAGGAATTCAATCATCGAACGATAGCCATAGACGGCAATATTCCAGAGCTGTACAAACCCGGTGAGGAATCGGTCGTCAATCGTCGGGTCCGGCGTGGTCGCCCACATGCCGCGGCGTGCAAAGGTGCATCGGTTGAAGTTTCGTTCTTCCGTTTTGTCAGCAAAACGCATGGTGAAGTCGCGGATGCCCTTTGTTTCGAAAACGCTGGCAGCAGCGGTGAATGTGAAACGATGCTCGCCGTCAGAAAGATGCAGTCGGACTGCTTGGCCTTCAGACAGCCGAGTCAGTGCTTCGTCCAAATTTTTGATTCGAACTTCGACCTGAGAATATTCAACGAGTTCAGCCTGATGGATAACACCGTCTGCTTCAACTTCCACGGGAACGGAAAGCGGCACACGCGGGAAAGCATGGGTCTGGACCTCTTCGACAGCAACGGCCATTGAGGCTCCGAGAATCATCAGATTGTAAACAATCCAGCCAAGATTGATGATGAGCGTCAGGAACTCTGGATTGGGGGAGAAGAACGCTTTGCCAAAGCCGATGGCCAGTCCAATCAGGTTGAGTGCGATGAGCACCAGATAGGGTTTGGAGATGTCCCAGTCCAAGTATTTCTTGTCGATGGTGCCGCCTTTGGCCGTCACATTGAATTTACCGACATGCGGAGCGATAAGCGCAACCGTCGTAGGAATGAGGATGTACCACGAGAGAATCGTCTCATAAACGCCCGAGAGGAACGGATATCGGTATCCGCGCTGGAGCATCTGGTTGGTGACGGCAGAGTGAACCATGTGCGGAATCACGTATGCGAAGATCGAAGCTGCCGTTGCATAGATGATGTAAATATCCGCGAACATGTATGGCAGCGGCGCGACGAGAAAAATTAAGCGCGGAAGCCCATGCAGGAAGTGGAGCATCGCGTTGAAGAAACACAGACGCTGCGGCAGCGTGAGGCCTCGTCCGAAAAGCGGATTGTCCAGACGGAAAATCTGAATCATGCCGCGTGCCCAGCGGATGCGCTGCCCGATGTGAGCGGAAAGCGTTTCAGTGGAAAGCCCGGACGCCACTGCACGGTCAATGAAGGCGGAAGACCAGCCGCGGCGATTGAGTTTGAGCGAGGTATGCGCGTCTTCGGTCACGGTTTCGACGGCAATGCCGCCCACTTCATTTAAAGCTGCGCGGCGCATGACGGCAGAAGACCCGCAGAACATGGTGGCATTCCACGTGTCGTTGCCCTTTTGAATGAAGTCGTGAAAGAGCGAATTTTCAATCGGCAGACGCCGGTCGAGATGCATATTCTTCTCGAACGGATCCGGAGAATAAAAGTGATGCGGCGTCTGCACGAGCGCAATCTTCGGATCCTTGACGAGCCAGCCCATGGTCGAGAGGAGAAAGTCGCATGAGGGCACGTGGTCGCAGTCGAAAATCACGATGAATTCGCCGTCGGTCACCGTCATTGCATGATTGATGTTGCCTGCTTTGGCGTGGTTATGTTCTTCACGCTTGATGTAGCCCGCCCCCACTTCATTGGCAAATGCTTTAAAGGCGTCACGGCTGCCGTCGTCCAAAAGGTAGACGCGAAGCTTGTCAGCGGGCCAGTCGAGGTTTAAAGCGGCGTAGACCGTCGGCTTGATGACGTCAAGCGATTCGTTATAAGTCGGAATGAAGATGTCGACAGTGGGCCAAACTTTGCGGTTGGCCGGGAGCGGGTAGGGCTTTCTGTCGAGTACCCAGCAGACCTGGAAGTAACCGAGCACCATCACCGCGAAAGCATAGAGTTCGGCGAGGAGCAGCGCACAGGAAAAGAACAGATCAAGTGCTGTGTCGCTGTTGACCGTTGACGTGCAGCGCCACCAGAGGTAACGCCCGGACACGACGATTGAGATCACAAAGAGAAGCATCAGACTGATACGTGCTCGGATGCGTGCCAATGCGATCATCGAGAAGAACATGAAGGTGAGAAAGACCACCTGCCCCTGCAGATTGAAGGGCTGAGTGATACAGATCGCTGCCAGAATGAGACCCAGAATCACCGCAATGGCGATGAGTGTCTTTTCTCCGAAGGAGAACTGCGTACGATCGTTGACTTCTCCTGAATCTCCGGCATTTGACGCTTCAGAAAGCGGCTTCACGCGCCGAATGATCGAAAGACAAAAATTGCCCCAGAGTTCGCCTACACGATTGATGATGCGCCCGGCAGCCCGCAATCCGGCCAGCACTTTTTCAACCGCCTCTGCGCCGGACGGTCGGCCCGGCTTCACAAAAAGAAGCCAAAAAGACTGAATGATGACGCGCAGCGAATCCAAAAGGCGAGGGCATTCCGGGTTGATCTGAGGGTAGTAGTCCCGCAGACGGCTTCTTAATGTCCCAAAAGGCTCGCGTTCGAGCGGAAAGATCACGAGCAAAAGCGTGAGCAGCAATCCGTTCACTAAAAGAGAAGGGGTGCTGGCGCCATTCTTTCGCCATGATTCAAAGCGAGCGCAAAGCGTTTGAGGAAGGACTGCCCGGAGGAAGCTTGTCATAACAAAAAACAGTTGGAAGCGGCGGAGAAGTCTGGATCTGTCGGCAGGCTTTTCCCGCAGACGGCTGAATGGCCGGCAGTTTAGCGGCGTCGGTACGCCCTGGCAACAGCATTGACGGATGCGGAGCATAGCCCATGAGATCCTTCGCTATCATTGCGGCGTTCCAACTATGCACGATCGAGCGTGTCTCGTATCGTTTGCCGCCGCTTCCAACAGGATTCGTCCATCATGCAGCCATCTGCTCACCTCATCGACTATGAACGCCGCTTCGGCGGTGTAGCCCGTCTTTA
The DNA here is from genome assembly GCF_003315195.1 of Sutterella wadsworthensis. Taxonomy (GTDB): domain Bacteria; phylum Pseudomonadota; class Gammaproteobacteria; order Burkholderiales; family Burkholderiaceae_F; genus Sutterella; species Sutterella wadsworthensis. Next base: position 10,408 of record NZ_QNRV01000029.1, on the reverse strand, counting down.
CGGCCGCGAGGGCGCCGAAGCCATCGCGAAGACGCATTTCTGCGTTGTCGGGGTGGGCGGCGTCGGCTCTTGGGCGGTTGAGGCGCTCGCCCGCACCGATGCTCGGCTCATTACGCTCATCGATCTCGATCAGGTGGCCGAAAGCAACACCAATCGCCAAATTCAGGCTTTGGGCGACGAGTACGGGAAAGCAAAGATTGCGGCGCTAAAGGACCGTATTGCGCTCATCAATCCGCGAGCGGAAGTTCGTCTCGTTGAAGAATTCGTAGACGAGGATAATGTTGAGGCATTAATCCCCGCGGATGCAGTAGTGCTTGACTGTATTGATCAAGTGCGCGCCAAGGCTGCGCTGATTGCATACTGCCGAAAATTAAAGCAGTTCATTGTGACGTCCGGCGCGGCTGGCGGACGCGTCGATCCTGCTCAAATCCGCACGGGCGACCTCGGGCGCATTACGGGCGATCCGCTGCTTTCTTCCGTTCGCTATCGCCTGCGCAAGGCCTACGGATTCCCCAAAGCTTCACCCGATGCCGGCCGCCCCGGCAAGCCGATGACGCCGCTTTTTCGCGTGGCGTCGGTCTATTCTGCGGAGCCCGTGAAAAAACCGTTGGAGGGAGAGACCTGTGCCGTCACGCAGTCGTCTGGACTTGCCTGTTCCGGCTACGGTTCCGGCGTCGTCGTCACGGCCAGCATGGGCATGATGTGCGCTTCCATCGCGCTCAATGAGGCCTGCCGGCGCGGCTGAACGCGGCGAAGAAAAAGACCTCGAACAGCGCTGTTCGAGGTCTTGAGAATTGCAGTTTGCGCTCGAGCGCTCAGTTGAGCGGCAGGCGTTCCTGCACGATCGCAGCAAACGTGCGGGCTGCGTACGCAAGGCCCAGATCGTTGAAGTCAAAGCCCGGATTGTGAAGCTGTGCGGTGTGTCCTTCGTCGCCGAGGCCCACCTGCATATAAACGCCGGGTACCTTTTCGCTCATGAAGGCGAAGTCTTCGCCGCCCATGCTCGGCGCGAACTTGGTGTCGACACCCGCTTCGCCGTACACCGACTGGAGTGCCGGCAGGATGGCGCGCACCAGCGCAGGATCATTAATCTGGGGCGGATAGCGGCGCTGGTAGTCAAGCTTGACTTCACCGCCAAATACCGTGCCGATGCCCTGAGTGATTTCATTGAAGCGAGCTTCAATTTTGTCGCGTACCTTCGGGCTGTGGGTACGGATCGTTGCCGACAGATTGACCCGCTGAGGAATCACTGTGGGCGCGAGCGGATCCCCCGCCTGTACAAAGCAGCAGCTCACCACGGCGGAGTCAGCGGGGTTGATGTTTCGTGCGACGATCGTCTGAAGCGCCAGAATCAGCTCAGCTGCGGCCGGCATCGGGTCGATCGTTTCCTGCGGGCGAGCGCCGTGGCCGCCTCGGCCTTCAACGGTCATGTATGCGATATCGACGGAAGCCGTCATGGCGCCTTCGCGTACGGCAATCGTACCGAGCGGACGGGAAGGAGCGCCGTGAATGGCAAACACTTCTCTGCACGGATAGCGCTCAAAGAGCCCGTCCTTAATCATCTTGTCCGCACCTGCCCAGCCTTCTTCCCCAGGCTGGAAGATGAGCACAACGGAACCGGCAAAGTCTCTGGTCTGCGCGAGCAGTGTGGCTGCGGCAAGCAGCCCTGCGGTGTGACCGTCGTGGCCGCACAAATGGGCGCATTTGTCAATCGCGCTCTTCCAGGCAACTGAAGTTTCTTCCTGAATGGGGAGCGCATCGGTATCCGCGCGCAAACCAATCATCGGACCGTCTTTTTTCCCGCGAATGACGGCGCACACGCCGTTGCCGGCAAATCGATGAACCTGTTCGACCGGAAGCGTCTGGAGAAAAGCTTCAATCTTGTCAGCGGCACGGGCCGTGTCCATCCCGATTTCCGGGTGCTGGTGCATGTCGCGGCGGAATTCCACGATGCGGCGGGCCGCTTCGGCACCTACGAGTTCTGTGAGTGCGTCAATTGCTTGAGCCATCTGTGTTCAGATCCTTTTGCGAATAATGATGATTCATCCATTATGAGCGCAGACTCATGCGGGCTGACTCGGGCGAAGTGCTCAAATGCTGTGCGCCCGAGCGCTTTTTGAACAAATATCTTGCCTCTAATCTCTTCATAAGAAAGCCGAGAGAAGCCCCTGAATGGATTTCGGGGAAGGAAGCGCCGGCAACCATCGGCCTCAAACAAGTCTGCGGCAGCATGTCGCCATGCTGCCGCCCCCATTCACAGCGGGAATGACCGCTCCCCGTCTTGGGGCAGCCCAAGGCGAAGCGGCCGAAGTGACGGTTTGACTGGATCAAGCCTCGTCACTTCTGTTGTCGAGCGGCTTAGCGCACCAACTCATACGGCCACTGCATCGTGCCGTACATGTTGTAAATGTGCTTATAGCCCGATTCAATCAGGATCTTAGCGGCGCGTTCGACGCGCACCCCCGAGCGGCACTGCACGAGCACTTTCTGATTGAAGTCGGGCGCAGCTTCGAGCCGCATGCCGGGATGAAAGGTCGAGAGCGGTACGTTGACGGCGCCCTGAACGTGACCTTCTGCAAACTCTTGAGGTTCACGGACATCGATCACCACGACGCCTTCAGCCATCATTTTCTTGGCGGTTTCGGGCGTCACCTTGGCATAGGCCGGATTGGTGTAAGTGAGCGGCTGCGAAGGCTGCGGAGAAACAGGTTCAAGCGCGGCTGCGCCGGAGGACAGTGCGGCGGAAAGCGCCGCTGCGGAAATGGCTTGAGTCATAATTTTTGTGAACTGCTTGAAATCTGGCATCGGACAGAGTGCTGTATTTGGTGAAAAGTTGGAACTCAAAATTTTGCGCTTGCCTGAGCGCAGCTGCAATGGGAGAAAAAACAGTTGAGTTTCGAATATTTGCAGGTTTGCCGTTTCTCCTGGGCGGCAGAGGTCCTTCGAGCGGGGCAAAATAACCGACTCTGGAGAAGGAGATTGCCCAATCATGGCACAAAAGGAAAGGGTTGCACCCGTTGCCGTCATTACCGGTGCATCAAGCGGGTTAGGGGCGGTATTTGCGCGAATTGCCGCTCGTGAAGGTTATCGGCCGGTGCTGGTAGCCCGCCGTCAGCAGCGTTTGGAAGCGCTTGCCGCTGAAATCGAGACGGCCTCAGGTCTGAAGCCTTGGGTGCTTGCGCTCGATTTAACAGAGTCTGCAGAGCTTTCGCGTCTCATGGATTTCTTGGAGACGCGCAGCGTGACGCCCGAAATTTTCATCAACAATGCGGGGTTTGGTGATTTTGGTCCCATGGTGGATGCCGACGAAGAGCGTATCAGCCGAATGCTGCGGCTCAATATTGCTGCGCTCACGGGGCTATCCATTGAAGCCGCCCGTGCGATGAAACGGCTCGGGCGGGGCCGCATTCTTAATGTCGCTTCGACAGCGGCCTTCCAGGCTTGTCCTGGATTCGGCGTCTATGCAGCCACCAAGGCTTATGTCGTCTCTTTTACCGAAAGTCTCTCTGAAGAACTCCGCGGTACGGGGGTATCTGCTACGGCCTTCTGTCCCGGCCCGACAGCAACGGAGTTCGGCGAAGCTGCGGGACTCGACGAGTCGGCTTTCGGCCGAATTTCGCTCGACAAATGGGAGCGCTCGGCTGCGGCATGCGCGGAGGCCGGGTGGGCCGCAATGCAAGCAGGGCGAACGGTGAAGATTGACGGCTGCTGGAATACGGTGCTTGCTGTATCGGCTCAAATACTGCCCCGTCTTTGGGTGCGTCGGATCGCCGGCGTCATTTTTCGCAACGTGCCGCGCAAATAAGGTGCTCGTTGCGCTCGCAAGGGCGGAGACGATGCTGAAGATTTTCAACGCCTCTTGCTTAAGATCGAGTTGCACTACTCTGTTCGTATTAGGTGAAAGCTTGTAATGTGCTGAAATTAGCAGCGATGTTTTCTGCATAATCAATGTAATTGGTTTCGCGAATCTGCAGTTTTGCAGGCTCGCGCGCGCATCACAAAAGGTGTTCCCATGCAGATATCTTCCCTTTCTCGCCGCGGCGTACTTGCTTTGTCTGCGGCTGTTGCACTTGCGCTTGCAGGCTGCGGCGACAAATCCGCGCCGGCTGCCGGTGCTGCCGCTAAGGCTGAACTTACGCCCGTCGGCATTGTTCAGCTCGTTGAGCACGCTGCGCTCGATGCCTGTACGAAGGGTGTGGTTGATGCACTCGCTGAACGCGGCTTCAAGGACGGCGTCAATATCAAGCTTGATATTCAGAATGCTCAGGGCGACCAGTCGAACCTTCACAATATTGCCAATCGTTTCGTGTCCAACAAGGACAAGGTGATTTTTGCTGTTGCAACACCTGCCGCTCAGGCTGTCGCAACGGTTGCCAAGAACACCCCGATCGTTGCTACCGCGATTACAGACTTTGTGGCGGCCAAGCTCGTCAAGTCCGATGATGCGCCCGGCGGCAATGTGACGGGCGTATCTGACTTGGGGCCGATTGAGGCTCAGCTGGATCTGCTCCTGAAGTTCATCCCGAACGCTAAGGTGGTGGGCACGATCTATAACTCGAGCGAAATCAATTCCGCCTATCAGGTTGAAATCTTTAAGCAGGCTGCCGCAAAGCGCGGCGTTGAAGTGCTTGAAGCGACCGTTTCCAACGTGAACGATATTCAGCAGGCTGTGGCAAGTATTTCGAGCAAGGTAGCCGGCCTCTGGCTCCCGACCGACAATGTGCTCGCTTCCGCTATCCCTGCTTTGGTCAAAGTGACGAATCCCGTGAAGCTGCCGGTTGTGGCTGGCGAACGCGGTATGACCGAAGCGGGCTGTCTGGGCTCCATTTCCGTGGACTATTACGAAATCGGCCGCATGACCGGTCAGATGGGCGCAGATATTCTTGAAGGGAAGAAAAAGCCCGCAGAAATGCCGGTTCAGCATGTTGCCACCGGTACCCCCGTCTTTAATTTGAAGGCCGCTGAGGCGATCGGCGTGACGATCCCCGAAGAACTTAAAAAAGGAGCGGTGCTCTTTCAATAGCCTCGCATAGAGGCCGCGCCGCCAGAGCGGAGTCGATAAAGCGCTGTGAAAAGTGCTCGAACGGCTCCGCTTTTCTTTTTCGGCTTGAGAATGCGCAAGTGATCTGAGGAATCTCGCCTAGCAGAGAAAAATGTCTCTCAGAGAATGCGCTCAAGAAAGCCCTAGAATTCAATCTTCCACCTAAAAAACAATCGAGTGCACCGTTTTTCAAATGGTGCTCGAGCGTACCTACAAAGGAATTTTCATGCTCGATCTTCTGATCTCTACCGTCGGCCAAGGCCTTCAGTGGTCCGTGCTTGCGCTCGGCGTATTTCTGACCTTCCGCATTCTCGACATTGCCGATTTGTCGGTGGAGGGCTCTTTCCCTCTGGGCGCAGCGGCTGCCGCTACGGCGATCACTTCCGGGCTGGGACTGCCTGCCGCTTTTGTGCTTGCGCTGATTGCCGGCGCACTGGCCGGCGCGGTTACCGGCATCCTTACGACGAAGCTGCGTATTCCGGCGCTGCTCGCGGGCATTCTTACCATGATTGGGCTCTATTCGGTCAATCTCCATGTCATGGGCAAGTCCAACATTGGTCTTTTGCAGGACGAAACGGTTTTCACGATTCTTGAGAATTCGCTGGGACTGTCTGTTGCGGTATCCGGTCTTGCCGTTGGTCTTATCTTCGCAGCGCTGATTGCCGTCATTCTGTATTGGTTCTTCGGCACAGAACTGGGCACCGCCATCCGTGCAACGGGTTTCAATCCCCAGATGGCCCGCGCGCAGGGCATCAATACCAATACGATGGTTGTGCTCGGGCTAGTGATTTCCAACGCGCTTGTGGCCTTGTCGGGCGCAACCGTGGCACAGGCCAACGGTTTTGCCGACGTCGGCATGGGCGTGGGCACCATCGTGATTGGGCTCGCTTCGGTCATCATCGGCGAAGTGCTTTTTTCGCCCAAGTCTTTTAAAACGAGCCTGATTGCCGTCATTCTGGGTTCCATCGTTTATCGTCTCGTTATTGCTTTCGTGCTCGAAATGGGCATGCCTCCGAACGACCTCAAGCTTTTCACGGCTGTGCTCGTCGCCTTCGCACTCGCGCTGCCTTTGATTAAGGAGAAATGCGCAGGACTGCGCGCTCACGGCTGATGCCTGACGGGCCTTTCGTTCTCCCATCAAACGCAAAACACTCAGACGAAGGACATTTGAAATGCTTGAACTCCAGAACGTCAAAAAGACTTTCTTCGCCGGTACAGCCAATGAAAAAAAAGCGCTTCGAGGCGTAAGCTTCACGCTTGATGACGGTGATTTCTGTACCGTCATCGGTTCTAACGGCGCGGGTAAATCAACAACCCTGAATGCCATTGCCGGCGTCTTTCCCATCGATTCGGGTTCGATCAAAATCGACGGCGTAGAAATTTCCAAAATGCCTGAATGGAAGCGAGCGTCCATGATCGGCCGAGTCTTTCAGGACCCGATGCGCGGTACGGCTGCGGGCATGATGATTTCAGAAAATCTGGCCGTCGCTGACCGACGCGGACGTCGTCCGACATTGCGCTGGAGCGATCGCGCGGACCGTAATGCTCGCTTTGCCGAATTGGTGAAAATGCTTGGCCTGGGTCTTGAAACCCGCATGACCGCACATGTGGGACTGCTCTCGGGCGGTCAGCGCCAGGCGCTTACGCTGCTTATGGCGACGTTGGTGCGCCCCAAGCTCCTGCTGCTCGATGAACATACGGCCGCTCTTGATCCGAAGACGGCAGCCAAAGTGCTTGAAATCACTGAACGGCTCGTCACGGAGCAAAAGCTCACCACGCTCATGATTACGCACAACATGCGCGATGCGCTTCGCTACGGCAACCGCCTCATCATGATGCACGACGGACGTCCGATCCTTGATGTGCGCGGCGAGGAAAAAGCCAAGCTCACCACGGTGGATCTTTTGAAGTTCTTCGAAAAGGCGGGTGACGGCGTTTCCGACAAGATGCTGCTCGCAAGCTGATTCGGCAGAGCAGAAAAAAGAGCAAAGCAAGGAGGCGGATGACTTGGAGCGTCCGCCTTTATTGTTTTTGGGAGCGAGGCTCTCAAAGCGAGGTTTGACGGTGCATTAACACGATCTTCACGTGTTTTTGACGGTGCAGGCTGACAATTTTTCTTCCATGGCAGCAGCCAAGTTCAAAAACGCACAACGTTCAAAATGACTGAAGAGCAAAAGAACGATGCCGCACCGCAAAGTGCGCAGGGAGACCTCCATCGAGAGAATGAAGCCCAAGAACACAAAGGACTTAAAGTTCCTCGAACGGTCTGGGCTTTGGGTTTTGTGAGCCTGTTAATGGACATCTCTTCGGAGATGATTCATGCACTGCTGCCCCTTTTTATGGCTGGGCCATTAGGCGCGAGCGCAGTGCTGATCGGCTTGGTTGAAGGGGCGGGCGAAGGCGCAGCGCTGATTACGAAGGTCTTTTCGGGGGCGGCTGCCGACCGTTTCGGTCACCGCAAGCTGCTTGTATTCCTCGGTTATGCACTGGGGGTTCTCTCAAAACCTGTTTTTGCACTTGCCGATTCTGTGGCGCTTGTTTTCGCTGCACGCGTTTCCGACCGCATCGGCAAAGGGCTTCGCGGGGCGCCTCGTGACGCCATTGTTGCAGCGGTAACGCCTAAGTCGCTCTGGGGCGAGGCATACGGCATTCGTCAGTCGCTCGATGCCGCCGGTGCCTTTGTCGGGCCGGCCCTGGCGAGTCTCTTTCTCTTTTTCTGGACGGATGACCTTCGTTCCATCTTTTGGCTGGCATTGATTCCCGGCGCGCTTTGTCTGCTCCTCATTCTCATGGGCGTTGAAGATGCTCCGGAGAAGCCCGCCGCGAAACGTCCTGCCGTCAGACGCTGGAGCGATCTGGCGGAGTGCTTCACGGTCGCAGGTCCGGCCTTTCGAGCGCTGCTTGTGCTGGGTATTCTTTTTTCACTTGCTCGCTTTTCCAATGCCTTTCTTGTGCTTCGTGCAGCGGACTCGGGCATCTCAACGGCTGCCGTGCCGCTCTTGATGGTGGGCGTCAACATTGTTTTTTCACTGGTATGCGTACCGATTGGAAAACTTTCCGACCACATGCCTGCTGAGCGGCTTCTCGCGCTGGGTTTGGTTTTCCTGGCTTTGTCAGACGTCGTCTTTGCCGTCTGGGCTACGCCCGTGGGAGCATCGCTTGGCGCCGCGCTTTGGGGGCTCCACCTTGGCGCGACACAGGGCGTTTTCTCCAAGATGACGGCAGATGCCGCTCCGGAAGACAAGCGGGCCACGGCTTTTGGGCTTTTCAGCTTCGCGAGCGGAGTGGCTGCGCTTGCTGCCGGACTCGTTGCCGGCACGATCTGGGAGTTTGTCGGCCCGTCAGCCACTTTCTGGCTGGGCTCGGCCTTTGCTGCCGCGGCTTTCGTCTGGCTGCTTTTGGGGCTTCACCGCCGTCCGGTCTGTGCGAAATCCTAAGCCTGATGATCCGACCTCGTAAACCTATCACTACATAGCTATATATCAGCACGATGAATAGATTTTTGAGTATTGGCGAAGCTGCGGAACGTCTGGGCGTTTCCATTACCACGCTCCGACGTTGGGAAGCTTTGGGACGCCTAGTGCCCAAACGCACGCAAGCAGGTCATCGCAGATACGATGCAGCTCTGAGTGATCACTCCCCGGCCTGAAGGCCGGAGCTTCTTGATTCGCAGACCCTCGCGGCGTCTGCTTCCTGATTCAAAGCCGCCACGATTCCACAACGCCGTGAAGGACGCAGGAACACACGGAGGGCTCGGCAGGCATCGATTCGGGGCGATCCACCCCTATGTTTCTCTTCTTCGCACGAGGCACTCGAAGGAGCTTCTTCGACTCCTTCTTCTTCACCAATCCTTCAAGAATCATTTTCACGCCGCGGTTCTTAATCACGCGGCTGGCGTTCAGATCGGCGTTCTCCTCGTGCCCGCATCCCTCGCGTCCGCAACAGAAGACCGCCTGACTTGGACGATTCTCCTTCGCCGTGTATCCACATTTGGAACACTCCCGGGATGAGTTCTTCGCATTTACAAATACCGCGACCTTACCGTTTCTGCGGCACTTGTACAGAATGCTGGTCCGCAGTCTTGCGAAGCGGCTTTTCGTGACGGCCTTGTTGAGACCGCTCTTCGCCGCTGCGCCGTTGGGCTGCGCGCGGCCTTTGTCATCGTATTTCGGTTTGGGCCGCCGGACCATTCCGGCGACGTTCAGATCCTCCAGCGCCACCACCTCGATCCCCTCCATCACAGCGATCTTGTGCGAGGTCTGGTGGCAGAAGTTGTTGTTGACGTTCTTCTCGTAGACGTAGGTCTTGGCGATTTTCCGCGTCTGCTTCCTGTAGTTGCTGCTCCCGGGGTTCATTCGGGCGAGACGGCGCTGATGCCGCCTGCGGCCGAAGTCCTTGCGCGCGATGCGGGTCTTCTCGATCTCGGAGAGGTTGAACGACTCCCCGCTGCTGAGCTGCAAACGAATCTTGACGCCTACGTCGCCGCCGATGGTGCGCTCGGTCAACTCTTCGGGGGTGAGCTTCCTCAGCCGGGCGAGGATCTCCTCCTCTGTCTCCGGGAACTCTGTGAGCTCGTCCTCGTAACTGAAGCCGAGCTGGAGGCACTGATTCGTGCAGGTGATCATCACCATCGCCGGCATCTCAAACCGGCGGTGGGCGCGGAAGCGGATGCGGCCTGCTGTCTTTTTCTTTGGTCCAAAGGTGAGCTCCCACCACTTCTGCGAAACCTGCTTGACAGAGAAGTAGTCGCGCGTGAGGGTAAGCTGCCGGTCGGCGTTCCTGATGGGCTTGCGGTGAGGGCGCTTCGAAAGACCCCGCATGAAGCGTGTCATGGCCTGAAAGAAGCGGTACGCGCCGATGCCTCGAACAGCGCTCAGCACCTCCTTCACCCACGGCACGGTGTCGGGGTTCACGAGGTGGGCGTACTTCTGATCGGGCTTAGGAAGCGGCTCCGGCGACCAGAACTTGCAGCGGAACTTCCAGAAGTAGTTCGACTCTTCCACCTTCGCGTTGTAGACGAGCATCTGCGCAGCCGACCACGTGAGGTAGGCCTCACGCGAAGCGTCGTCTTCAAAATGGGCGGCGAAGGAACGGCCGGTCTGCATGGTGGATCTGAGTCGGGGAATAGGCCTGTGATTTGCCTTTTATACCATTTTTTTCAAATAGCTAAGGATCATTATTTCTCCAAACTCGCACGAAATGATCCACTACATGATCCGGTGGCTTTCCATGGCTTGGGGCGCATTCCTCCCCCACCTGAATCTCTGGACCACCCCCCCCCCCCCCCCCCCCCCCCCCCCCACCCCCCCCCCCCCCCCCCCCCCCCCCCCCCCTCTCTTCCGCCCCAAATCCATGCCCGTCGAGTCC
>NZ_QNRV01000028.1 GCF_003315195.1 Sutterella wadsworthensis | reverse complement strand
ACTTATTGGTTCATTTTCACGGGATTAGCTCAGCAAAACATCCGATCCTTGACCTTAATCACACGAGTTCGGGATCTGTTATCCGGGAGTTCCGGGTAAAGCTTGCTGCCGTCCTTTCTTTTTGGGCGGGGTCTGACGCGCTCCTCTTTTTGATTCTTCTCTCGCTCGTCGGCGGACTCATGGTTTTGGGTCTTCCGCTCTTGCGAATGATTGAAACAAAGACAGGGTTTTGGGCGGAGCGTTTGGCGGAGGCCTTCGGCCGGCCGCTTGAATGCACGCCGATCGGTCTCCTCGGCGGTGAGGCTCAGAAGGGGCTTCCCTACGGGCTCGCCATAGCGGCAGGTTTTGCTGCAGTGCAGTTCGGCGTTTTCTCACACATTTTCTAAGTCTTCTTCGAGATGGTTTGAAACCTTCCGGCAGCTCCGGCTGCGGGAAGGCAGGGGCCTTGTGCGCTCAAAAAACGGACCAGACCGTCGGGATTCCACGCGACATCAGGAATGAGATCGTGAAAATCAAAACTTCTTCTCTACTGCTTCTCGGTTTTGTCGTCGTCCTTGCGGGCTGTGCGGCTTTCGTCGCACGCGGGCTTCTCGCTCCCCATGCGGCAGAACGTCCGGCCGCTGCGGCGCAGGCCAGGGCGACTGAGGCGCAGGTGCCGCCCGTTTGGGCTGCGGCTGCAGCCAAACTGGTAGAGCCCGGCGAATTTCTCTCGGGAACGGCGATCAAATGGGTGGAGATGAAGGCTGACGAGGCTCCAGCATCAGCGATTTCCGCCAAGCGTCCGGGAGACCGGACGGCCGCTGCGCTCCTGATGGGTGCAACCGTTAGGCGCTCAGTTCCGCAGGGCGAACTCATCACGCAGGACGATGTGCTTTACCCCGGCAATCCAGGGTTCCTGGCGGCTGTGCTGTCGCCGGGCAAGCGTGCGGTGTCCATTCCGACCTCTGCGGTGTCGAGCAACTCCGGTTTGGTGAGTGCCGGCGACTGGGTGGACGTGATCCTGACATTGAAGCGTGAAACCGCTGAAGCCATGGCGGATCAAGAGGACAAAACGAGCGGCATGACAAAGCTCGCTGCTCAGACCATCCTCACCAACGTCCGCGTGCTCGCGCTTAATAACTCAACCGAGAGCATTGCGCCGCAGCCGGAGACGGCTCCGCAGAAGACGGATGCCAAAAAGACGGCTTCGACGGCCGCGCGTCGCGTTGACTACCGCACGATCACGCTTGAAGTGACGCCCATGGAAGCACAGGCGCTCGCTGTGGCTAAGGAAGCCGGAGACCTTCAGGTGTCTATTCGCGGTCTGCGTGAACCGGAGACCAAAGATGCGGCCGGCACCAGCGCAGTGAATGAGAAGACCGCTGCCGTCACGCATCTGCAGGATGCCACGGGCATTCTCGGCACGCAGCGGCCGGCCGCTAAGACTGTCATTACCTATCAGGGTGCGGCTGTTGCGCCCGTCACCTTCTAACCGATTGAAGAGAACCATCGTGCAGATTCCACACCTTGAAGATTCAGTCAGCCGTTCTTCCCGTCTGACCCAAAACCGGAAGCCGTCGCGCGCCGTATTTGCGGCAGCCTGTCTGGGCGCACTGCTCGGTCTGGCTGTTTCCCCAGCATCGGCAGCGCTGAGGGCACAGGTTCCGACAGACGTCAAAGTGCTCGAAGGCGCTTCAAGCTTGAAAAACCTCAAGCTCACCAAGCCGACAAGCAGTCTTCGCGTCTTTTTGAAGGAGGGTGCTCTGCTGCAGCTCCCGAGCGCAGCGGCAAAGGTGCTTGTCGCAACGCCGGGCATTGCCTCCTATCAGATGCCTTCTCCCGATCAGGTCTTTTTCTTCGGCACCGCTGCCGGCTCAACGACCTTTTATGCGCTTGACGAAGCCGGCGCGGTGATTGCAGCTGTCCAAGTGACGGTTGAACACAATCTCGAAAAACTGAAGGCCGACATCAAGCGGGCCGTGCCGAGTGCGAGCATTGAACTCGTGCCGGCACTCAACAACCGCATGATCGTGCGCGGCAAAGTGAAGACGGCGCTCGACAGCCGGCGCGTCACCCAGCTCGTTGAATCCTATTTGGTCTCTTCGGCCGCTGCAGGCGGTCCGGGGCAGGGCGGCGAGCAAGGTGGCCAGGACGGAGGCGGCCAGGGCGGCTCCGCCGGCGGCCAGTCGAGTCCGGTCATCAATCAGCTCAAAGTTGAAGTTTCTCAGCAGGTGAATATTCAGGTGCGGGTTGTTGAAGTATCCCGTTCACTCACGCATTCGCTCGGCTTTAACTGGGGTGCGGTGCTCAATACCGGCCGCGGCCCGCTTTTCCTTGGCAACGGCACATCGCAGGGACTCTTCTCCTCGCATGCGTCCAACAATTCACACTTCAATCCGGACGGTTCCTTTGAGGACGGCAATGCCAACATTCCGGGGTTGATGCCGGATTCGAACACGGCGGGCGCGGCGCTCGGCGGCATCTTCAATATGGGCCGCATGTCCTTGGGCGTGCTCATCAATGCCATGAGCGAATCCGGTTTTGCTTCGCTCCTTGCCGAACCCAACCTGACGGCGATGTCAGGTCAGCCCGCCGCCTTTGCGAGCGGCGGCGAAGTGCCGATCGTGATTATTACGGGCAACTCCATCACCATCGACTACAAGTCCTGGGGCGTGATTCTGCGCATGACGCCGACAGTGCTTTCGCCTAACCGCATTGCAATCCATGTGGCGCCTGAAGTGAGCGAGCTTACGAGCGAGGGGCAGGTGATTCTTTCGGAAGGCTCCGTGATTCCGGCGGTGCGCGTGCGCCGAGCAGAAACCACAGTTGAACTCGCCAGCGGCCAGAGCTTTGCCTTGGCCGGCATGCTTCGCAGCGAATCATCGCAGACCGTGAACGGTGTGCCGGGACTTCGCAACCTTCCCTTCGTCGGCCGTCTTTTTGAATACGAACAGACGCAGGTCGAAGACAGCGAACTCGTGATTCTGCTCACCGCCAATATCGTCGACCCGGTTTCTTCGGGCGATCTGCGCGTGCCGGGACGCGGCATCAATGCCGTTGACGCTTATGCACCGCGTCAGGCTTCAATCGGCTACCTCTTCTAATTGAAACGGATGCGGATGAAAGATATGACACACAACAACAATCAGCGCCGCTTCAGTCTGAAGACTCAGGCGCGCAAAGGCACGGCAGCGCTCCTGAGCATTGCCTTGATCGCAGCGCTTACGGGCTGTGAAAGTTTGAGCTACATGGGCAATGCGGTTCAGACGGCGGGCGGCTACGCCTTTGACAAAGCCGAAGCAGGGTACCGTGCGGTTGAAGGGCTTGAGACCAAGACCGTTGGCCGTGTGCGTTCCTCGAATTTTGCTCAGACGAGAGACGAGGCGCTCTCCATGAAGGTTCAGGCGAAGTCGCTCTACCTTCGTGCTTCGGCAAACGGTTCGGGTCTCACCGATGAGTCGATCGAGTCTGCCAACAAGTTCCTCTTGTCGCAGGGACCGATCCGCCGTCAGGTGCTCACCGTCGTACCGCTCTCCGAGCGAGGCGAAAAGCTCGCTCGCCGATTGGCCGAAGCGCTCGAAGAAGCGGGCGCTCAGGAACCCAAGCTTGCCGTCTATGTAAATGAAAAAACCGGCAAGCGCGACTTTCCGGACCGCCGCGTGAGCTGGGACTTGGAGCTCATCAGCGAGGCCTACGTTGTGCATGCGCCGGAGTGCGAGGTGGCCGATCCGACTCGCTGGACGATTGAGCCTTACGAGGCCGTCGGCACGTTGGGCTGCGCCAACAACGCCAACATCGCCATGATGGTGAGCGATCCGAAGGATCTCCTGCGTCCGCGTGCGCTTGAAGGCGCTGACGGCACGGCCAGCAATCTGGCCGTACAGAAATATCAGACGGGTGATCAGGAAGACCTGATCGACATCGACTTCAGCCAGGAGGATTGATCGTGGATAAGGAAAACGAAAACAATGCCTCCGTCGAGGGCATCACGACCGCGGTGTTTTGCCGCGAAGGCGATCTGAAGCAGTTCACCGACGTATTCGCTCGGCTCGGGCGCAGCTGTACAGCCGCTCAGAAGGGCGGCATCGACGAAGCTCAGGCCTGGCTCACGCAGCATGACGCCCCGGGGCTCTTGATTGTTGATATTTCTGCTTCGCCTTTCCCAGTGCCGGCCTTAGCAGATTTGGCCGCCTTGGCGGGCCCGGGCTGCCGCATTGTGGCAGTAGGCGCAGAAGAAAATGTTGAACTTTACCGTTCGCTCCTCTCTGCCGGTGCATTTGACTATCTGGTTTCGCCGGTGGCAGATGCTTTGGTGGTGGAGCTCCTCAACCGTGCCGACAGCGATCGCTGGCTCGGTATGCCGGATGCTTCAAGCGTGCGGGTCGGACAGACCATTGCGGTGACGGGGGCTGCTGGCGGAGCGGGTACGAGTACCGTAGCGGCGCTTTTGGGGCGCTGGATTGCAGAGGCTGCCAAATATCCGACGCTCCTCGTTGATTTCGATCGCCGCAAAGGTGACCTCGCGCTACTCCTCGGTCTCAAGGCCGACAACGGCTTGGCCGGCATTCTTTCGGCCGCTGAAATCGACTATCGCCTCATTGCCCGCACGGTGCTCGCAGACGGTGAAAAGAAGCGCCTGTCGCTCCTTGCTCAGCGTCCCGGTCCGGAAACGCCGGTTGATCCGCAGCTCCTCCTTCAGTTGGGCGGTGCGCTTTGCGAACTCTTTTCTGTTTCGATTTGGGATATCCCGTCGCATCGCCCTGCGGGGAGCGCAGAAATTCTGAAGAACGCCGATGTCTGCGTGATTCTCATCGACTACACGGTTTCAAACGCCCGCGCGGCGAAGATTTTGCTCGCTGAACTCGGTGCGCCGCAGCCCGGTCAGCGCCGCTTCTTGGTGGCCAATCATTGCCGAGCCGGTGCGGGCAAGCGCAGCAAGCCCGTGCTGACGCGTGAAGAGTTTGAAAACTTCCTCGGCGTCAAGGTGGACTTTGAACTGCCCAATGCCGGGACGGTCCTTGACGCAAGTCTCCTGCAGGGAGCGCTCACTTCGCAGGCGGCTCCAGCCTTTGCCCGCAGCATTGAAGGGCTCGCCTGCGGACTGCTCGGGCGCGCAGGCGCGCACTCGACGACTCCGGGTTTTGCAGAGCGGTATTTCCCGACTGTCATGAAGCTGCTCAAGCTTTTGAAGCTCACCGGAAGCAAGGATTCCGCCAAGGCTGCGGCTTGATGAGCGGCTGCCGTCCTCAAGAAAAGAGACCGTTTGGAGAATAGTGAAGATGCTCGTTGGTACTCGTCGACCCATTCCGGCCGCTGCCCCTGCGCCGCGCCCAGCTCAAGACGTTCGGCAGGATGCGGCTCTCATCGGCGCTGCGCAGCCTGGCGCCGAGACGCCGCCCGCCGCGATGCCGAATCGGCCGTCGTTTGCTGCCGCCTCAAACGCTGGGAGTGCAGCCGTGCGCCGCCCCGGCATGCGTTCCATGCCGCAGAGCGCTGCTGCGGCGCCTCAGGCTCAGGCACAGGCTTCGGCAGAACTTGCCCGCGTGCGCCGCACGATTCACGATCAAGTGTTTGCGCAGATTGACCCAATGAAGGCGGCGACGACCAGCCGGGAAAATCTCGCAGAACAAGTCGCTCAGCTCATTCGTGAGATCTGCGACCAGAACCGGTTTCAGCTGACGGCCGCTGAAGAACAGGCCATCAGCGCGCAGATGCTCGACGAAATGCTCGGCATCGGGCCGATCGAGCCGCTGCTCGCTGATGAAACCGTTACGGATATTCTCGTCAACGGCGCGGATAAGGTGTTTGTCGAGCGCTTCGGCAAACTTGAACTGACGCCCATTACCTTTATTGATGAAGAGCACGTCTTCAATATTGCGCAGCGCATTGCCGCGCGCGTCGGCCGCCGCATCGATGAAGCCAATCCGATGGTCGATGCTCGTCTGGCAGACGGCAGCCGCGTCAATGTTGTTACGAAGCCGCTGGCGCTTGACGGCACATCCATTTCAATCCGCAAATTCAGCAAGCATAAGCGCAATTTGGAAGAGCTCTCCGAGGGCGGCGCACTCACCAAGGACATGGTGGAGCTCCTTTCACGCGCGGTGATGGCGCGTCTCAATATCGTCGTTTCGGGCGGCACGGGCGCGGGCAAGACAACGCTGCTCAATGCCTTGTCCTTCAAGATCGGGCAGAAGGAACGCGTGGTGACGATTGAGGATGCGGCCGAACTGCAGCTCAATCAGGAAGACATCGTGCGCTTGGAAACCCGTCCCGAAAGCATTGAAGGCGGCGGACAGATCACTCAGCGCGATCTTGTTAAGAACGCGCTTCGTATGCGTCCGGACCGCATCATCTTGGGCGAAGTTCGCGGCGGCGAGTGCTTTGACATGCTCCAGGCCATGAACACCGGTCACGACGGCTCGCTTTGCACGGTGCACGCCAATAATGCGCGCGACGCCCTGATCCGTCTGGAGAACATGGTGCTGATGGCCAATCTGCAGCTTCCGCTTAATGCCATCCGCCGTCAAATCGGCGGCGCAGTGAATATGGTCGTGCAGATTGAACGCATGCGCGACGGCAAGCGCCGTGTGGTGTCGATCGTTGAAGTCTGCGGCATGGAAGAGGACGTCATCCAGACGCAGGAACTCTACAACTACCGCATCAAATCCATCTCTGCCGACGGACGGATCGTAGGCGAATTCGTCAATACGGGGCTGCGCCCGAAGTTCTATCAGGACCGCGCACATCTCTTCGGCGGCAATTGAGAGGACAAAGCTCATGCTTAATCTTTTCACGATTTTGGTGTTCCTCTTCGTACTTTTGGGCGTGCTGGGACTTCGTGCCTTTACGAACCGCGCACGCCGCGAAGAAATGGTTCGCGAAAGACTCACTGAGCTTTTGACGCAGGTTGAGGAGGAAGCCAAAAGCGTTGCGCCGGTTGAATATCCCGATGAATCCGTGCTGATGGGGCTTGACGACTATCACGGGCATTTCCCGAAGCTCCATGCCCGCATCGTGCGCATTCAGAAGGGACTGGAACTGCTCGGCTGGACCAAGAACCTGCGTCTTCGCGTATTGGTGCTTGGTGCTCTTTCCTTTACGGCAGCCGCACTGGTGGGCCGCATGACGGACTATCCGTTCCTGATCGCATTTTTCGGAGGCGCAGCGCTTTTCGCCTCTGCGGCGGCGCTCCTATATCTGCGCGCCATGGGTGAATGGACCGAAGACCTCGGCAAATCGCTTCCGGAAGCGATTGACTCCATCGCGCGAATTTGCCGCGCCGGCGTGCCGGCTCAGACCGCCTTCGGACTCGCCGCACAGAACCTGCGCGGCGCGCTCTCGGAAGAACTTCGCACCATCGACCGGTGGCTGCGTCTGGGCGTCCCCTTGAAGCAGGTGCTTCAGGAATCAGCGCACCGCGTGCCGCTGCCCGAATACCGCTTTTTCGCCGTCATCGTGATCATCAGTCAGGAGTCGGGCGGCCGTCTGGCCGACACGCTCGAGCGCTTGGCGGCCACGCTTCGCGAGCGCGCGGAGCTTGCACTCAAGGTGCAGGCCAAAACATCCGAGGCTCGCGCTTCGATCAAGATCGTCGCCTGTCTCGTGCCCGGCGTGCTCATTTATCAGTACATCCAGGCGCCGCAGGACTTTCAGTTCCTCGTTACCGATCCGACCGGCCTCAAAGTGCTCGGCTACGCTGCCGCGAGCGTTGCTGCCGGGCTTTTTGTGACCTGGCTGATGGTTCGCCGCATTCAGTGAGGCTCGAGTCATGACTACATGGATTATCTTTTTTGCGCTCGCGCTCCTCTCTATTGTCGTCTTTGTGTTTGCGCTGCGCTCCCAACAAGATGCTGAGGCACTTGAAGATCGATTGGCGGGCACCATTGATGAAGAAGCGGCTGCGCATCCGCATCAGGCGGGCGGCATCGAGCCGCTGCCGGAATGGATTCAGCCGGCCGCTCGCTTTGGGCTGAAGCTCGCCGGGAATGACAAGAGCCGTGAGACAACGGCGCTCCTCCTCGCCCAAGCCGGTTTCGCGCGCCCGGGTTCGCTCGGCGTCTTTTTGCTCCTCAAAACGCTGCTCGGACTCGGCATTGCGGCCGCGCTCTTTTTCGGCACTCAGGAGCGAAGCATCGGCACCATCGCGCTCATGGGGGCAGGTTACTTTGCGGGCGGTATTCTGCCGGAATGGGTTTTGAAGTCGATGGCCGCACGGCGCTATACGGCGCTTGAGCGCAGCATGCCCGACGCCCTTGACCTCATGGTGATCTGCGCCGAGGCCGGCCTTCCCTTTACGCGCATTGTGAAGGTGGTGTCGAGAGAACTGGAACTTTCCGCACCGATTCTCGCTCATGAACTCGCACTCACCAATGCCGAACTTGAAATCATGCCCGAGCGTTCAGCGGCGCTGCGCAATCTCGCCGAGCGTACGCGCGTGCCGTCTATTGAAGGCATGGTTTCAACGCTTATTCAAGCCGAACAGTTCGGTACGCCTCTGGCGCAGGCGCTCCACAACATTGCCGCCGAATCTCGGTCGACCTTGATTTTGACGCTCGAAGAACGCGCCGGAAAGCTCCCCGCCCGTCTCTCTTTGCCGCTGATGACATTGATTCTGCCGCCCGTCGTAGCGATCGTGGCCGCACCCGCGCTGATGCGCGTCATCCGCAGTCTCCTCACCTGATTTTTTGTGTCGATCATGACTACTTCTGCTCACAGTTTCCGCCGACGCCCGCAAGCGGCAATGAAGACCGCTGCGCTTTTTGTCCTTTCGGCAGCTGCGCTGATGCTTTCGGGGTGTGCGTCCCTTGCCGGAGCAGGGTCGGACAGTCCGATGCCTGAGCGCACCATCAAGGAGCGCACGCCTTCAGAAGTCGTAACGGCTCCCAAGAAGGATCGTGAGTCGGCATTGCGCCTTGCCCGCATGCTGGTGGCTCAGGGACGCTACGAAGGGGCGCTCAGCGTTTATGCTGAACTCGACCGCCGAGGCGGCATGGATGCTAAGACCCTTTTGGAATATGCAGGGATCGCGTCGCTCATTGAACCGCCGCGAGCTACCTTGACTTTGTTTACCAGAACCAAAGCCCTTGCAGAAGCTGAAAAAGTGAAATTTGCTCCGGCTGAAGAAGCGGGGCTCCTCACTGGTTTAGGCCGTGCTTATATGGCTTCAGCCCGCATGAGCGATGCGCGAAGCGCACTCGCGCGGGCCGTTGAGCTCGACGACAAGAACGTTTCTGCGCTCAATGCTTACGGCATTGTTCTCGATGCTGCGGGTGAGCACGAGGAAGCCGTCAAGTACTTTGACAAGGCGCTTGCCCAGTCACCGACGAACGTGCAGGTGCTTAACAATTTGGCGCTCGCCAAACTCGGCATGAACGATGCCAAGGGGGCCTTGAAGGTGCTCGGCGACGCTGAGAACTTCAGCTCGTCGGACGCTTCCGGCATACTGACCCCCAAAATGAATCTCGCCTTTGTCCAGTTTATGACGGGGTCGGCAGATCGTTCGCGCGAAACGCTCCAGAGCTTCATGACGAATGAACAGGCCGAGGATGCCCTCAAAAAGTTTGCCGCCATGAAAAGCCGCATTGATGCCGGCGAATCTACGCTCGCCGATGAGTGCCTGCGGGCGGCCGAGAAGATGATCGAAATTCGCCCGAAATCTTCGGATGATTCGGACTACGGCTATGAAGTTCCGCTTGTCGTTGAGCCCGTGAAGACGATCGAAACAAAGGACGCTGCCGGTCTTTCTTCCCATGCCCAGACGTTCCCGAAGGGCAGCCCCGAAGCCGCAGCTGCGCTTGAGGCGCTGAAAAAGGGCAGCGCTGGTCAAAACGGGAGTCAGCCCTAAATGACAGTCGGGATCTTCCGTTCGCGAATCTTTACCGCCGGCCGTGCTTTCCTGCGCGACGGTCGCGGCGTCTCCGCGGTTGAGACGGCTTTTGCTTTTCCGGTGATTCTGGCGGCGTTCTTCATCATTGTGGAATTTGCCAATATGGCGCTCACGATTCAGGTTGGTGAAAGCGCAGTCTCGAGCGCGCTTCTGCGCTTTCGCGATGCCGGTGAGCTGGGGGCGTCCGCCGAAAATGACATTCGTCAGGGTATTGCGGCCTATTCATTTGGCTACCTCAAGCCCTCGAATGTCTCCCGCGTAACCGTTGAGGCCTATGAGTCGCTGGACGCGCTCGGCAACCCGGGCGGAACGAACGGCGCGGGCGAGGACGATGAGGAAGGCACCGCAGAAGCGGACAGCAGCTATCCCGCCTGGAAGGTGGTCGTCGTGATCACCAAGGACTTCATTACGCCGCTTCCGCGCCTCATTCTGACGAACCGCAAAGATTTCACTTATCGCTACGAACGCGTCATCGCCTACTACCCCCGCATTGAAGAAAGTGAAGGGGCGTGAAATGATTAAGAGTTCCTTTTTCAAGAAGATTGCGGCGGCCGCTGCCGGGCTGCATCGAGAATCCGGGTCGATTGCCGTGGAAACAGCGCTCGGCATCACATTTTTGGTGAGCACTGCCGTGATTCTTTCGGATATGCACCAGATCGGCATTGAGCGGGAACGCCTTGAGGCAGGCGCTGGCAGCATTGCTGTAAATGCTGCGCAGCAGCCTAAGCTCACGCAGTACGGGCTCAATGCGCTCGTTGACGCATCGCTCGAGACCGAAACCCGTGACACCGAAGTCATCATCATGAATGTGCTGCAGTCCGGCGCCGTGCAGTGGATGATTCGCCGCGGCGACGGGGCGATGCTCTGCGAACTCAATGTCGAGGGGAAGTACTTCACGGGCGAACTGCCGGTGGATCCGCCGGAAAATTCCGGCGAAGGCAATGACGAGAGCGATGTGGACGGCAGCACGATGTCGATGATTGTGGTGGATGTCTGCCGCCGTACGGCAGGCTTTGAATTGGGCAAGCACCTGCGTCTTCCCCGAGTGATTCAGGTGGAGAACATCTACCGCTCCAACAACCGCGAAATCAAGCTCGACGAAGCGCTTGAAGAAGAAAATCTGATGCCGTCGGACGATGATGGCGAAGGGAGCAACGCATGATTTCTCTTCTTTGCAAACGTGCCCAGTCGCTTTTGGCCCGTGTTCTCCGTGAAGAATCCGGTTCGGCTGCGGTCAATGTGGTCTTTTTCCTGATCGGCGGCATTGCGCTCACGGCCTTTGTGGTGGACGCTACGCGCGTGAGTGCCGACGGGGCGCGCCTCAAGCAGGCGACCGATGCGGCAGCTCAGGCCGTGGCGATGGAAGCGGCGAAGGACTCCGAGACGGATGTGCTCGGGATGGCTCAGCGCTATGTTGCCGTCAATCTGGGGCTCGATAAAGAGCAGCTCTCGCGTGACTTGAGCGTTGCGGTGGAGCCGGTGACCTGGAACGACTATGAAGGCTATCGAGTCTCGGCAAGCTTTCGGGCGCTGCCCTCACTTTTAGGCGGTCCGGGGAAGACCGTTGAGGTGGCAAGTGCTGCGGTGGCGATTTACAACCCGCTTGAAATTGCTTTTGTTGCGCCTTCCACGATCAACGAGACGCAGCGGGACATGCAGGCGATCCGCGACATCGGCGAGGCCTTTTATGACGAAGTCATTGACGGACGGGCTGACCGCTGGATGGCCTTAGTGCCTTATTCGGACGGCGTCAATGTTTGGGACGATGCCAAGGGCGTTTCTCGTATCCGCAGCTGGGCGATGCCGGATCGTATTGAGCCGCAGTGGTTCCGCTATATCAAGCAGGGGGCGGGCGTCTCCAATATGGCCTCTCCCGATATGCCCGATGTCCGCAAGAAGATTCTTCATGTTCGTCGGGGAATGCTTGGCGGAGAGCTCTTCGATTGGACTGAACCTCCGGCAGGATCTTTTGAAATCAGCGCTGAAACCTGTTACGGCGGCAACTGCATTATGTCGAACTATCCCGGAGGGTGGCCTTACATCACGTGGCGGGGACCGGTGATTCCTTCTGCGGGCAGCGGATTAACCGGCCCGACTGATCAGCGCTGGATTGCGGCTGACGGGACTGTGCCGCTCACAGCACTCCTGCCGCTCACGGATGAGCGTGAAAAATTTACGGCACGTCTGCAAAAAATGATTGGCGATCATGAAGAAATCAATCACGCCATCAACATGAATATTGCAATGGGCTGGGGGGCAATGGCGCTTTCGCCGGGGTTCCGCGGTATTGACGGCTGGGGAGATCTCGACCACCCGCGTGACTTCAGCGAAGACGGCAAGTCCACCGTCAAGGCGATCGTCATGCTGGCCAATTTGAATGGTCCGCTGATTGACATCGACATGGATGCCAACAACTTTTATCTCGATCTTGAGAGCTTGGGCGGCTATGCAGATACCGGAGACCGCGATTTTGTCCGGCAGCGAATTGAAGATTTGTGCGGCAGCTTCAAGTCGCATCAGGACTTCTATTTCTACATGCTCATCATTCCGCCCTCAACAAATGAATCCGGGCTACGCCGCTACAACGAGCTTAAGCCCACGCTCCTCGCCTGCGGACGCAATTCGGGCGATGTGTCTGAAGTTGAGACGCCGAGCTTCGCAGAAGGCAAAGAGACGGTGATCGATGGATTGAAGCGTATTGCATCGGATCTTGAAAGTAAGAGCAGCTTTGCGCGGCTCATTGAATAAGTTTGAAACCCAACCCAAAAGGGAAGAAGCACAAAATGACTACAGCGAATCTCTCCTACGGAAGCCTTGAGCTTGCGCTTGAGCCGCGAATGATGTTTGACGCGGCGGCTGCGGCAACGGCGGCAGAAGTGGCGGCGGATGCTCAGGCGGATGCCAATCCGCCAGTTTCAGCGGATCCTTCCGCTGGCGACATCACCGTGGATCAAAACGGCAATCCGGGTGCTCAGGTCGATCTCTTCGGCAATGTCCAGGTTGAGCCGCTTGCTGACGGTAAGACTTACGACTCGCTGACGCTTCAGGTTTCTGAAAGCGGCAAAGGACTGGCCCTTATTGTTGATGGAAAGGAAGTACTCCTCACGCAGGGCAACAAGGTTCAGATCGGTGATCCAGACGCTGACCGCTATGCAACGGTGACGGTCGGTGCGGACGGCACGGCAACGGTGGTCATCAAAATCGGGTCTACTCAGAATGCTGACCAGCTCCAAACGCTTATTGACGGTCTTGCACTGAAGGTTGCAGACGGCACTGCCCAAACTTCAGCGGATGTGACCGTCAAGATCGATGCGCTTTCTTATATGAATGATGGAGGCACGGCTGATCTGGATATAGATCGAACCGTGAAAATCGAGAGCAGCTATAACTTTGCGCCGGAAGTGAATGTTGGCGGAACAGAACTGTCCGGTCTTACAAATGCACCCGGCATCGAGAATGCCACAAAGATCTTTCTGTCAGACAACGGGAATTTTGCCTTTGTAGGCGACAAAGACGGCGATATTGCTGTCTTTAAAGTGACTGATGGGAAGCTTTCTTATCTGCAGACTTTTGATCATTCAAGTGTTGATGGGCTTGGAAGCATTACGGATATTGCATCTAGCGCTGATGGCCGTGTCCTTTATGCTGTGAGCGGGAATAATGTATTTCGTTTCCAAGTGGCAGATAATGGTGATTTAACCACTGAAGGTCAAAAGGAAATATCAGGAACTGGCACATCAATTGCTGTAAGTTCTGATGGTACTACCTGTTATATCGGCTATTTTGCTGATTATGGTTGGGGGAGTTCATACGGCGGTACAAAAATATCTTATGAGAACGGTCAATGGAACGATTCGGATATTGGCGAAAATGCTTCAATGGATTTTGTCAGCTGCGGAGACTATGTCATTAAATTCCGCAATCATGAGTTTGCCTATGGCCCAGAACTTAAAGTATATGGTGCTGACGGTGAAGAGTTATTCTCTCAAGATCTTGATGGAATAGAAGAGGGTGATGGTGTTCTTAATATTACGGCATCAGATAACGGGCTAATAGCTGTTCAATTTGGCGGTAAGATTCAAATTTATCAGGCTAATTTTGCTGAAAAAACTTTTTCTAAAATAGCGGAAACTGATAGTTCTAACGTTGTGGATATTGCGCTCTCTCCAGCTGGAGATCGTCTTTATGTCCTTTCAAGCAATGACTCTGGGACGCTTTCAGAATTTCGCGTGACGCAAGAAGGTCTTACCCCGATTAAAACAACACCTGCAGTAGGTGGTGATGCAGCCGGACTCGTTGTGTTTGACTCAGGAAAGGTTGGGATTGCCGCGGGCGGACAGGTGCTTTCTTATGAAGAGGCGGAAGTTCATAACGCTACCTTAGGGGAGTCGGTTAATGTCGGCGGGTCGCTTTCCATTACCGATGCCGATCGCGATGCTGCCAATTCCGGCAGCGGCAACTACGGTAACGTTTCTGTCACCTTCGAAACGAATGATGAAGCCAAACCTTCAACAGCGTTTGAATGGACGGGAGCAGACGGTTATACGCTCGAAAATGGCGTCATCAAGAACGGAGACCGTACGATTGCTGCGGTTGAGAAAGCTGATGGGAAAATCGTTCTGACATTTAAGGATGGCGCAACAACAGCCGATGTGGCCGCAGTTGTCAAGCAGGTTTCCTTTACAGTCCAGTCTGCAGCTGCAGACGGCAGCGTTTCCGTCAAGACGACCGTAACGGATAAAGACCAATCCGTTGAGAAAACGATTCAATACGAATTCTCTGCCAATCAGGCTCCTTCAGCATCCGGTTCTTCTGCTGTAGAAAATGAGTATTACAACACGACAGGCATGTCATCGCCTATCTTCAAAGATGTGGCGATCAATGTCGGTGAACTCAATCAGAAAGTATCCTCGATGGAGCTCACGGCTTCGGGTGATTTTGCTGAAGGTGAATATTGGGTGGTCGACGGAGTGCGTATTCCTCTGAATAGCTCATCAGACGGCACTACGAAGAGCGGATACGCCTATCAGTATGTAGTCGCTGACGGAAAAGGCGTGCTGACCATTAGTTTTGATGGTGGCATTAAGACTGGGGCCGCTCAAAACGTTGTCAATTCGATGACATATGTCAACGAGAATGCCGAGGCTCAGGTTAGTGAGCGTGTTTTCGCTCTGACTAAAGTGACCGATAACGGCGGCACCGATAACGGCGGGGCTGATTCATCAATTATTGATGATGTCACGGCGACTATTCGTGTGCATCTCAGCGTCGATCCGGATGTAAGTGTTGATGCGCCTGAAACCTCAGACACAATCTTCATGCATGACGGCGTCATAACAGGGGCTGATTATTACGTCAACGATCTAGCACAGACGCCGGACGGCAAGACGGTTTTCGTGATGTCGTCTTCCGGCAGCGATGGCTCCGGGACGTACACGTTCTACATTTACAGCCGCGGTGATGATGGCGCATTAACACTCAAAAACGCTTTTGAACTTGGATCATCGCCAGGGGGATATCCTGGGAGCATCGTTGTTTCCGCCGACGGCAGCTCTGTTTATGTCAAGGCAATTTCCGGTGAAAACTCTTTTGTTATAGGCGTTCATGGATTCATGGCAGATGCCGACGGGACTTGGTCTCCTATTGAAGGCATTGATCTGACCTCTGAGTCTGATTCGTGGCAGGACATCTCCTTAGATCCTTCCGGCAAGTACTTTGCGGCGCTCACCGAAGATACTTTGTACCTTTATACAGTTGATGCTGACGGCAGTTTGAAATTGATCTCGCAGTTCACGCGGGATGAAATGAATTTTGCGGATCAGAATCTAACGGCCATTAAATTTTCCGGTGATGGCAAATCCATATATGTTCAAAAAGACAGTATGGGCGATAAGAGCGGAATTGCCGTTGTCGCAGTGGGTGAAGGCGGATCGCTTAATCTTGTTCAATCATTGAATTACGAGACCATCAATGCGGATGAGTCTGGGGTCAAAGTCGATGATGAATTTATGCTGTGGAAGGTTGGAAGCGTTGTTTCATCGGCGGATGGTCAACATCTCTACGTTTACTCCGCATCTGCCATTGGGAGCCGCTGCGTACTGACTTTTGAGAAAAATGATGACGGTACGTTGACTCTCGTGCAGTCCCTAACTGTTGGTGCGGATTATGGATTCGAAGGTGAATCGATCAGTATTCAAGAAATGCATCTTTCCTCCGACGGCAAGCTTCTGTTTGCCTCAACTGAGGATGGAAAGATGGTTGAATATACTGTAGATGCACTTTCTGGATTCTTGACAAAAGCCGGATCCATTGATGCAGGTACAGAAGGTTTTGGGAAATTTATTGTTTCTTCAGACGGTAAAAACATCTACTTTAACAGTGGATCTCAGGGCGTTTATTCTGCGTCGGCATTGCCTCAGATTCCCTACACCGGCAATTCCGCCGAAGTAGGCAAATATCTGTCTGGCGTCGATGCGGATGTTGAGGATTACCAAGACTTCAGCATTACGATCGAGCGCAACGGCGGGGCGAATGCCTCTGACGGCTTTAGTTTTGCCAAGACTATTGGATATACCTTTGCGGACGAAGTAATTACCGGAGCTGACGGCACTCAACTCGGTTCTTACAGTGTCGAGGGCGGCAAGCTGACGATTACATTCACGGGGTCGCTCAATCACGATGTCTTCAACACGGTGCTTGGGGCGGTGAAATATGACGTGCCGTCCGACGTTGCCGGTGAAGTCGTGCTGAAGGTCACCATGATTGACAATGTCGGCAAGTCCGACGCTCAGATCTTCAGCGTCAAAGCCACTGACGGCTCTATTGAGACGCCCGACGAAGAGACCATTCATGTCCCGGATCCCGAGCAGCCGACCGACTTTCTCGCGAATGTTGATTTCTCGGGCATCAAAGATTCCATCCTTGGACACGCGGCTTCGATCACGGTAAATGTCGACTATCCGAACGGCACCTTTGGGCTCAGTGCAGATTCTGGTCTGACGCTCAAGGATGACGGCTACGTCTACAGCGGTGACGTGAAGCTCGGTGCATGGTCTGCCCGCGAAGGAACGCTTTCCATCACACTCGAGCAGGGCGTTGATGCAGACAAAGCCGAGGCGCTTTTGAAGGCAATCACCTTCACCGCCTCGGGTGCTGAGCCAGGTGCAGATCTGTCGGTCGATTTAAGCATTGGCTTTACGTCCTCGAGCGGCAGCAGCGATTCGCTGCTGATTGACAATGCGGTGACGCTGCAGATTAACGATGGTCCCGAATTTAACGAAACGAAGTATCCGGACTACGCTTTGAGCGGTACCTTGGATGTTGCGCTCGGCGGTTCAGCGGGTTCTATTACGCTGCCCTCAGACCTCTTTACGGATGACGTCAAAGTGGCGACCGTCACCGTGGAACTCCTCGATGAGAACGGGAACGTTATCGAAAATGGTCTTCAGAAGCTGGGGCTGAAGTTTGAGAATGGCAAGCTCTCCGGCACGGTTTCGAAGACGGGTGCCTATCAGCTGCGAATCACTGCGGCAGACGAGAGCGGTCTGACGGCGAGCCGTGATGTCACGCTGACCATCATGGAAAATCAGCCGCCGGTCGTTGTTGATGGAAATGTCAAGGTGCCCGAAGTCGTCTTCAATCACGAGACGAACTTCAGTGTCAAGGATTGGTTCAAAGACCCGAATGAGGCCGATGAGCTGACCTTCACGGCAGTGAAGGGGCTCCCCGATGGTCTGACTATCGACGCAAAGACAGGGACGATTTCCGGCACGCCTCAGGAGGTCGGTGCGTTCTCGGTGACGATCACGGCCTCGGACGGCAAGAATGCTCCGGTGGAGTACACCTTTAAGCTCACGGTTCGCGGCAATCAAGCCCCGCAGGCTGTACCGGATACCGCTCCGAGCGTTGTGGTCGGGGGCAATAATTCGTTTGAGCTCAAGGACTTCATCAAGGATCCTGACGGCGACGATTTGACCTTCAGGGTTGACGGGCTGCCCGATAACAGCGGGCTGAGCTTTGATGCTGACACGGGCCGCATCTACGGCACGGCGACGGTGACTGAACCCTTTAAGCTCACGATTACCGCGACGGACAGCTACGGCCTTTCGAATACGTTCGAAGTGACGGTGGGTGTTCGCACCAATTCCGCGCCCGAGTTTGTCGGCGCGGGATCGACTCATGAAGGGCTGCCGGCGGTCTTCGGCGATACGGCCGGCGGGATCAGAGCTGATCTCAATACGCTCTTCAAGGATGCCGAGGGCGACGGATTCAGAGTGGAGATCACCGAACCCGCAGAACTCCCTGAGGGCGTCTCTTTTGATGCCGATACCGGCATCTTAAAGGCGGACGCGAATTTCGAAAACGGCTTGGCGGTGACGGTGAAGGCCACGGATGCCTATGGCGCTTCGACCACCCGCACCATTTGGATCGGGACGCAAATTGCGCCCGTCACCAGTGCGGATGCGGGCGTTGCCAACCCGGCATTTGGCCGCGGTCTTGACCTTCTGCGCGACACGGGACTCGGACGAGGGATCGAGCGCGAGGACTTCAGACCTACGGTACTGGCGGCGGATCACCCGGTCTTCGAACCGATCTTCGGCAAGCCGGCTGCGCCTCTGGAAGAACCCTCGGCCTCAGAGCGCCTCTTCGCGCTTTATAAGCAGACCGTCGATGATGAACGCGACGCCAAGCTTCATACCGAAGAGGTTCGCCGTGACCGGGCGGTAGAGCGCGCTGTTGAAAAGGTCGAGCGCTCAGACAAATCCGCAGCACGCGTGACGCTCAATGAGAGCGCAGCGGAATTGCCGTCAGCTGACTTGAATGACGTTGCTCAAAAGGGTTTAGCCGCGCTGCTCGACGCAGAGACGCCCGAGCAGAGCGAGGTCGCTGACACGAGTCTCACCGCTGCCATTGAACGCCATACGGTCTATGCCCGCGAAGGCATCTTTGCCAAATCCGATGATCTCGCTGCGAGCTGATCGCTGACAACTCACTTATTCGGCACGGACGCTCACTCTGGCAGTCCGTGCCGCCGAACCTACTCATTCTCTTGCCTATTTCAGGATTTCCAATCATGTCTCAGATGAAAGCCTCTCGGATGATCCGCCTTACTCTTGTTTCTACGTCCGTCGCCGCAGCGCTGATGCTCGCCGGCTGCTCGGTCATCGCGCCCGAAAAGCTTTCGAGCGACGATCTTATGCGTCTTGCCAATGTCGACCAGCAGCTGATGTTCGCTGCGCAGGAACCCGTCACGGCTCCCATTACGATGGAAGAGGCTGTTGCCCGTGCGCTCAAGTACAACCTCGAACACCGCCTGGCCATGATGGAGCGTGCGGTGCAGGAAAACATCGCTGATGTGCAGAGCATGAGCCTCTTGCCGAAGCTCACGGCGTCGGCAGGGTATCGCGACCGCTCCAACGAGCTCGCAAGCTCGAGCGAATCGCTTGCAACCGGCAAGGAGTCGCTCGTGCCTTCTAAGAGCAGCGAACGCTACGGCAGGACGGCCGATCTGGAGCTCTCCTGGAATGTGCTCGATTTCGGTCTGAGCTACTTTGAAGCCCAAGCTTCGACCAACAAGTCCTATGCCTCCGAAGAACGCCGCCGCCGCGTGGTGGCCGATATCGCCCGTCAGACCCGTGCGGCCTGGCTCTCGGCCGTCAGCGCTGAGCGTCTGCGCGACGAAGTTGCTGATGCGCTCGACGACGCTTCGAAGGCTCTGGCTCAGTCCAAGGAAGCGGGCGGCCGCGGCCTCGTGAAGCCGCTCGATGCGCTTCGCTACCAGCGTGACCTTCTCAACATGGTTCGTCAGCTCGAAACGCTCGAAGACGAATTGGTGAAGAGCAAAGCCAAGCTCGCGACCCTCATGAACCTGCAGCCGGGGACGCCATTCCAGCTCGCCGTTCCCTCGACGGATACTGAGGCCGTTCCGGCCGTGCCCTATAAGCTCAGTGACCTCGAAGTGCTCGCCATGGTGCGCCGCCCTGAGATTCGCGAAGAAAGCTATCTCGCGCGCAATGCTGTGCTCGAAACCCGCATGTCGCTCCTGAAGCTCTTCCCGAATGTTCAGCTTTTTGCGGGTCTCAACTACGACAGCAATAAGTACTTGGCGAACAATGACTGGGCGGACGTGGGCACCCAGGTGAGCTGGAACCTGATGAGCCTCTTTACTGCGCCGAAGATTCTCAAGGGCGGAGAGCTTCGCGAAGAACTCGCTCCGCTTCGTCGTCAGGCCATCCGCATGACGGTTCTCTCTCAGGTGCACGTTGCTTGGCATCAGCGTTTTGCGGCTGAAAAGGCTTTCCGTCGAGCTGACGAACTCTCGCGCGTACAGAATTCCATCGACAAGCAGGTTGAAAATGCCGTGAAGAGCCGCAGCGAAACGAAGCTCGAAGCGGTACGCACGAAGGTTGAGACGCTGCTTGCCAAACGCACGCGTGATCTGAGCTATGCCGAAATGCTTAATGCCCAGGATGCCATCTATCAAGCCGCGGGCTTTGATACGGTACCCGCTGAGGTTGCCGATCAGTCCATTTCGGGACTCGCTGAAGCCATCGGCGCGCAGGACCGTATCATCGCCGACGGCGCAGTGCTGCAGGGGCTTTACGGCACGCAGGCCTTGAAGGAAGGCGTGGGCGACTATAAGGAAGCGTCTGCGAGCTACCGCCTCAACCCGGAAGTTGCTGCGGCTGCGCAGGAGGGCGGAGCGGCCGTCCGTCTCGTTTCCGGCATGCCCTGGGAAAGTCTCGGTTCTTTGAAGGCCAGCCGGTAAGAATCGTGCTCGAAATGAGGATGATGATGGAAAAGCTCCATACGCTGAGCGCAATTTGCTCGATGGCTGCAGCTTTAACAATTGGCGCAGCTTCGGCTGCGCCGGCCTCTGCGGCAGGGCTTTCGAGCTCATCAGCATTGGCTGATGCGGTCGAATTCCGCGCCCAGGTAACCGCTAAGGCGCAGGCGCTCCTTTCGAGCGAAATGCCCGGTGAAGTGAGTGCTGTTGCATTTCGCGACGGTGAACGCTTCAAGGCCGGAGACGTGCTTGTCGAATACGACTGTGCGCTTCCCAAGGCGCGGCTTCTGCGGGCGGAAGCCGCAGCATCGGCCGCTGAAGGCCGCTGGCGCAGCGCCCGGGAACTCAGAAAGCTCAATTCCATCAGCACGGCCGACTATGAAGAAGCCCGCGCCAACGTCGGGATTACGGCAGCCGAAGCCAAGGCTGAACGCATTCAGGTCGGCCGCTGCAGCATCAAGGCGCCGTTCTCGGGCATGGTGGGCGAAACGTATGTGCGCCCGCATGAGTATGTGGGAGAAGGACAGAAGCTCCTCACCATTTATGAGGTGAGCGCCTTTGAGGTTGAGGCGATCCTCCCTGCGGCGGCATTGAAAGTGCTGCGGATCGGGAGCCGCCTGACGCTTACGCTGGACGATACCGGTGCGGTTTATCCGGTCACCGTGTCGCGCATCGCCGGGAGTGTGGATCCGGTCAGTCAGTCGGTGAAGGTGACGGGCGAGCTCCAGCTTCCCAAAAGGGAGAAGGCTGCGGGTGATGCCGGTGCGGCAGCGCTCCCGCTTCTGCCCGGCATGAGCGGACGAGTCGCTTGGAGCCCTGCTCCATGATCATTCGAACGAAGCCGGGAGCGGAATCCAAAAAGGGTTCCGCTGCCGAAGGGCTCCAGGAGCT
The DNA here is from genome assembly GCF_003315195.1 of Sutterella wadsworthensis. Classification (GTDB taxonomy): domain Bacteria; phylum Pseudomonadota; class Gammaproteobacteria; order Burkholderiales; family Burkholderiaceae_F; genus Sutterella; species Sutterella wadsworthensis. The sequence continues at coordinate 9,829 of NZ_QNRV01000028.1, read as the reverse complement.
TAAGTCTGCGTTTCTGAAGTCCCGTGAACAAACCGAGCGCCTCGAGCGCGTTATTCGTCTCTGTGAAACTGCACGTGCGGCATCCGATCGCCGAGCGCTCGGCTACACGGCGATGAACGATACGCTCGCAGCGATTGACTACCGTCAGGCAGCGCTTTGGTGGCGGGCGGCCGATGATGCCGGAGCGGGGCGAATCGAAGGGCTTTCGGGCGTTGCGGATCCGGTTCGCAATGCTGCCTTTCCGGCTTGGCTCGTTAAGCGCCTGGGCGGCTTCGCAGATGCTCATCCGGCAGGCGCTTCTTCTCTGTCGGGTTCGGCCTTGGCCGATGAACTCGTGCAGCCCTTCAATGTGCTCGAGCATCCGCCGGCCGCGGATCACGACCGGATGATGGCCAAGGAGTTTCTGCCGGCTCAGGCGCTTTGGGCCGAACTGCCGCTTAAAGCGCCGCAGGCGGGCGGCTCCGGCATCAGAGCTGCGCTTATCCTTTGGCGGGACGCCCCGTGGACGGGGGCTGACAAGGCTATCCTCACCCATCTGGCGCGTGCTTATGCCGATGCGTGGAGCGCTATGCCGCTTGGCCGCAGCGACTGGTCGGGCGAAGGCACCGTGAAGGCTCACTCCGGAAGGCTTTTGGTCTGGAGCCGCAAGCGCTGGGTGCGCTGTGCAGCCGCCGCAGCAGTGGTCGGAGCGATGCTGATACCCATTCGGCAGTCCGTGCTTGCGCCTGCAGAAGTAACGGCCAAAAATCCGTTTGCTGTTCGTGCGCCGCTCTCGGGCGTAGTCGAAGAAATCGTCGTGAAGCCCAATGCGCCGGTCAAGGCGGGGGATCTCCTTGTGCGGATGGACTCGCGCGACCTGCGCGGTCAATTGGAAGCTGCAAGGCAGACGCTTTCTGTGGCAGAGGCCGAATACCGGCAGGGGCAGCAGCAGGCATTCTTTGATGAGCGCAGCAAGATGGCTTTGGGGGTGCTTAAGCGCCGTCGCGATCAGGCTGAAGCTGATGCAGCTTTTCTTGCCGGGGAACTCGAACGGACGGAGATCCGGGCAGACCGCTCGGGTGTTGCCGTTTTTTCGGACCCACAGGAATGGCTGGGTCGGCCGGTAGCTGTCGGCGAACGCATTTTGATGGTGGCGGACCCTCGGGCAGTGGAGCTCGAGGCCGACATTCCGGTGGGCGACGCCGTCGCGCTTGAAAAAGGCGCCGAAGTGAAATTCTTCCTCAATGCGTCGCCGACGAGTCCGCTCGAAGCAGAGCTCACTCGAGTGGCCTACCGCGCGTCAGCCACGGCTGACGGAACGCTTGCCTACAAGGCTCGGGCCGAATTCGTCCCAACCGACGGTGATGCGCCGCAGCTCGGCCTCAAGGGCACGGCAAAGTTTTACGGCGAAGAAACCTTTCTGGGGCTTTATCTCCTTCGCCGGCCTCTGGCTACGCTGCGGCTCTGGCTCGGCGTCTAAGCGTGCGGCTTGGCACCTCTGCGGATGAATGCTATGAACGCTCTCGAGCGCCCCCCTGTTGCTCCGGGTCTCTCTGCCGGGCATCCGACCCCGAAGGAGCCGCGGCTTCCGCCGCTGCGGGAGGATCTTCGTCTGCACGAAGGCCCGGACGCGGATGACGGGAGTTCTACCTGGGTGCTTGAAGATCCGGCGCGCGATCAGTTTTTTCAGCTCGGCGTTTTTCAGGCGGAGTGCCTGAAGCGCTGGCACTTAGGGACAGCCAAGGCTGTGGCTGCTGCTGTCGGCAAGGAAACGCTCCTTCGGCCGACGGCGGAGACGGTGGAGAATTTTGCGAAGTTTCTGATGCGGATGAGCCTCACGCGCGAAGCGGGAACTTCCGCGAGGCTCGCCGAACAGATGAAGCGTAAGCCCAAGCAGACGCTTTGGAAGTTCTTTCTGCACCACTATCTTTTTTTCCGCATTCCGCTGGTGGCGCCGGACGCATTCCTGCGTCGGACGCTTCCCTGGGTTGAGCGCCTCTTTTTCACAAAGACCTTTCTCTGGGCCACATTAACGGCGCTCGTTTTGGCGCTTTACCTCATCGGCCGGCAGTGGGATGCCTTTACGCATACCTTCTCGCATTTCTTTTCCTGGGAAGGCGCGGTTATGGCCGGCCTCACGATTGCCTGCACAAAGGTGATCCATGAGCTGGCTCATGCCTACACAGCCGAGCACTTTGGCTGCCGTATTCCCCATATGGGCATCGCCTTCATGGTGATGATGCCGCTCCTATATACCGATACGTCCGCTGCCTGGCGACTGAAGTCCAAGCGTCAGCGCATGGCCGTCTGCGCGGCGGGTGTTTTGGGGGAATTGGCTTTAGGCGTTTGGGCAGCACTCGCGTGGAGCTTTCTGCCCGAAGGCGGGCTAAAGAGCGCGGCCTTTATGCTCGCCACCACAACCTGGATCATGACGCTCGCCATCAATTCAAGCCCCTTCATGCGGTTTGACGGGTACTACCTGCTCTCGGACTGGCTGGGCGTAGCGAACCTGCATCAGAGGAGCTTCGCGCTGGCCAAATGGCGGATGCGGGAGCTTCTTTTCGGCTTTGGGGAGAAGAAGCCCGAATCGTTTGAGCCGTGGAAGGAACGCGCATTGATTATCTATGCGTGGGCAACGTGGCTTTACCGATTCTTCCTCTTCTGCGGTATCGCGCTCCTCGTCTACCACGCCTTCTTCAAGCTGCTCGGCATTTTTCTCTTTTGCGTTGAGGTTTCCGTCTTCGTCATGCTTCCGATACTTCGTGAACTTAAGGAATGGGCGCTTCGCATCCTGAAGGGAAAAGCTGCGCCGCGCAGTCTGTGGCTCCTCTTTCCCATTGCGGGAATTTTGGCGGTGTTTTTCATGCCTTGGCGCTCAGAGGTAGCGGCGCCGGCGGTGGTGAAGCCGGCGGCAGCGGTGACGCTTTACACGCCGGCAGCGGCACAGGTCGAAGCGATTGAGGCTGCTCAGGGCGATGCGGTGAAAAAGGGGCAGGTGCTCTTTCGTCTTCGTTCTCCCGAGCTCGCCCATGAGCTTGAAAAATTGGAATCAGACCGCGCATCGCTTCGCTGGCGGGCAGAATACATGCGCATGAATCGGGAGGGTGCGGCTGACGTGCCCGCAGCACTGCGGGAGCTCTCTGCGCTCGAGCGGCGCATTGCGGAATTGAAGAAACGAACGGCGCTCTTGGAAGTACGCTCGCCTGTGGACGGCCGAGTGGCCGACCGCACGGAGCCGCTTGCCGTCGGTGAATGGCTGCCCGACGGTGAGGCGCTCGCCGTGGTCGCAGCGGCAGCCGGCACTGACCGTCCGGCGCTCGAAATCGTGGGCTACGTGAGCGAACAGGATATCAATCGCTTTGCGGCGGGTGCTTCGGCCAAGTTCATCCCCGAAGATGCCCTGCAGCCCGCAATTCCGGCAAGCGTCGAGGCGGTTGACGGCACAGCGGCTCGTCATCTTGGCGCAGTGCCGGAGCTCGCTTCTCATTTTGGCGGCGCGGTCGCATCGCTGCCCGCGCCGGCGGAGGTTGCCAAAAGTCTTGGCGTGGATCAAGGACAGGTTTTTGCGCCGAAGGAAGCCATTTACCGCGTGACGGCCGCGCCGGCCGGAGCGCAGCAGGGGACTGCAGCTTTGGATCTGCAGGTGCGCCGCGGCACCCTTTTGATTGAGGGCGAACGCGAAAGCTTGGCCGGACGGTTCGCCCGAGCCGCATGGTCTGTGCTGCTGCGGGAATCCAACTTTTAAGTGAGAGCGGGAGCAGAAATAAGACTTTCTATCGAACTTGCTGACCGCGCCTCTTGAAGTCTTCGTCAATCTGCCGAAGGGTTTCTGCGTGAAGACGTCTGGCATGCGAAACAAGCTGAGCGCGAACCCACGTAATGAGCGGGTCATGGTCTGCCGCTCGGTGACGGAAGAGACATGGGATCCAGGGAATGTGGATACCGGCTTCCATCGGCATCATCGCAAGCGGGAGCGTACGGCAGAGTTCTGCAGCGGTTTCCTGCGGAATCCGCATCAGCATATCCGTACGGGCCGCAAGCATTGCCCCGGCCACAAAAAACGGCGTTTCGCAGGCCGTGCGTTCCGGACCGTGTGCGGGATGACGGGACATGGTCAGACGGTCGCTGCCGCCCGCCATCGGTACGACGACGCTGATGTGGGGCCACGCCCCGGTATCTGCTTCGGTAATCTCGCTGCCGGCAAGCCATTTTTGGTGAAGCGGGTGTCCGCGGCGCATGAGCAGAACGTGACCGCTTGTGAAGAGCGTTTCTTCACAAAAGTCTGAGGGGACCGGGCGGCCTTCAGTTGAATAAAAGGCCAGATCGAGCGTGCCGGCACGCATATCTTCAAGCAGCGTAGGCGCTCGGTCAAAGACCGAGATGGATAAGCCCGGCGCAGCTGTTGCGGCCGTTTCAAGAAAGGGCATCAGCAGCGTATGGAAAGCGTTGTCAATGGCAGCGATGCGGAGCGTACGTACGACGGTTGCAGGATTGAAAGGTTCTTCGGGTTTGAAAAGTGACTCCAGCCGCAGCAGTTCTTCTTCAATGCGCGGCGACAATGCCAGCATCCTCGGCGTCGGATGCATGCGTCCGGCGCTGTAGATAAAGAGCGGATCCTTAAACCATTGGCGTGCGCGGGCGAGCAGACGAGACGCCGTCGGAGCGCTGACGCCGAGCGCGTCTGCGCTTCGCTGAAGCACCGGATCACGCATCAGCCGCACAAGGAGGCGCAGCACCCGAATGCTGCCGGACTCCACAAGATCTTCAGGAAGGGTTCTCAGCGGAGGGCATGCAGAGGATGCGGACTCTTCAGACAACATGGCGAGAGATATTGAGTTTGACGCTAAGCGTCAGGCGCCTAGTGCCGTTGTGTTCGGGGGGACACCACAAATACAAAAGGGTCGTCGGCTTAAAGACGGGCGATCCTGCTTCGCTTTATCGCTTGGACGGCCTCACCTTTCTTCAGGGAGGAGAAGCTCTCCAAGGCGGTATGAATTTGTACCGTTCTTTGCCGCAGAGGCAAATGTTTGCTCAAAGCGGGGGAGCGGCTGTCGGTGCATCTGATGAACGAATATTGGCATGACCTTTTAAAAAATGAAAGGCGTCCTTTCCCGTACGGCAGTCAAACGCAAGGCTTTCCGCATGGTCGTGGCGACAAAGCGGCGGCACACTAGGCAAGAAAAGAAAGCAAGCACATGCCTGCAGAACCTTTCATCTCGGACCAAAGGAGATAAACCATGAAATTCCAACGTCGTCAGTTGGTCGCCGCAATGGCGGGATTGATGCTCGGCCTGTCTGCGGGTGCAGCATCCGCTATGGGCGGCCCGTCGGGCGCCGCAGTCGGCATGCCCGCACAGGGACATATCGGTGAAGTTATCGTCAACCCCTACAAGATTGCGCCGCTGACAGCCATCGTCCGCACGGGCGGCTACGTTGTCAAAAACGCCAGCGTGCGCGTTGTGCCGAAGAAGGGCGGCCGCGAGATCGCCTATAAAGTTTCCGATCGTCAGATTCGCACGCATGCCGGCATCCCGATTGCCGGTTTGTATGCGGACTACCTCAATACGGTGGAAGTGAGCTACACGCGCGTTTCTGCCGACGGCAAGAGCGAGGACTTCACGGATCGTCTGCAGTTCTATGCACCCCCCGTTTTCTCAATCAGCAACGGCATGCCTGGGCAGCAGCGGATGTTCAACGTTGAAGTGAACAAGGTGGATCCGGGCTTTGAAGACCGACTTTACCTCGTCAACAGCCAGCTCATTCCGATGGCGCCGCAGGGTGCCCGCTTTGTGTGGAACAATCCCGCGGGCGGTGCGCTTGAATGGACGATCAATTCTCAGATCGGCATTATCGATACGGCCGGTGATGTGCGCTGGTACCTGCTCAACGACCTCATCAATGATCAGTCCGACCCGTGGACATCAGGCCTCATGATGGGCTTCCAGCAGACCAAGGACGGTGCTCTGACGTGGGGCTTCGGTCAGCGCTGGGTCAAGTATGACCTGATGGGCCGCGAAATTTTCAACCGCAAGCTTCCGCCCACGTATGCTGACTTCTCGCATGCTTATGACAATGCCGAGAATGGCCACAGCTTCCTGCGCGTCTCGATGGCTGACTATCGCCGCGGCGACGACAAGCGTGTCCATACCGTTCGCGACGTGATTATTGAAGTGGATCCTGACGGTGGCGTGGTTGATGATTTCCGCCTCTATGACATTCTCGATCCGTATCGCGACACGCTCATTAAGGCGCTTGATCAGGGGGCCGTGTGCCTCAACATCGATCCTGCGAAGGCCGGTCAGACGCTTTCGGCTGCGGACCTCGCCAACATGGATAAGAGCGACAAGTTCGGCGACATCCCGGGTACGGGCCCGGGACGCAACTGGGCGCACGTCAATTCCATTGACTACGATCCGACCGATGATTCGATTATCTTGTCGGCACGCCATCAAGGTATCGTGAAGATCGGCCGCGATCACCAGGTGAAGTGGATCCTCGCTTCGCCGGTCGGCTGGAAGAAGGGCCTCGCAGAGCGCGTGCTCACGCCGGTTGACAAGAACGGCAAGCCTTTGAAGTGCGAAGGCAGCCAGTGCGAAGGCGGCTTTGACTGGTCCTGGACGCAGCATACGGCCTGGCGCATTGACTCGAAGTCAACGAAGGACGTGATCTACCTCTCGGTCTTTGACAACGGCGACGCCCGCGGCATGGAGCAGCCCCCGCTGCCGACCATGAAGTATTCTCGCGCTGTGGTCTACAAGATCGACCAGAAGAAGATGACGGTCGAGCAGATCTGGGAAGTCGGCAAGGACCTTGGCTACGACTACTTCTCGCCGGTTACCGGCATCACGAAGTACATGGACGACAAGGACACGATGCTTGTCTTCTGGTCAACGGCCGGTATGGGTGCGTCGCCTGAAAAGGCCGGCAAGCTCGGCCGCCTGCATCCGCGGATCTGCGAATACCGCTGGGGCGACAAGTCGCTCGCTGTTGATCTGACGCTGTGGGACACCTGCGGCTATCAGGCTTTCCCGGTGAGCTTTGAAGAGGCTTTCTCGAAGAACTAATCGGTTCTCTTGAATAAGAGATCTTCAGACGAAAGGCGCATCCGCTTTCTTCGGCAGATGCGCCTTTTGGTTCCTTGCTGCAAAGTGAAGTTAAAAACAAGTAGCAGCGTGTAAGTTAAAAGATAAAGCGGCTTTTAGAACACAGTTCTCAAGCCAATGTTCCAACGCCAGTTTTCCTTCACATCACTGCCGGACGTCCGTTCGAGATCAACATAAGTGTAGGTCGAAGGCGTGATGTTCACGTTTGCTCCGAGTGCATACTCGACCCAGCTGCCGCCAATGTCGTCGTGCACGGTGGTCGAAGCCTTGCTGCTTGAGTAGCGTACGTCGGATTCTCCCTTAAAGTCATGCACGCCGGAAACACGGACATAAACCGTTCCGCGGTCGTTCGGGCACTTGAAGCCGGCACGCAGACCTACACGGCCGAGCAGGGAGTCAAAATCCTCTTGCTCGATGCGGACGTTATTCGAAGCCGTGGCATTGTCACCGAGAATGCGGCCGTACGTTAGTTCGACCTGCGGCTCAACGAACAAAGTCTTAGCGAGGTCGAAGCGCCAGCCGAACTCCGCCGAGAATGAATAGGCATTGTTGTCAATAGAGCCCTTCATATCTGCGATTTCGAAGTCGTTTGAAAGGCGCGAGTACTTGGCAATCAAGTCGAGGAACATGCCGTTCTGAGCGAACCAAGAACCATAGGCTGCAAAACCGTATGTGTCCGCATCTCCCGATCCCTGGGCATAGTCGACTGAGCCGTTTGTGTAGCTGAAAGCGCCGCCCACAGTCCACTCGCCGATTTGATAGTCCGCACCCACTTGGACGGAGGTGCTTCGCAAAGTGACATTCTTCTTCCCGTACTCCTGCTCGGAGCCATAGAGGCGCGCCCAAGCTCCGATGCCGGCGGGACCGTCGCGCAGTTCACCCATGCGCTTCGTGAGATCATTCATTTCGTGGCGCCACTGCAAGGTTGCGATGGACTGACCGTCGGAGAGTGAGGCAACTTTGTCGCTCGCGCCAATCGTTCCGATGCTGATCGCGCCGTCTGCTCCGGTCGTGATTTCGATTTCACCGAGAACGTCGCCGCCTTCGATGGTGGCAGTGCCGCCCTCACGGATGTTGGCGCCGACATGGGTGAGAATGTCAGCCGCTTCAGCGTCAATATCCGTGATGTCATCGGCCGTGACGCCGGTTACCAGAACATTTGCACCCGTCCAGTCTTGGGCTACGTTTTCGGCCGTAAAACTGCCTGCCTCGTATGTGATCTTCCCGTCATCTCCGCTGCTCCTGGAGACGGAGAGATGAATGGTGCCGCCTGTACCCCGAAGGTTCTGGGCTGAAAGAGAAGCTTTTTGCTCGAGGCTGACGATACCGCTGCTGATAGAGAGATCCTCAATTTCTGCGCTTGTGCCATTGGTGAGGTTGACTATGCCGCCCGAGCTGACCGTAAGGTTCTTGGATTTGCTCTCTCCTTTGGCATTCCAGACGGCCGCATCGCTAAAGAAGATTTTCACGTTGGCGGCTTCATTCGCGATCTTGCCCGTAAGCGATGATTGAGCTCCGGTGAAGTTAAGCTCGGCCTTTGCCTCACCGCTCGCATCGATCGCGCCCTGTACATTCATGACTGCGGGAGACTCGCCGTCGGTACCGTTGATCTTGAGCTCGCCCTTCGTCAGCTTGAAGGCATTGGCATCCCAATCCGTCGCGGAAGCGGCAGGACGAATAGTGAGTTCGTCACTGTTGATCGTGACGCTGCCGCCCTGCACATGAACGATGCCGAAATCTGAATTTTTCTTATTTTCTGCTATGTCATCCGAGGCAATCCCGGTGGTTTCGAGCATGACCTTGCCGGCAGTGACGCTGACGCTGCCGTTGCCGATCAGCTGTCCGTTTTCTACGTAGCCGGTATCGATGGCGCCTCTGGCGCCAGTGAGCGTAATGGCGCTGTTTGCGTTGCCGGTTAATGCAATAGCTTGCTTAGCAGTACCAACATTTCTAACTGCATAACGGCCATCACCCGTCATTACGAGGCTGTCAAACCCGTCAATCGTCACGTTGTTCGCCGACGTGTCTGCTGCCGCCTGATCAATGTATATAGCATTTACTTTGCCATTCAATGTGATGTGCTTTGCAGATAATTTGGCCGCTGAGCCGCCCCCGCCGAAATAAATCGCATTACGGGTGTTGGAAGTCAGGGTCAGATCATTGAAACCGCTGATCTCATTATGAAAATCTTTAAGCACATCCAGTTCTGAGATCAGCGTGGCTTTGCCGCCGCTGCCGATAAATTTAGCGCCGCCGAGGACCGCGCCTCTGCCGTCAACAGGGCCATCAGTGGTATTGGTTTTATTGATCACCGTAATATCGCTGCTCAATACCTCGACAACCATCGGAGGCTCTGCATTTTCGTTGCCGAATGCATAGAGCTTTTTGTCGGCGTTGGTTGGTGGAACTTTGCCTGGCGTAATGTCGAATACCAAATTAGAAACATTTTCCGCAATCGTACAATCTTGGCTGAAGTTTGAATCAAAGGTGCCGTTGGCTGAAATCGATTGAGCCGAGACGAAGCCGGCGGATAAGGCAAGTGTGACGGCCGTAGAGAGAACGGTCTTGGAGATCATGAGGGAGGCTCCTGTCTGGGGTTTAATGAATACAGTCAAATTACCCCCCACCCCCCCCCCCCCCCCCCCCCCCCCCCAACATTGTTTATTTTTTTTTTTTTTTATTTTTTTTTATTACAAAACAAAAAAAAAACAACAATAAATAAAAATTTTTTTTTTTATTATTTTTTT
>NZ_QNRV01000027.1 GCF_003315195.1 Sutterella wadsworthensis | reverse complement strand
GGCAAGGTGATCCCGGGGCTCTGGGCTGCGGGTGAAGTGACGGGCGTCACGCACGGCACAAACCGTCTGGGCGGCAATGCCTACACGGACATCATTGTGTTCGGCCGAATCGCCGGCAAGGCTGCAGCTGAAGCTGCGAAGTAATGTCCCAATCTGCATCGATTCTATCGATGCAGATAAAAATCACTCCGTTCACGACGGCCTGCGACCTTTACTAAGTCGCGGGCCGTCAGCGTTATCCGATACACTCGACAGTCCTACAATGGCTCATTCTATGGATTCCCCTCTGTGCTTTCTTCCCCAAATGGCCAGTGACAAAGCAATAAAAACCAGACAGTCCATCCTCGATGCAGCGAAAGCCATCATCATTGAGGAAGGTATTGGTGCGCTCACAATGGAGCGTGCGGCAACTAAAGCCGGCATCAGCAAAGGCGCCTGCATGTACCACTTCAAGAGCAAGCGGGCACTGCAAGCAGCGCTGGTCGAAGAGTACGCGGCACACCTTTCCTCAGAACTCGCTCGGCACGAAGCGCTTTTTGACGGACCTCCCGAGGAAACGCTCGTTCCGGGCTTCATCGAATGGTTCCGCAGCTTTGATCATGACAACCACGGCTGGTCAACAGTCGGGCTCGCTATCCATTCCAATTTCGTGCACGACGAAGAACTCATGCGTCCTGTAAAACTCTGGTACGAGAGACTGCATGCTCGAATTGCGGCCTTACCCGAAGATGTTCGAACACCAGCGCTCGTGGCCATCATGGCTATCGAGGGATTCTTTTATTCGCATAAATTCGAAGTTGATCTCGTTTCACCTAAGCTGAAAATTCAGGCCTGGCATTTCATACTCGAAAATCTCGTTCACAACCACGCAGCCGCTCAAACCAAACATTGATTGGAATGGGTATTTTTCAGCAAGCTGTATGAGCAGCGCCTTTTTCTTCACCGTCGTGACACAACCAAAAGAATAAGGAAGTACCCTGCGCCGATAATCGACGCCAACGTACCTGCTGGGATCTGTGCGGGAGCAATCAGCACCTGACCGAGCCAATCAGCCCAGGAAACGAGTGCAGCCCCTAAAAGCGCTGCCGTGCAGAGTTCCGTTTTTACCGTTCGTGCACCAATCATGACGGCCATGTGCGGCGCTACAAGTCCCACAAAGGCTACAGGCCCCATGGCAGCAGTAGCTGAGGCACAAAGGAGCGCACAAAGCGTGAGCAGCCCCAGCGCAGAACGCGTGAGCGACAGCCCGCGGGACTGCGCAAAGTCTCGGCTGATGGAGAGCAGCGTCATGCTTCTCGAAGCGGCAAAAGCAATGCTGATAAGCACGAGAACGGCCCCCAAGAGCATTGCGGCCGCAAGAGGGGTGGTGCGGTAGGTTGAGCCTGAAAGCCACTGGAGAATAAAGTAGTTTTCCATGGTTCCGCGCGAAAGGGCGAGTGTGACGGCGGAATCCAGAAAAGCCGAGATTGCAATACCCATCAGGACGACGACGTCAGGCGAAAAACGAGACGATTTTGAGAGGCCAAGCAGCACCAAGAGCACCGCAAAGCTGCCCCCGGCAGCCGTCAGCGACCCCAGAGATCCCACGGCGCCGCCAAAATAAAGTGCACTCACGACCATCGCGAAAGCTGCGCCGGACGACACGCCAAGAATGTCCGGACTGGCGAGCGGATTGCGAATCAGACGCTGCAAAATAACGCCCGCGGCCGCTAAGCCGGCACCGGCTGCAACGGCAGTAATAAACCGAGGAATACGCAGGAGCAGTTCAAACTTATCTGCCAGTGCAAATGTCCATATGCCCTCTCGATTAATGAACGTAAAGTTGAGGACGATGAGAAGCAGCATTGCTGCGGCAAGCATGATGAGCCCAGGAATGGAGAGCTTCTTAAGCGACGACTGCACCATGCCGGATACCTGACCGGGCTGCGCACCGCCGCGCGCGAGCGCAGAGAGGCTTTTCCGGGCAATCCAGATGAAGATCGGTGTTCCGATAATGGCTGACACGACGCCGGTGGGCACGATGTTGCCGGTAAGCGAGGTGAGTCCCTGAGCCGCTGCGTCGGTGGCGCAGAGGAGTGCCGCCCCAATCAGCATGCTTGCAAAGAGCTGAGTGCGCGGATTGACGAACCCGACTCTTCTCGCGATGTTGGGCGCAATGAGTCCTGTGAAATTGATAACCCCGGCCGCTGCAATAAAGGCCGATGAGAGCCAGATGCCCAGTGCCGCCAACACACCGAAGACGGGCACGATGGGCAAGCCTCGAGCCCGAGCACCTTCATCTCCGAGCGAAATGAGCGCGAGTGCGCGCGGCGCAAAAATCAATAAAAGAATCACCGCCGGAACCGTCTGCGGCAAAAGCGCAGTGATGCCGCCCCAGCCGTTTTGCGCGAGGTCGCCAGCCCCCCAGAGGAAGACATTTTCAACAAACTGAGCACGCAGCAGCACAACCGCCGTCGCAATGGCCCCAAAAAGAAGGTTCACAACCATGCCGGCGATAATCAGCGCGACCCCCGTCATGCCGCGCGGACCGGCAATAAGCAGGATGAGTCCGAAGGCGGCGAGCGCTCCAGCAAAAGCCCCCAATGAAAGCCATGCGCCGGCCGCCGCGGGAAAGAAGGCGGAAATCAATACAACTGCAAGCCAGCCGCCCGATGACGTACCCAGCGTCAAGGGAGAAGTCATGGGATTTTGAGTGAGCTGCTGCAGGAGGCTCCCCACCAAACCGAGCAGTGCGCCGCCAATGGCCGCAGCGGCAAATCGCGGAAGCGTTCCAAAAGCAAAGTAGTATGCGTCAAAACTCTCTGCTGACGCCGGATCGAAGATGAGATTGACGCGGTCAGTCCAGGAAAGCGCATTGTCTAACGTAAAGGTGCAGAGAATGGAAAGACCCAGCGCAGCCGCCGCAGCAATGAGTGCACCTATGGAGAAAGTCTTCATTTTGAAGTTCCCTCCTGCTCCGTTCTGCCGGCATAAGAAGGAGCCAGCGTCAAAAGTGCTTCGGTAACGCGTTTTGCAGTGGTCAGAATCGAGGGCGCTCCGCCATGGCTCCAGTAGGGTTCCGCAGGTGCCACATGATGTTTGCGGGCAAATGGTGTGGCACACCATAGGATGGAATTCATCACCTTGGCTTCTTGAGCGAAAGGACGGATGTAGATGACATAGGCATCCGTTAAATTTTTGAGGTCGCGAATCCTCACCTGCGTGAGGCCATAGGCGCTTGCAGGCCGAGTGAGCGGCTGCGCCATTCCCATGCGCCGCACAACCCAGTCCGCAATAGAGTTAGGCGTATAAACAAAAAGCGTTGTGAGACTGGAAAAGCGGATAACTTGAATTTGAGGAGCAAAACCAAAAGCTTTGCGGATGGCGTCGCCATAAGCGTCAATTTGCGCAAACCATCGAGCAATTTCAGCTTCAGCAACGGCTTCGCGCTGAAAGAGTTTTGCTAATTCCCGGAACTGCTTGAGAGCCGTCTCAGCTTCATTTTCAGGCGCATCGGCGCGGTAGTTGCTAAAGAGCAGTACCGGCGCAATGGTGGCAAGCACCGGCATCAGATCGAGCTGAGTGGGACCGATGAGAATAACGTCGGGTTTAAGTTTGGCAATGCGTTCAAGATTGGGCTCGGCTCGGGTACCGAGATCCTCAATACCGGCAGGCAGCGCGGGCTCACGCACCCAGGTGTCCCAGCTGGAGATGTCGCAGGCGCCCGCAGGTTTGACGCCAAGACCAACCAAGTTTTCCAACAGATCCCATTGAAGCACGGCAGGACGCTGCGGGATGGTTTGAAAGACGTGCTCGCCCAAGTCATCGCGAATGGTGATGCCCGAGACTGCAGCCAACTTTTCATTCGAAGCAAAGTTCGGCAGCGACGCAGCGCCGAGCGAGCCGGCCGCGAAGTGCTTCAGCACTCCTCGGCGGCTTAAGCGTATGGAGAATGGAGGATGAAGGTTCATTCGCACACCACGGCAACATCAAGCGGGAGCTGCTTCTTGCCGCCGGTATAGGCTGCCGGCGGATCCGGATGCAGCATGAGTTTGACCGGCGCCTCAAAAAGTGTTCTGAGATTTTCTTCACTATGAAGGAGTTCAGCCCCGCCTGAGAAGAGAACCTTCCCCTCCTTCAAAGCCACGATATGTGTAGCAAACCGCAGTGCCAGATTGATATCGTGAATGATCGCAATAACGCCTCGCCCCGTTTCACGATTAAGGCGCTCCAGAAGCGCCAGTGTCCCGTATTGGTGACGAACGTCCAGCGCGGAAGTCGGTTCGTCGAGAATCATTACGGGCGAAGCTTGTGCGAGAAGCATCGATATCCACACGCGCTGCCGTTCGCCCCCGGAAAGATCGTCGACATAGCTTTGTGCATAGTGCGCCGTGCCGGTAGCTGCGAGTGCCTCATCAACAGCTGCCTCATCTTCAGCGCGCCATCGGCCAAAAAGCCCGCGCCAAGGGAAGCGTCCCAGACGCACGAGTTCACGGCAAGTCAGGCCTTCCGAGGCCGGAAGTTTTTGCGGCAAAAAAGCTGCTCTCTGAGCGCGCTCTCGTTCTGAAAGCGTAAAGAGGTCGCCCCCTTCGAGTTTCGTCGTCCCGGCATCGGGCTTAACCAGTCCGGAAATGATCGATGCTAAGGTCGATTTCCCCGAACCGTTGTGACCCAAAATGAGTGTGAGCTCATGCGTCGGAATTTCGAGATGGTCGATCGAAAGAATCGTTCGATCATTGCGAACCATGCGGATGCCGTTTAATTCGTACATGGCGAGGACGTTTGAAAAATGATGCTTGTGAATGCGTTCAACCGTCCGGTGCCGAATAGGCGGTGCCGGACGGTTGAATGTGATAGATCGTTTGAATGAATATTCAAACGAGAATCAAGGATTTACCAAGCGTAAGTCAAAGTCGCACGAGCAACTCGCCCTTCGCCGTAATAAGCAGTGCCATAGTCGGCAGCCTGAACATATTCCTTGTCAGCGATATTGGTGATCGTGCCTTGAATTCTCCAGTGCTTATCGAAGACATAACTCACAGCAGCATCCCAAAGCGTGACATCAGGCACTTGTTCGTTCACGTAATGACCGACGGAACTGCCGATGTACCGAACCCCAGCACCCAGCGTCAGCCCGGAAAGACCAAGATCGGCAAAGTTGTAGGAGACCCACCCCGATGCCATGTGCTTAGGCGTCATGACAGTGCGGACTTCATCATCACCATCCGTCTTATCCAGATACGTGTAGCTCACGTCAAATGTCAGATGTTTGAAAACGGAGGCACGCGCCTGAACCTCAATACCGTTTGCCTTCTGAACGCTCACCGGCGTCCAGGCTGGTGCTCCGTTCACCAGACTCGGCGTCATGGCGTTGTCCTGCTTGAGATTGAAGAACGCAATGTTCACAAAGCCATCAAGCCAATTCGGCGTCAACTTAAGGCCATACTCGATTTGCTTGGTATTCGTGGGCTCGGTAAGTCCGTAAAGATATTTATTATCAAACCCAGCATATGCCAAAGAAGCATTGGCAAAGAATGCTTCTGAATAATTCACATACGGCGAGATGCCATAGTCATTCAAAAGCATGATCCCGGCATTCCATGAAAAATGCGTATCATCAAGCTGATCCTTGGTGATGATAATACGGGAATCATCCGAACCAGAATCGATGCTGACCTTATCCCAACGTGCGCCGACTTTCAAAAGCAGGAATTCGTTGACAATCGTTTGAGCCTGTCCATAGATGCCGAACTGCCACTTATTGCGCCAATAGTCTGCAAGCTCATAGGCAGAGGCATCCCCCGGCGTAAAGATAGAGGGATTAAAGGGATCAACAGTACCCCAGTTCAGCCCTGACGGCGTGTTGGCACCCCAAGAATTCTTGAACCATTGATAATCGAAACCCAATTGGAACAGATTATCAAATAACCCTGATGTATTCGTGTACGTCAGGTTATTGTCGAAAGTTACGGCTTTTTCAATGCCGTCGTTGATCAGCACATTCCTCGGCAGCATGGGTTGGGGATTCAAAGTGGGAAAATAATCCCCCGAACCATAAACGGATGCGACGTTCAGATACATATCCGTATAAGAAAAATTCGCGCTCTGCTTGTACTTCAAGTTGTCGTTGAACTCATGCGAAAGTTCCCAGCCGAAATTCACCTGATCCTTGTCCAGATCATCAGTGGGAAGTGCATAGCTGGTACTCGGAGAAATATATTGACCATTGCGGGCATGAAGAGTACCCATGGTCGGGAAGAAAGCGCTGTTGGGCTTGCCCTTCTCCTTCAGGTAGTTCGCCAAGAACGTCAGACTGGTTCTGTCGCTCACATCAATCGTGAAGCTCGGCGCAAGATAGACGCGGTGCTTATCAACGCCGTCAAGGAACGAATCCTCTCGATTGACCATCGCTACGATGCGATAACGCTTCGTCCCGTCTTCAGTAGCGTTATCTGCAAAATCAAAGCCGCCCTGAACATACTTGTTAGAGCCGCCGGAAATCGAAACGCTGTGCTGCGGCGTTTTGGTCGGTTTCTTGGTCACGAGATTAACGACGCCGCCCGGCTGCGAATCACCAAAAAGGGAGGAAGACGGTCCCTGAATAATTTCAACGGATTCCAACCCAAAGGGTTCAACAGAAGTCTGGAAGAAGCCTTCGGAGAACTGACGATGACCATCAATGAGGGTCGTCACACTGAAGCCGCGCATTTTCATCCAGTCGGTGTCATAGTCCGCGCCGTACTGACTGAAAAATCCCGGCGTATAGCGCATAGAGTCATCCAGCTTGCGGATATTCCCTTCTTCAAGCGTCTTACTGCTGATGACCGATACGGACTGCGGCGTTTCCTGCGTAGAGATATCAATCTTCAGCGCCTGAGCCGTCACGCCGACGCCGTCAATCGTTTGATAGTCATCTGCGGCAGCTGTGGTCTGAGACAGCGAGAGCGTCCCCAAGCCGGAAAACACCAGAGACAATGCAATGGCTAAGCGCTTGCGTGCGGGGCGCTTTGTGGAAATGCAAGAGAGTGGTTTGCGAGTATTCATTGCGAATCTTATTGCAAATGCAACTAAAAATGAGAATAGTTCGCAGTATAAGTACTGGTAAAACCACCTAAAATGTATACTTAGATATGCAGGCTTATTTGTTGTTTTTTAGTCAAAATCTCGACAGGCAAGCTCCCCAAACGGCGTACTGACGGACGCCTCTGGACTTCATAATCGTTTGTCAAATCAGGCAACCGACCGCATGCTCATAGGCTTATGAGACATCAGAGCCGCCTAATTGGGTCCTCCGGATAACCATGCTTGGACCGCGGGAGACACACAAAGCATTGCATACCTCCCCGCAGGCCTGTCGTGCGAGAGGCAAACGGAAGCCGCTCACTGATTTCAAGCGCCGGACTTCAGATGCAGCGCCCAAGCTAATGACGCTCAAGCAGGTTTTGCTTTTAATGCTGCCCAAGCGTGCAGTCTGCCAATGACAGTGAAGAAGGCTAACCATGCATCTTAGATGACGGGCGTATTCCGTCCTGCAAAAGAACCTGCGGAACCGCCCCTTCGTTTTTGTTCAATAGTGCTTCGCCTCGCGGCAAACTCAGGCGCTTTAACGCACGATGCGAGGCGGCTTGGCGAGTTTAGCCATGGACGATCCGTCGCTGTAGGGGTCCGCCGACTCCCCGTCGGCAGCCTCATAAGGCGTATCGTCATCGTCCTCCTCCGAAACGATCTTGTCGGCAAGCCGCAGGAATGGCGGAACGAGCGAAGCGGAACCATCGTCCTCCATGCTTTCAAGCTCGGCCTCTGAGGGTTCATGAACATCCAAAACCTTGACGGCAAACTGCAGTCCGACGCCGGAGAGCGGATGATTGGCTTCCAGAACGGCCATGCCGTCGGCCATATCCGTCACGCGCCAGGAGCGGCCGTCGGGCGCTTCGCCGGGCACTTCGTCCACGAGCTCTCCCACTTCCAGACGTTCGGGATGCGCAAAGTTCTCCACGGGTATGCACCGAATCGCATCGGCATCGTATTCGCCAAAAGCTTCTTCAGGTTCGAGATGAATGGTGAAGCCCTCGCCGGCGAAATGCCCTTCGAGCGCTTTTTCCAGACGCGGAAAAATATCGCCTTCGCCATGAAGATAAACCATGCCTTCGGGCGGGGTCTCTTCAAGCGTTCGGCCCGTCATATCAGCCATCACGAGGGAGATCGTTACCAGCATGCCCTTGCGGATTGCATCAGCCATTGCGTTTGTCTCTCAAATAGAAAATATCTAGTGCAGTGCGCTATTTTGCCGCACCTGCCTTCATTGGGGTGGTTATTCGTTTCGGCAGACCGTTTGATGCGTGCCGTGGAAAAGTTCGGCCGCATCATCGGCCCTGGGCCATGCCAGGCCCTCTGGACGCCCCGGCAGACAGAGGCATGCAAGCAGAAAGAGGATATTGATCCCGGCTGCAGAGAGCAGCAGTGCCCAGGCGCCCGAAAGCCCAAAATCGTGCGCTCTTCTTGCACAAAGCACGGTTACGCCGATGCTCCAGAGGCCCGCTGCCCAGCCGTAGATCTTGGCAATCACCAAAATCGCACTGTCGGAAATCCATGCCGCGTCAGCTATCGGATCCATCAAGGCATAAGCGGCAGCAGCCGCAAGCAGCCAGCCGACAAGCCCAATTGCGAATCCCCTGCGGTCAATCCGCACCTGCGGATTAAAGAGCGTCAGAACGACGCTGCCGAGCAATGCCAAGAGGCGCAGCCCCATACCTGCAGAAGGATCATTCCATGCCGCATTATTCGAGCAATTCGGCTGAATAGACTCTGTCGACATGAGTGCAATTCCCCGAAGCGCCTGATGCGTTAAAGCATCATGATGCGGCGCTTCCAAATTTCAAACTCCTCTTGAGTGAGAAGCGAGCGCTCAACCATCTTTTGGAGTTTGACAACGGTTTGAGCCTTGACTTGTACCTGCAGTGATACCGGCATCACTGCAAGATCTTCAGCAGTACGGCGGTAAAGCACGCCGGCGGGCGAATGATCAAGAGCCGCCGGCGAATTCGGAACCTCCGGCACTGTCGGCTGAGCGCCGCTCTCGAGTGCACTTTTTCGGCGTGCCGCAGCCAGTTCGGCCTCCGTATGGAGACCGACGGCATTGAGGCACTTAATGAAAAAGTTCATCTCGAAACCGAATCAGCGAAGCTGCTCCGCCAACAGGCTGAGAATGTTCGGCGCAACGCCAGTCTTGTCTTCGCCGCCCTCGGCATCCTGAACCGTGAGGCGGGTCTTGGCGCCTTCATCACCCAAGTGCAGACGATAGGTGGGCGCTTCAATCGCTTCGTCAGAACCGAAGACATTGGCAAAGAAGCCGCGGGATTCCTTCACCTTGGCTTCATAGGCAGGATCCAGATAACGGACGAGATACCAGCCAGCCGTGCGGTCACGGTCGACGAGCTCAAAGCCCATGCGGTCGATCACCAGACCGAGGCGGCGCCAAGCCTGATCAAACCCTTCGTCAAGCACCACTGCGGCAGCCTTGCCGTCGCTGCCGTTTTCAATGGCTGCCTTAGGGGCAACAGGCTTGATTTCCAGATCCTTGGCGATCTGCTGCGCGTTAGCTTCCTGCTCTTGACCGGAGGCCTCGGGATTAAATTCGGCATCAATGCGAAGCGCAAGGCGCTGGAGCATTTCTGCTTCCATCGTCGGGTCCGTAGGACCAGGCTGCCAGACGCTGCTCTCATTGTCGCGGCCGGTCATGACTTCAACCATCGAACGGTGCGAGATATAGATATCGGTCGTATCGTCGTCGTTGCGCTCCAGGCGAACGCGGTACTGATCCTGCTCACCCGTGGAGTATGCAAAGTCAATAATCTTGCCGACCGTGCGGCGAATAATGTCCTGCGGAAGCTTGGCGCGGTTCTCCGCCCATTCCGTTTCCATATAGCCCGTCTTCGGATTCTGCTCGCGAACGACGAGACCGACGGAAGGCCAGAAGTCCTGCACGACCGGCCAGAGTTTTTCCGGCGCCGCGTTGACGCGCAGCCAGCGATCCTGACCGTCCTTCATTACCTTAGCCGACACCGTCAGCGGCACAATTCGGCTCGATGCAGCCGAAGGATCCTGACCTGACGCAGCCTGAGCACGCTGAGCTTCGGCATTGGCGCTCACCACACCGTTGCGCGACGGCACGGCAAAGCGATTGTCATTTTGGATCGGCGTCAGATCCGGCGGAACCTCAAGGTTCGCGCGCGAGTTGGAGGACTCGTACTGAACCTTCTCGTCATTGAAATCGATTCCGAGAAAGGTGCAGCCGGAAAGGGAGGCAATCGCCGCGCAGGCGGCAGCGAGTCGAAACGCGCGCAAGGACATTTACTCTATGTTTCCGCAAAGTGAATCGGACCCGACAAGGTGTTGCCTCAGGCGCCCGTCACAATCGGGCGCCGTCGGAAGCTACTGATGTGTTGAAATCAGACGGCTTCGCCTGCGGGTTGAAAAAAGATCTGCTGATTCTATCAAAGGCCGGCCCGCGCAAACGCTTGCCAAGCATTTGAATGAGTTGACAGCGCCAACGGCATGCTCTCGAAATGTTTCAGACAATTCACCGCGCGCCGAGCCGCAGGGCCAGCACTTCAGCATCTCCGGGCTTGAGCCAGACAATACGCTCCAGTCCAAGCTCGTCGGCGTTGAGCCCTTCCTCATAGGCGCAAATGCGCGCTTCCTGTGGCGCAAGGCGCAGGAGCTCACCGGGCTGCAGGACGTGCTCAGGACTGCGCGGGCGTCCCCAAATGGCGGTATTCACGGTCGTGAAGGTTTCCATGAGGAATAAGCCGCCCGACTTGAGCGAGCGCCAGTAATGGGAAAAATGCGCCCGATAAAGATAGTTGGTCACAATAATGGCGTCGAACGCTTCCTCGGCATAGGGCCAGGGCTCAGCTTCCAAATCTCTGCATTCCAGAGTGAGGCCGGGCGTGCCGACGAGCGGTTCGAGATGCGTAACATCTGCGTCCACCGCGGTGACGTCAAAACCGCGCAGGAGGCAGAGACTCGTATGCCGCCCCTCTCCGCAGGCCACATCGAGCACTTTTGCATGGGGCGGCAGTTCATCAATAAACCGAAGCACCCATGCCGACGGCAGCGCCATACAGTTTTTAGGATTGCGACAGATCGTCATTTTCAACGTGCCCCCACAAAAAAATCACAAAACCAGGTTAATGATCCATTGGCCGAACATCAGGAAAGGACGCACGAAAAACGACAGACCTCCGCCCACCATCAGCACCAGAAGAATCATGAAGCCGTAGGGTTCAATCTTGTCGAAGGCCATTCCTGCCTGACGGGGCAGCAGCCCCCGCACAATTCGGCCGCCGTCCAAAGGCGGAATCGGGATGAGGTTGAAGGCCATCAGCATCAGATTCACGGAAATGCCCGCGGCACAAACAGAAATCACGAATTTGTCGTAAAACCCAACGGCAGCGAGCGCCTTGAGCAAGAGTGCCCAGAAAATCATCTGCAAGAGATTGGAGAGCGGTCCGGCCGCTGCCGTGATCGTCATGGCCTTGAGCGGATTGCGGAAATACCGCGGATTAATCGGCACGGGCTTTGCCCAGCCAAACAGCAGTCCGCCGCCCCCTGTAAGCGCGCTCATGAGCAGGAGCGCACCGGGCACCGCAATGGTGCCGATGGGATCAATGTGCGGAATCGGATTGATCGTCACGCGGCCGAGCATCGTGGCGGTCGGATCCCCCAACCGTCCTGCCGCCCAGCCATGAGCAGATTCATGAAGCGTGATCGCAAAGATCAGCGGGATTGCGTAGACGCAGATGGTCTGAATGGCGTGGTAAAACGAATCCATGGTGTCCTGAGAGAATAATTTTTCAGATCAGCATCTTAGAGCACGTGTTCAGACATGCTTCTCAAATCAAACAATTTGATGCGATCAAAACGCATCGTTGACGCATTTCGCCGCGGCCGCCTCCCCTTCATCGAGCTTTGGCACGACACCTGCTGACGCAGCTTCACCATCTGCCAAAGCATCAATAGCCTGCATGCGCGCTCCCATACGGCGGCTTTTAACCGACATTTGTTCGAGGGAACTCTGTGCTTCGCGGAACTTCTTTTCAACCGTTTCAAACTGCCGAGAGAAGACCGCAAAGTCTGTCTTCACTTCCGCGAGGATCTTCCAGACCTCGCTCGAGCGCTTTTCCATGGCAAGCGTCATGAATCCCATTAAGAGACTGTTGAGCAGCGCGGCAATCACCGTGGGGCCTGCGGGCGTAATGCGGAATTCCCGCTGCAGACGTTCAAACAGCCCGGGCGTACGAAGCACTTCGGCGTAAAGTCCTTCGGACGGCAAAAACATCACCGCAAATTCTGTCGTGACCGGCGGCCGCACATATTTCTCGCGAATCGACTTGGCCTGCTTAAGCACCGCTCTTTCAAGCCCCTTACGGGCCTCTGCGGCAGCTGAAGCATTCCCTTCGCGCTCGGCATTTTCCAAAAGCTCCCAATCTTCCAACGGGAATTTGGAATCGATCGGCAGCCAGCAAGGCGCATCATCCGCACGTCCGGGCAGTCGCACAGCAAAGTCAACCGCTTCGGCGGATTTGGGATCGAGCCGCGCCTGAGCAGCGTATTGAGCGGGGGTCAGGATTTCCGAAAGGATGGCCGCAAGGCGCACCTCGCCGAAGGTGCCTCGCGTCTTCACGTTGGCCAGCACATTTTGCAGGCGCGAAACGCTCTGAGCCATGCGGCGCATTTCACCGAGCCCCGACTGTACAAGACCGAGCTTTTCATCCACCATGCGAAAACTCGCCGAGAGCCGCTCTGAGAGGGTTCGGTCCAGCTTTTCTTCCACGGTTGCGCGCATGGCCTCGAGCTTCTGTGCATTTTCTGCGCGCACCTTTTCAAGCGAGGCATCCACCGTGCCCCGCACTTCAGCGAGCGCAGCCGAAAGCTTCGCCCCGAGCGCCTCCTGAGCGCCCGCATTGGTCTGGAGCACCTTGGCAAAACGCTCGTCCACCATGCTTTGCAGCGAAAGAAATTCTTTGGCCAAAGTTTCATTCATGCGCGCCAAATCACCGCGCGCAGACGCCGCAAACCGCTCCACGGACTCTGACGACCGTTTCTGTTCGGTCGTTGAGTAGGTAATCAAACTCGAGAGCCCGGCAGAAAGTCTGGCATCGGTCTTTGCCACGGTCCCTTCAATTTCCCGCTTAGCACCCGCCACGCCTTCGAGGAGCGCATCGCACAGGTCGTCATCTTCTGCGCCGCGGCGGTGTCGATCTGAAAGCACCAGATAAATCAGCAGAGCGAGCAGACCGACGGTAAGCGCAAGCAGACCAAAGAGTGCGAGCAAAAGCGTGTGTTCCGTGGGCATGAAAAAGTCACTCAAACGACGAAAAGCAGAAAAACCGAGCCATCAGCCTTCAGCGGGCTGAAGACCCAAACCAAGCCAAATGAGATCTTTGCAGACTTTCTCAAGCTTTGGGCGGCGTTTGCGCTGTCTGCTCTGTCGTTTCAGGCTTTGCCTCATCCGCGGGCTCAGCATCGCCCGAGTGATCGCTGCCCCGTTTTCTCCAAAAGAAAACGGATGCAGTCCGCCTGCCCCAGCCGCGCGCGGCTTCACGCAGTGTTTTTTGGGCCGGGGTTTGCCGCTTGGCTTCCGACATTGCTTCGTCAGCCACTGTCACGGCAGCGGCCTGCAGTTTGTCGCTCTGAGATTCGGCCGCATCCGATGCGCCCCCAGTGCGAACGGCTGCGACGGTACGCATGTATTCCTCATTGATAATTTCGCGCACCGTCTTGCGGTTGGCTTCCTCCTCGGCTTCGCTCTCCTCACGCTGGAAAAGTTCCTCAATAGCGGTGGCGGCCACCGTGAGCGAAGTGACCAGCGGTTCGCAGAGTATCTTCAGGTTCTTATCCGTCTGATCAAAGAACACGCCGTCGTCAATGGTTTTGGTGAGCACCACGATGGGCAGCGTTTTATTGAGTTTGCGGGCAGCATCCACCACATCCTTCGCTTCTGCCGCGGTTCCTGAAGGAATAACGAGCACGCCCGCGCTGAGCACATGCGCCTGAACGAGAACCATTGGATCGGACGGAGAGCCGAAAAGCACGCCGATGCCGGCCTCCCGCAGACGATCAACGGGCGCAGAACCGCCGCAGATCACAATCGTGCGGCGTTTGGCTTTAAGGAGTGAATCAAAAAAGGCCTGAGCGCCGTCCTCCGGGATGCCGACAACAATCATCTGACCATCCAGAATCTCCCGCGGCGCATTTTCCGGCAGCTGCGAGAAAGGCGCAGGACGCATAGCCGCACGTCTTGCCCATGCATAGCGCGACGTGAAGATGCGCATCAGTTTGGGAGCCGCCTCAAAGAGCACCGGATTAAAGGCAATCGTAATGATCGAGGCTGCCACAATGATGCTCATCATCGAGCTGTCGACGAGATGAAGGGCAATGCCTTGAGCTGCAAGGATGTAGCTGAACTCACCAATCTGACCGTTGCAGGCCCCGACCGTAAAAGCCGTTTCCAGCGGCCAGCGGGCGATGGTGACGAAAGTGGTTGCAAAAGTCATCTTGCAGATGATGATGATGAGCACCACCAACGTGATTTCAATCGGATGCTGCAGGAACACGTGCCAATCCAGCATCATCCCAACGGACACGAAAAAGAGGACGGAAAAGGCGTCCTGCAGCGGCAGAGAATCTGTTGCCGCCCGATGTGCATAGCGGCTTTCCTGCATCACCATGCCGGCAAAGAACGCCCCCAGA
The DNA here is from genome assembly GCF_003315195.1 of Sutterella wadsworthensis. Classification (GTDB taxonomy): domain Bacteria; phylum Pseudomonadota; class Gammaproteobacteria; order Burkholderiales; family Burkholderiaceae_F; genus Sutterella; species Sutterella wadsworthensis. Next base: position 25,531 of record NZ_QNRV01000027.1, on the reverse strand, counting down.
GCGAAACTCACATTGAAAATGGCCCCGGCGCCGTAAGCAATGACGATAGCGCACCCCAGCACCGACAGCGTGAAGAGTTCGTTGGACCCCGTCAGCGCCACTTCCCGCAAAAGGCGAGGCATCACCTTGCGGCCGGCCACGAGCATCAGCACGACAAAAACTGCCGCCCAAATCAGCGTGGTCGCCACTTTCCAGGCCACAGCGCTCAAAGAGACGTCCGCCCCCTGTACAGCCTGTGCGAAGGGCGGCAGGCAAACGAGCAGCACCACGCTCATGAGGTCTTCCATCACGAGCCAGCCGATGGCCACCTGACCATTGATTTCATTGGTCATGCGGCGAAGTTCCAGAGCCTTCGTCACCACCACCGTTGAAGCGCACGAAATGGTGAGCCCAAAGAGCACTGCCGCACCAAACGACCAGTGCCAAAAACCCATGGCGACGCAGGCGCCCAGAATAGCCGTCACCATCATCTGAACAGCCGCCCAAGGCACAACGGCTGTGCGCACGTTCAGAAGATCTCTAACGGAAAAGTGCAGACCCACACCAAACATCAGCAGCATCACGCCGATTTCTGCGAGCTGCTCAATCATGGCTTCGTTCACAGGCGGCAGTCCCGGAATAATGCCTACTGCCACGCCTGCCAGAATGTAGCCCACCAGGGCGGGTGACCGAAGGAAACGTTCGGCGAGATAACCGAAGGGAAGCGCAAGGCCGAAGCCGGTTACGAGACTCGTGATAAGGGAATAGTTCTGCACGGCCCGTCCTTTTTCTTAAGTTGTGCGCGGCGCGTCAAAATTTATGCTGGTCCAAAGCTTTTGCGAAACACCGTCAGCCTGCTGGCGAAACGCATCAAGCAGAAAAATTTTACGCTTTGACCCTCATTTGGCGAAGCATTACTGACACTTTCGGAACAATTTTTCACGCCTGCGAGGCGTATAGCACCCATAACCTCTTATTCCCAAAAGCAAAGTCATCCGATGATGACTGAGCGGCTGAAACGCACGCACAAGTTTTGACTTTTCCCCATGACCTTTCCGCAGCCGGACGGGTAAAAAAATCCGGCTGAACGAATCCAGCCGGAGTTGAATTTTCTGAACGTCAGCGCGAAAGCACTAAGCCTTCGCTCTGCCGCATCAATTCATTGTCGGAACTTTACCCACGACCCCTTTGACGAGCCAGTTCATATTGAGGAGCACATCGTCGGGAGCCGTCTTGCCGGCCTCAACCACGGTCTGGCCTTCGTTCGTCACGATCGGCCCCGTGAAGGGTGAAAATTCGCGGGCCGCCATCTTGTTGTAGGCCGCCTGAATATCGTCCTGCACCGACTGAGGCGCATCCGAGCGGATGTCCACCAGATTCACCATGTGTTCGGGGATGCCGCCCCAGATCGACTGGGACTTCCAGGTGCCGTCCATCGCAGCATTGATTCGGCCGGTGTAGAACTCCTCCCAGCTCTGAACCACGCCGCCCAAAAGCATTGTCGGAGCAATGCGCTTCATAGACGTGTTGTAGGAGATCACCGGGACCTTCATATCTTCACCGGCAGCCACAACGGCCGGCGAATCGGTGTGATGCGTGAGCACGTCGGCCTTCTGACCGACGAGCGTCTTGGCGGCATCGGATTCCTTGCCCGGATCGTACCAAGCCGAAGTCCAGACTACGCGAACTTCAACATTGGGATTGACGCTCTGAGCGCCAAGCGTATAGGCATTGATGCCTTGGAGGACTTCAGGAATCGGAACGGCAGCGACGTAGCCCAAAACGTTCGTCTTCGTCATCGCACCAGCTAGTTTGCCGGCAAGATAACGCGCTTCATAAAAGCGGGCCGAATAGTTGGCCACGTTGGGTGCAGTCTTATAACCCGTCGCATGCTCGAACTTAACGTCCGGAAACTCCTTGGCGACCTTGAGAACCGAGTTCATGTAGCCGAACGAGGTCGCAAAGATGAGCTTGTTGCCCTGCTGCGCGAGGTCGCGAAGCACGCGTTCGCTGTCAGCTCCGGCGGGAATGTTCTCTACCGTCGTGAACTTTACTTTGTCGCCATATACCTTTTCGAGCGCGATACGGGCGAGGTCGTGCTGACGCGACCAGCCTTCCTCACTCGCCGGACTCACATAGACAAAAGCCACTTTGTAGGGGCCTGCAGCTTTATCGGCGGGAGCGGCAGCGGTCTTTTCCGGTGCGGCAGCCTCTTTGGGTGCTTCGGTTTTGTCGCCGCAGCCCGCGAGCATCGCCGCAGCGGCGCCGGCCAGGACCAACTTCAAAGCAGTACGCTTCTGCATCATTGGAGAACTCCAAAAACAAAAATTCGAACAATGAATTGGGACCGATATCTGAGCACTCGGCTGAAAAGCCGAACCTGCATCTCAATATGCGGTCCCAACGATGAACGTCAATGAATATTAGCTTCCGCTCGGAAGTTTGCCGGCCACGCCTTTGGCGAGCCAGCTCATCGTGAGCAGATCGGCGTCGGTAGCCTTCTGTCCTTCAGCCAAGACCTGACGGCCAGTATTGTCAACAACCGGACCGGTGAACGGATGGAACTCGCGGGCTGCCATCTTGTCGTATGCAGCCTTAATGTCGGCCTTGACGGCATCCGTCGCCTTAATGTCCACGAGGTCGATCATGTGTTCAGGCGCACCGCCCCAGATGGACTGAGGCTGCCAGGTTCCGTCCATGACGGCCTGAATGCGGCCGGCATAGAACTCATCCCAAATATGAATAACGCCGCCGATCAGCATCGTGGGCGCAGCGCGCTTCATCGAAGTGTTGTAGGAAATCACCGGGATCTTAGCTTCTTCACAGGCCGAAGCAACCGCCGAAGAATTGGTGTGATGCGTAATAACGTCGGCACCCTGACCAATCAGCGACTTGGCAGCATCGGACTCCTTGCCCGGGTCATACCAAGCGGAGGTCCAGACAACGCGGACCTCAATGTTGGGATTGACGCTCTGAGCGCCGAGCGTATAGGCATTGATGCCCTGAAGCACTTCTGGAATCGGCAGCGCGGCAACATAGCCGAGGATATTGGACTTGGTGGTTGCACCCGCGAGCTTGCCCGCAAGATAGCGGGCTTCATAAAAGCGCGCGGAATAGTTGGCCACGTTGGGCGCAGTCTTATAGCCCGTAGCGTGCTCAAACTTCACATCCGGGAATTCCTTGGCGACCTTGAGAACAGAGTTCATGTAGCCAAACGAAGTGGCGAAGATGAGCTTATTGCCCTGTTGAGCCAAATCACGCAGCACGCGCTCGGCATCCGCATTTTCGGGAATATTCTCAACGGTTGTCACCTTGATCTTATCGCCGAACTTCGCTTCAACCGCGCGGCGGGCAATGTCATGCTGAGTAGACCAGCCTTCTTCATTGGCCGGGCTCACATACATGAAAGCGACTTTCAAAGGCTCCTTCGCAGCTGCTGGAGCAGCAGCGGTCTTAGCGGGCTCAGCCGCCTTCGGCGGTTCAGTCTTCTCACCGCAGGCCGTGAGCGCCAAGGCGGCAGCACCAGCGAATGCTAGCTTGAAAGCAAAGCGCTTGTTCATCTTCGTTGACTCCTTTTGAGAACAATGAAATTAAGAAAAACTGTTGCCCGAAAAAACTGAACTCTTGGCAGCGCGTCAGCCCGCTGCAGGTTCTCAGCCTTTAGGCGAAAAAGGTTTGCCGAGCGACGCAGGAACGTTGAGGCGAATCCAAGCGGGGTTCCGGGAAATCAGCACAAGCACGAGAATCGTCGCGAGATAAGGCGTCATTGCCATGAACTGCGGCGAAATGGAAATGCCCATCCCCTGGAAGGCGAACTGCAGCATCGTCACGCCGCCGAAAAGGTAAGCGCCGACAACCACGCGCAGCGGCCGCCAGGTTGCAAAAGTCACCAGTGCCAATGCAATCCACCCGCGGCCGGCCGTCATGCCTTCGACCCAGAGCGGCGTATAAACCAACGACAAATAAGCACCCGCCACACCCGAGCAAAGCGCGCCGAAGAGCACAGCAAAGAGTCGGATGCGCAGCACCGGGTAGCCCAGCGCAAAAGCGGACTGCGGCGACTCGCCGACAGCGCGAAGCACCAGACCCGCACGCGTTCTGAAAAGGAAGTACCAAACTGCAGCGATCAGCACCCAGGCGCCGTACACCAAGATGTGCTGCGAAAAGAAAGCTTCACCAAAGAATGGAATATTTTCGAGCCCGGGAATGCCCGACACACTGCGCTCCGCGAGCGCCTGTCCCTGGAGCGGTTTGCCGATAAAGGCCGAGAGTCCCGCGCCGAAAAGCGACAATGCAAGGCCAGCGGCATATTGGTTGGCATGCATGCCGAGCGTAAAAAACGCAAAGAGGAGTCCGAGCAGAATACCGACGCCCGCGCCGGCGAGGAACCCGAGCGCAAAGGAACCCGTAGAAAGCGTGACGGTAAAACCCGTGACCGCACCCATGAGCATGATGCCCTCAATGCCAAGATTGAGAACACCCGACTTCTCATGAATCACGATGCCTGCCGCCGCGATAAGGAGCGGCGTGCCGGCATTTAAAGTCGAGGCAATGATGGAGGCAGCAATCGACATTTATCGAACCTCCTTGCCCGCGTCAGCCGAATGGCCTCGCCAGGAGAGACGGTAAAAAATCATCGTGTCGCAAGCGAGAATGAAAAAGAGAAGGAGTCCCTGATACACGCCCGTGATCGAACTCGGCAGCCCCAGACGGCTCTGCGCCAATTCGCCGCCAAGATAAAAGAGTGCCATGACAAAGGCTGCAGGAATACAGCCAAGCGGCGAGAGACGCCCGACGAAGGCCACAATGATGGCCGCAAATCCATACCCCGGAGAAATAGTCGGTGTGAGCTGACCAAGAGGACCAGAGGCTTCGATGCCGCCAGCCAGACCAGCAAGCGCCCCGCAAATGAGCATGGATGCCCAAATGAGTTTGCCCGGATGGTAGCCCGCATAGCGCGCAGCAAAGGGCGCCATGCCGGAGACCTTGAACTGAAAGCCGAGCGCCATTCGATCCATCAGGAGCCATACGCCCACCGCAGAAAAGAGCGCCAGCAGCGCACCGGCATGGAGACGAGTTCCCTCGAGCACCGGCAGCATCGCCCCTGTTTCAAAAAGCTTCGTCTGAGGGAAACCAAAACCCATGGGATCGCGCATTGGTCCCTGTACGCACCAAGCGAGCAGAAACTGCGCGACATACACCAGCATCAGAGAAACGAGAATTTCGTTCGCATGAAATCTGTGACGCAAAAGCGCCGTGAATCCGCCCCAGACCGCACCGCCCACGGCTGATGCGAGCATCACAAGAACGACATACCAACGGCCCCAAGACGGATCACAGGCGAGCGCCACCACGCCGCCCGTAATGGCGCCGGCGATCAGCTGGCCTTCGGCGCCAATATTCCAAACGTTGGCCTTGAAGCAGACCACAAGGCCCGCAGCGCAGAGCAGCAGCGGCGTCATCTTGACAGCGATTTCAGTCCATCCGCGCAGCGAATCGAGCGGCGCGATAAAAAAGACGCCCAGCGCCTTTACGGGATCCTGACCCAATGCGGCAAAAAGACAAAAGCCCGTAAAAACTGTGAGCGCAAAGGCAATCACAGGAGAAAGCCAAGCCAGTGCACGAGCGGGCTCGGTGCGCGGCGTCATGGCAATCGGAAACTGAAGCATAATCAGTGCGCCTCCGAGGTTTTCTGCGTGAAGGGAGAGTCTGGCCAGAGACCGGACATCCAGCGGCCGACTTCCTCAATGGAAATCGTGGTCTTTGGCACCGCCGGAGACAGCGCTCCGCGGTACATCACGGCAATACGGTCGGAGATCTCAAAGAGTTCGTCGATTTCTTCACTGACAACGATGATCGCAGCGCCGTCGTCGCGCAGTCGGATAAGGCTGTTGCGGATAACGGCAGCAGCACCAACGTCGACACCCCAAGTCGGCTGATGAACCAAGAGAACCCGAGGACGATTGAGAATCTCACGTCCCATAATAAATTTCTGAAGATTGCCGCCCGACAGACTGCCGGCAGCTTTTTCAGCATTCGGCGTCTTCACGTGAAAGCGCTCAATGACGAGATTGGCAAAACTTCTTGCGCGGTCGCGGAGAATAAAGCCGCTGCGCACCAGCGAGTCGCCGGTGAGATAGGTATTGGCCGTGAGCGACAATTCCGGCACTGCCGCATGACCGAGACGCTGCTCGGGCACATAGCGCAGTCCGGAAATACGGCGGGCATGCGTATCGAGCTCTCCGACGGGCGAATTAAAGAGCAAAACGCGATCAGCCTCGCACAGATACTCCCCTGAAGCTGCCGCCATAAAGCGAGCCTGACCGTTGCCCGAGATGCCGGCAATGCCAACGATTTCACCCGCACGCACGGCAAGCGATACATCTTCAATACCGCAGACGCGCGTCGATCCGGGCGCGCTGACATGACGCATCTCAAAAACCACTTCGCCAGCCTTGGCCGTGCCTTCGCGCACCGTCGGCGGATCATTGCCGATCATAAGGCGGGCAAGATTTTCCTCGCTTTCAGCCTTCGGATCAACGCTCGCCACAACTTTGCCTGCGCGAAGCACAACGCAGCGGTCTGCAAGCTCACGGATTTCATCGAGCTTGTGTGAAATAAAGAGAATGGAGACACCCTCGCTCGAAAGCTGATGCAGTGTCTTGAAGAGCTTGCGCACTGCCTGCGGCGTGAGGACGGAAGTCGGCTCATCCAGAATGAGGAGCTTCGGCTTAGTCATCAGCGCGCGAAGAATCTCAACGCGCTGGCGCTCACCCATGGAGAGTTCCATCACAACCGAGGCGGGATCCACCTCTAAACCGTACTTTTCGCCGAGCAAGCGAATTTCACGTTCGATCTCTGCAGCCGAAATACCGGTCGAAAGACCAAGCGCTACATTTTCCGTAACCGAAAGCGTATCGAAAAGCGCGAAATGCTGGTGCACCATTGCGATGCCGAGTTCACGCGCCTGTGCAGGGGTTTCAACGCCGAGCGGATGCCCGTCAAAAGAAATTTCGCCCTCGTCTGGACGGGCGGCACCGTAGATGATTTTCATCAAGGTGGACTTGCCCGCGCCGTTCTCGCCGAGGATGGCGAGCACCTCACCGGGCGCAATATCAAGCGATACATGATCGTTTGCTGTAATGCCCGGATAGCGCTTCGTAATGTTGCGAAGGCTTAATCGTGGAGTCATGCCGATGTGGTCGGGCGCTTCAAAGGCGGCCGAATGGGATGAGAGTTGAACCGATGCGCCCATAGTCTCCGTCATCTTTCGGAAAGGGAAAGTGCGCCCGATTGAAGCCCATTATTTTACTGGTTGCGAGGCGCGTCTTCATCAAGTTATTTCTTTTTCAACTTGTGTTTTCACCTTATTTAATCATCACGCAAATACGGCATACACCCTTAAAACACTTGCACTTTCCCTAAAACGAATGCACAATTCCCCTTCTCAGTGCGCCAGTAGCTCAGTTGGATAGAGTATCTGGCTACGAACCAGAGGGTCGTGGGTTCGAATCCTGCCTGGCGCACCACAGATTACATGCCTCTGCGCATCCAAAACAATGATGCGGAGAAGTGGCAGAGAGGTCGAATGCACACCCCTGCTAAGGGTGCAGGTCCAAAATGCGGGCCTCGAGGGTTCGAATCCCTCCTTCTCCGCCATTGTTGCTTATGCGTGAGGCAGAAGAAAGCTCTTCCAATATTGATTGGCGGAGCTTTTTTCTTATGTCTGCCGCAAAAATTAAACGACATATACAGACAAACAAGTGGCAAAAAGCGCAACAGGCATTCCATGCTATAAGATAGACGCTTGAGTTAATAACGTTTAATACATCTGTCCACACGTGTTTTCATGAGATATCCTGTCGCTGTTTGGGAAGAAGATAAGGGTGCTTTTTCCGCTTCTGTTCCAGACCTCCCAGGCGCCATCACAATGGGCAGCAGCCTCAAAGAACTCGAAAGCATGGTTAAAGAAGCCGCTGAGGGATGGATGGAATGCGTCTTGGACTTGAAGGAAGTCATTCCTCTACCGTCCACGGTTGAGCATCATCTTGCCGATCCTTTCTACGCTGATGCCTTCTGGATGCTCATAGATTTGCCCAGAGAGCGGTTCACCACCCCAACTCCGTAACAGCAAATTCTTTCACTTGCTGCAAAGCATCTGCAAAAGCTCTGCAACATGTTCACGCGCAACGACGCCTTTCATCACTTTGAGAAGCCGTCCGTTTTCATCGATCAACAAAGTTGATCGATTGATGCGGATGCGCGTTTTCCCATCTTTCACCTGTTCGGACATCAGTCCGCAGTCATTCGAAAGTATGCGGTCCACATCGCAGAGCAGCGGGAAATTCAGGCCGTGATGATCACGGAACCCGCAGTGCGCCGCCACATCGTCGTTGGAGACGCCGACCACCTGCCATCCGGCTCGCGCAAAGTCTTCAAGGTGATCACGAAATCCCTGAGCCTCGATGGTGCATCCAGGCGTTTCGTCTTCCGGATAAAAATAAAGAATCAGTTTCCTGCCTTGGAAATCCTTCAGCGTGCGCACGCAGCCGTGGTCATCCTTCAATGCAAAATCCGGCGCGGGCTCCCCAACTTTTAATACCACTTCCGTCATCCAAAACTCCTCATCGCAATCCTCGGTCTGCACACTGCATACCGACGTCATGTCATTCATGGTGCAAAGAACCTACACCTCTTTGACTGCGCTTGGCATGGGCTAATTGTGAAAGAGCGAAACCGCTCGGCGTCATCAAATCGTCATCATTGCTTCATTAAAACTTGATGCATGCTTTATAGACTCGCAAGCTCGTAGGGTTAGAAATTCTTTCCTTTTCAAATCCTTCCGCCAATATGGCGGTTGGAAAACTGGAAACAGAACATGAGTATTGCGCTTCGCGGCATCACGAAGTCCTTCCAAGGCGTAACAGTGATTCCGCCGCTCACCATTGAATTCAGCAGCCGTGCATTTACTACGCTCCTGGGTCCGTCAGGGTGCGGCAAGACCACGCTCCTGCGAATGATTGCAGGATTGGAAACGCCTGATGCCGGAGAGATTCTCTTTGACGGCAAGCCCGTCTTCAGCGCCGATTTGGGTCTCAATCTGCCCCCTGAGAAACGCAATATCGGGTTCGTATTCCAAGATTTTGCGCTCTGGCCGCATCTGACGGTTTTCGAAAACGTTGCATTTCCTCTGCGTGCACGCAAAGATCTCAGCGACTTGAAATCCAAAGTGACAGACGCGCTTTCACTTGTCGGTCTGGCCGACTTTGCCGGCCGGCGCGTTTCGGAACTCTCAGGCGGACAGCAGCAGCGGGTCGGTTTTGCCCGAGCAATCGTTTCACGCCCCAAAATTGTTCTCTTTGACGAACCGCTCTCTGCGCTTGACGCTCAGCTGCGTGAAACCATGCGCGGCGAAATTAAACGAATCACCAGTGCCCTGGCCATGACCTCCATATTTGTGACGCATGACCAGGAAGAAGCGATGAGCATGAGCGACCGCATCCTCGTGCTGAATCACGGCGCACTCGAGCAAGCCGGGGCGCCAATCGACATTTACACGCATCCAGCCACTCGCTTCGTAGCTGAGTTTGTCGGGCAATCCAATTTCATTGATGATCAACGCATGTTTCGTCCAGAGTTCGCTGAAATCATTGATTTAGAAGAGAATTCATCGTCTAATCATTCTCTCATTTTCACCGCTCGCGTCGAACAAACGGAATACATCGGGGGCCGCTGGCTTATTGATGTGAGTGTCGGTGACAAACACTGGCGGCTTGCCCACAGCGCGCCGCAAACCATTGGTTCTCAGATTCACATTGCCGTTAATCCTGCCGGGATAGTCACCGTCGGCGGCTGACTTCAAACGCATTCATCTTTCAGGAAGGTACTGAATATGTCCAAAAATCTTTTAGCCGCAGCCGTTTCTGCAGCCGTTCTTTTCGCGAGTCCCTTTTCGGCAGCTCAGGCCGATGAAGGCGTCGTTACCGTCTACATGCCTTCGCCCACTGGACTCAATGCCAAGTATGTTGCTCAATTTGAAAAACAGACCGGCATTAAGGTAAAGCTTTTTGAAGGCACCACGGGCAAGATTCTCGCTCGTCTGGAAGCAGAAAAAAGCAATCCCGTTGCCGACGTCGTCGTGCTCGCCTCTTGGTCTGATGGCCTTGCCGTCAAGCAATCCGGCATTCTCGCTTCGTACCCGGACGCCAAAAATGCTGAAAAACTGCGCTCCGACTTCATTGACGCGGACCGCACACTCTTTGGCACATCAGCCTCCGCAATGGGCGTCATCTGGAATAAGACGCTTATTCCGAATCTCAATGCCGACTGGAAGGAACTGGCCGATCCCAAGTTCAAAGGTCAAATAGCCATTCCCGATCCGGAAAAATCCGGCTCATGCAAAGACTTCCTCGCGGGCTATCTATATGCCACAAAGGGCGATTGGGCCACCTGGGAAGGCATGGCGAAAAACGGACTGGCTGTCGCGGGCGCCAATAAGGCAGCGCTTGAATCCGTCCTTACGGGAGCCAAAGCCATTCTGGTTGCCGGCGTTGACTACAACGCCTACTCGCAGATTAAGAAGGGCGAACCCATCGGCATTTATTACCCGGCCTCCGGGACCGTTGTGAACCCGCGCCCGGCGATGATTCTGAAGTCGACGAAGAACGAAGCGGCAGCACGCGCCTTCATTGATTACCTGCTCTCAGATGATGCGCAAAAACTGGTGGCTCAGGCCTTCCTTCTGCCGGGGCGTACGGACGTCAAGGCAAGCGGCCGTCTGGGGCTCGATGACATCCGTACTTTCAGCAATCTCGACTGGAACACGATGATGCAGCAGTCTGATGATGCAGCAGCCAAACTTCTGCAGATGACCAAAGGCAATCGTTAAACCTCATCCGCGAAACCAGCAAATTTCAGCCGCCAGAACATCCCGGCGGCTGAGTCATCTTTCAAATTATCGAGGTACGCATGCATCCGAGCGCATCTGCCGGCGTCCGGCTCTCCGCTATTGTTGCGCTTGCCGCACTCGTCATTTTTATCGTTTGTCCTCTGGGAAGCATTTTCATCACGTCCTTCACCGGCAGCGAGAATGAATCCCTGCTTGTGCAGCATGCACTGGATGCGGCGCTTGCTTCAGAGAATGTCGAAACGGTCGTCAATTCGATCGTGCTTGCCGGCTTGGTCGTTGTGCTCACAACGGTGATGGCCACCCCTCTGGCCCTGCTTCTTTCCCGCACATCCTGGGGGCAAAGTCATTGGCTCGATGTCGCTCTTTTGATCCCCTTCATGACGCCGCCCTACATCGGTGCGATGGGCTGGATTCTTTTCATGCAAAAGCGCGGACTGCTCGAACAGCTTCTGCCGCCAGCAGGCGCAGTTACGCCGGCATTTTTCAGCTTGGGCGGGCTCGTTTTCGTAATGAGTCTCCACGCGCTTCCCTTCATGACGACGATCATGAAGAATGCGCTGATGCGTGTGCCCGGCAATCTTGAGGAAGCCGCGGCAGTCTCCGGTGCGGGTTTCAGCAAACGCTTAAAGCAAGTCCTTTTGCCGCTTGTGACCGGCAATTATGCAATTGCGATGCTCCTCGTCTTTGTTAAGACGCTTGCAGAGTACGGCACGCCGTCGACATTGGGCCGGCGCATCGGCTTTGACGTTTTCACCACGAAGATCCATGCCTATGCCACAACTGCTCCGGTCAATTTCGGAGCTGCGGCAACCCTCTCGCTCATTCTCATTACGATCTGCATGGCGATGTGGATGCTTCAGAGCTGGATCACTGCCAACCGCTCTTTTCGGCTGGTCGGCGCCAAGGGTGCACGTCCGGCCTTCTGGAAACTCTCCGGCTGGCCGCGCCGCGCTGCCGCTTTATACATTGGCATCGTGCTCGTCCTTGCCGTCGGTGTGCCATGGTTTTCCGTGATCGCCACCTCGCTCATTAAGATTCGAGGATATGGGCTGGCGCTCGGCAACTTTACGCTGATGCACTACGTTGAGCTCTTTACCGAAAACGCAAAGGGGCTCGACGCCTTCGTCACCTCCTTGATGCTTGCGCTTTCAGTCGGCGTAATTGCGAGCTTTCTCGGCACTGTCATCGTCTGGCTCATCCGTCATTCTGGACGGATGGGACGCCTTCTGGAAGGCATCGGACTGCTCCCAGAAATGCTCCCCAGTATTGTCATGGCAATCGGTCTGATGCTCTTTTGGAACCAGATCTACACCTGGGTACCGCTCTACAACACCATGGGCTTTATGGTGCTGGTATACGTCATACTCTTTCTGCCCTACGCCATCCAGTACACGACGTCTGCCTGGATGCAGGTGAGCCCGTCACTCAGAGAAGCCGGCAGCGTCTGCGGCGGATCACCTTTCTTCGTCTTAACGCGCATCACGCTGCCCCTCATTGCCGTCGGCATCGTACAGGGCTTCATCATGATTTTCATCATCGTGCTGCGCGAACTTGTTGCGGCAAGCCTCATTTCGCCGCCCGATGTTCTGGTGATTTCAACCTTTATTGTCAACGAGTTCGAGCAAGGCTCGGCCTCGGTTGCAATGGCGATGGCGCTCATCTGCGTTTTAGTCTCTGCGCTCATGCTGTTTGCACTGCGCATGCTGCTTAGCCGCATGAAGCACCTCTCGGCGGTGTGAACACACTTCATCCGCCTCGCACTTTCTGCGCCGCCGGCAAACACTGCCGACGGCCAGAGTGCTTGGGCAGAAAAGGACGGCCGAACGTCTTTTAGGGTTCAAGTCCCTTTCGCTCAAACCAGGCTTTGAGCCAAAAAATGCCCGAAATGGTTTTCACATCCGTAATGCGTCCGTCAACAGCCATCTCCCAAGCCTCGCCAAACGGCACACGGTAAACCTCCAGGAACTCGCCTTCGTCGAGCTTTTGCTCAACTTCAGTGAGACCTCTGGCCAGATAGATGGCGATGTGCTCATTGCTGTAGCCGATCGCATTGTTGATAACGCCGAGTTTGGTCCATTCCTGCGCTTGAACGCCGCACTCCTCAATCAACTCACGCTTAGCGCAGGCGATTTCTTCTTCATTGGGGTCTATTTTTCCCGCGGGCAGTTCCCAGAAGCTGCGCTTGAGCGGATGACGCCACTGGCGTTCGAGCAGAATGGTGCCGTCGTCGCCGAGCGCAACCATGGCGCAGGCTCCGCCATGAGTCAGGTAGAGACGCTTGGAAAGTCCCCCGTCAGGCAGCTTGATATCGTCTCTCACCATCTTTACGAAACTGCTGTTAAAAAGCACCTCCTCTTTGAAAGTCTTCTCTTCAAGCGGATCATTGGGGCGCTCTGCACGGGGCGCAGGCAATTGAATAAGCGGAATGCGGCTCATGATGGAACTCGGGTGTTCATGCGAACGGACAAAACATTTGATGTTGATATTGTGCCTTCACGGGCGCTTTTCGGTGCGCCTTGATCCATCTGATTGATCCGCCTTTAGAATGACGGCACTGTTGAAAAATTGAGAGCTGCGCACAGCATCTGCGCTGCATACCAGTGAAATCCGCTCTCATACATCGAAAGGACCCAAGATGAGTCGAACCATCATGAACCTTGAAGAGTCGCGTGAACTCGAAGCCCGCTGCGCCGTGCGCATGGGCCTAGACACTTTGATGCGCCGTGCGGGCACCTTCGCCGCAAAGTGGCTCGACGAACGTCTGCCGTGTCCGCACGTCACAGTGCTTGCCGGCCCAGGCAATAACGGCGGCGACGCCATTGTCTGCGCCTGTGAGCTCAAGCGCCTCGGTCACACGGTGCAGCTCGTCATGCCCGGCGGAGAACCCAAGACTGAGCTCGCCCGCGAAATGCTTGCCGACTGGATCGCCCTCGGCGGCACCGTGATCTCCGACCCATACATGACAGAAAAGGCCGATGCCGTTGTGGACGGCCTCTTCGGCACAGGTCTCAAGCGCCCGATCACCGGCGACTATCTGGACGCCATACTCTGGTTCAACGAACGCCAATGCTTCAGACTGGCTCTGGATGTGCCCTCTGGACTTCACAGCGAAACCGGTCACTGGGTCGGCACGATGCCCGGCGTAACCGCTGATGCCACTGTTACATTCCTCTCGGCCAAATCCGGACTCTACATGAATGAAGGCGTCGACGCGGCCGGTGCAGTGGTTGTGAGCGAACTCGACGTTTCCGTTCCGCTCACGCGTCTGGGCCTCATCGAGTATTCCGACTTTGATCACATTTGCCAGCCTCGTCCGAAGTTCTCCCACAAGGGCACCTTCGGGCACGTTGCCGTCGTGGGTGGTGCGGAAGGCCACATCGGCGCGGCGCTCCTTTCAGCCCGTGCGGCGCTGCGCATGGGGGCTGGGACCGTAACGGTTGAGCTGCTTACGCCCAACGCCATGATGGTGGACCCGGTCGCGCCGGAACTGATGTTCTCGAGCACCCCGCTTGACTTCAGCCGCTTCACCGCTGCCGTTATTGGTCCTGGACTCGGACAGAGCGCCGCTGCCAAGGCTCGGCTTGAAGCCGCTCTGGCCTCGAATATCCCGCTCGTACTCGATGCCGATGCCCTCAACCTCATTGCCGGGGACAAAGCGCTCCTTACCACACTGCTGCACCGCACAGTAGCCACCGTCCTTACGCCGCATGAAGCTGAAGGCGCCCGACTGCTGAAAGTGACGCCTCAGATCATTCAGAGCGACCGCGTCAATGCCGTTCGTGATATTGCCCTGCAGACTGGCGCCATCACCGTTCTGAAAGGACCGGGCACGCTTATTGCCATGCGAAGCTCTCGCACATGGCTCAGTCCCTACGCTACGGCTTCGCTCGCCACTGCGGGCAGCGGCGACGTGCTTTCAGGCATGATTGCAAGCTTCCTCGGGCAGCGCTACGACACAGTGGAATCAGTGCTTGGCGCCGTCATGCTGCACGGTTACGCAGGCAAGGAACGTGTTGCAGGTCTTACGGCCAGTGAAATTGCTTCTATTGCTGTGGAGCCGCTTGAAACCTATCGACGCACCAATGCAAGACCATATTGGTAAGGCAATATCTTTAATGCAATTCGAATGAACTGCCTAAAAGGCCTAGTGCCGCAGACCATTCATGATTTGTTGCAGCCTTCACCAATTAGAAATCCCTATGGCAGGCTTATCGGGTTATAGTTTTCTCACGATGAAAGCGACGAGAGAGACGATTTCATCGTGTTTCTCCTGACTTTAGGTTGAGAAAATTGAGGGTTGAACCTCGCGGGCGACGGGAAAACGCCTGCGAGGTTTTTTTTGCTGTTCAAAAAAGGCCTTTGGAAGCCGGTAACTCGGCACCTGCCGGCAGCGCTGCAGTCTTTGGCAGCAAACAGGCGCCGGCCTTCATTTGCCGCTGTCATCAGCATGTCGAAACTTGCGTCACCTTTTGTTGCACCCCTTGAACATTCTGTAAAGCCTGCAGAGGTGTTTTCTAGATATAGTTTTCTCACAGCGGAATTCTGGTGAGAGAACAGATTTCCACTGTAATTTCTCCTGACTTTAGGTTGAGAAAATTGAGGGTTGAGCCTCGCGGGCGACGGGAAAACGCCTGCGAGGCTTTTTTTGTCTGCGGATGAGTGAATACTGGCTCCGACGTGATTGCGAGCCATTCCTGCAAACACCCCAAAACTCTCCGGCTGCCGCACCCCTAGCGTCGTCATTCACCCTCGGCGCCGTTGACGCACAGGCAGTTTCACAATTCGCAAATCCCTTTTTTCAATCTATATGATGATGCGGGGAGATTCCCGCAATTTCAGGTATTTCGTACACTTAGCACTACCCAAAGTGGCTGCGGCGTTCTTATACTCCTTCTCGCTTAGTTCTTAAGCGTCGCTCTGTACTCCTTTAAAGAGTCGCCCTGTGATGCTTTTGCGCCGGTCGGCCCGCGAACCTTTCACTCGGAAACGCACGGGTCTTGAATCGACACACTGAATTCGAACCGTACAGAACTTTGTACATAAAGGAATAGGACACATCACCATGCTTCGCCGCACTTTCATCGCTTCTGCCGTTCTGTTTGCGACTGCCGCCGCCGCTCCTGCCGCCTTCGCCTTTACGGAAGGCAAGGACGCGGACTACATCACCCTTGAAAAGCCCCTTCCTGGCGGTGAAGGCAAGCTCGTGAAGGTTTGGTCCTACGACTGCCCGTTCTGCTTCAAGTTCGACGTGGGCGTTGACCCGAAGATGGTTCCGCTTGCTGAAAAGGCCACCGGCCTTAAGTTCGACATGGTGCACATTGAAACGAAGGGCAAGTACGGCCGTGCCGGTTCTGAACTCTTCGCCTGGTGCCAGCTGCGCGACAAGGCTGCCGGCATCACCGACTGGGAAGATCCCAAGTCGATCTTCAAGAAAGCCAAGGATGCGATCTACAAGGCTTACCACCGTCAGGGCGAACGCTGGGCCTCTGGTGAAGCGGCCTTCCTCAAGACCGGTCTTGATGCGATCGGCGCCACCGCTGAAGAATTCGAAGCCGCCCGCAAGACGCCTGAAGTTCAGCAGCTCGCTGACAGCTGGAAGCCCAGCTACGACGTCGCCAAGATTCAGGGCATTCCGGCCTATGTCGTCAACGGCAAGTACCTCATCATGACGAAGTCCATCCGCTCCGTTCAGGGTCTCGTTGACCTCATCACGGAACTTTCCAAGAAGTAATCCCTCAGGATCTGAGAAATGAATACGCTTCTTGACCGCATCGGTCTGTTCTCCCAGACGCGTTGGCCTTGGCTCGTGATCGCCATCCTGAGTGCTGGCCTCGTGCTGATCGCCCACAACGTGTTTCAGGTGTGGCTCTACATGAAGCCGTGCGAACAGTGCGTGTACATCCGCTTTGCGTTCTTGTGCATGACGTTCGGCTGCCTCTTCACGCTCGCCTGGCCGAAGGCTCTCATCATGCGCATCATCGCCTATGTGTGCGGCGTTTACGGCTGCATCTACGGCATCATGTGCTCGGTGAAGCTTTCCTCGATTCACCACGCCATTCACTCTGAAGACCTTGATGCCCTCTTTGGCATGCAGGGCTGCTCGCTCGAACCGCACTATCCGTTCGGTCTGCCGCTTGAAAAGTGGGCTCCGGACTGGTTCCTGCCGACCGGCGACTGCGGCTATGACAATTCCGATGTCCCCCTCGGAACCGTGCTCTCTCCGCTGCAGGAATCCATCATCCAGATGTATTCCGATGCGGGTGGCTGGTATCTCATCCCGTCCATGAAGTTCATGTCCATGGCTCAGTGCTGCCTGCTCGGCTTCGCTGTTGCGCTCCTTATCTACGTGATTCTCTTCGTGGGCGATATGAAGCATACGTTCGGCAAGCCCGCAGCTTAATGCGAGCCCCGACCGCAAATCTTTAACTCTCTCTTTCCTCCTGTCTCAGGCCGCAGCCGCTCAAGGTTGCGGCCTTTTTTTATCTGCGGCCGAATGAAAGAAAAGGAGACATCCGAAAAAATCGAACATCTCCTTTGGAAGGAACACGTGCTGTCAGACGTTTAGCGGCTTAGCGCTGCTCCGAAAGCGGCACCCCTGAAACGATGGCCCGCAGGCCTTCCGCATCAAAAATACGAACGTGCTTTTGGTTGACCTCAATGAGCCCGTCGTGCGAGAAGCGCGACAGAACGCGGCTCACGGTCTCGAGCTTCAAGCCCAAATAGGAGCCGATTTCCGCTCGTGTCATGCGAAGCACAAATTCACTGCGCGAGTAGCCGCGCTGTTCAAAGCGCTGAGAAAGCGAAAGCAGGAACGCCGCCAAACGCTCTTCTGCGTGCATCGAGCCCAAAAGCAGCATCACGCCGTGCTGACGCACGATTTCGCGCGAGAGCATCTTGAGCACATGAGCGCCCATGGAGCGCATGGAGGTCGCAGCCTCTTCAAACTTGTCGTAATTGATGACGCAGACTTCCGTATCTTCAAGCGCGGTGACGTCACAGGAATGCACGCCGCTCGAAATGCCGTCAAAGCCGATCATCTCACCGGCCATAAAGAAGTTGGTCACCTGCTCGCGGCCGTCGCTGCTCATCACCGTGCTCTTCAAAAATCCAAGACGGACGGCGTAGAGCGTGTCAAAACGGTCACCGGCACGAAAGAGCGACTCTCCGCGCTTGATGCGCCGGCGATTGCCGGTCACCAGTTCTTCAAGCCGCTCGATCTCCTTCAGGATCAGTCCCGTCGGGAGGCAGGATTCACGCAGGTTGCAGTTCGAGCACGTTGACCGCAGGAGCATTGCCGGATTATTAAGTGCCACCACTTCTTCCTCATCTTGGTGTGTCGTCCGGTCCTGAGGGGTCATGGGCCGGCAGCTGTTCATAGTTCCGAAGCAGAGGACGAGAATGCAGCAGTCGTAGGCTAAGAAGCCTCACCGCAGACGTATCGTCTGACGGCAGCGCTTTATTGGCGACAATCCACATACAGGGAGCGGAGCTTCGAAAAGCTAATTTTTGAATAATCTTGACTGCCTAGAATCAAGGCGTTGGCTCTCATAAAGATGAATTCGCAGGGAAAATCCCTTCGATCCAATCGACCTTGATCCTCACGTTGATAATCATCAAGAAAGACACTCAAGCTTCCAAAATAATAGCAGGAAGTTTAACCCAAGTCATAATTAAACATAGGCCCCCACAAAATGACGAATTCGGAAACCAGCGGCGTCGAGCTGCCTGACATGGACCTCCTCAAGAAGTTCGACGTGCCTGCTCCGCGCTACACCTCGTATCCGACAGCAGACCGGTTCAATGCCGAATTCACTGCCGAAGACTATGCCCGCGCTTTAGCGGGCCGCGGCACAGCCAAAGAACCGGCTCCGCTTTCACTTTATGTGCATGTGCCGTTCTGCAACGATGTGTGCTTTTACTGCGGCTGCAACAAGATTGTGACGCGCGACCATAGCCGCAGCGCGGCATACATCGATTTAATCGGTCAGGAAGCTGATCTGGTGAAGGCGCATCTGACGGGGTCGCAGGAGCTCGAACAGCTGCACTTCGGCGGCGGTACCCCCACGTTCCTCACCGAGGATGAGCTCGAACTCATGATGGACACGCTCACGAAGCGCTTCCCGCTCGCTAAAACCGGCGGCGAATTCTCCATTGAGGTGGATCCGCGTACCTGCGGTCCCTCGAAGGTGAAAAAGCTCCGTGAAATTGGTTTGAACCGCATGTCGCTGGGCGTCCAGGACTTTAATCCCGATGTGCAGAAGGCGGTCAACCGCATTCAGCCCTTTGAAATGACGAAGGAAACGATGGATGCAGCCCGCGCCGAGGGGTTCCACTCCATCAACATGGATCTGATCTACGGTCTGCCGAAGCAGACCCGCGAAACCTTTGCGCAGACGATCGACCAAGTGCTTGAACTCTCGCCCGACCGCATTGCGCTCTACCACTACGCGCATCTGCCCAACCACTTCAAGCCCCAGCGCCGAATTCTGCCCGCCGATCTGCCCGATACAGTGACTAAGGTGCACATCATGTTTGATGCCATCAAGCGCCTCACCGCCAACGGCTACCGCTACATCGGCATGGATCACTTCGCCAAGATCGACGATGAGCTCTCGCGTGCGCAGATCGAAGGTACGCTGCAGCGCAACTTCCAAGGCTACTCGACCAAAGCAGAATGCGACATGGTCGCTTTGGGCGTCTCCTCCATCTCGAAGATCGGCAGCGCCTATGCCTGCAATCCCCGCGAACTCGACGATTGGGCCGCCGCCATTAAAGAAGGACGGCTGGCCACGAACCGCGGCTATCACCTCAACGAAGACGATGAGCTGCGCCGTTATGTGATCATGAAGATCATGTGCAACTTCGAGCTGAAGAAGAAGGATGTGGAAGACAAATTCGGCATCCATTTCGACGAAGTTTTCGCCTACGAGCTTGGAAAGATGAAGCCCTATGTTCATCACGATCTGGTTGAGCTTTACCCCGACCGCCTGGTGGTGCTCCCCAAGGGCAAGATCTTCGTTCGTGCCGTCGCTATGCAGTTTGACCGCTACCTGCGCGAATCTAATCGCGCCGGCGGCTATTCGCGCATTGCCTGACACACCGTTCGAAAACGTCTGATATGAATCATTGGGCGTTCGGCATCAAGCCGAACGCCCAATCTTTTACGCACAGACCCGTCCGGAGAAAGATTCTGTCGGGCCAATAGGTCTAAAATTATTAGTTTCGGATCCATCATCCCTGCCGGAGAGCGGCGGATGACGCATCTCTCCATTTATCCGCGCCGGCGGCAGAGCAGACCCTTTGGTACACGCACCGACGCAGCAGATCAACTAAAACCGATTTCCAATGAAAGTCGCAGACATTCGACGGACCTTTCTAAAGTTCTACGAAAGCAAAGGTCACACCATTGTGGCGTCCAGCCCCGTCGTTCCCGGCAACGACCCGACGCTTCTCTTTACCAATGCCGGCATGAATCAGTTCAAGGACGTCTACCTCGGATTCGATCATCGCCCCTATAAGCGCGCCACAACGTCGCAGAAGTGCATCCGCGCCGGCGGCAAGCACAATGACCTCGACAACGTCGGCTACACCGCCCGTCATCACACCTTCTTCGAAATGCTCGGGAACTTCTCGTTCGGCGACTATTTCAAGAAGGATGCCATTCATTTCGCCTGGGAGCTCCTCACCGAACACTTCCACCTGCCGCCGGAAAAGCTCTGGGTGACGGTCTACGCCGAAGACCAGGAGGCCTATGACATCTGGCATAAAGAAGTGGGTATTCCCGCCGACCGCATCGTGCGCATCGGCGACAACAAGGGCGCCCGCTACATGTCAGACAATTTCTGGATGATGGGCGATACAGGCCCCTGCGGCCCGTGCTCAGAAATCTTCTATGACCACGGTCCTTCCGTCCAGGGCGGCCCTCCGGGGAGCCCCGAGGAAGACGGCGACCGCTACATGGAGATTTGGAACCTCGTCTTCATGCAGTTCTATCGTGACGAAAAGGGCGAAATGCATAAATTGCCGCGCCCCTCTATCGACACGGGCATGGGTCTCGAACGTATTGCTACGGTGCTTCAGGGCGTCCACAGCAACTACGACATTGACCTTTTTAAGAACCTGCTCGCTGCCGCCAAGGCCGCGGTCGAAAGCGTGTCGACGGTTCCTGCCGACATCAACTCGCCGTCCCTCAAGGTCATCGCCGACCACATCCGCGCCTGCGCCTTCTGCGTCGCTGACGGTGTGGTGCCGGGCAACGAAGGCCGCGCCTACGTGCTGCGCCGCATCTGCCGCCGCGCTCTGCGCCACGGCTACAAACTGGGCGCCCGCGGCCCCTTCTTCTATAAGCTCGTCGACGCCGTCCGCAAGGAAATGGGCGAAGCCTATCCCGAACTCATGAACCATGAGATCGAAAAGGTGATTGAGGCCGAAGAACGCCGCTTCCTGCAGACGCTCAGCAAGGGCATGGATATTCTCGATGCCGCTATTGCTGAAAACAAAACGGGCGTCCTGCCGGGCGATGTGGTCTTTAAGCTCCACGACACCTATGGCTTCCCGGCTGACCTGACGGCCGACGTCTGCCGTGAACGCGGTATTTCGGTCAACACGGCTGAATTTGACGCCGCGATGGAACGCCAGCGCGCCGCCGCTCGCGCATCGGCCAAATTCAAGATGGCTCAGGGCCTGGATTACACCGGTGCCGACACGGTCTTCACGGGCTACGAAACCCTCACCGAAAAAGACGCTGAAGTCGTGGCGCTCTACGCCAACGGCGAGCCGGTTGACCGGGTTGAAGCCGGCAGCGAATGCGTAGTGGTCTTCAACCGCACGCCGTTCTATGCGGAATCTGGCGGTCAGGTGGGTGATCAGGGCGAAGCCAAGAACGCCACGGCTATTCTGAAGGTGCTCGACACCTTCCGCGTGAAGGCCGCCGTGACGGGCCTGCAGTGCCACGTTGCTGAAGGTCATGTCGCCGTGGGCGACAAGTTCGACCTGGCGGTCGACGAAGCCCGCCGTGAAGCCACTGCCCGCAACCACTCCGTGACGCACCTCATGCACTTTGCACTGCGCACGGTGCTCGGCGACAAAGTTGCCCAGAAGGGTTCGCTGGTGACGCCCGAATCCACGCGCTTTGACTTCTCTTACGGCAAACCCGTGACAGCCGAACAGATCGCCGAGGTCGAACGCATCGTCAATGCGCAGATCCTCAAGAACACGCCGGTTCAGACGCGCGTGCTTCCGATTGAAGAAGCCAAAAAGACTGGTGCAGTGATGCTCTTTGGCGAACGCTACGGTGAAGTCGTGCGCGTGCTCGACATCGGCAAGTCCACCGAATTCTGCGGCGGCACGCATGTCAAGGCCACTGGCGACATCGGGTTCTTCAAAGTCGTGTCTGAGTCGGGCATCGCCGCCGGCGTGCGCCGCATCGAGGCCGTCACCGGCATGAATGCACTCAGCTGGGTGCAGAACACGGAGAGCCTCCTTGCTGCAACTGCCCGCGAATTCAAGGCCCCGGTGAGCGAAGTCCCCGTCAAGGCTGCCGATGCCATCGCGACGATCCGCACGCTCGAAAAGGGCATTGATCAGCTCAAGAGCCAGATGGCCGCCAAGGCCGGTGATGCGCTCATCGCTGAGGCCCGCGACGTCAAGGGCGTGAAAGTTCTGCTGGCTCGTCTTGACGGCGCAGACGCCAAAGCGCTTCGCGAAACGATGGACAAAGTCAAGGACAAGCTCGGCAGCGCCGTAGCGATTCTCGCCTCTGTCACCGGTGAAGACCGCGTCCAGCTCGCCGCCGGCGTTACCAAGGATCTCACTGGCCGCGTGAAGGCCGGCGAGCTTGCCGGCTTCGTAGCCGGTCTCCTCGGCGGCAAGGGCGGCGGCAAGCCTGACCTCGCCATGGCCGGCGGTTCTGACGTCAAGAAGCTCCCGGAAGCGCTCGAAGCAGCCCGCGCCTGGATCGAAGGAAAGCTCTGATGACGAACGTGCACAACGAACCTCAGAGCGTGGAGACGCTGCGGCTTCCCGGCCTTTCGTGCCCGATGCCTGTTCTCCGTGCCAAAAAGGCTCTTGCAAAGATGACGCCCGGAGCCGTGCTGGCGGTTTGGAGTACCGATCCGCACAGCACGCCTGACCTTTCCGATTTCTGCCGACAGACCGGTCACGGTCTTCTTAAGCAGGAAGAAGTGGATGATGACGGCCGTCATTGGTTCGTAAGCGAGATTCAGCGCCGTGCGGATTGATCTGTGATCGCTTCCGCCCAAACGTGAATCTTCCTTCAAAATGCCCGGACAGTTCAGACTGCCCGGGCATTTTCGTTTCCTCAGCAGCAGCCGCTTCGTTTGCGGCGGTATACCTGCATTCGATCAGGGAATATTTTCTCGCAACTCTTGCTTTTTCACTTTCGAGTATGTATAGTTCTCCTTCTGCGAAATTTGTGCGCCAGTAGCTCAGTTGGATAGAGTATCTGGCTACGAACCAGAGGGTCGTGGGTTCGAATCCTGCCTGGCGCACCATATTTCTCAGATCCGTCTTTGATGAGCAAAATTTTCAAAGACACGCAAATGCGAAGCACGTGCGCCAGTAGCTCAGTTGGATAGAGTATCTGGCTACGAACCAGAGGGTCGTGGGTTCGAATCCTGCCTGGCGCACCATTCGTTTTTGAGGCAGATAAGTTAGGAGCGGTTGAAGAAATTCAACGGCTCTTTTTTGTTGTCTGTTGATTGTGAATTCGCCAATAAACCTTTTTATATCAAATAGATGAGTAATTTACAGATGCTTAATTTTTAAGCATCTCCTTAAGCATCTGATTTTGAGGGGAAGGCGAATCTTCTCCCCCGAACGTTCTTAACTTATGCACAGAATCTGTGGACAAAAACCCCATTGCCCCTGTGGAAAAGTTTGAGCATCGAAGACTTATGCGGGTCGAAGAGCCGTGCGCCGCCGCCAACGGCGGCCGGTCACAATGACTCAGCAAAAAGCCCGGAAACGCATTTGCACTGCCGGGCTCGCTGTGGACATCTTTTTTTCAGAAGGCGTTAAGCGCCTGAACGTTTCGTCCAGCACTCAAAATCCACCCGCCAAGGACGCTTCGCAGAGGGCAAGAGCGTACGGAAACATTCCCCTCTGAATCGTCCGCGAGGAATGGTCGGGAAATAGGTATCCCCCTCAAAGTCGTGATCGACCTTGGTGAGCCACACTCGATCGGCAATGGCGATCGCCCGGCGGTAGATTTCACCGCCGCCGATCACAAAAACACGCCCTGTACGAGAGCGCGCCTGAGCGAGCGAGAGTGCTTCATTGAGCGACTTCACGACCACGACGTTCTTCGCCGAGATGTCCGCAGGCTGCAGTCGTCGCGACACAATCACGTTGAGCCGCCCAGGGAGCGCCCGTCCGATTGAAGCCCAAGTACGGCTTCCCATCACCACGGGCGAACCCATCGTTGTCTTTTTGAAGAAGGCAAAATCCTCTGGGATGCGCCAGAGCAGCTTGTTTTCGGCGCCGATGACACCGGTGCGCGCAGCAGCGGCAATAAGTTCAATCATGGTTGAAGGTTCCGCGAGAAACTTGGGGGTTAATCGGATTTAAACAGCTACCGGCGCCTTGATGCCCGGCCATGGATCGTAGTCCTCGAATTCAAAGTCCTCATACTCATATTCAAAAAGAGACGCCGGACGACGCTTGATCACGAGCTTCGGATAGGGACGCGGTTCGCGGGAGAGCTGCAGCGCCGTCTGCTCAAGGTGATTGTCGTAAATATGGCAGTCGCCGCCCGTCCAGACGAAATCGCCCGGTTCGAGATCACACTGCTGCGCGACCATATGCGTTAAAAGCGCATAGCTTGCAATATTGAACGGCACGCCGAGAAACATGTCGCAGCTGCGCTGATAAAGCTGGCAGGAAAGCCGCCCGTCGGCGACATAAAACTGAAAGAGGCAGTGACAAGGCGGCAGCGCCATCTTGTCCACTTCAGCCGGATTCCAGGCCGTTACCAACAGACGCCGAGAATCGGGGTTCTTCTTGATGCGCTCGAGCACCTCTGAGATCTGGTCAATCGTGCGGCCGTCCGAAGTAGGCCAAGCACGCCACTGCCGGCCGTAGACCGGCCCGAGTTCGCCGTTTTCGTCGGCCCACTCGTCCCAAATCGTCACCTTGTGGTCATGGAGGTACTTGATGTTCGTTGAGCCCGAGAGGAACCAGAGCAGTTCGTAAATAATCGAACGCAGATGGAGCTTCTTGGTGGTCACAAGCGGAAAGCCGTCAGCCAGCGGAAAGCGCATCTGGCAGCCAAAGAGCGAGCGCG
The DNA here is from genome assembly GCF_003315195.1 of Sutterella wadsworthensis. Lineage (GTDB taxonomy): Bacteria > Pseudomonadota > Gammaproteobacteria > Burkholderiales > Burkholderiaceae_F > Sutterella > Sutterella wadsworthensis. The sequence continues at coordinate 341 of NZ_QNRV01000027.1, read as the reverse complement.
TGCCCGTGCCGGTACGGTCCGATTTGTGCGCTCCCCGTTCATAAATATCCTTGAGGAGTGTTTCGTATTGATTGCTGGACATGATGCTCCCGTGGGCCTCCTCAAAAGAAAAAACTGAACGCTTTCTGCCGCTAAAGGCAGGTCTGAAGGCCGGATTATAGGCGGGCATTGCAGCAAGCATCGCAGCGTACATCGTCTACGATACAGGTCATTCCAAATCGGGTAGAGAGCGGATTTGCACCTCGCTCCCTCCCACACCACCGGACGTGCCGTTCGGCATCCGGCGGTTTCTAAAGTTAGGTTGTGGATTCAGTGGTCAGGCCTTTGACAAGAGACTGTAA